>DAORKG010000039.1:0-34888 GCA_035439445.1 Bacteroidia bacterium
GCAAGGCAAAAGAGAAGGTGGCAAAATTTGTTGCGTATAACTAGCTTATAGGAACTATTTTATGGTGCTTATATTGCTGATTTAGCAATATTACATCACTTTTTTGGTTTTTATTTGTTATCAAATATAATAAATAAAACAAAAAATTCTTTTATTAAAGAGGTCTATGATGTGAAAAAAGTTTTATTGAAATTATAATTCAATTATTCTTTATAGTAAATTTTATTGATAAACGGATTTCTCTTCAGATATTTCACAGTAATCGTATCGCCTACTTTGTATTTCTCTTCATCTGTGTATCCGGGTAATGAGTAGTATTGAGAATTATCTATATTAAATGCTACAATAAAGTGGTACTGTATGCTTCCAGATGATCGGGAACCTTTTCTTTGCGTATAAGTGTAGTCAACTTTGCCGGTTGTAAATTTTCCATCTTTATTAATTTGATAGGATGCTATACTTTTTTCAATAAAAGTGAATAAAAGAAGCCCTGCAAATCCAGATATTACGAACATCACACCGATACCAATTGATTTATTAGTATTACTGCTTTTGGCTATGCATAATAATGCAATACCGGCAGGAATAATAATTACAATCAGTAGAAATTCTAAAAATTTATATTCATGATTGTGGCCATAAATATATTTTTCGGGAATGAAAATAAATCTGATAACGCAAACTAAAATCAAATAGATCGATGCAATAGAAATTATTTTTTTCATTATTTAAATGAACTACCTCGCATTAAATAACCAGCCACTTGGGTCCATGGTTTTTTGTCCCTTCCAAATTTGAAGGTTCATGCTGGTTTTACCATCTTCATCTAAAATGGTTCCTATGGTTTGTTTAATGCTTACTTTATCACCTTGTTTCACAAACACATCGCCAATGTTGCTATATACACTTAAATATTCGCCGTGGCGGATGATAATTAATTTACCGCCTGTTGGAGAAATAGCAATACTGGTAACCTCGCCTTCAAAAATAGCACGTGCCTGAGTACCTTTATTGGCACAAATTTCCACACCATTGTTATTCATCATAAATCCTTTAATGGCAGGATGCTCATACTCTCCATAAGGTTGGCAAATAACACCTTTTGTTACAGGCCAAGGTAATTTACCTCTACTACTCGAAAAATCTGCTCCCAAAGCCTCTGCCTCCGCTGTTAACTCCGGTGCGGTAGCTTTGGCTTCTTCAGTTTTTATTTCTGCTTTGGTTTTTGATGTTTTAGTTTTGTTTTTATTTTTCTCTGCTTTTTCGGCCTTAGCTTGTTTTTCGGCTGCTATTTTCACCGATTCTTCTAGCTTACGTTTAATCTCTGCTTCAATTAAGCGCTTAATAGCAACTTGTAATTGTTCGGCATCACGTTTTTTCTTTTCTAATTCCTCTTTTAATTCTTTCTCCTGTTGTTGTAATTCACTTAACACAATTTCTTGTTGTTGTTTTTCTCCATCCAATTGCTGCTTCTCTTCCTGCTCATTACCTAACAATACATTTTTTTCGTGTCGCTGTGCTTCCAGTTCTTTCAGCTTTTCATTTAAAATATTTTGTGTTGCTACAATTTCTGCCGCTTGTTTTTTTCTAAATGCAGCATACTGCTGAAAATATTTAATACGCATATAAGCTTGATTAAAATCTCCTGCCGAAAACAAAAACATTATTTTAGTATAGGAGTCCTGGTTGCGTTGCGCATAATAAATCATTTTGGCATACTCGCTTTTCAATTTATCCAAACTGGCTTTTAGAGCATTTACTTCAGCCACATTTTTTTTAATGTTTGAGTTTATTTGCGCCAATTCATGGTTAATGGTGCTGATTAATTCTTCTCGCACCTTAATTTTGGTATTAATTACCACAATGGTATTAATCTGCGATTTTTTATTGGCTTTGGTTTGGCTTAATTGAGAGTTAAGTTGTTTGATGTCATCATTCAACTTATTTTTTTTGTTTTGTAATTCCTTTTGAGAAGGACTGGACTTTTGAGAAAAACTAAGCTGTGAAATACCAAAAAAGAGAATAAAGCATAAGCATATGCTAAGGCTTTTCTTTTTTAATAGGTATTGGCTCATAGTTCTTTGGTATGTTCAGCGTTAATTTTTGCGGCTGATTTATTTCTATGCGAACATAGTTAATTTTAAGGTCTATTTTCTTCTCTGCTCTTATCTCAATATTAACATCGTGTGGTGCAAAAACAGAGTCGGGTGCCGAGAATTTCTCGTATTTAGCATGGAAACTTCTGTTAGTTGATATGTCCTCAAAATCGTTATTAATAATTTTAAAATTTTCAGGATTTAAACGCATGGTTTGCAAAGAACGCTTTAATGAATCCTGACCGCTGGTTATACGGCGTAATTTGCGTTTTCGTTCGGTGCTTAACAAATAATGGCAATTTTCTCTGTCTACTACCGGTTTCATTTTAGTATCATCATCATCAAAATCTGCACTATTACCTATTAAGGCTGCCTGAATAATATCAAAGTCTAAATCCGCATTCAATAATTGATTTATATAGTTAAAGTCTCCTTTGAAATACTGTTTTTTCACATACACTACCATCTTAACCGAGTCTCTGGTAATTAGTAGTTTTGCTATATCTATCAACCCTACTGCTTGTATCGAAATCCAAATGGCGCTGTCTTTTCTGCCTCTTATTCTCACATCCAAATTGTGATCCTCTCCATCTATCATGGTTTGTACATCGGCTTTGGCATAAATCCATTTATACACCAATTCACTTTCTTTGATATGTTTAGATAATGCTTTTGCTGTTTTAAAGGTTAATCTACATTTCCCAATGGTGTCTTCTACTTGTGTTGTATTTGTGTTGGTTTGTTGAATGTGCTTTTTAGATTTACAGGAAAGCATAAAGAACAGCATGATAAACATACCAAGAACAAGGAGTGATATGTTCTTATTTTTATTCATATAATTTTTTATCAGCTATTTTTTTATCCAACAAATTGGAAGCGCCTCCAACTGTTTTTGCTTCTTGCCAGTATTTAAGTGCTTCTTCTTTTTTATCTAGTTTATACAACACATCTCCATAATGTTCCAATATAGTTCCTTTACGACCCATTTTTACGGCTCTGTTTAACCATTCTTCTGCTTCTGTATATTTACCTTGTTGATATAAAATCCAACCGTAAGTATCTATGTATAAACGGTTGTTTGGAGCCAATTCATTGCTTCTGCGAGAAAATTTCTCAGCTTTTTCTAATTTTTCTTTTCTCAGTGATAAGAAGTAGGCGTAATTATTTAGTACATCAGCATCATCCGGATTAACTTTTAAGGCATCATCAAATGCTTTGTCGGATTTTGCGTAATCTTTTATAGCGTTATAGGCATCTCCCAGATTCGAATAAAAATCTTTTAAAAGAGGATTGTTATTGTAAACAAATTCAATTCCTTCTTCCAATGATTCAATGGCTTTATTGTAGTTTTTTAATTGAATGTTTGCAAAACCATTAAAAAAGTAAGGGATTGAGTTGTTAGGGAATAACTCCATTGCCTCAGAACTATGAACAGCAAGAGCTGCATAATCGTTGTTTTCTGATTCAACATACATCAACTGCTGCCAGGTGTTGAAATGGTTCTTGTCTGCTTTCACAGATTCATAATATTCTGCCTGTGCTTCTTTTAGTTTTTTATCCCTCAATAAAAAGTCTGCATATAATGCATGAATTTCCGCAGATGAAGAATGTAGTTTAAGTGTAATTTGAATAAGTTCTTCAGCTTGTTGTTTGTAAGTGTCATTCAATTCAGCTAGTTCATAATACGAAGAAAGAATTTTAAGTTTGGTATCAACGTCTAAGTCAGGATTTTCAAAAGCTATTTTAACTTCTTTGTAAAAATTTTCTTTATCATTTTGAGCCTTGTAGTAATCTGCTAAAGCTAAATGAACCATGGGATTTTTTGGATCTATTTTTAATACTTCTTTGTAAGTATCCATGGCTTTATCATTTTGATTATTCTCCTGATAAAATTCAGCCAGGTAAGTATAATACTTGGCTTCGCTTGGATTTGATTGAATCAGTTTTTTAAATTCTGCTTCCGCTTCGTTGTTTTTTTTGAGTTGGCGAAGCAACTTTATTTTATTGATGGTAAAGGCTTCGTTAGCACCAAATTTTTTTTCTAACTCATCAAATGTTTTAAATGATTTATCGTAGTTGCCACCATACATATATTCGGCAGCTAGGCCCTCGTAAAATTCAGGTCGGTTAGGATAGTTTTTCACTAATCTAGCGTAAACTTCTGCAGCTTCCGAATACTGACGTTTATTGTGTAAACATTCGATATACAATAATTGATACCATTCGTTTTTAGGTTCATCATTAGCACACTCTTTCCCGTATTTCAGGGCTGTATCATACAATCCGTTGAATCTAAAAATATTTCCAAGTTCATATTTTACAGCCGCAGATGTAGGGTCAATCTTTAAACATTCCAAAAATCTGTTCTCGGCAATTTCAATATTCCCTTTCATTCTTTCTCGGCAACCTTCAATAAAATTGAAAGTGAAATTCACCTGAGCTTGTTCGGTTAAACCTTTCGAGCCAGCGGATTTAGAAGCTTGTTGTTTTGTTTTACACGATAGTGCAAACATTACCCAAGCCGGCAAGAATAAAAAATAAAAAAATATGTGGGATTTAAATTTCAATAATTACCTCTTAGATTATAATGAAAGAGTTGTGTAATCACTCATGCTTAAGTCTAATGATTTACCTTTTACTTCAGCGCCTTCACCAATCATACTATTTGAGATAACTGTATTGCTCAATTTTGTATTTGCCTGAATAATACTATTTTGAATAACCCCATTATTTACTGAACTGTTAGACCCAATAGAAACATGTGGACCAACTATTGAGTTTTTAATCACTACATTGTCTCCAATAAAACAAGGTTCAATAATCACTGAATTTTCGCTAACGATATTTTTTCCTTTCAATTCAGCATTGCCTTTATTGAATTCTAATACGCGTTGATTAGTATAAACGGTGGCGTCTTTATTTCCACAATCTAACCACTCAGTAACTTTACCGGGAGTAAATGCAATGCCTTTTTGCTTCATGTTTTCCAAAGCATTGGTTAATTGGTATTCTCCTTTTTCTTTAATATCGTTATCTAGTAAATACTGTAATTCTTTTTTCAAATTATCACCATCTTTAAAATAATAGATGCCGATAATTGCTAAATTGCTCACAAAAGTTTCAGGTTTCTCAACAAAGTCAGTAATAACTCCTGCTTCGTTCACTTTTACTACACCAAACTGACGAGGGTCTTCAATACCTTGAACCCAAATCACACCTTCTTGATTGGTGTCCATTACAAAGTCAGCTTTGAATAAAGTGTCTGCAAAAGCTACCACTGTTTTTCCTGTGATGCTTTCCTTAGCACACATAATAGCATGAGCTGTACCTAAAGCTTTCTCTTGATAGCAAATAGTTCCTTTAGCGCCTTGTGATTGAGCAATCTTTACAAGGTTCTCTTCAACTTCTTTTCCAAAATCAGGACCTATGATAAAGGCAATTTCGTCTACTTTTTCGCCACAAACTTTAGTAATATCTTCTACCAATCTTTGTACAATTGGTTTTCCGGCTAC
This sequence comes from Bacteroidia bacterium, assembly GCA_035439445.1. GTDB lineage: Bacteria > Bacteroidota > Bacteroidia > B-17B0 > Aurantibacillaceae > UBA4416. Next base: position 5,609 of record DAORKG010000039.1, read on the forward strand.
GTTAATTAATGGTTTAGGAACAGTAAGCGTGTGCGGACGCATACGTTTTCCTTTTCCTGCCATTGGTATAATAATCTTCATAATTTTAGTATAATCAGGTAATAAATGGGAACAAATATAATATTAAAAAGTTGACAAATTGCCAAGTTTTTAACGGTTTTCCCTGTTAAATTACCACAAAGAATTAACTATAAAAAGTTGATTATTTAACCAGAAAATAATCTTATAAACATCCGGTTCTTCCACCATCCACAGGTAAATTAATACCATTGATGTAAGATGCAGCAGGAGACGCTAAAAACGCGACAGCATTAGCAATTTCAGAAGCTTCAGCAAAACGTCCCATCGGTATTTCTGAAATCATTTCGTTGGTAACAGCATCTAATGCATGACCGGTTTTAGTGGATTTATTTTCGATGATAGATTTTAAACGAACGGTTGAGGTTGCTCCCGGTAAAACGTTATTAACTGTGATATTGAATTTACCTAATTCGTTAGCTAAAGTTTTTGCCCAGTTAGCAACAGCAGCACGTATTGTATTTGATACACCTAGGTTAGCCAAAGGTTGTTTAACAGACGTAGAAATGATATTGATGATACGTCCGTATTTTGCATTTTTCATGCCTTCAATACAAGCCTGAGCTAAAATATGATTGCAAATTAAATGATTGTTAAATGCAGAAATGAATTCATCTGTTTTAGCTAAGTGTGCTGGTCCGGCAGGAGGTCCGCCTGTATTATTTACTAAAATATGAACTGTAGGTTGACGTTGTAAATAAGCTTCAACAATTTGTTTTAATTCTTCCGGCTTACTGAAATCAACACATAAATAAGAGTGGAGTTGTCCGGCAGTAGTGCTTAACTCTTGTTTAGTCGCTTTTAAAGCTTCTTCATTACGTGCAATTAAAGTAACGCTCGCTCCTAAGTTTGCTAATTCTAAAGCAATTGCTTTTCCAATTCCTTGTGTGCTTCCGCATACAATAGCTTGTTTATGTTTTAAATCTAAATTCATTTTTATTTTCTTTTATTTTGAAAAAACTCTTTTAAAATATTGGAGCATTCTTGTTCTAAAACACCTTTAACTACAACTGTTTTAGGATGTAATACACTTTGATTGATTTTGCTATATCCTTTTTTTTCATCACTGGCACCAAAAACAATTTTAGTTATGTGACTCCAGTGTAATGCTCCTGCACACATTAAGCATGGTTCTAATGTGACATATAGCGTGCAATCATTTAAATACTTTCCGCCAATGGCATTAGCGGCGGATGTAATTGCCTGCATTTCTGCATGAGCTGTTACATCATTTAAACGCTCGGTGTAATTATGTGCACGTGCAATTATTTTGTTGTTAGCTACAATTACTGCTCCAACCGGAACTTCATCCGCCTCATAAGCTTTATGAGCTTCTTTTAAAGCCTCATTCATAAAGTATTCGTCAGAGTATAATTCCATTTTATTTATTGTCAGTTCGAGCAAAGTCGAGAACTATTTAATGCATCTCGACTTCGCTCGATGTGACATTATTTTTGTAAACTTAAAGCCGTGTTTAATCTTGATAATACCTCTTCTTTGCCTAACAATGCCAACATATCAAATAACTGAGCACCTCCGGCAACACCTGTAGTTAATACACGAACTAATTGCATATCAATTTTACCTAATTCAGGTTCAGCTGCTGCAAATAAATCGTGAATGCTTGTTGTTGACCAAGTGTCTAAAGCTGCTAATTTCTCAGTTAGTTTGGTATAGGTTGCTTTAGAATTTTCATTCCATTTTTTTGCCATTACTTTCTCGTCAAAACTTTTTGGTGCAGAGAAAAAGTAAGAACCTAAATCATAAAACTCATTTACGAAGTGAGCTTTTTCTTTTACAAGTCGGCAAAATTCAGTTACAAAAGCTTCGTCTTTTTTAATTCCTTTTGCTTCTAATAGAGGCATCACAGAATTTGCTAATTGCTCATCTGTTTGCATTCTTAAATATTGTTGGTTAAACCATTTTGTTTTTTCGGGATCAAATTTTGCTCCTGATTTATTAACGCGCTCAAAAGAAAAACTTTCAATTAATTCTTCTTTACTCATAATCTCACGATTATCTCCCGGATTCCAGCCTAATAAAGCTAACATGTTGATGAAAGCCTCAGGCATAAAACCTGATTCACGGTAACCCGTGTATCTTTCGCCGGTGCGCTCATCATACCAATCTAATGGGAACATTGGTAAACCTGATTTATCACGTTTTGATAATTTTCCATTACCATCCGGTTTTAAAATTAATGGTAAGTGAGCTAGTTTAGGCATTTGTTCTTCTAAGCCTAAATAACGGTAAATTAAAATGTGTGAAGGCGCACTTGGTAACCATTCTTCACCACGCACGGCATGAGATATTTTCATTTCAATATCATCTACAATATGCGCCAAATGATAAGTTGGCATACCATCTGATTTTAATAACACTTTATCATCTACTTGAGATGAGTTTACAGTTACCCACCCACGAATAATATCATGGAAACGAATTTCTTCGTTACGAGGTACTTTTAAACGCACCACATGAGGCACACCGCTTTCAATTAATTTTTTCACTTCGTCTTCAGGAAGTGTTAATGAGTTACGCATGTTTTGGCGAGTAACAGCATTATATTGCGGAGCCACTACTTTCGCTGCTTCTAATCGCTTACGCATTTCATCTAATTCTTCAGCAGTATCAAATGCGATATAGGCATGACCTGATGCGATTAATTGGTCAGAGTATTTTTTATAAATCCCTAACTCCTTACGATCACTTTGACGGTATGGAGCGTAAGGTCCATCACCAAAACCAACTCCTTCGTTAGGTTCAATTCCGCACCATTTAAGGGAGTTAATAATATATTCTTCAGCGCCATTTACATAACGAGTTTGGTCGGTATCTTCAATACGTAACACAAAATCGCCACCATGTTTTTTGGCAAATAAATAACAAAATAATGCAGTGCGCACACCTCCCATATGTAAACCACCTGTTGGGCTAGGTGCAAAACGTAATCTTACTCTTTTTTCCATAGGGTGCAAAGATACTACATAATATGAATTCTAAAAGGAAGATCTATAAACTAAAAAAGACCGAATTTCGGTCCTTTTGTGCTTATTTTAAATTCATGTGAATTAATATTTTCCCTCTGGATGCTTATTATTGCCAACTACTGTAAGACTTGAGGTTTCTGTTGATACCCCACCAATAATTTTTTCAAGTTCTTTTTTATTGATTTTCACGACTGATATTTCCGGTTTTGAAATCGTACTTTTTTTTCTAAAAATGTCTGATAATTTCATAATTTCATGGTTTTAATAGTTTTTGTAAAAATATAATTTATTTTTATATGTAGAATTATTTTTTCCAAGATTGTGTATGCCAAAGCCTTTATTAAAGAAAAGAGATTATATCGAAAAAAATCTTGAAATTAAAAAATCCCAAATACCAGGAGCTGGGAAAGGATTATATACAAAGATTGCAATTGAAAGAGAAACTATAATTTCTGAATTTACTGGTGAAAAAATATCACATACAATTGCTTTAGCTAGATTTATATTAAAAGAATCTCATTCGCTTTTATATTTAAATCAAAAATATAGTATTGATTCTTTAAAAGATGAAAATTGTTTATCCTCTTATATTAATGATGCTAATGGACTTGTAAAAGTTTCTAATTTGCATAATAATGTTATGTTAGTTGTATCAAGAGGCAGGTTATTCGTCATTGCGAAAAGAAAAATAAAAGCAGGTGAGGAGTTGTTTTTATCATATGGAAAAGGGTATTGGAAAACTGTGAAGCATTATAAAATCTTTTGATATTATTAAGATTGTCGACTCTTGTATTGGAATTGCTAATTTTTTTGTGATTTTATCTTATTTAATAGTTTGAGAGCAAAAAAAACATTAGCTTTAAGACAGTGAAAAGTTGGATTGTCAGATATTTTTTGATTTTTAATACCATTATATTTGGTCATTATTCGTATTCTCAATTGCTTAATGTTGACTCATGCTTAAATGTTCTAAAAACAGCCAAAGAGGATACTAACAAAGTTATTTTATTAAATGAAATAGCTTGGGATATAAGTTACACTAGTTTACAAAAAGGAATTGATTATTCTGATCAGGCCTACGAACTGGCAAAAAAATTAAAATATGAAAGATCTTTTTCTCGTATTTTTAATACTCAAGGAGCAGTGTATGCAGATATGGCAGAAACTGCTAAAGCTTTGAATTTATTTTTAGAAGGATTAAAGTATGCAAAAAAGTATAACCAAATTGGAGTTGAAATTGCCTTATACAATTCATTGGGAAACTTATATAATAAATTAGAAGATACACCAAAAGCTTTGTCTTATTATTTGCAGAGTATCGAAATATCTTTACGATATAAATATAAAAAACCACCGGTTGTTGCATATAGTAATATTTCAGGTATTTATGCAGCAAATGGAAAATTAGATAGTGCCATGTTTTATGTGAATTTATGTGTGGATTATAATTTAAAAACAAATGACAATACTGGACTCGCAAATAACTACATTACTCTATCAGAAATATTTACCGAACTGAAAAATAAGCAAAAATGTTTAATGTATGCACAGAAAGCTTTTGATGCAGCGCAGAAAGCTAATGATTTATACACAATGTCTCACACTTGTATTCAATTAAGTGATGCTTATTATTTTAATAATGATATTCACTCAGCCATAAATGCATTAAATGAAGCAAGGATGTATGCCTCTAAAACAGGGGATGTACCGGTTTTTGAATTAAGTGCTGCTAATTTAAGTTCATATTATGAAGAGCTAGGTGATTTTAAAAATGGATTAAAATATTTCAAAGAATATAAATTATATAAAGACAGTTCTTTAAATAATGAAAGTATTCAGCAGACAAAAAATGCCGAAGCAAAATATGAGAACGAAAAGAAACAAAAAGAGATAGAATTATTAGCTGAGAAACAAAAAGTAAATGAAGAACAAAATCAAAAGAAAAAAATGTACCTCATAGCAGCATTTATTGGAATTGCCATATTGGTTTTTGTTTCTGTTATTCTATATAGAAATAATCTTTTAAAACAAAAGACTAATAAAGATTTAGAAGCTTTTAATAAAGAAATTAATCATCAAAAGGAACTGGTAGAAGTTAAAAATAAAGAGATTGTAGACAGTATTAATTATGCTAAACGAATACAGCAAAGTATTTTAACAAGTGATTCTTATTTTAAAAAATACACTACCGATTTTTTTATTTTATTTAAACCCAAAGACATTGTAAGTGGTGATTTTTACTGGGCATTAAATCATGATAATAAATTTATAGTTATGACAGCAGATTGTACCGGACACGGTGTGCCAGGAGCAATGATGAGTATGATGGGTATGAACTTTTTAAATGAAATTGTGAATGAAAGAAAAATCTCTAATCCAGCCGAAATTTTAAATCAGTTAAGAGCAGATATCATTAAAACATTAAATCCTGAAGGAAGTTTAGTGGAGACAAAAGATGGTATGGATTGTTGCTTATGTAGTTTTGATTTTAATAACATGAAGTTAAACTACTCTAATGCCAATAACAGTTTTTATCTTATTAGAAATAATGAATTAATTGTATCCAAATCTAACAAGATGCCTGTTGGAGCCGGACACAGTGCAAATGTTCCTTTTTCGGAATATGAAATGGATATTCAAAAAGGAGATTTGATTATTACCTTTACTGATGGTTATGCTGATCAGTTTGGCGGTAATAAAGGAAAAAAATTTAAGTACAAGCAACTGGAAGAATTATTATACTCAAGTGCTCAATTACCTTTAAGTACGATTAAAGAAAAATTAAATGAAACAATTGAGCTATGGAAAGGAGATTTGGAACAAGTGGATGATATTTGTGTGATTGGTATTAAAGTTTAATTCATGAAGCATAAAGAATTTAATCCGTTTTTATTTTACAGTGCACAACTTCAAGATATGCTCTTGAAGGCTAAGAAACAAAGTAACCCTGCATTATGGCTTTATAAAAATAATGTGAGAACTACATTGTTTATGTTGGAGGCTTTGACAAGGCTTCACAACAAAGCTTTTGATGAAAAATTATTCAGCAAGTGGAATAAACGCTTTAAAAAACTAGAAGATTTGTTTGGAGAACTTGATCAATTTATTGTTTTAGAAAATCAGCTCAAAAAAAACAAAAAAGTTTCAAAAGAAATTTTGAAGTATTTCTCTGTTCATTCAACAAATATTTTAAATAAATGTAATCGTCGATTAACTGAAAAAGAATGGTTTAATAATAAACTCGAGTCGTTTGATAATAAATTAAGTGAATTTGATGTTGAGTATAATCAAGAGTATTTAAATGAACTTAAGTATGTTGTAGAAGATGAAGTTGATTCTATATATTTATTCTGTGAAAAGGTAAATTTCCAATTTACAAAATTAGAAGAGGAAGTTCATGAATTGAGAAGGAAGTTAAGATGGTTGAGTATTTATGCGCAAGCATTAAATGGATTGATCCAGTTGAAAAAAATAAAAAGTAATGCTAAATACAAAATAAACTACTTTAATAAAGAAATATTAAACTCACCATATAATCAGTTGCCTAAAAAACCTAAAAACACAATTATTATTGAGTATAACTCAGAAGCATTTTTTGCATTAAGTTGGATAATTAATGAGTTGGGTAAATTAAAAGATAATGGAATAAATCTACAAATGCTTTCAGATGCAATCTATATTGCTGAGAATCTGAATAGAGTTGAGGCTGAAGAGAAATCAATTAGCTTATTGGCTTTGCATAAAGGAGTAAATGAAGAGATCCTAAGGAATGCATCTGATATAATGAAAACATATTTAACTGAAGATAAATTATTAGATGCTCTTATTATCTAATAATTACCAATTTGCCCACACCTTTTTTAAAGAATGAATCAGCATCTGTTGCATTTTTGTCTACAGCTTTTCCATTACTGCGTGTATTAACTTTATACAGATAAACACCATTAGCTAATTTATCACCAAATTCATCCTTCCCATCCCAAGCATAATCCGTAATATTTCTTCCAATATGTAAATTTCCCAATTCACTTTTAGTTATTTCTTTCACTACTTTACCACTAATTGTCATAATCTGAATGGTGAATACATCAGGAATTTCGCTACCTGTTAAAGTAAATACAAAGCGTGTTGATGTGCTAAACGGGTTAGGATAGTTTAATACTTCGGTGACTGTTTGTTTATTAATAATTTCGAATTGAATGCTATAATCAACAGCTCCAGATGCGTTATCACTTCTATCTGTTGCTTGAACAATTAATGTGTATTTGCCATCTTCTGCAAATTCAGGTTTCCACTCAATCTTACAGGAATTGTTAGGAAGTTGTGCAGGTGTGAACAGCAAATTATTATTAAACGGAATACGCTTTTCACTTGACTGATTTGGGTACTTAATAAAAACTTTAAAGTTACTGGTGTCATTTAAGGCTAAGAATTTGTTTTCATCTTTTAGTGATATAAGTACATATGGTTTTGATGATACAATATCGCCGTTGAGGATGTGTGTGCCATCAAATGTTACATCTAATAAAGGATTAACATTATCTCTGTCTACATTAAATCCTATTCTTGCAACATTATTAAAATGATATTGTTCAAATTGATGTCTGCTATTATTTTCTGTATTAACATCTATCCATAAGTAATTAAAACCAACGTAGTAATGACTATTAAATTTAATCGTATCAATAATTATTTGACCAGGATTGAATGGTTTTGCTTTTAGTTTTTGTGGCAGGGCATGTGTAACTCTATTCGCATCTTCTATCCAGTATGTAATTAATAAACTATCGTTAAATGGCACATCACCTATATTTTCAATTGGAATGCGAACTATCAGATTATCTCCTTCCTGAATTGCTTGCACAGATGCATTGTTTGAAAACCCGGCTTGAGGATTAATAGCACATTCCGGAACAGGATCAAACATCACCTGCCATTTTTTTAATTGTGGCGCAATATGAAGTGCGTTATCTTTCATAAAGGCAATTAATTTTATCTTTGGATAAGTAGTTGCATCAATATAATTGTATAAATCTAGCACATCAGAACTATCTTTATAAAATACTGTATTTACAGTATCTGTTAATCCGTTATTGTTTATTCTAATAATTTTTAATGCAACAGTATCACTAGAAGACTGAGATGTATATTTCCAATGCAGTGAATTCCATTTATTTGCCGGACCTATTATTTCAGATTCAATATAACCATTATCCCATTTGGTAATTATACTGTCATTTAAAACTATTTTACTGGTAGGAGATGCGCCAATTACTTCCTGACCGCATCCTACGAATGGTATGTTTCGTTTTTTTCCAAAAACAATCATTGGTAAAGAATCACCAGCTGTGCTAACACTATATCCTCCAAAATTTTTAAACTCCTGTAACAATGCCGGCCCAAAAGTTGAAGAATGATGGTTATTGCTACTATATGCCAAGATATAGTTATTTACAGGCACAGAATCTAAAAAATTTTGTAAGTCACTCTGCCAATTTAGATTTGCTCCGCAATAGCTATTTGGACCAAAATCAAAAGAGGCTCTATTTTCGTATGCAAATGCCAAACAGTTATTATAAGGTAATGCAAAACCAGGTGTTGTTACAGATGATGTTAATGCACTTCCGGAAATTGAATCAAAAACTGCAATAGACCAGCCGTCATTAAGGTTGAAATTATAATTCGATTCAACAGTAGTATTTATGGAATACTGTATTCCATAAAGATCATTGCTCTTATATTCATTTCTACAACTTACACTAATGGTATTGTTTTGAAAGTTAAATTTTCGTTGAGGTCTATTATAATTTACAAATTGGTATTTATCGTTTTTGAATTGATGAAAATGAGCTTGTTCCCATCCGTTTTTTCCTGCGATAACCTGAAAAGAACTTTCTCTCCAGTTTGTTTTATCTGTTACTAAAACAGAGTCTTTGCTTATGCGCCAAAAATAAACTGTGCTGTCCCCAAAAGGTAAATTAATAGGCCATTCGATAACACCCCCAACGCTTGTAACTATAGTTGAGTTAATTGGATTAATAAATGTATCATTGGTATCTAATTGTATTTTGTAGTTTGCACTTGGGGCAAATGGGTCGGCGGTAGATGCTTTTAGTGTAACCTGAGATGTATTTGGTATGATTGCATACTTGTATGGGTATACAGGAATTACGTCACCTCCAGATATAAATAAATCTATATCTCCTGTGGTTGAGTTATTGTTTTCTGCTAATTCACTTATTTCGTTAAAGTCATCTATTTTAACTCTAAAATGGTTCAAGCCAACACCATTCTCAAAATCTTTTAAAATAAAAAATCTTACAGTATCCTCATTAAGAGGCGCTCTTACTTTACGATAAAATGTTATCGAGTCTCCATTTGGATAATATCTCTCTGTTCTAACAATAAAGGTATCACGTATAGCTTTACCGTTATTTCTGATTCTAATATTTATTCCAATAGAATCAACGTATGTATTTGGATCTATCGAAACATAAGAGTTTTTAATAACATAGTCCGGTTTTTCAAATGCATTTATTTTTACAGATGGATCCCCTTCTAATGTCATTTCCAGATTTGTAATTTGTTGCAAACGATTAAGGTAAAAAGTTTTATTAGACGTGTTTTTAATTGCATCACCAACTCCACCAAAATACGTTTCGTAGGCTAGTGATTTATACATTTGATCTGTGTAATAATATAATGCGCTTACTAAACCAGATGATGATGATGCTATAAAACCTATGCTTCCTTTTTCGTCTATCAAGGTGAAATTTTCACTTGTACTTGATGAGCCAGGTAAATGAATGTCGCCCGAGTAACAAGAATTTGCAATGAACAAAGGGTATTTGTCTTTGTTGTTATATGCATTCGGATCATCTATAGCTTGATCAAAGCCTGTTACAGAGCCATGACCAAAAAATGTTATTATTGAAGCGCCATAGTTTATTAACTCCGTAACAGAGTCGCTAACTACAATCTGTATAGGTGCAGTGGAATTTTTTTGAAAGCTAAATGTTTGCCCACCAAACAAAGTGTCTTTAATTATATCACCAAAAACTTTTAAATATTGCTTGAATGTATTTTGCTGATAGATATCAGAGCCACCACTAAAGTGCAAAACGCGTTTGTGCCAATCATCCGGTGGAATTTGTTTTAATCCTAACTCATGAGATTTTACTTTATTTAAGTAGTGATACACATCGTTATCATTGTTTGCAGAAATACGACCCACCGGAATAAATGGAGTGGCAGAATTTGATCCGTGAATATTTGATGTAAGTAAGTTATCGGCAGGTGGTGTACCTATAGTTGGAACTTTACAAAGTGGCCAATAGGATGGTGTGCCTCTTAGAACAGTTCCTTTTATTGATTTCCCAATAAGTAATAAGTATTTTGGGGGAACAGGAAGGTTGTCGCTTAAGAATCTACAGAAGTTTTTTATTGCTAAAGGATTTTTAATATTGCCATAAGCAAATTGATCGTATAAATCATCAATATCAGCCATGATCACATGGTTGGAGCCTCCATCTGCACTTTGTCTGTATGTTTTATAATCATTAGCAGATGCTTGAAGGCTTTTATGAGTAATGATTACGAATGCAGAGTCAGAATTTGTAGTGAGGTAATTTGTAAAAAATCCTGTTTGATTAACAGCAGTTAAAACATTTATAGCTTTAATGTTTGATGTAGTAGTTAAAAAACATTCCTTTTGCGATGCTGAATTTGGGATTAACGCCTTTACATTATTGCCCGATGCTACTGTGGTAATGTATTTATGATTAGTTAAGTCATATAAAATAGCCTGCGATGAACCAAGATTTACATTTTGAATATCTAAAAATGTTTTAAGGTTAGAAGAATTGTCTACAAAAAAACGCTGTTCCGAACTGTTTAAGAAATCCGGTATTTGCGGGTATTTTAAATATAGATAATGAACGTTGGTTTTATTGTTAACAGTAATAAGAGGATTATTTTCACTGGTGACTTTTAGGTGTGAATTGTTTTGAAGCAGATTGGAAGTTATTTGTTTATTAACTAATAACTGACTGATTCCAAAAAATGTTGTATCGTTGATATTTACAACATTATTTGAATTGTCTAAGTAATCTATTTTTATTTCATGATCATAGCTAATGCCTGTAATATAGTCTATACTAGCTCCAGAAAAACTTGATCGAATGTATACAGGCAATGACGGAGATTGATAAACGTTTAAGTTTCCGAAATTTGTTTGAATGGAATTTCCCTTACTAATAAATTTACCATAACCTTCGCCAATAACATATCTGGGGTCAGAAATAGCATCACCAACAAATTCTTCTCCAAGGGAATAATTATTATTATAAGCTTCAATTTTTTCAGAATAAATATAATTTGCAGCCGTATAACTTGAGAAGTTTACATCTGTTTCAATAAGCATTCTCTTATTGTTGGTGGAATTATTCCAGGTAAGAAAAACATAGTTTGTATCATTAAACAGGGCGTAATATGGATTAGGGATACTCGTTGATGTGTATGCCAATGAGTCAAAACTAGCATCATTTTTCTTTGCGTAAAACTCGATGTAATCTGTTGGATTAAATACATTGTCTGATTCATCAACAATGTTAATGTATTGTTCTTCACCTTTACAAAAGAGTTGGAAATTTTTCGGGTTTATTGATCCTAGTGGAATTCCGGCATTAATAAGTGTGGTGTAGTTTATTCTGTATAATCCTGTTGATGGAATACTAATACGGTAATATTTTTGAGAATAATTTATCCATTCGTTACCGTAGTTCTGAGCATGCAAATTAAGTGCTCCGAAAATTATAAAACTTAAAATGAGTAATCGTTTTATCATTTAACTACTTTTTTGTTAATATCAATTTTTACAGTAAAGATATGAGAGTATAAAGATGTGGATACGTTGCCAATATTGGTCATGGCGTAATCTAAACTAAATATTTTGTATTTAAGACCTACACCAATATTAGGCTGAACAGTTGTAACATCGGCATCATTCACGTCTTTTGATTTTTGAATATTTCCTATACCACTTCTCAAGAAAATAAAGTTTTTATACCCTAGTTCTAAACCTAATGCAGGTTCCATACTCCACGCATTTGTTTTTACAACAGTATTACGCTTACCATCAAATGTGTTGATGAAATTCAATTCCCCTCCAACTGATATTTTATCTTTCCATACATACCATGTGCGAGTAACACCTAAAATTAATTTTGGAACAGTTACTTCCACTGAGTTTGAGGGAATGTCATTTCCTGTCACTGCAAATGTTTGTTTTACGTCGTCAGATAAATTATATGTCCAGGCATTAAATGTACCGGTTATATCTCGTGCCATAGCTGCAAAACACCATTTTTTGAAATCATACATCGCACCGGCATCTAAACCAAAGCCCCAAGCACCTGCAAAATCACCCAATTTACGACGAATGATTTTAGCATTTGCACCAATTTTTAGTCCTTTTACTTTAGTAATGTTTCTGGCGTACGACAATAAAACAGCAGCATCCACAGCATTAAAAGATTTTATTCTCGAGTAATCTACATTTCCATTGGCGTCAATCAATTCGGTTGTATTTGGGATATTATCAACACCAAATCGGATGAATGTAATACCTGCTACGCTGTTACTGTCTAAACGTTTTGAACCGCCAACAAAATCGTATTTGGCTATGCCGGCAAAATATTCGGCATGCATTAATCCAACTTGTAAATTACTCTGTTGTAAGTTTAATCCTGCGGGGTTCCAATAGCCGGCAGTAACATCATTTACAGAGGCTACATTGGCGTTGGCCATAGATAATGCACGAGCTCCAACCCCAACACTTAAAAATTCATTACTATATTTTGCGATCTGGGCTCTAACAACAGAAGTGCCGCTCAATACAGTTAATAAAAAAAACAGGACTTTATTTGAAAAAATACGCATAAGATAATTATGATTAAAAATAAGACTTTTATTTGTTAAATAACGCCTTTTTACTCAAAATATTATCAAAAACTAAAGAAATACTTTGACTGAATTTTAATGCTCCATGACGGTTCAAATGCAGTTCGTCGGCATAGAGTGTTTGACTGTTATAAACCAAAGAGTCGGTATAATCGTAATATGGTAAATGGTTAATAATGGCAATGTTTTTTAGGTTTTTGGATAAAACAGCTTTATTGCTCACTTGTTTGTTTCCATTTCCTAAAACGGGAGAGGTTACAAGCATTAGTTGGATATTGTTTGTTTTTGTAAAAGATATTAGCGAATCAATATCGGCTCTGTTTTTTGGACTTATAAAACCACTAATTGGAGCAGATTTATTTTCTGATTCTATATTTTTTAGTTCAGAAGTTTGGTAGCCCTTATGCATTAAACTATCATATCTTCCGGATATATTTAACCAGCCATGTAAAGAGGCACTCAGATAATCAATTTGAGTATAAGGTAAAGAATGTAGTGGATTGAAGTAAAATGAATTGAATCGATAGTCTAGTTTTGATAGTTCATTTCTTAGATAACTATTTTCTAAGTATGGAAAATATCTTGGGAAATCATTTAATCGATCTGTGTCGTTTTGCAGCCAAAAATAATCAACATTGAAAATAATGAACTTAGGTTTTTGATGTTTTTGGCAATAGGTTTTTAATAAGGCTAAACTTATATTAGGCGAAGCCCCACTAATGCCCATATTATAGCTATTTAAACCGGTAATTGAATCGAAAACCATTGGGTTAAAATGCATTTCAGCTCTTGATGAACCTAGAAATAATACATCATATGTATTGCCTTCTTTTAAAAACAATTCGTTGTATTTATTGAAAATACCAGCCTTATTTTTTTTAATACCTGTATACAGTAATGCTCTGTAAACAAAAAGAATACAGACAAATGTAATAGTGTATATGATAATTCTTTTAATCAAAACTGAAAATAAATAAAACTGTTGGCATTAAAATTTCCTAAACAAAAAATAAGACACAACATGATAATATAAAAAGTAGGTGCAATAAAGTTCTGTTTGAATTGTGATTGTTTAAATAGTGAGTATTCTTCTTGAAGTTCTTTTATGAAAAGTAAACCCAAGACAAAAGCAATTACGACAAAAAACAACCTATCATTCAAGGCTAATAAGTGATTTATTCCATCGCTGAAATCAAACTGTATAAAAATTCTCTGGTAGATGTAAGCTAAATCATGAATGTTATTTGCTCTGAATGCTATAAAGAAAACGGAAATAAAAAACAAAGTGTACATCCATTTTATAATGCCTGGAATTTTGATCTGTTTGTTAGGGATATGTTCTAATAAATAAAATAAACCATTCAATAAGCCCCATATGATAAACGTAAAATTTGCACCATGCCATAAGCCACTTAACAAAAACACGATTAAAATATTAAATACCCATTTTGGTGCACTTACTCTATTGCCTCCAATTGAGATGTAAACGTATTCTTTAAACCAACTTGTTAAACTAATGTGGTGCCTTTGCCAATATTCTGTTACCGATTTTGATAATAAAGGTCTTTTCCAATTGATACTTAAATCAATTTTAAAAAGTTTGGCTACTCCAATAGCAATATCCGAATAACCTGAAAAATCAGCATATAGTTGAATTAAAAATAAAATACCAATAATGATGAATTCAATTGAATTAAAATTATTTGGTAAATCGTTAAAAACAGGATTAATAATCAACGCAATATTATCAGCTATCACCATTTTTTTAAAGAACCCCCAGATGATTAGTTTTGATGCGTTAGCGCATTCTATATCTTTAAAAAAATTCGTGGTTTTTAGCTGAGGCATTAATGTATGATGACGAACGATGGGACCCGCCACCATGTGAGGAAAAAAGGACACGTATAACAAAAAGTCTTTTAAGGTATCATCTGCTTTGTATTTGTTTCTGTAAACATCAATAGTGTAACTAATGGATTGAAATGTGTAAAATGAAAGGCCAGCCGGAATGATAAAATTGGAAAGTAAATGCGGGTTATTTGAAAACAATGAAAGGCCTGAATTGTAAAAAAACACAAAGTATTTAAAAACAAATAAAACGCCTATGTTACTTATTATACTTAGAATCAATAATATCTTTCGCTTGCTTTGCTCTTGAGTGTTTGAAATAGTTTTTGCTAAATAAAAATCAAGTCCTGATGTTCCAATTAATAATATTAAAAACCAGGGATTGTACGAAAAGTAAAAATAGTAGGATGAAATTAATAAAAACAGATTTCGGTGTTTGGCAGGAAGCATCCAATACGCAGAAAACACGATTGGTAAAAACACTAAAAATATGAGTGAATTAAATAACATCTTTTGTAAATATACAAACGATTTAATTTATATATATTTACACCAGCAATGAATATCAAAAAACATATCCCAAATGCCATTACTTGCGGCAATCTTTTATGCGGCTGTTTAGCCATAGTAAAGGCTTTTGAAGGTGACTTAGTTTGGGCTGCTTATTTAGTAGGTATCGCCGCTGTTTTAGACTTTTTTGATGGTTTTGCTGCTCGTATGCTTAAAGTGAGTTCTCCAATTGGTAAGGACTTAGACAGCTTAGCGGATATGGTAACATTTGGTGTTGTTCCTGGGGTTGTGATGTATAAACTATTACAAATTAATGAGTTTACTTATGAAAATGCTATTTATTCCTTCAGTTTTATAAAAGGAATAGAGTATTTAGCTTTTATAATTCCAATATTTTCTGCCATTCGTTTGGCTAAATTCAATAATGATATTAGACAATCAGATTCATTTATTGGAGTTCCTACTCCTGCTAATGCAATTCTTATTGCAAGTCTAGCACTAATTATTCTCACATATGTAAAAAAACAATTTAGTAACTTATATAGTCAAACTAGAGAAAACTTTATTGATGTTGTTGTTCCAGGTGAGTTGGTAGATAGAATGTTTTTTATACACTGTGTTTTATTGTTAACTACATTAGTTTTTAGTTTTCTTCTTATCGCAGAACTTCCTCTTTTCGCGCTTAAATTCAAGCACTTTAAATGGAAAGAAAATGAAATCCGTTTTGTGTTTCTGGGCCTAAGTTTAGTAATGTTAATCACACTTCAATTTATAGGAATTCCATTAATTATTATTATGTACATTCTGTTGAGTGTTATCAATAATATCATTTCTAAAAAGAGAGCTGTTTCCTAAACTTTCTTAAAATCTATATAAACGACTATTTTTCGTCATAAGCGGTAACTTCATTACAGCTTTATATCGCTATTTTTAGTTCGTGATAAAACTAGAGCAAATACGTAAAGCTTATAAATTAAATGATACTTCTTTTGAAGTATTGAAAGGCATAGATATGCATATCAAAGAAGGTGAGTTTGTTTCTATCATGGGTTCATCCGGTTCAGGTAAATCTACCTTGCTTAATATTTTGGGAATTTTAGATAATTATGATTCGGGTACTTATACTTTAAATAACACCTTAATTAAAGACTTGTCGCAAACTAAAGCAGCGCAGTTGCGTAATCAGTTTATTGGATTTGTATTTCAATCTTTTAATTTACTGTCTTTTAAAAACGCCATGGAAAATGTGGCTCTACCATTATATTATCAAAAAGTATCCCGTAAAGAGCGTAATTTAAAAGCTTTAGAATATCTCGATAGAGTTGGTTTAAAAGAATGGGCAAATCATTTACCCAGTGAAATGAGCGGCGGACAAAAACAACGTGTGGCTATTGCCAGGGCATTAATTGCTAATCCTAAAGTGATTTTTGCCGATGAGCCAACTGGTGCTTTAGATTCTCAAACTTCTATTGAGGTAATGGATATTTTTAAAGACATCAATAAGCAAGGTAAAACTATTGTGTTGGTAACTCACGAAAATGATATTGCAGCTTTAACAGATAGAACGATTAGATTAAAAGACGGACTTATCATATAGATTATGTTTGATTTAGATAAGTGGCAAGAAATACTAGGAACCATTCAAAAAAATAAACTTCGTACATTTTTAACGGCGTTTAGTGTGGCATGGGGAATATTTATCTTAATAGTTTTGTTAGCTGCCGGTCAAGGTTTAAGAAATGGAGCGCAATCGCAATTTGGTAATGATGCGGCTAATAGTATTTGGATTGATGGTGGACAAACCAGTATGGCTTATGATGGATACAAGCCTGGTAGAAATATTCAGTTAACTAATTCAGATTTTTATAATATAAAAAACAATGTAGATGGAGTTGATCACGCTTCTGCAGTATACGATGGAAGGGCTGGAAAAGTGTTGTCGTATAAAAATGAACATGCTGGTTTTACGGTTCGTTCATGTGCACCAGATCACAATCTGTTAGAGAAAGCTAAAATAGTAAAGGGACGTTTTATCAACGAAAATGACTTTAATGAATTCAGAAAAGTGTGTTGTATAGGAATTCCTGTAAAAGAAGCATTATTTAAAAATGAAGACCCTATTGATAAATTTATTGATGTATCGGGTACTAAATACAAAGTTGTTGGAATCTTTAATGACCCCGGAAAAGGAGATAACGATAGAATATATATTCCGTTACTAACAGCACAAAGAATTTATAACGGACAGGATAAAGTAAATGTTATTTGGGCAAGTACGGGAACAGTGAGCGCCGAACAAAGTGAAAAAATGGTTACTACTATTAGAAATTCATTAGCTAAAAAATACCACTTTAACCCTGCTGATATGAATGCAGTTGGAGTGTTTAACAATAATGTAGAGTATAAACGCATTATGAGCATGCTTGATGGGATTAAACTATTTGTATTTATTATTGGTGTATTTACTTTAATAGCTGGTGTTGTAGGAGTTAGTAATATTATGATGATTGTAGTAAAAGAACGAACCAAAGAAATTGGAGTTAGAAAAGCATTAGGTGCTTCGCCATGGTCAATTGTATCCTTAATTATTCAGGAAGCAATTTTTATTACGTCGGTGGCGGGTTATATTGGTTTATTGTTGGGAATAGGTGTGGTTGAATTGATTAAGTACTTTGGATTGGAAGGAGATTTCTTTAAGAACCCTGATGTTGATTTAAGCATTGCTATCACATCGGTTATTTTAATTGTAGTTGCGGGAGCGCTGGCTGGTTTATTTCCGGCAATTAAGGCCGCAAAAGTTGAACCTATTACAGCATTAAGAGAAGGATAAATTGATATTTGAACGAGATAATTGGCAAGAGATTTTTGCAACCATTCGCAAAAATAAACTCAGAACATTCTTAACGATGTTAGGTGTGTTTTGGGGTATTTTTATGTTGGTTATTATGTTAGGTTCAGGTAATGGTTTGCGAAATGGTATTCTGAAAGAGTTTGCAGGCACAGCCACGAATAGTTTTTTTGTTTGGGCACAGCAAACCACTAAGGCTTATAAAGGAATGAAACCAAACAGAAGCTTTAATTATACAATTGCTGATGCCGAGGCACTAAAGCAGTTGCCTGAATTAGATGTTGTTTCGCCACTTAATCAGTTAGGAGGACACGAAGGGGCTAGCAATGTGGTAAGAGGATTAAAAACAGCTGCCTGCGAAATACAAGCAAATTATCCAAATATATCAGGTATATCTGATATTAAAATGAGTGAAGGCAGATTTATGAATGATTTGGATATTAAAGAGAAAAGAAAAATTTGCGTGATTGGTCCTCGTGTTGCAGAGCTGCTATTTAAAACTGATGAAAAAGTGATTGGAGAGTATATCAGAATTAATGGAGTTTATTTTAGGGTAGTGGGTGTAACAAAACAAACATCGGGAGGTAATGAAGGAAGGCAGCAGGCTCAAAGAATTAATATTCCATTCAGTACCTTTCAAAATGCGTTTAATTATGGCGATGTTGTGGGTTGGTTTGCTATTAAATCAAAGGATAATATCCCAGCAGAATTATCAGAAGAAAAAGTAATTGCCATGCTAAAAGAGCGTCATAAAATTTCACCTGATGATAGTAAGGCAATTGGTCACTGGAATATGGCTGTTGAGTTTAATAAACTTAGTGGCTTATTTACAGGAATAGAAATATTGGTTTGGATAGTTGGTATTGGAACTTTGTTAGCTGGTGTGATTGGCATCAGTAACATTATGTTAATAGTGGTAAAGGAACGTACTAAAGAGATAGGAGTGAAACGTGCTTTGGGTGCTGTGCCTTTTCAAATTATAAGTCAGATAATGTTAGAGGCTGTTTTTTTAACATCTATTTCAGGTTATTTCGGACTCGTAATTGGCATTGGATTATTGGAAGGATTAAACGCAGCTATTGGAGATTCAGGAGAGATGTTTACCAATCCAACGGTTGATTTATCGGTAGCATTAAAAGCATTAACAGTGTTAATTTTAAGCGGCGCATTTGCAGGATTAATTCCTGCTAGTAAAGCAGTGGCTATTAAACCGGTAGAAGCATTACGAACAGAATAAAAATATTGCCCGCGGATATCGCGAATATTCGCGGATTTTTTGAAGCGGTAAAAACTAAATGATAATAATAAAAACAATAATACATAATGCTTCCGCGATAATCAGCGAAATTTGCGGGAGATAAAATTATAGACTATGATAAAAAGAATAATTAAAATTACGTTATTGATTGCCTTTGTTGGCTTAATTTTTTGGACATTTTATTTCCTGTATAGCAAATCTCAAAAACCACCTGAAGTTTTTAAGACTGTGATGCCTTTTGATACTTCGATTATAAAGAAGACAGTTGCTACGGGTTCTGTTACACCTCGTAAGGAAGTTAATATGAAATCGCAAGTAAGTGGTATCATCGAGAAATTATATATTGTTGCCGGACAACAAGTAAAGCAAGGAGATGTGATTGCGAAAATTAAAATCATTCCTAATATGTTAAATCTAGCAAATGCAGAGGCTAGAGTAAATTCAGCACAAATTAATTTTGATAATGCGAAGATTGAATATGATAGAAATAAACAATTATTTGATCAAAGTGTAATTTCAAAATCTGATTTTCAAGTTTATGATTTAAAGTTAAAATCAACAAAAGAAGAATTAGATGCTGCTCAAAATCAATTACAAATTATCAAAGAAGGAGCATCAAAAGCGTCAGGTTCGGCTAGTAATACGTTTGTAAAAGCCACAATTACAGGTATGGTATTGGATGTGCCAGTAAAAGAAGGAGGGCAGGTGATTGAAAGTAATACCTTTAATGAAGGAACAACAATTGCATCTGTAGCTAATATGGGAGAAATGATTTTCGAAGGACGTTTAGATGAAAGTGAAGTAGGAAAAGTGCAAGAAAACATGGATATTATTTTAACTATTGGCGCAATTGATAAAGAGAGCTTTAACGCAAAATTGGAATACATTGCACCAAAAGGAATTACAGAAAACGGAGCTATTCAGTTTTTAATCAGAGCATCTATCAATAAAGATAATAGTTCTTTCTTACGCGCAGGTTATAGCGCTAATGCTGATATTATTTTATCTCGAAAAGATCATGTATTAGCAATACCAGAGAGTGTGCTGCAATTTGAAAAAGAGAAAGCATTTGTAGAAGTGGAAACAACAAATCAGGTGTTTGAAAAACGTTTTGTTAAAACAGGATTATCTGATGGGATTAATATTGAAATACTGGAAGGTGTTAAGAAAGGAGAGAAGTTAAAATTGCCTCAGCTATCTAATGAATCTCAAAACTAATTAAGAAAAATTATTTATACATAGTAAGAGCAGCTTCAATGCAATTAGCTACATCTATTGGATAATGATTTGTCCCTTTATTAATTCTTCTTTTTCTGGATAACTTAGAGATAATTAGTTTTTTATCAGGTACACAAATCACAAATTGTCCTAGCATTCCTTGCATATAAAACACGCTCATTCCTTTATACTCAGTTAACCACCAAGCATAACCATAGGTGTGATTTGGTGTACAGTCTGTTTCGGTACAATGATAAGGTACAATAGATGACATCACATAATTGCTGTCTAATAATTGTGCTCCATTCCAATTACCTTGATGCATGTATAATTTTCCCATACGTGCAAAATCTTTGGCATTACTGTTAATGCAACAAAACGATTTTTCTAAACCATCTTTGGCATCTAAACTCCAATACGCATCATGTTCACAGTTAAGAGGAGTCCATAATTTTTCACTCAGATAAGTTGATAGTGGTTTTTTAACTGCCTTAGTAATACAATATCCTAATAAAGCTGTATTACCACTCAAGTATTCGTAAACTTTACCCGGCTCGTTCTTCATTTCTTTATATTGAGTGGATGCTTTTAATAAATCAGTACCATAATATCCTTCGGCAGGATAGGAGAAAGGGTTTGCATAGCTTTCATCAAACGCAATGCCTGATGACATAGTAACTAAATGCTCTAAAGTGATTTTTGAGCGCCAGTCGTCTGCAAATTCAGGAATATATTTACTTACCGGTTCGTTAATGTTTTTAATATATCCATCTTGTATAGCAAAACCCAATAAAGCACCTGTATATGATTTTGCCATGCTAAATGAATTTGTATGAGAGGTGTCACTAAAACCATCCCAATATTGTTCATGTATGAGTGTGTCGTTTTTTATTATTACCAATGCATGTGTTTCAACCTCACGAAATATAGTTTCTAATTGAACTGATAATTTTCCAGTATTGTATAGTGATGATGTTGGCCAAGGCTTTGGGTTTAAAGCTGCTATTTTTCTGTTTTCAAATATATGATATTCGGTAGCGCTTGGTCCGCTTTTGCCTTGTAAGTATGTTGTAGCAATAGCTTTATATAAATACCATCTTCCCGAAAAAATGATGATACAATTTATTATCAAAAAAATTGTAAGAATACTGATAAGTAGATATTTGAATATTTTTTTGATCATCTATTCAGAAATGATTTCACATTCAAAGAGTGTACTGAAATGTTTCTTAAGTTTTTCTTTGATCTCACCCATATCAACATTTTGTCCTAACTCTTTGTTTAAACTGGTCACAGCTTTGTCTTGTATTCCACATGGAATAATATTTGAAAAATAATCTAAATTAGAATTGACATTGAATCCCCAACCGTGCATAGTAACCCATCTACTGCAACGAACTCCCATTGCACAAATTTTACGCGCTTTAAAAATATTATCTTCATCCAACCACACTCCTGTTTCCCCTTTACTTCTTCCTGCTTTTATGCCATATTCGTCTAAGGTTAAGATAATAGTTTCTTCCAGTAAGCGAAGGTATTTGTGAATGTCTGTAAAGAAATGATCTAAATCTAAAATAGGATAGCCTACTAATTGACCTGGTCCATGATATGTAATATCTCCACCACGATTTATTTTGTAGTAAGTAGCTTGTTTTTCTTCTAATTGAGAATCATTGATTAAAAGATGCGAAGCATCTCCACTTTTACCTAATGTATAAACATGCGGATGCTCAACAAACAATAAGTGATTTTTAGTTTCAATCTGTTGCTCAGGCGCTAAATTTCTATTAGCTATTTTTTGAGCAATGGTTTTATTAAACAAATTCTCCTGAAAATCCCAACAGGCTTTATAATCCATAAGCCCTAGGTCTTTAAACAGTACTTGTTTATTCACGATGTAAAAAGAATATTAATTAAGTTTTGCTAATTCGTTTTTCAAATTAGTAATCACGTTTACCTCAATAGGATCAATGTTTTTTAAATCAGCAATATAGCATGAAATCCAATCCCCGATATTTATTAAGTAGAAGAATTGTTCAACTTTTGAATTTCCTTTTGCCAATATATCAGTTACAGAATTGCTATATTTTGCAAACAACTCTTTACAAATTTCGTAACGCTTAATTGTTCTTGAGTAATCAAATGATGTTCTGAAAGTTACAACTGCTAGTGAGTCGTTTTTTTCAGTCCAACCAACTAATTCGTTATGATTCATTTCAGGTAAAGTATGATGCCAGCATAACATTTTACTATTTTCGTTAATTTGTTGTCTGAAACGAACGGCAGCTCCTTCGCATGAACCTAAGGAATAAATTACCGGAATTTTATGTAATAATTTTTTAGCAATAATAGAGGCCTCCACTTTAATAGCTTCTCTTTCTGCATCTAAAAAAGAAATTGTTGATTGAACTTGGTTTAATAAGTCTGTTTTTACAAATCCATTAAACTGAATAATTTTAAATAATTGCACTAGAGAATATCCTATACAAGAGCGAGGAGGATGTCCGCCCGGAATAATGATAGTGTCATATTTGTATTTTTCTGCAATAGCTTGAACTTCTCCTCCACTGGTTACGCATACAATTTGTGCATTTTTATCAATGGCTTGTTTCATTGCAGATAAAGTTTCTTCTGTATTGCCGCTGTATGAAGATATAATTACCAATGAATTTGAATTTACAAAATCAGCTAAAAAGTAATCTTTATTAACTATAATTGGAACCGGACATTCTGATTGAACTAATTCCGAAAGGATAGTGCCTCCAATACCTGAGCCTCCTAATCCGGTTACGACAATATTTTGAATATTATTTTTTTTGGTAAGAACAGCTTTATGAGCAATATCCAGTGCTTCCTGTAATTGTTTTGTAAATCCTTCTACTAAGTTCTTCATCTTATAAATTGTATAGTTGCGAGTAAGTAAAAGTATTCAAAAATGATGAATTTTGAAATTATGACCTAAATATTAATGTTTTTTCAACATTATAAAGATGTTTAGTTCTGATTATCAGCAAACTAGCATAAATGCCATCCTTTTTAAAATCTGATTTTTTTCTGAAGTTAAGAGTTAAATGAAAATTAAACCTATTTTCGTTGTGTTAAAAAACACTAAAACTATATGAATAATATCTTAAAACTTACTACAACAGTGGTTTTTGCCTCGGCTTTTATTAGTCAGGCGCAGGCACAATCTAAGCGTGTAGCGGGTACGGTAAAAGATGCATCAACAAAAGAAGCCCTTTTTGGGGTGACTATTGGTGTAAAAAAATTATCTGTGTCTGCTTTTACAGACGCTGACGGGCATTTTGTTATTAATTTGCCTGACTCTGTGAAATCTGTTTCTTTTAGAATGTTTGGCTACAAGCCAAAAGATTATCCGGTTGCGGATAGCATGGTAGTTTCATTAATGCCGGAAGCACTTCAGTTAGATGAGACAGTTGTCACTGCTAATGCCATTAAGAGAGAAAAAAGAAGTTTAGGTTACTCTACTCAGCAAGTAAGTAATGAGGATTTAACTAAAGGCCAAAATACAAACGTTATTACAGCATTACAAGGTAAAGTATCTGGTGTTAACATTACGTCTGCAACAGGCGGACCTGGTACATCAAATCGAATTGTGCTTAGAGGAGGATCTTCGATGTTGGGTAATAACCAAGCATTAATGGTGGTTGACGGGATACCTATCGATAACTCAAACTTTAGAAATCACGATGTTAATGGAGTAGTTAATGATATAAATAATCAAGTTGACTATGGTAACAGAGCAAATGACTTAAATCCTGACGATATTGAAAATGTATCAGTATTAAAGGGCCCTGCTGCTGCTGCATTGTATGGTTCTCGTGCATCAAACGGAGCGATTATTATTACAACCAAGCATGGTAGAAACATGGCGAATGAAAACAAAAAGATGGATATTACTTTTTCATCAGGAGTTACATTCTCTAGAGTTTTAAAACTACCTAAGTTCCAACATGAATATGGACAAGGAGATTTACATGGTACAGAAGATGATCGTAGAGAGAATTTTTCTTGGGGATTACCTTTTGATGGAGAATATCGTCCTTGGGGACAAATCATTAATGGTGAGCAACGCGTGAAAAAATATGAAGATCAACCAAATAATGTAAAAGACTTTTTTACCACCGGTTTCACTTATAACAATAACTTGTCAATTTCTGGCGGTAACGATAAAACTACTTATTTCTTATCGGTTAATGCCTTAAATAACAAGGGGATTGTTAAAACAACTGGTTATAACAAATATAGTGTTCGTTTTAACGGTAGTACTGAGTTAAATAATAAATTTTCTTCTTCAATTAGTGTTAACTATTCAAGTTCCAACAGTGATAATCCGGGAGGTGGCCAAGGTGCAGCAGGTATTTTTAATAACTTAATACAAACTCCTAGAGATATTGTCATTACAGATAGTAAAGATTTGGATAATCCATTTAATGGTTATGATGATGTTACAGGTACTTATGGATTTTATGGTGCTTATGCAATGAATCCGTATTTTGTATTGAAAAATAATAAAAACATAAATAAAGTGGATCATATTCAAGGTAATACAACCTTGAATTACAAAGCAACTCCATGGTTAACGATTACTGAGCGTATTGGTGGAGATGTTTATTCTGACAGACGTTACCAAAAATGGAAAAAATATAATTATTCTCCTATCGATCCTTTCTGGGCTGGTAATGATCAGGTTTATCAGGGAAGGTATTCCGAAGACTTGTATAACGTTAATGAAATTACAAATGATTTGATGTTGAGTTTTAATAAGGAAATTAATAAAGATTTCAAAGTTTATGGTACTTTAGGTCATAACGTGTATCAAAGAACGCAAACTAATTTATTTGCAGAAACTAACACTCAAGGAGGATTAGCTATTGCTGACTATTATAATATTTCAAATTCTAATGGTGCACCAAATGCTGCAAGTAATACTTTAAAAAGAAGATTAATAGGTGTTTATGGTGATGTAAACGGTGCTTACAAAAATATGTTATTTGTTGGTGTCACAGCTCGTAACGACTGGTCATCAACTTTACCAAAAAGTAATCGTTCATATTTCTACCCAAGTGTTAACGCTTCTTTTGTTTTCTCTGAATTGTTGAGTGATAGCATTAGAAATGGATGGTTTAATTATGGAAAAGTGAGAGCTAGTTATGCTAAAGTAGGTAAAGATGCAGGGGAGTATTTAACTACTTCTATTTTTAATAAAACAACTATTGATGGTGGTTTTGGTACTACAACTGCTCCTTTTGGAGATGTGAATGCATATACACAAGATGGTAGAATAGGTAATGCAAATTTAAAACCTGAAATGACAACATCCTTTGAAATTGGAACTGAGTTAAGTTTCTTTAAAGATCGTTTAGGTTTTGATGTTTCTTATTATATAAATAATTCAAAAAATCAAATTATCCCAGTCCCAGTATCTAACGCTTCCGGTTTTACGTCTAATACGATTAATGCTGGTCTGATTGAAAATAAAGGCTTTGATATATTAGTCAGAGGGACGCCAATAAGTACCTCTAAAGGATTTAAAGTTGATTTAGTAGCCACTTTTTATAAAAACAATAATAAAGTTGTTGAAATTATGGATGGGGTAAGCCAAATAAATTTGGGAGGTTCCACTCGAATGGCAATTGTTGCGCAAGAAGGACAACCTTATGGCTCTTTTTATGGAATTGATTTATTAACTGATGGAAATGGTCATGTAGTTGTTGATTCAGCTACTGGATTACCACAAAAAACAACTAATTCAGTCATTTTAGGAAACTATCAACCTAAATGGCAAGCCTCTTTAGGTGCTACTTTATCATATAAAAGTTTCTCTTTTAGTTTTATGTTTAACACAAAACAAGGAGGATCATTCTATTCAGGTACAAAAGCAACAATGGCTTTTGTAGGAACATCACAAGAAACTGCTGAAGGAGGACGTGATCCAAAAGTTTGGGAAAATTCTGTTTACATGAATAGTCAGGGTGAATATGTTACAAACACAACACAGATGTATGATCCTTATGATTATTTTACAAATGTAATTCCTGATGGGCAACATATTGTTGACGCTAGTTTTGTGAAATTGAGTACAGTGGATTTTTCATACAGAGTCCCTAAAAAATATCTAACTAAAACTCCTTTTGGTGCTATATCAGTTGGATTATTTGGAAACAACTTATTCATTTGGACACATAAATCAAATGTTTACACAGATCCTGAGATGAGTTCTACAGGTTCAGCAAATGCTCAAGGTTTTGAGTTCTCTGCAACTCCTTCTCAAAGAAACTTTGGGTTTAACTTAAAGTTTAATTTTTAATAAATTATAAAAGATATTAAAATGAAAAAAATAACAACATATATCATTACAGCAGCTTTAAGTACAGCAGTACTTACCGGATGTAAGAAGGATTTTTTAGATATTAATGATAATCCTAATTCTCCTTCAAAAGTGAGTATAACTGAAGTTCTTCCTTCTGCTGAGTTGGCAATTGGTCATGTAATGGGGAATAACTTTCAAATTTTTGGAGGTATTTGGGCACAATACTGGACTCAAAATCCTTTTTCTTCACAGTATAAAACCATTGAACAATATTCTCCTTCGGCAGACGATTTTGATGCTCCTTGGAGACTTTGCTACTCTGATGCCTTACAAGATTTAAATTTTGTCATTAAAAAAGGTACAGAAGATGGTAAGATGCAACATGTGGCTTGTGCTAAAATTTTACAGGCTTATACTTATCAAATATTAACTGATAACTTTGGAGATATACCTTTTTCTGAAGCTTTAAAAGGTGAAGAAGGGAACACAACTCCTAAATACGATTCTCAAAAAGACGTGTATGATGGAATTATTGGTTTAATTAATGAAGGATTAGCTTTAATAGATGTTTCTGCTACAAATGCCCCTTCTTCAGAGGATTTAATTTTTCATGGGGATATGTCTATGTGGAAGAAGTTTGCTAATACTTTAAAATTAAGAGTTTATTTAAGATTAGCTTATGTTGATCCGGCTAAAGCGCAAGCGGGTGTAGCTTCATTGTCAGGAGCTTCATTTTTTGCAGCAGGTGAAGATGCTCGAATCAGATATACATCAACCCCAGGAAACACAAATCCATTGTATTCTATTTTTTCAGAAATTAGATTTACACAAAATATCGTAGCGAGTTATACTTGTTTAGATTCTATGTATTATAATAATGACGATAGAATTACTGTATTTTATGATACTATTCCAGGCCCTGATTATAATGGCCATTTACAAGGAGATTATACAGATATCAGCACGCCTGTTTCGTTTATTTCATTTCCACACCCTAATACAGGTGGTAATGCCGGAAAATCTGCTTCAGCTTTAGCTCCTGTGAAATTAATGAGTGACTACGAAAGTATTTTCTTGCAAGCAGAAGCAGCAGCACGTGGTTGGTTAGGTGGTTCAGCACAAACTTTGTATTATGATGGGATTACTGCAAGTTATCAAGCTTATGGCTTGACTACTGCAGCTACCTATATTACAAATCCTAATGTTACATTCCCTGCATCCGGAACTTTAGATCAAAAAATTGAGGCAATTATCACTCAAAAATACTATAGTATGTGTGGTAATCAATGTAATGAGGCTTGGGTTGAATACCGTCGTACTGGATATCCTTCTTTCTTAATTGAATCCGTAAGCTCAATTATTGGTTCAGGAAGAATGCCAAATCGTATGTTTTATCCTAGTACCGAGTTAACAAGAAATCCAAATATGCCTGGTCAACATATGATTTATGACAGAGTTTGGTGGGATGTAAACTAGTTAAATACTAATATTTTAAAATGAAAAAAATGAAAAATATAATCATGATTTTATTTGCTAGCATACTAGTATTTAGTGGCTGCAAAAAAAAGGAAAGTACAACTATTGTTGTAAAAGTTCCTAAATTTGAACTAATAGGACCAACAGCATTTAGCACACCGGCTGGCCCTGGTAGTTATGTAGATCCGGGTGTAAAATATACCGATGAAGAAGGAAATGAAAGTATTTTAACTGAGCCAACTTCTAGTGATGTGAATTTGGCTGCTCCGGGTTTTTATTCATGTTCTTATGAGAAAAAAACTGAGCACGGTTATAAACTTAAAGCATCTCGTTTAGTATTAGTAACTCCTGTTTCTCCATCTGTTGATCACAGTGGAGTTTATGCAAGAACTGCAAACAGTCAAACTGTTACAATTACTAAAATTGGAACAGGTTTATATACGACTGATAATGTAGGTGGTGTAGCAGGAAATGACGCATATGTGTTTGATGTTTACTTTGGGTTAGTTGATGACACAACTGTTGTTGTTCCTCCTCAACCAAATTTAGTTGGTGGCGGCGAATTGTATTGCACAAATGGTAAAATTAAAGTTTCAGGTCCTACTACAACTCTTAAATGGATTGTAATGGGAGCAGGTTTTGGAACTTCTACTCGTACTTTTGTGAAATAGAAGTCCATTTAAAATTTATAAAAAAAGGTTCGCGATTTTGCACTGCCCCCAAAAAGTTAGATACTTATTGGGGGCATTTTTATGTTAAA
>DAORKG010000040.1:0-33437 GCA_035439445.1 Bacteroidia bacterium
ACATTTTCAACTAATAAAATAGTTTGATTATTTGCAACGTTTTCATTATCAACAATAGAATATGCGCAACCTCCATCAATGGCATTTTTTGCAAATGAATTGGCGTCAAAATTTTCTCCTTTTAAAGCGAAAAAAATAGCTCCGTTTTCTAATTTTCTTGTATCGGTTGTTATTTTTTGATTACAGACAATAAATAACTTATACAACTCTTCAATACTGATATATTTCTTCATGTCATAAAATTAAAAAGCCCCTTATCGATTGATAAGGGGCTTTACATATAGTTTTCAACAAAATTATTTACCCATCCCAACTGGACTACCAACTCTCACCATAGCACATCTAAATCCAATATAAGCAGTAGCTTGTCTTTGATCTAAATAACGACGCGTTCCAGGGTTTAACCAATAAGCTCTATCTCTCCAGCTACCACCTTTGTATACACGAGCCTTATCATTAATTAAAGATGTTTTAGCATATTCGTACATTAACTTGTCTGCTTTATCTCCATAAGCATCCTCTCCTTCTGAATAATAAATACTTGAGTTAACGTCACCATCTAAGTAGCTGATATAATCTGCCGTTTTGTAGTTTCTTCTTTCATCCAAGTTATCTGAAGATACAGCTGCTGAAACTTCTCTCCATTTTACACGACCTGGTATATCTGATTTACCTTCAGCTGTAACGTTTTTATTTTTGTTCATTGCTTCAGGATCATTTGGAGCTCCGTTCATAGTAGTTAAAACACTATCCATAACTTCAGTTGTTTCACCACTCACACCATGTCCACCCGGAGGGTTAACTTTGTGCATGAATTTTTGGAAAACAGGCCCATCTATATTAGTTGCAATAGATCCATCAGTACTATCTTTAACCTGAGTAACAAATACGTTACCACGGAAAGGTCTAAACTCATCGGCATCTTGAGCAGTAGAAGCTCTGTAAACATCCATTACCCACTCTGATACGTTACCAGCCATATTATATAATCCATAATCATTTGGCCAATAAGAATATACAGGTGCTGTAACATCAGCATTATCATTTAAGAAACCAGCGGTACCCATCATATCACCATTACCACGAACAAAGTTTGCTGCAATTTGACCAATATATTTTTCATCAGAATTACGAACACCATGACCATTCCAAGGATAAATACGACGATCTGTAATACGCTCTCCAATTGTGTTACCAATTAAACCGTAAGCAGCATACTCCCATTCAGCTTCTGTTGGTAGACGGTATTTAGGTAGAAAGATCCCATCTTCCATTTTCACATCTCTTTCAGGGTTTTGCTCATCAAAAGATGGTAATTTTTGTTTTAATTGACCTTGCCATTTTCCTGATAAGTAAGCCTCTGTACTAAAATAATCCTGATCAGATGGATTAGGCACATGATCTAATAAACCTTCACGTATTAATATAAACTCATTCACGCGGTCAGTTCTCCAAGCACAAAACTCATTAGCTTGCAACCAGTTAATACCTACTACAGGATAATCTCTATAAGACGGGTGGCGTAAATAATATTCAACATAAGGCTCATTATAAGCTAATTTCTCTCTCCAAACTAATGTGTCAGGAAGTGCTTTATAATAAATATCCGGGAAAGTAGGTCCAAATACACGATTTGTCCACCATAAATATTCTAAATAAGAAAAGTTACTAACCTCAGTTTCGTCCATATAAAAAGAAGAAACCGTTACACGACGCGGAACATTATTCCACTCATAAGTAACATCTGTCTCATTACGACCCATTGAAAAAGATCCACCTTCGATTAAAACTAAACCAGGACCGGTTTCTTGTTCCTCATAAGGCATTTTTTCAAAACCTCCATTGTCGGGGTCATTGTATGACCATCCGGTAACCGGAGAACGTTCCGTACCACAAGATACAGCAAGAACCGAAAGGATAATTGCTAATGATTTACGACTTTTAATGAAATTGAACTTCATATTTTGATATTTAATTTAAGGCTATAACGAATATTTAATAAAAAGGTTACAAAAAATTTAGAATGATGGACAACTAATTGTTCTATATTTCTTTTTCTTAGGTCTACATTCAAACTGAATTTGTAAAGACACCTCATGAGACCCTGCAGTATTACTAGCTAGTTTAGAAACAGTTACATCATAGCTGTACCCTACTTTCAAATGATCAGTTTGAACTCCAACTAATACAATAAAGGCATCAGAGTTTCTATACCATAGCCCGCCAACAAAACTTCCCTTAACAAAATACAATCCTAAGTTTAATTGGGTAAAATTTTGTTGTTGTTGAAATAATACATTTGGGGATATAAAAGACTCATTTCCTTTTTCTAGTGGGATAATTGCACCCGCGTGACCTGTGATTTTTAATGGTAACTTTGAAGGCCCTTGTAATCCTTCATCTGGTTGCGTAATATGATGAGCAGCAAAACCAATAAAATAACGTTTACTGTAACCTAGCAAACCTGCGGAGAAATCTAAATTTGTCTTATTTTGTGCCGGTATAATTTCATTTGTATTCCAAACAAACCCTCTACGTGCATCAATCATATCACCAAAGTTTAACTTAGTTCTATCTAATGATTTTTGAAAAAAGCCTGCTTGAAGTCCGGCTTTAATAGAGAATTCACGGGTAACAGGGAGTAAATAAGAATAAACAATACTTGCATTGGTTGACTTTAAAGTTCCTCTTGCTTGATCATCTTGAGTTACGATCAAACCCAAGCCTCCGCTAATGGCATCAATGTGTTGATCGTACGAAGCGCTGTAAGTTACATATGTTCCGGAAAGATTTGGCCACTGATTTCTATAGTTCATGCAGATACGAGGACATCTGGCAGTACCAGCAAATGCGGGGTTTAAATAAATAGGATTTGCATAGAACTGCGTGAATTGAGGATCTTGAGCCTTTAAATCTTGCCAAACGCCAGTAACACAAACAATTGTGAGTAATAATATCAGTTTCTTCGCCATGTAAGTTATTTTACTTAATCTATTCCTAATCACAAATATAACAGTCTAATTTTGAAAATAAAAACTTTTATGCAACAATATTTTATTTTCTTTGTCGTTTAAGACAGAATAACAGTACAAAAAATCTACCAAATGCCTACTACCACTAAATATAACCTAATTTTTTTAGTTTTTACTTTTTGTTTCCATTTTTTAGGATATACTCAGATGACAAAAAAAGATGAGGTTCATGACAATGAAGGAGTAAATTTGATTGAAAACTCAAAAAAAGAGTCATTTTTAGACGTTTGCCATAGAGATAACAGTAAGCAAACTTTACCTTATTTTTTAGAGTATGCTAAAATTTACAATAGCATTTCACCTTCTCTAAAATTAAAAAATATCAAAACTAGAGTTCTCGACTCTAAGGAAATTGAGGAGATTTCATCATTCAAAAATCTTATTAGTTCCGAATTTGAAATAACTTATGCATACGGCACATCAAGAAATGAAGACTTAACCTATGCTAAAATTATTCCTATTAGGCATAATTCTCAAAATGGTTCTTATGAATTTTTAGAAAGCTACTCTCCATTTTGGGATATGCAGGAAAATAATACTGAACTTTTAAAAAAAACACAGCATACAAATAACAAAATATCAAACTCTATGGCTTCTGTTTTATCATCCGGTAAGTGGTATAAAATAGGTGTTACACAAAATGGAGTATATAAATTAGATAAAGACTTTTTAAAAAGTTTAGGATTAGATCTAGCTGGTGTTGATCCGAAAAATATCCGGATTTATGGTAACGGAGGGAAACTAATTCCGGAAAAAAATTCCATTTTCAGATACGACGATTTACAAGAAAATGCGATTGAAATATTTGGTGAAAACGATGGTTCATTTGATAATAACGATTACATTTTATTTTACGGACAAAGTACTGATTATTGGAAAAACGATCAAAATTCTCATATACCATTTGACCACCAAATGCATTATTTTAGTGATACATCATTTTATTTTATAACAACAGATTTAGGAGCAGGAAAACGTGTTCTCAATCAAAACTCTCTTAGTAATTTACCTAATACTACAACAAATTCTCAGGATTACTATGGTTTTCATGAGCAAAATTTAGTGAACTTAGTAAAAAGCGGAAGAGAATTTTACGGAGAAAAATTTGACTTAAACACATATTATACGTTTAGTTTTCCAATTCCTGATGCGGTTATAGGAGATAGTGTGTATGTTAAAGCCGGAGCGCTATCTAGATGTAATTCTACCTCTAGTTATCTTGTAAATTTTAACACTGGTTCATTTACATTTACTTGTGCATCAACAAATATAAATTCTTATTTAGCAGATGTTGGTTACTACGGAGAAAATGCAAAGGGAGGTATTTTAAATTCAAGTTACTTAACGGTAACTGTTTCAAAACAAACATCAGTTGCAACCGGATGGCTCGATAAAATTGTTTTTAATTGCAGAAGAAATTTAGTTTTCAATCAAACACAATTTAATTTTAGAGACAGAAGAACAGTAATCGGTGGGAATTCTTTTGCAAAATACATTATTACCAATAACAGTTCAAACACTCCCAAAATTTGGGATGTTACCAATCCAATAGATGCTAAAGAGCAACAATTTAACACAAACTCAAACTTAATAGATTTTACTTCTTCATCCGATTCACTTAGAGAGTATTGCATATTTACACCGTCTCAAGCCTTAACGCCAAAAGCTTATGGTTCTGTTCCCAATCAAAATCTGCATGGAATTCTCCAAGCTGATTTTGTAATTGTAACTCACCCACTATTCTTATCCGAAGCAGTGAGAGTAGCAAAAGTGCATGAAAAATATGACTCTTTGACTTATGCTATTGCTACAACACAAGAGGTTTATAACGAATTTTCATCAGGAACTCCTGATATTGGTGCCATCAGGGATTTTGTGAAAATGTTATACCACAGACCTTCAGATCCTGACAAAGCAACTCAATATTTACTATTATTTGGGGATGGTTCCTACAAAAACAAGGATATAAACTCCAGTGGTAATACCGCATTTGTTCCTACATTTGAGACACCAAACTCATCTTCATACATTAGTTCATTTGTAACAGATGATTACTTTGCAATGATGGATAGCAATGAAGGTGAATTATTGCCATCAAGTGTAGATTTAGTAGACATAGGTGTGGGGCGCTTTCCGGTAAAAAATAAAGCAGAAGCAATAGCTGTAACAAACAAAATTGAACATTACTATAAAAAGAATTATGGTTTTGACGTTAATGCTTTAGAATCGTCATGCGCTAACGCCGAAAACGATTATCCTCAAGGAGACTGGAGAAATTGGGTGTGTTTTGTAGCTGATGATGAAGATAATAACGAACACATTAATCAGGCGAATTCTTTAGCAAATAAAGTATACAATGGAAATAAATATTATAATGTGGACAAAATATTTTTAGATTCTTATGTTCAATATTCCACCCCAGGCGGGGATCGATATCCAGATGCAGTGAATGATTTGAATAAACGTATTGAGAAAGGTGCACTTATTGTTAATTATACGGGACATGGAGGCGAATTAGGTTTAGCAGAAGAACGAATCGTAGAAATATCACAAATACTTGGTTGGACCAACAAAAACAATTTGCCTTTGTTTGTAACTGCAACATGTGAATTTAGTAGATTTGATGATCCTGATAGAACATCTGCAGGAGAATATTGTCTTTTAAATGAAAACGGAGGAGCTATTGGGTTAATGACCACAGTTAGGTTAGCTTTTTCAGGCTTAAATTTTCAGTTAAATAATGCGTTTTACGATTACGCTTTAAATCCAATGACCAATGGGAAGATGCCTCATATTGGAGATATTTATAGACTAACAAAACGTCAAATTGGAACAAATGAACAATACAGAAACTTCGTTATACTCGGAGACCCTGCTTTAAAGCTATCATATCCTGAACAAAGAGTTTATACCTCAACCATTAATTCTCAAACTTTAACATCCACTTCTAGTGATACTTTGAAAGCTTTATCATTAATTAGCGTTTCTGGGTATGTTGGAGATAAAAGCGGTAATAAACTTAACAACTTTAATGGAGTAGTTTACCCAACAGTTTTTGATAAAGAAGCTACAGTTTACACACTAGCCAACGATCCAACATCCAATGTCATGTCATTTGTTCTTCAAAAAAACATCATATACAAAGGAAAATCTGAAGTAAAAAACGGAGAATTTACATTCTCATTTTTAGTCCCAAAAGACATTACTTACAATTTTGGCAAAGGGAAGTTCAGCTATTATGCTCACAATGGTATTAACGATGCCAATGGATATTACGATAAACTGGTAGTTGGTGGTTCAAATGCAAATGCATTACTAGATAACCAAGGACCAAATATTAATTTATTTATGAACGATAATAAATTTGTTAATGGAGGAATCACAAATGAAAATCCAAAAATTTATGCAGAAATAAAAGATGTAAGTGGTATTAATACTATAGGAACAGGTATTGGCCATGATGTTGTAGCTATTTTAGATGAAAATACAAGTAAGCCAATTGTACTAAATGATTTTTATGTTTCGGATTTGAACACCTATCAATCTGGGAAAATTAGATATCCGTTAAATGAATTATCTGAAGGAAACCATAAACTAAGTTTAAAAGTTTGGGATGTTCAAAACAATTCTTCTACCTCATACCTTGACTTTGTTGTATCAAGTCAGGCAGATTTAGCATTAGACCACGTTTTAAACTACCCAAATCCATTTACATCAAAAACTAAATTTTTTATAGAGCACAATCAATGCTGTACCACATTAAAAGTTCTTATTCAAATTTATACAATTTCGGGAAAAGTTGTAAAAACTATCAATCAAACAATAAATAACGAAGGTTATCGTTTTGATGGTATAGAATGGGATGGAAAAGATGAATTTGGTGACAAATTAGCCAGAGGCGTTTATATTTACAAAGTAAGTGTAACCGATGGATCGAAGAAAAAAGCTGAAAAAATAGAAAAGTTGGTAATTCTAAATTAATTATATCTTTGATGCTCTCTTTTATTTAAAGAAAATATTAAAATGCAAAAACGAATTATTGGAACTATAGGAACCGGAGTGATGCTTTCAACTCAAGCATTTGCTCAAACCGGCTCTACATCTAAATCTCTCACTACCCAAGAACTAAGCGGAAGAGTGAATACCATTACAACAGCTGTACCATTTTTAATGATATGTCCTGATTCAAAACAAGGAGGAATGGGCGAAGTTGGTGCAGCAACTCCAGCAGACGGAAATAGCATTCACTGGAATGTAGCAAAAATGGCTTTTGCTGAAAAAAAAGGAGGAGCAGCCATTTCTGTTACTCCATGGCTTAAGCAATTGGTACCGGATATTTATCTATATTATGTCTCTGGTTATGGGAAGATAAGTAAAACACAATCCATTGGTGCATCACTAAGATATTTTTCATTAGGTAATATTACTTTTACTGATATTGTAGGGAATACAACCGGACAATTCAGACCAAATGAATTTGCTGTAGATTTAGCTTACTCCCAAAAATTATCAAAAACATTTTCTGCAGGTTTAGCAGCTCGTTATGTTCGTTCAAATTTAACCGGTAACTACACATTAAGTAATGGGCAACCAACCAAACCAGGAACATCAACTGCTGTTGATGTAGGTTTATATTATCAATCAAAAAAATTTGATTTAAACGGTAAAAAAACTTCAGCAAGTTTAGGACTTGTTGTAAGTAATATAGGTTCAAAAGTTTCTTATTCTGTAAAAAAAGATTTTATTCCAATTAACCTTCGTCTTGGTGGAGGATTAAAGTTTGATATCGATGAAACAAATACATTTGGTATTTATGCAGATGCTAATAAACTATTAGTTCCAACCCAACCTGTTTACCAAAAAGCATTAGACTCTTTAGGTAATGAAACTCCTTATGATGCAATTGACCCTGCAACTGGAGAGAAAGTAATTGCTGCAGGAAAAAATCCAAATGTAGGTATAGCTAAAGGCATGCTACAATCCTTTAATGATGCTCCGGGCGGAGGAAAGGAAGAGTTGAACGAAATTAATTATAGTGTTGGATTTGAATATTGGTATGCAAAAACTTTTGCTGTTAGAGCTGGCTATTTCAATGAATCTAAAACTAAAGGAAACAGAAAGTTTTTTACAGTGGGTATGGGATTAAGATACAATGTATTTGGATTAGATATGGCATATTTAATTCCAATTACACAACGTAATCCTCTTCAAAATACTTTACGTTTTACATTAACTTTTGATTTTGATGCCTTTAAAGATCAAAACAAAGAAGCTCCAAAAACATTAGAACAATAAAAAAATCCCCACTAGATTTAGTGGGGATTTTTTTTATATTAGATATTATTTTTTCTAGTTTTCTATTTATCTAATTCTCACGAACTAAAAAGAATTAATGCTTTCTTCTTTCTTTTTCTTTTATAATCAATCCTAACTCTCTTCCAGTTTGTCCTTTTACAGAAGTATTTTCCTGCGCTCTTCTGATTAAGTATGGTAGCACCTCTTTAACCGGTCCATAAGGCACATACTTTGCTACGTTATAATTTGCTAAAGCTAAATTGTAACTGATATGATCACTCATTCCTAATAATTGAGAAAAGTAAACACGTTTATCAGAAGTTGCAATAGCATATTTATTTAATAATTCTACTAAATACAAACTACTTTTTTCATTATGCGTTCCTGCACAAAGCCCCATCATATCAATATTTTTCACACATTCTTCTAAAGCCAAATTATAATCTTTATCAGAATCTTCTTTTGTATCTTGTATAGGTGAAGGGTAATTTTTTTCGATAGCTCTTGCTCTTTCTTTTTCCATATAAGCACCGCGTACCAGTTTTGCTCCTACATGAAAGCCATTTGCTTTTCCTTTTGCAATGGTTTGTTTTAAAAAATCTAATCTATCTTTCCTATATAACTGAAATGTGTTGTAAACAATTGCTTTTTCTTTATTAAATAAAGCCATATTTTCATCTGCTAAAGCATCAATGGCTGGTTGTATCCAACTTTCTTCTGCATCAATAAACAAAGGTTGATCTGCTGCATGAGCTTCCTTGCTAATTTGGTAAACACGTTGCTTTACTTTTTCATATTCTTTACTCTCAGAATCTGTTAATTTTTCGTTTGCACTTACTTTTTCTAATAAAGCAAAGCGTGCCAAACCCGTAACTTTAAATACAGAGAAAGGAATATTCTTGTCATTTTTTGCTTTACGGATGGTTTCGATTGTTTCTTTACAACATGCATCAAAATCTGCTTCACTTTCTTTTCCTTCAACACTATAATCTAAAATAGTTCCAATATTATATTTTCCAAGCTCTGCAATAGTTTTATCACACTCGGTAATATTTTCACCTCCAACAAATTGTTTAAAAATGGTATTCTTTATCAATCCTTTAAAACCTATAGCTAATCCAATTGGAGCTGCAACAGCACCAAACTTAACTAATCCCGGATTACTCACCATTTTAAATAACCAATATGAACGATTTAAGTCGCTATTTGATTTTGCTTTAAAAGCATTTTCGGTATTATCAAAAGAAATCATATATAAATTTGAGTTCAAATATAAAGGTTTTATAGCGATTGAAAGTTGACTTAACTCAGAAAGTTTAAAATTTGCAAAATTTTGTAAAACCTTGATTACCATTGAAAAACAATATCCTTATGATAAGCTAGTTTTATAATAAAAATAGTATTTTTGCTTATGCTAGTTGCCGATTTAATAACAGATGAAATTCCTCCTTTAAAAACCACTGACACGGTAGAAATGGCTTTGGACTGGATGGAACAATTTAAAGTATCTCACTTAGCTGTTGTTAAAGACAGAGAATTAGTAGGATTGGTTTCCGAACATGATTTAATGGATTACAATCATCCTGAAGAAAAAATAGAGGATTTAAAAGCGCCTTTATTAAAACCTATTATTCATAACTATCAGCACACTTACGACTTGTTAAAACTGATGATGTCTTTTAATTTAACACTTATTCCCGTG
This sequence comes from Bacteroidia bacterium, assembly GCA_035439445.1. GTDB lineage: Bacteria > Bacteroidota > Bacteroidia > B-17B0 > Aurantibacillaceae > UBA4416. The sequence continues at coordinate 10,030 of DAORKG010000040.1, forward strand.
TTGGATGATAAAGAATTATATAAGGGTTGTATTACCTTAAAAGGTTTACTTCAAAATATTTCAACCATGGCCTCGGTACAAAACCAAGGTGGTGTTATAGTATTGGAAGTTAATCAAGCAGATTATTCATTGACGCAAATAGCCAGCATCATTGAAGGTAATGACGCAAAAATATTAAGCGCACACGTTTCTTCTGTTCCTGATAGCACAAAGGTTGAGGTAACTTTAAAAATCAATAAAGAAGATTTATCTCGCATTCTTCAAACCTTATATCGATACAATTATGTTGTTAAGGCCTCCTTCCAAACCAGTGATTTTGAGAGTGGCATGAAGAATAGATTAGATGAGTTTTTACACTTCTTAAACATATAGCATTTATGACAATAGCTGTATATGCAAGAAACACAAAGGATAACAATCCTAGTTATTTAGAAAATCTTCTTGTTCTATCAGCAAAAGAAAACTTTAAAGTTATTGTTTTTAAATCCTATTTAGATTATCTGAATACAACATACACTAAATCATTTTCACTTGACACATTTTCCAACTCAGAAGAATTGATTGCGAAAGCTGATTATGTTATATCATTGGGTGGAGATGGAACAATGTTAGAAACCCTTGAATATGTTCGTAAATCAGGAATTCCGGTTTTGGGTGTTAACACAGGACGTTTAGGCTTTTTAGCAACCGTTTTCAAAGAAGATTTTGAGAAGGCTATTCAACTTTTAATAAACGAAAAATTCACACTTGATAAAAGAGAGTTAATTGAGTTAGATAAAACCACATGTTTTAATGAAGTGAATTATGCGCTCAATGAATTCACGATTCATAAAAAAGAATCAAGTGCGATGATTAACATTGATACCTACGTTGATGGAATTTTCCTGAACTCTTATTTTGCAGATGGTTTAATCGTATCAACACCAACAGGTTCTACTGCATACTCTTTAAGTTGTGGTGGTCCGATCATGGTTCCTGATTCTGACAATTTTATTATTACACCAATTGCACCACATAATTTAAATGTGCGACCAATTGTGATTTCTAATAACAAAACATTGAGCTTTAAAGTGAGCGGCCGAAGTGATAGCTTTAATGTATCATTAGATTCTCGCTCCAAAACAATAAGTAACTTATCTGAATTAATTATAAAAAAAGCAGATTTTAAATTTCACATGATAAATTTAGAAGGACAGCATTTTTTTGAAACCCTCAGAAACAAGCTATTGTGGGGTATCGATAAACGTCATTAACAATCGTTGATTACTCTTTATATTTTATTTTTTATAGTTCTAAAACATTATTTAATTTTACACATCATTAACCTTATATAAACACAATTTATGTCATTTATTCACGCTATTGCAGCCCGACAAATTTTAGATTCAAGAGGAAATCCAACCATTGAAGTAGATGTAGTAACCGACCAAGGTATTTTAGGAAGAGCAGCTGTTCCATCAGGAGCTTCAACCGGGATGCATGAAGCAGTTGAATTACGTGATAACGACAAGTCGCAGTATTTAGGAAAAGGTGTTTTAAAAGCCGTAAATAATGTGAATGGCCCTATTGCTGAAAGATTAAAAGGTATGTATATTTTTGATCAAGCTGCTATTGATGCTGCAATGATTGAATTGGATGGCACACCCAATAAAGGTAATTTAGGTGCAAATGCTATCTTAGGTGTATCATTAGCTGTAGCCAGAGCAGCGGCTGAAGAGTGCCGTCAACCTTTATACCGTTATGTAGGTGGAGTTAACTCTAACATCTTACCTATTCCAATGATGAACATTTTAAATGGTGGTTCACATGCTGATAACGGAATAGATTTTCAGGAATTTATGATTATGCCTATTGGAGCAGAAAGCTTTAGTGAAGGTTTAAGAATGGGAACTGAAGTATTTCATCATTTAAAAGCAGTTTTAAAATCACAAGGCTTAGCAACTAACGTTGGTGATGAAGGTGGTTTTGCTCCAAATTTTAAAAATAATGAGGAAGCAATTAAAGCAGTAATGCAAGCAATTGATAAGGCGGGATACAAAGCTGGTGAAGATATTTATATTGCCATGGATGCTGCCTCATCAGAATTTTACAACACAGATGAAAAAGTATATCACTTCAAAAAATCAACAGGAGACAAATTAACATCTGCACAAATGGTTGATTTTTGGGCTGACTGGAGAAAAAAATACCCTATTATCTCGATTGAAGATGGATTTGCAGAAGAAGATTGGGATGGTTGGAAATTAATGACTGATAAATTAGGTTCTACAACCCAATTGGTAGGAGATGATTTATTTGTAACTAACGTTAACTTCTTATCAAAGGGAATTAATACAGGTGTAGCAAACTCTATATTAGTAAAAGTAAACCAAATTGGAACTTTAACTGAAACAATTAATGCTGTTTCATTAGCTCATACGAATAGTTATACTTCTGTTATGAGTCACCGTAGTGGAGAAACCGAAGATACAACTATTGCTGATTTAGCTGTTGCCTTAAGCTGTGGACAAATCAAAACAGGTTCCGCATCTCGTAGCGACCGGATTGCAAAATACAATCAATTATTGCGTATTGAAGAGCAATTAGGAAACAATGCAAGATACATTGGAAAAGACTTCAAGTTTTTAAAAAAGTAAGAAAACAACAATAATATTAAATTTTAAATCCCGCTACACTTATGAATAGCGGGATTTTTTATTTCTCATAATAGTTCTAATTATAAATTGATATAAAAAAAGCATCAGTTTTAGACTGATGCTTTTTTATAAATATTCTTTACAGGATTAGAACTTCGCACGAATTTTACGGATTTTCCCTCTTCTTCTGTGGTTAAAAAAGTGCCCGTAACGACCTCTATAGAAACTTGATTTACCTCTCAATACATAACTATAACTCAAACTCATAGTCATGTATCCATCTTTATGAGTTTTATCTCCACGTTTTTGTCCAACTCCTCTTTCATAATCATACCCAAAATTTTTAGCAAAATTTGGATCCAAACCTGTTAATTCATCTGTACGATTTGATAAAGCAGCACCCTCAGGACTTAATGTTGAAGGATCAACGTAATCTCCACTTACATCATCCAGATAATCAGTGAAAGTAGTTCTGTAATTTAATTCATAACCAATACGGTGTTTTTTATGAATTGTAAAATAAAACCCGATACCAGCAGGAATACAAAATCCAACAGGAGAATAAGCTTTACCTTCTGTTTGAAGAGGTCTCAATTTCACCCCACCATCTAACGTTTTTGGATTTGAGTAAAACCCTCCAACTCCTCCAAAGAAATAAGCTCTGAATCCGTTTTTGTATCTATAAGTATTACCTAAATCATTGTCCTCATAAAAGAAAACTTGACCTGTTAATTCCAAGTCAAACATATCATTTCTGAAATTTAGATTACGAGCATTACGAGCGGGATTTGATGACAGCTTATCATCACCTTCTATTCTTAAATAGTCTAAAGCTAATTTTACAGAAACCTTTTGGTGCACTTTATAACGAGCAAATCCTCCTACATTCCAACGGGTTTTAGCCATTTTCATATCTGCCACAAAATCTCTACGTGTTTTTTCTTTTCCTCCAATGTCACCTAAATAATTGGAAACACCAACAGTTACACCATAATCCCAAAGCCACTGAGCTTTAGAAACAGATGATAAACACAAAGCAAGTATTAAAATAAAAATGTTTTTCATTGATAATAATGATATTAAGTATACAAAAATAATAAAATCTTTAACTTTATGGCAAAAATAATACCATTATGAACTCAATAAAGCAATTATTTAACATTAAATACCCAATTATACAGGGAGGAATGATTTGGTGCAGTGGTTGGGAATTGGCATCTGCCGTTTCAAATGCAGGTGGTTTGGGCCTTATTGGTTCCGGATCAATGTATCCTGATATTTTACGTGAACATATAAAAAAATGTAAACAAGCTACTAACAATCCTTTTGGCGTGAATGTGCCTTTATTGTATCCAAATATTGAAGAACATATTAAAATAATCATTGAGGAGGGGGTCAAAATTGTGTTTACATCTGCGGGAAATCCTAAAACTTGGACTAAGCATTTAAAAGATCATGGGATTAAAGTCGTACATGTGGTATCAAATGTTAAATTTGCAATTAAATGTCAGGAAGCCGGTGTTGACGCCATTGTTGCAGAAGGATTTGAGGCAGGAGGTCATAATGGTCGCGAGGAAACTACTACTCTAGTTCTAATTCCTCAAGTTAAAAAATCAATTAACATTCCTTTGATAGCAGCAGGAGGAATCGGGTCGGGAAGAGCTATGGCCGCTGCCTTTGCCTTGGGCGCTCAAGGTGTTCAAATTGGAAGTCGTTTTGTTACTACAACAGAATCATCAGCTCACATTAACTTTAAAAATGCTATTGTTGAAGCCAAGGAAGGCGATACTCATTTATCATTAAAGCAACTCACTCCTGTAAGATTATTAAAAAATCCATTTTTCGAAAAAGTAAACGAACTAGAAAAAAGAGGTGCCAGTTCAGAAGAACTTTCAACTCTCTTGGGGAGAGGGCGCGCTAAAAAAGGAATGTTTGAAGGTGATTTAACAGAAGGTGAATTAGAGATAGGACAAGTTTCGGGAGGAATTGATAAAATCCAATCAGTTAAGGAAGTTATAGACGAGATAGTGTCTGAATACAATCAAGTAATTAAATCATTAGAAAATACTTATTTATAATTTTACCAGGTAAAAATTAGTCAGTTCAGTTGTATCTCCTTTAGCAATTTTCACCCCTATTGTTTTAGGATACAACTCATTTATATTTGGTTTTGAAATCAAAGCATAATCAGCTTTGTTTAAAATATCAGAATAGTTTGTTTGACTTAAAAAATAAGAATGTCTGTTCATTAATAAGCTAACAATAAATGGTTTTCCAAAAGCGATAGTTTTTGAATCTGGGACTATTTTTTTAATCATTTCAAAATCATTTAAAACCGAACTTTCATAAGGTCCTATATTTTCTTCTACACGATTTATGGCCAACCAAATAGTTTTTGAATTACTTAATAAAACTATAATTAAAGAGCAAAGAACAGCTCCATATTTCCAAGTATTATCAAGAGATTTTACAGTTAACAATAAACCTTGAAGGGTGTAATAAAAAAACAAAGGCATGATAGGAATTAAATATCTGATAGTATCATTATTGACCGGATAAACAAAAAGACACAAAAAATAAATAACAAAATAATAGTCTATAATTCCTCTTCTATTTTTAAGTGAGTTTATAAATCCAATTATAAAAAATATACAGACCAAGAATTTGATAATCGTATTAATCCAAAAAGGAATCTCTTGATCGAAAAAAAGAGTAATATATGACAAATAAACCTTACAGTTATAGAGGAAAAGATCCAGTCTGAAATTTTCAAAAAGATACGCACCATATAACTTAATTTCTTGATTTGAAACATGAGCTATAAAGAAAAAATTTATAAAAAAAATAACTACTAAAAAAACAAACGAAGTAATCATGAGTTCTTTTGATTTTTTTTTAATATTTTTCTCTTTATCATTCAAAATGCATATTAAATAAGCAAAAAGCATTGCTAATCCTAGAAATCTAACTGAAAACAATAAAGCAATCAAAAGAGGTATTAGAACAAACTTTTGTTTTTTAAATTTATGGTAAAAAATAAACACCAAAAAAGACAAAGCAATAAATAAAAACTCAGGTACAACTTCTGACTTTAATCTTAAAAATAAAAAATTATAAAAGACACACAGAGTTATCAAGAAACTAATCCAGTGAGAAAAAAAGTAACTTAAAAAAATAAAAAAACTAACTGCAGCTAAAATGTATGTTACAGAAATATAATCCACATAAACATCTATATCAATTGTAGGACTGATAAAACTCATTGTAACCGAAAAGAAAACACTGCGCTTTTTGCCACTACTATATTCTTCAACATTTAAGACCTCTTTGTATTCTTTAGAAGGTGTATGGATTTGCTGTGCTTGATAAACATATTGTGCAAAATCATCACCCCAATCAGGATATTTTTGTGTATGTATAAAATAAGTTGGTATTAAAACAATTACCAAAGCAATTGTATACCAGAGTTTAGCAGTATTACTATTTTTAAAAAACTGCATTATTTTTTCGAATTAAGTTTCGCTATATCCTTCAATGTATGCTTTGCTCTATTAATTATTCCCGCACTCTCCTGTTCTATATTTAAATGACTTAACACTAGTGATAATTCCTTTAATAAATCAGGATAAGGTTTTGAAATGTTGTATGCTACTGTCATTGAAAATGCTCTTACTGCTATTGCTTCTGAAGGATTTTTTATAAACTCATAACACTTATCCAGCATAAAAGACTCGTATTTTTTAGGAACCGGTTGTGTTTGAAAAATTCTCATGATGCTTCTAACTACACCACTATGTATGTTTTTATTTTTCAAGTGATTAATTAGTAATAAATGAAAAGGCTTTATTCTGCCAGCATCAATATCCGCACAGTGAGTTAAGGCCCACATAGCTCTATTTGCAATCAGTTGATCATCGTGAAAAGCGAATTTTAAAAGCTCTTTTTCTAAATGATTATCTAGTATACCATGAGCCAATTCAACCACATTGAAATCTCTGCTATCAAAAACTTGAGATAAATCAATATCTTGTTTTGGTGCCATATAAACTTTGCAATAATTATTTAAGAATTAAATATAAGTAAATATTAAAATAGCTTTGTGTTTTATCAAATTATATGTAAACTCGTATAAATTTACTGAATATTTATGAGTAGCCTCATTCCGGATATCGAAACTAAATCTTTGAATGAAATTCAACAATTTCAAGAAAAAAAGTTAGTTCAACTTTTATCATATGTTAATACATATTCTAAATTTTACCAATCTCGTTTTAAAGAAAATGGAATTGATATTTCAAAAATAAATACCATACAAGACTTACAAGCAATTCCAGTTACCACAAAAGATGATTTATATAATCATAACCAAGATTTTATTTGCGTAGAACCAGAAAAAATAATTGACTATGTTACTACAAGTGGAACATTAGGAGATCCATTAACGTTTGTATTAACCAACAAAGACTTAGATAGATTGGCATATAATGAGCACATATCATTAGCATGCGCAGGCGGAACAAAGCATGACATATACCAACTAATGACAACTATTGATCGTCGTTTTATGGCTGGTATGGCTTATTTTATGGGCATTAAGCAGATGGGAGCAGGAGTTGTGAGAGTTGGAAATGGCATGCCGGAATTTCAGTGGGATACTATTAAACGTTTAAAACCAACCATTGCCATTGCCGTTCCTTCATTCCTCCTAAAATTAATTGAGTTTGCTGAACAAAACAATATCGATTATAAAAATTGTAGTATTAAAAAAATAGTTTGTATTGGTGAACCTATTCGAAATGAAGATTTTTCATATAACACCCTGGGAAAAAGAATAACCGATAAATGGCCGGTAGATTTATTCAGCACATATGCTTCTACCGAAATGGGCGCCGCATTTACAGAATGTAAAGAAGGTAAAGGCGGACATCATCATCCTGAGTTATTAATTGTTGAGTTTTTAGATGACAACAATCAACCTGTTCCAAAAGGCGAAGCTGGAGAACTAACAGTTACAACTCTAGATGTAGAAGGCATGCCTTTAATTCGTTTCAAAACAGGTGATATTTGTAAAGCGCATTACGAAGCGTGTGCATGCGGAAGAACCACTCTTCGCGTAAGTCCTATATTAGGTAGGAAACAACAGATGATTAAATTTAAAGGAACTAGTTTGTACCCCCCTGCCCTATACGATATTTTAAATACGGTGCCATATATTAAAAATTATATTGTTGAAGTTTACACTAACGATATTGGAACGGATGAAATAGTAATTAATATTGGAGCTATTAACCCACCTGAGAATTTTGACAAAGATTTGAAAGATCATTTTAGAGCAAAGTTAAGAGTGGCTCCCTCTATTGTTTTGGATAGCCCTGAAAATATTAGCAAAAGACAATTACCTGAAATGAGTAGAAAGCCAATTACATTTATTGATAAAAGATAATATTAGATGAAACTATATAAGTCGCAAGCTGCAGAAAAAATAAGTGAATTTGCTAAGGAGTTTAATTTTGAATCTCTGAGACCATATTATGATGAAGAATCCGAAGAAGTAATGAAGCGTATTGCTTATCACGATTCGTATCATAAAGCGATGGCTTATTTATGGCCTGAAATGTCGAAAGAGGAGATTATAAATAAAGCATTGAATACAAAATCACCTTATGAATTTCAAACCGGATACATGAGTGAAGCTATATGGAAAATAGTTAACTCTACGTCTACCGGATTAACATGGAGTGGCATTGAACAATTAGACAGAAATAAAGCGTACTTGTATATCGCCAATCATAGAGATATTCTTTTAGATAGTGCTATTCTTCAAATTATTTTAGACAAAGAAGAATTTGAAACATCAGAAATAACATTCGGTTCGAATTTAATGGACCAAGGATTTATTACTGACTTTGGAAGAATGAACAGAATGTTTACGGTGAAAAGAGAGGGCAACGTTAAAGAATTGTATGACATTTCCAGACAATTAAGCGCTTACATTAGACATGTTATTTTAGACAAAAACGCTAGCGTATGGATTGCGCAAAGAAATGGAAGAACAAAAGACGGGAATGACCTCACTCAAACAGGTCTTTTAAAAATGCTCAATATGAGTGGTGGTAAAGATTTCGTAAAAAGTTTCTCTGAGTTACAAATTGTTCCGTTAACCATCAGCTTTGAATACGAACCATGCGATGCCCTTAAAGTTCAAGAGCTGTATTTATCCTCTTTACACACAAAATACGTTAAGGCACCTGGCGAAGATTTAAACAGCATCTTAACCGGTATTAAACAAGCAAAAGGCAAAATACACGTAGCTTTTGGGAAACCAATTAATGAAGAGCTATATGAAATTGATAAGGCTTCAAACGAGAACGATAAAATCAAAAATTTAGCAGCATATATTGACAAACAGATTTATCAAAATTTCAAACTAAATCCGGTAAACTATATTGCATATGATTTATTAAATCAAACCAATGTATTTGAAAATAATTACAACAAAACTGAAAAGGATAATTTCATCAAATACATGAACGAAAGCTTGAGTTCGCTAAAAGGAGAGGCAGAGGTTTTAAAGCATTTATTTATAAGCCTATATGCAAACCCTGTTATAAATAAATTAGGAAATAAATAATTAAATAATACCATAAAAAAAGCCCTCAAAATTGTGAGGGCTTTTTTTTGTATAAAAATCATCTTAAGGTTTTAAAACTTTAGCTAATTTTTTACCCCAAACTTTTCCTGCTTTCGCATAACATTCTTTAATTCTGTTTGATGGATCAAAAGCCCAGTCATTGTCATTCATAACAATACCCATAACTCTTTTAAGTTCAGCTTTAGCCATAACTTTTTTAGTAGCATTTTCAACGATTTCAAATTCAAAATTACATTGAGGATCTACTTTCATAACAACTGCATTAAATCCTGGTTCCATCATTGTAGTTTTAACAACTAAAGTATATTTAGCATTAGCTTGTTTCTTTCCTGCTGTAACTCCAGTTTTACCTTTAAATAACAATTTATTAATTAATTCTTCAAACATTGGTTCATAAACCATTTCTCTTGAATTAACCCATTTTTCAGCCCATCTTTCTCCTTTTCCTGGTTGTTTTGAATTGAAGTCAGCAATTTTTTCTTTCTTATATTCCTCTTCAGTAATTTTACCTACCATCATGTTATCATATCTGTACTCCAGATTTAATGATGTTTCACCTTTTAAGAAAGCAAGACTTTCATCACCTTCTGTAAATTTTTGTGCATTAGCAGTAGTAATTGTAAAAGACAATGCTACCAAAACAAGTTTAAAAATTTTTTTCATAATGTTATTTTTTAGTTTTAATCAAATATATATGTTTACAGAATAATTACAAAAAAAAGTAATATTAATTCTTTCTGCATAGGTACAATAATTCGCCCTTAGGTAATCTGTATCTCTCCACTAGTTCAGGGCTAATTTGTTTAGTATAATCTTCCACAGTTACATTAAATCCTGCCGCTGCTAACTTATCCTTATAATCCAATCCAAATAAGCGTACATGATCTTTTTGCCAAAAGTGTAATTCTCTGTCTGCCTCACTAGTTATTGATTTATCTTCATAAGTTTCGTATCGGTTAATATCCTGAGGAATTTGAAAAATACCAAAACCTCCCGGTTTCATCATACGATATAATTCTCTCATGCATTGATCGGCATCTTCTACATGCTCTAATACATGATTACAAAAAATCACGTCAAACGAATTATCTGTAAAAGGAGCATGATGTAAATCAAAATGATGATCGGCTATTGGAGAATTGTAATCTCCTGTTACATATTCTAAATTAGGCATTGCTTTAAATAGTTTGTAAAAGCATTGCTCAGGGGCAATGTGTAATAGTTTATGTTTAGCAGTAAAGAAATCTGTCTTTTCCTTTAAATACAACCACAACAAACGATGTCTTTCAAGCGATAAACTTCCAGGGCAAAGCACGTTATCTCTTTTTGCTCTTCCTCCATAACCATATGGTAAAAATTTACGGTAGGTTTTCCCACTTATTGGATCTTCATATTTATTACCATAATATACAAGAGGAGCTATTTTACTGAAAATTAAACTAAGTTTAATTAAAATGGGGCGAGGAATGGTACGTAATAGAAAATGAAACATGTTGATTTTTGATATAATAAAGTGCTAAAAATAAACAAAATAGATGGCATTTTTAAATTAGCAAGGCTTATTTTATTTGTTATTTTTGTGGATTGAGTTATAAAATTATGGCTAAATCAACTACTACCAAAACAAAGGCTGCAAGTATATCAAATAACGGTTCGGTATTTGAAAAAATTGAAGTATGGGGAGCAAATAATGAGAAAAAATTACTTTTTCTTTTTCTAGGCTTATCGCTGCTTTTTTCATTTATGTTATTTAACGCCCGTATTAGTGAAGCACATGATGACGCTTTATATCTGGAAGGTGGCTGGAGATATGTGAATGAGTTCCCAAATTACTTTTACACACAAAACGCTCCTTTATATGTTCTGTTCTTGGGTTTACTCACAAAATTATTTGGTTTTAAACTGCTTGTCTTCAAACTATTTAATGTTGTGTTTAGCTTCTTTGCTGTATTTTTCTTTTTTAAAGCGTTTTATAAAAGAATTCCATTTGTTGTATTTATTCCGGTAATGATTTTTGTGAGCTGCAATCACTTAATTCAATACTATGCGAGTATGACATTTACTGAAGCGTTTTACTTATTTCTTCAGGCATTGTTTTTTTATTGGTTCTTCAAATTGCATGATGCTTTGCATACCGAACCAAATGGAATGAAGCATATTAAACTTTGGTTAATGGTGGGCTTATTTACATTTTTAATTGCTACTTGTAAAAGTGTGGCAATTGTGGCAGTTCCTGTATTAATTGTTTTTTTCTTACTAGCAAAACAATGGAAAAATGCTGGATTAGCTTTAGGTGCTTATTTGATTTTTAAAATCCCATACGAATTAATTGTAAAATTAATTTGGGGTTCTCAAAACCAATTCAGTGGACAAAGTAAAATTTTATTACTAAAAGATCCTTATGATAAATCGCTTGGTAACGAGGATTTATCAGGATTTGTGACGCGTTTTTTTGACAACTGTAATTTATATTTAAGTAAACGCTTCTTTCAGTTACTAGGTCTTAGAAATGAAGATTCGGTTGAAGTATTTGGTCTGTTAGCATTTATTGTCATTGTAGTTTTATTAATTGCACTATTTCAGGTTTACAAACAAAAAAACATGCCATTGGTGTTTTTTGGTTTATTTACCGGAGCAGAATTATTATTGTCGTTTGTTATCCTTCAAGCAAGATGGGATCAGCCTCGTATCGTTTTAATTTGTATGCCGATTATGTTGATGCTGATGTATCAGTTATTTTATAACTCTGTAAAAACATCAGGAATGGGACAAAGCATATATATGGTAATCATTGGTATCATAAGTATTTCAGTCATTCTATCTTCTTTTAAACGTGGATCAGAAAACTTACCAATCGTAAAAAAGAACTTAGCTGGGAATATCTATTATGGTTATACACCTGATTGGCAAAACTTTTTAAAATGTAGTGAGTGGTGTGCCGACAGCTTACCTCAAAATACTTTAGTAGCTAGTAGAAAAGCACCAATGAGTTTTGTGTATGGTAAAGGCAAAAAATTCTTTCCTATTTACAGTGTTATCACAAAAGACTCTTTAACTCAACAATCTCAACCGGATAGTGCTTTAGCTTTCTTTGCATCTAAAGGAGTAACCCATATTATGGTAGGAAGTTTAAGAATTAATCCAAAAGTAAATTCAGGGCAAGTTATTAATACGGTCCACAATATTGTTCAACCTATTTTACAAAAATATCCTAATAAACTTAAACTGGTTCATACAGAAGGCTTATCAGAACAATCATACGTATTTGAAATTACAAAGTAATCCAAGTAAATGGCATCATCATTCAGCATAGCACTCGGTAATTTTTTATATAAAAATTGTTTTCCAATTTATAAGCTTACCTACAAATCATTTAAAGAAAAACAAGATGCTTTTGAAATTTCTTTAATGAAAAAATACATCAAAGCAGGAGATACTGTTTTGGATATTGGAGCTAATATTGGTTTTTACGCAGAGATACTTTCAGGAATTGTAGGCGAAAAAGGAAAAGTACATTGCTTTGAACCTGACGCTACTAATTTTAAGCATCTGCAAGATAGAAGCAAACATTTACCAAATGTTTCCATCAATAACAATGCTGTTTCGGATAAAACAGAAACGATAAAAATTTACACATCAAAAAAATTAAACGTTGATCACAGAACTTATAAGCCTGATGATTACGATCAGGAAATAGATATTCATGCCATTTCGGTTGATGAGTATTTATCTTCAAACCCTCTAGTGAACTTCATTAAAATGGACATTCAAGGTTTTGAAATGAGTGCCGTAAAAGGCATGACAAAAACCTTACAAAGTCCTCATTTAAAAATGCTATCGGAGTTTTGGCCTTATGGTATGAAGAAGGCAGGGACCAGTGTATTAGAGTACTATCGTTTTTTAAAAGAATACAATTTCAACATCTACTTAATTGAAAATCATCAGTTAGTAGATTTAACCGAAGAGAAAGTAAAAACGTTTTTGGATTTACCCGAAACTACTTACATGAACATTTTTGCAAGCAAAGACCGTGTTTAAAAAATATACCATACCTTTTGATTTAGATGATCCAAGAGCAACCTTGGCGCACAGAGATATTATTTTACAAAAACCTTTTTTAAAACGTTTGTATCAGGATTGGTATAAAATTTTCATTCAAAAAAGTAAGGAAGTTGGTAAAGGCATTTATTTGGAAATTGGCTCCGGTGGCGGTTTTTTAAAGGATGAATTTCCTGAAGTAGTCACTTCTGATATATTGCAATTACCGGTTGTAGATAAAGTATTTAGTGCCGAAGAAATGCCTTATAAAGAAAATGAGTTGGGTTGCATTATGATGTTAAATGTATTTCATCATATTCCTCGCCCCTATTTGTTTTTACACGAAGCTGAAAGAACTTTAATAAAAGGTGGTAAAATTATTATGATTGAACCAGCTAACTCTGCACTTGGAAGATTCATCTACAAGCGTTTTCATCACGAACCATTTGATGAAACAGGACCAAGAGAAATAAAAGCGGGTAATCCATTAAGTAATTCTAATCAAGCTTTACCACATATTTATTTTGAAAGAGATTTAGAGCTATTTGCAAAAGAATTTCCTACACTTAAAATAAAAAGCATCACTTATCACTCGCCATTTATGTATGTATTAAGTGGCGGTGTTTCTCGCAGTGCCATGCTGCCCTACTTCATGTATAATGTAGCTAAAGCGATGGAATGGTTATGCAAACTTTTCAGTAAGCAATTAGGTTTATTTTGTACGGTAGAAGTTGAGAAAATCTAAACTGCTATTACTTCTTTTCTTTTCACAAACAAGAGTCCTAATACAGTAACTCCGGCATTGATGATGATTAACTCATTACCAATTTCGTAACTAGAATATGGCTTAACAGCATAGTTTGCTAGCACATACGTTAATACCGGCGCTACCACACAAATAATGGGTACCAAACGATCGTTTAAATTCATTTTAGTAAATAAACCAATGGCAAATAAACCTAATAACGGCCCGTAAGTATAACCCGCTAACATCAATATGGTATCAATAATCGCTCGCTGATTTAAAATGTCAAACACAATAATTACTAACCATAATATCACTGCAAAACCAATGTGAATGTATGTTCTGCGTTTTGATTTTTGTTCTTCGGTTAATGTGGTGTTTCTATCATACTCCAACATATCTACGTAAGTAGAAGTAGTTAATGTTGTTAGCACACTATCGGCACTACTAAAAGTAGCTGCTGTTAAACCAATAATGAAAATTAGTCCTGCAAAAATACCCAAATGATTTAAAGCGAGGTTAGGAAATACTTTATCTGTTATGACTTTTCCTGTTTCTGCATTCATTGGTAAATCAATTAATGAATGAGCATAATACTGATATAATAAAACACCTAATGATAAAAAGAATACATTCACAATCACCATGACTACACTAAACCAAAAAATATTTTTTTGTGCTTCGCCCAATGATTTGCAACTTAAATTCTTTTGCATCATGTTTTGATCAAGCCCTGTCATAGCAACCGCTATAAACACACCTCCAATAAATTCTTTTACAAAAAAGTTAGACTTGTGCCAATCCCAGAAAAATGTTTTTGAGTATTCTGAACTCGCAATGTTTGAAACGGCTTGTCCAAATCCAATATCCATTTTATCAATAATAATGGCAATAGAAACTACTACTCCTAATACCAAAAACAATGATTGAAAGGTATCAGTCCAAACCAAAGTTTTAATTCCGCCTTTGTAAGTGTACAATAACATCAACACTAAAATCACTGATACGCTTAACCAAAATGGAATGTGTACACTCTCAATTTGATCGAATACAAAAAACTGAATCACTCCTGCTGCCAAATACAAACGACCGGATGCTCCTAAAATACGCGATAAAATAAAAAAGAATGCTCCTGTTTTTTGGGTATGTTTTCCGAATCGAGTTTCTAAATAGGTGTAAATAGAAATCAAATTCATTTTGTAATAAATGGGTAATAATATTTTTGAGATGATAAAATATCCTACAAAATAACCAAGCACTAATTGTAAATACGAGAAATTAGCGCCTCCCACTTTTCCGGGAACAGAAATGTAAGTGACACCGCTCAAGGAATCGCCAATCATCCCAAATGCTACTGCATACCAAGGTGAAGCATGGTTACCCGAAAAATAACTATCTGCTGTTGAATTTTTTGATGTTAAATAGGCAATCAAGAGTAATCCTCCAAAATATAAACCTATGCACGAAATAATGAGTATTGGCGACATAGATTTAAAGATAAAGTGATTGAATCGTTAATTTTTGTATAAAAAAAGCATATTTTACATACTCAAACGTTAATATCTTTTAACATTCATATTAGGTATTCATCCCTCTAAAATCCTCATTTTTTGTTACCTTGTTGCCATTAAAATCAGTTATGCAAGACATCATAGAAAAAATACCTCGCGAAGCTTTATTGAGCGAGTTAACTAAGGAGCGCTACATACGTAAAACTAATAACGGTGATAATGAAATTTACATTATCACTCATCATAATTCACCAAACACCATGAAAGAAATTGGGCGTTTACGCGAAGTTACTTTCAGACATGCGGGAGGTGGAACCGGAAAATCTATTGATATTGACGAGTTTGATACTAGTCCACATCCATACCAACAATTATTGGTTTGGAATCCGGAAGATCAGGAAATTGTTGGTGCTTACCGTTTTATCTTATGTAGAGATGCTGAATATAAAGATGGTAAAGTATTATTAGCAACTACAGAATTGTTTGATTTCTCACCGGAGTTTTACAAAGAGTATTTACCATTCACTATTGAGTTAGGTCGTTCGTTTATTCAACCCATGTATCAACCTTCTGAAGAATTTAGAAAAGGTTTATTTAGCTTGGATAACTTATGGGACGGTTTAGGTGCTATTGTAGTAGATAATCCTGATATGAAATATTACTACGGTAAGTTTACCATGTACACCGACTTTAATGTGGAAGCTCGTGATTATATTTTATCATTCTTAAAATATTATTTCCCGGATCACAGAAAATTAGTAACACCTATTCATGCAGTTGAAATAAAAACAGATGTTACCGAATTTTTAAAAGAGATTGAAGGAAAAGATTATAAAACAGGGCATGCGATTTTAAACAAACGCGTGAGAGCTTTAGGAGAAAATATTCCTCCATTAGTGAACGCTTATAGTAACTTATCAAGCACTATGTTATCATTTGGTACTGCTATCAATCCAACCTTTGGTGGAGTTGAAGAGACAGGAATCCTGGTAACAATTGCTGATATTTACAAAAGCAAGTCTGACAGACACATTGAAACTTATTTAAAAGAACTCAGAGAAAGAGTTTAAACCCAAGATGGAAATTAAAAACGCTAAATTTTATAAAAGCAGTTCTGATAACAAAGGATGCCCTACACCCGATAAGCCTGAGTTTGCTTTTATCGGACGAAGTAATGTTGGAAAATCCTCGTTGATTAACATGCTTTGCAATCAAAAAGATTTAGCTAAAACATCTTCAAAGCCGGGTAAAACACAATTGATTAATCATTTTTTGATTGACGATAAATGGTACCTGGTAGATTTACCCGGTTATGGTTATGCTAAAACCAGCAAAACCAACTTGGATAAATTTGAAGCTTTAATCAGCAACTACATTACCAAACGAAAAAATTTAATCTGCGTTTTTATTTTAATTGATAGCCGTTTGGAATTGCAACCAATTGATGGAGAGTTTATGATTTGGTGTACCGAACATGAAATTCCGTTTTGCCTAGCATTTACAAAAATTGACAAGCTTGGTAAAAATCAATGGGCCAGCAATTTTGCGAAATACAAAAAGCGTTTAATGGATTATTGGGGCGAGGTGCCACAAACCTTTGAAACCAGTGCTGAAAAAAGACAAGGCAAAGAAGCTATTTTAAACTACATTGAAGAAAACATGCAGTATTTTATTCCGCCACCAAAAGGAGTAAAAGCTACAAACGACGAAGACTAATATGGCTACCACTTTATCCGAATGGCAAATTCTTCAACATAAATTAAAAGAGCGCTTTGGTTCGGAAATGGACCACGATGCGATTTTATTTATGATTGGTTTACAAGAATTAGATAAGCCCTATCGCAAATACAAAAAAGACGAAAAACTTGAAATCATGCACATTGGTGTTTGCACCGTGCTTATGCCTTATGGTTTTTATGAATACAAAGGCCGCGATGATGATGACTGGCCTCATTTTGAATTAAAAGAAAGCATCCCGCATTTGGATGCCAAACAACAAAGTAAACTCATGAGTGATGCTTTGGTTGAATATTTCAAGAAAACAGGATTCCTAGAGGATTAATCACATAAAGTTATTTTACCTTTTGTACTTTTTTCTATAAAAATAGCTCACAACTATTTATATTTATCTATCTAAATAAAACACAATGAAACACACATCATTATTATCAATTCTTGCTTTAGCATCATTAACAATGACTGCTCAGGTAAGCACAAAAACAACCACGGCATCAGCAAATAAAACTGCTGCAAAACCTGCTGTAAATGGCCCTAAGCTATTACAAACAGTAGCAAAAGTTGGGAAAGAAATTGTTATCCCTTACAAAAAATATGTATTACCTAATGGCTTAACCATTGTGGTTCACGAAGATCACTCTGACCCAATTGCTTATGTGGATGTAACATACCACGTAGGTTCAAACAGAGAGCAACAAGGCCGTTCGGGGTTTGCGCACTTTTTTGAACACATGATGTTTCAAGGTTCTAAAAACGTAGCCGATGAGCAACACTTTAAAATTATTACAGAAGCAGGTGGAACATTAAACGGTTCTACTAACTCTGATAGAACAAACTATTTTGAAACTGTTCCATCTAACCAATTAGAAAAAATGTTATGGTTAGAGGCTGATAGAATGGGCTTTTTATTAGACTCAGTAACTCAACAAAAATTTGAAGTACAACGTGCTACTGTAAAAAATGAGCGTGGACAAAATTATGATAACCGCCCTTATGGTTTGGTAGGTGAAAAAACAGGTGAAGCTTTATTTCCAAAAGGTCACCCCTACTCTTGGACAACTATTGGTTATATTGAAGATTTAAATCGTGTAGATGTAAACGACTTAAAACGCTTCTACATGCGTTGGTATGGGCCTAACAATGCTGTATTAACTGTATCGGGTGATGTGAAGACTGAAGAAGTAGTAAAATTAGCTAACAAATATTTTGGTTCTATTCCTCGCGGACCTGAAGTAAAAAACATGGCTAAGCAAGCTGCTGTGTTAACTGAAAACAGATACATCTCTTACGAAGACAATGTAAAATTCCCGATGTTTAAAATCACTTATCCAACAGTTGCCTCTATGGATAAAGATGAAGTAGCTTTAGACGTGTTGGGTGAAATTTTATCATCTTCAAAAAGTTCTCCATTATATAATACATTTATCAAATCTCAAAAAGCAGTATCTGCAAATGCGTATAACTACAGCCGTGAGTTAGCAGGGCAATTTGAAATTATGGTGAGAGCAAATGCGGGAACTAAATTAGCAGATATTGAAGCAATGTTAAACCAATCATTAGCTGAGTGGGAAAAAACAGGTGCTACTGATGATGATATTAAAAAATACAAAGCCTCTTATCAAAGTGATTTATATAACCGTTTAGCAACCGTACAAGGTAAAGGTGCGCAATTAGCTGCTTACCAAACGTATGCTAACAATCCAAATTATTTGAAAACCGAAATGGCAAATAATTTAAAAGTAAATAAAGAAGATGTAATGCGTGTGTATAACACTTACATCAAAGGAAAATTTGGTGTGGTGTTAAGTTGTGTTCCTAAAGGAAAATCTGACTTGGCAGCAAAAGCTGACACTTGGAAAATGTATGAAAGAACCATTGAACAAGAAAGTGCTGAGTACAAAAACTTATCATATACTGAACCAAAAGATAATTTTGTTCGCAGCAAAATGCCTGTAGCGCAAGCTTCTAAATTAGTGCCATTACCAAACTACTGGACATCTAATTTAGCTAATGGTATTAAAGCAATTGGTATTAATAACAATGATATTCCAAAAGTAAATATCCAATTCAGTATGCCAATTGGTCACCGTTATGAACCGGCAAACAAAGCAGGTATTGCAGTATTATTAACGTCTTTATTACAAGAGTCAACTCAAAAGCACAGTGCCGAAGAAATTGAAAATAAATTAGAGCGTTTAGGAAGTGATGTATCGTTTTATGCAAACGATAATGAAATTGTGATGACAGTTTCTTCATTAAAACAAAACATCGATTCTACATTAAAGATTGCTGAAGAAATGTTGTTCATGCCTAAATTTGATCAGGAAGATTTTGACTTAGTGAAAAAAGAACAAATGGACGGAATTGCTAACCAGGCAACTCAAGCAACAGCTATTGCAGGTAATGTGTTCAGTAAATTATTATATGGTTCTGAATTAACGGTATCAATGCCTTCAAGCGGAACAGCTGAAACTGTAGCATCTATAACTTTAGAAGATGTGAAAAATTACTACAAAAACTTCTCAGGCTTTAATGCGGTATTAGCAGTAAGTGGTGATATTGACCAAGCATCTGCTTTAAAGAAATTAAATTTCTTAACTAAATTACAATCTGCCGGTACTATGCCTTTGGCTAAATACAAATTACCTGAAATTGATAAAACACGCATTTACTTTGTAGATAAAAAAGGTGCTCCTCAATCAGAAATCAGAGTTGGTAATTTATCATTAGCTTATGATGCAACAAGCGAATACTTTAAATCAACCATTATGAACTACGCTTTTGCGGGTGCATTTAACAGCCGCGTGAATTATATTTTACGTGAGATTAAAGGTTATACTTACGGTGCACGTGGTGGTTTCTACGGAAACAAATTTGTTGGTCCGTATATGATTAATGCCGGTGTAAGAGCAAATGCAACAGATAGTTCAGTTGTGATTATCATGGATGAATTAAAAAAATACGCAACAAGTGGTGTAACTGCTGAAGAATTAGAATTTACTAAAAATGCGATGGCTCAAGCAGATGCCTTGAAATACGAATCACCAATGCAAAAATTAGGATTTGTAAAACGTATCATTGATTTTGATTTAGATAAAACCTATGTAGCAAAACAAGGTGAAATCATCAAAACGATTACAAAAGCAGAAATTGACGAATTAGCGAAAAAGAATTTACCTTACAACAATATGATCATCTTAGTTGTTGGTGATAAAGCTTCTAACTTCGAAAAACTATCTAAGCTTGGCTATGAGATGGTGGAGTTAGACGCGAATGGGAATAAAGTTAATTAGATAATATGACAATTAGATAATGTGACAATGTGTAAAACAGTGTCACATTATTTGATTTCATTGTCGAATTGACTCATTAACTAATTATCTAATTAAACACATGAATATAGGAATAGTATGTTATCCAACATTTGGAGGTAGTGGCGTGGTGGCTACCGAATTAGGGATTGCATTAGCACATAAAGGACATAAGGTACATTTTATTACCTACTCACAACCTTTTAGATTAAATCAGTTTAACGAAAACTTATTTTATCATGAGGTAAACGTGAACGACTATCCGCTGTTTGATTACCAACCCTACGAAAGTGTGTTGGCAAGCAAAATTGTAGATGTGGCTATTTATGAGCGACTGGATGTATTGCATGTGCACTATGCCATACCACATGCCTCTGTAGCTTATTTAGCACAACAAATTTTAAAATCGCGTAAAATAAAACTACCATACATTACAACTTTGCATGGAACAGATATTACCCTAGTGGGACAAGATCCATCCTTTGAACCCGTAATTTTCTTTTCGTTAAATAACAGCAATGCCATTACTTCGGTATCTGAAAGTTTAAGAAAAGATACGTTGAAAACCTTTAAGATTGCCAATGATGTGAAAGTAATTCCAAACTTTATTAAGATTGAGGATTACGAAAAACATGAAGTGACTCATTGCCACCGTAAAAATTTTGCAGCCCCACACGAAAAAATATTAATACATGTCTCTAACTTCCGTAAAGTGAAACGTGTGGAAGATGTATTAAGAGCCTTTGATATTGTGCGTAAAGAAATACCTTGCAAATTAATTTTGGTAGGTGATGGACCTGAAAGACCTGCCATTGATAAATTATGCAGAGAATTAAATACTTGCAATGATATTATCTCAGTTGGTAAAATTGCCAACCCTCAAGAAGTATTAGCAATCTCTGATGTGTTTGTATTACCATCCGAAACAGAGAGTTTTGGTTTATCTGCCTTAGAAGCCATGGCCTCTAAAATACCGGTAGTATCCTCCAATACAGGTGGTATACCTGAGTTGAATGTACATGGCAAAACAGGTTACATGAGTAAAGTGGGTGATTATGTAGACATGGCCAAAAACATCATTGCTTTATTATCTGATGAAAAAAAGTTAGCGCAATTTAAAGCCAATGCCTTTGAACAAGCTAAAAAGTTCGACATCAATGTGATTTTACCTCAGTACGAAAAATTATATGAGGAGGTAATAAAAGCAGGAATTTAGACCTGAAAATTTTCAACTCGTTCGTGCAGACCTGAAAGGTTTTGGAAACCTTTCAGGTCTTTATATAAACACAAAACCGTTGAGCAAAGCTTAACGGTTTTTTTATTATATTTGGTTAACAAACTAGTAGTAAAGCGACAACAAATAATTATAAATACTTACCAGTATTTACAAACGTTTATCATGGCGCAAATCTGCTAGTTATAAGCAATAAGCGCAGTGACAATCATAATATTGAGACAATAATGAAAATAAACATATTTAAAGAAAAACTAATCTGGGTAATTTTAATATCACTTTTAATTGGAGTAATTTCATTCGAAGTATTTCGACAAAGTCAATCTAAGTTTGACAACATATTAAACTTACTAAACGCAATGGCGACATGTTTGACATTTGGAATTACATATTTATTATTCGACAAATATGGTATTAAAAAAAATGTAGTTGAAAAACAATTTGAAGCTGTTATAGAAATAATTCAAGAATTAAAAAAAATAAGGATTCTATACGAAGTAGAGGCTGTTAATAATGGACAAAAACTAACTGTAGAATTTGGACAAATTTTTATACGTCGTGATATGTCAATTTATAAACAAAAAAATTCAGACAACAATATTGACAAAAAAGAGTTTCCGGTGCTTTTTAATGTCCAAGATTTTTATAATGGAACTGGTAACCTTTCAAAGGCATTGACAAATATTTGGTTACCAAATGAAATAAAAGAAAATTTTGAATTTTTAAATATTCCAACATATACAAAACCACCAAACCTCCATGAAATTAATACAATTAGTATTGCCTTTTCAAGTGGCATTTTAAAAGCAAATCCTACATTAGACTTTTATTTCCCAAATAATCAAGAATTAACATTCGGTAAATTAATTTCTAGTTTAGAAACAGGTCTTACTGATTGTGAAAATTGGATAAAGACACATGCAGAACACAATTTTAAATTAAATATTTAATATAAAGTATATTAGCATAACGATATTTAACAAACGCCACAAACATTTAATTATGAAAACAATATTCTACAGCATTATAATAATATTTATTGTTTCTTCTTGTAAACCTTATAGTGACAACGATACAGTTAATAAAGAGATTTATGAATATATGATGAAAAGTGTGGACGACCCATCAACATATGAATTTGTTGAGACAATATTAAGCGATTCTGTTATGGTTGACACAATTCAAGTTGTTGCAAGGCAAATAGCACTTGCTGGTAGAACATCTGTTGACTCACTTGCATTTTCTCTTGAATGTGAACTAGTAATTGACAGTTTAAAACAGGCTGGTTTTACAAGTACTAAAATGCTAGTAGAAAGCTACACTTACATTCATAAATACCGTATTAAAAAGGGTAAAGAAAAAAAATTAAAGTCTATGCATTTTATTTTCAATGACACAAAAGACAGAATAATAAGTCCGAATCCAAAATATGACTTATAAGTAAATTAAACTAGATGGCGCTTAAAGCTTATAACACACGGTTTGCTCAAGCCTTGCAGATTGTTATGACTTTAGCAAATAATTTTTTCTAAAACTCTGAGATT
>DAORKG010000041.1:0-1392 GCA_035439445.1 Bacteroidia bacterium
AACATAACCAAAGTGCTAAATGGAGGTTCAGTTCCTGAGTCGTGAAAATGAATTGAAATTGAGTTATGAAAAAGCCATTTATGTATCAAACGAGCTAAAAAAACTCAAAATCATTTTATTGCCGGATGTTTTTCGGGAATCGTTTTTTAATTTTAATACAGGGTATCAAATTTGGTACGGATCAAGATCTTCAGCTAAATCTTATGTGAAAGCAATTCAGATGCTATACAAGGCTACTAATCAAAAGTACTTCAGATGCTTATTTGCAAGACAAACAAAAACAGATGCAAGAGATTCACAATTTCAGCTTTTTAAAGACATTATAAATTCATTTTATCCCTGGCTATCAGAAGAATTTACAATACGGGAAACTACAATGACAATTATTCACAATAAAACAGGGCATTTTTTAAAAGGTGCAAGTTTTGAGGATCCTCCACGTTCATTATCTGAATATACAGACTTTTGGGTTGATGAGCCAATCACAAGGACTGGAAGTATAAAAATGGCGGATTTGCTTGATATTTCAGGAACTTTGAGAAATAGTTATGGAATATTATCGCAAAAACACTTAACGTTTAACCCTATTTCGATTGATACTTGGATTTACAAAGACTTCTTTTCTGAACAAAAAGTTTTTGAATCTGAAATTATAAAAGCCAATTGGGGTAATAACCCATTTTGCCCTCCTGAAAAAATAGCAGAATTTGAAACTATTAAGTTAATTGATCCTGAAAGATACCATGTTGATGCTTTAGGCAATTGGGGCATTATTAAGCCAGATACTCCATTTTTCTATAATTACAAAGTTCAAAAACATGAAACAACAGAATCGATACCTATTAATGACAATCTACCAATATGCCTTAGTTTTGACTTTAACGTGGTTTTAAGCTGTTTGGCCGGCCAAGTTTCTGTATATGATCGATACATCAGGAAAATTAAAGAATTCCACGATCCATCTGCTAATATGGATTTGCCTGAATTTATAGATTATATTGTTAATTATTTTGGGAAAGAAAAGCGTTATTTGATTACTGGTGATGCATCTGGCAATAATAAGTCTGCATTTACTTCAGGTCATTCAAGCGGCTTTAGTATTATTTTCAATAAATTACGTGAATTAGGGGTAGATTTTGAAGATATGGTGCCGGCATCAAATCCAAGCCATTATAATTCAAAACTTATTTGTAATTATATTCTTGGAAAAGAAACAGATTGGCTTATTTCGGCAACTGATTGCCCTATTACCTGCAACGACTATAAACGCATGGAGCAAGACAGTTCTGGAGGCTTGAATAAGAAGCACGCTGATGCTAACAATTACGGTCACTGCGGTGACACAGCGAGGTATTTTGACCATGTTTTTTTATATGACCTTTGGAAAGAATA
>DAORKG010000041.1:1492-2765 GCA_035439445.1 Bacteroidia bacterium
AAATATTATAAAAGCAAAGTGCCTCACTATCGTATGCAAGTATGACACTTTGCAGAATCTTCTACTGTTTTTTATTTTTATCGCTTAAAATCCATCCGGTAAAAAAGTAAAGTAATCCGGATATTAAAATAAGTATTAAAAGTGTTTTCATTGTTAACTATTTATCCAGCCCAAAAAAAGTATGAAAAAAGTTGTCAGCAGAAAAAACCATGTTGTTTTTCTTGTGTAAAATGTATTTATTCCTGCACTCTTGATAATTATCTTTCATCAATCGCATTCTTTCCGGCCAGTCAGAATTTCCGTCAGGAAGATAAAAATTAATATCGACTACTTTAAAATCTTCTTCAGAAACATAGCCTTGTGAAAATATCCAAAATAAAGCGTCAATTACATCTTCATTAAGATTTATAAACAATTCTTTTTTGACCGGATATTCTGTAATTTCAAGAAAGAAATCATATTGTTCTTCTTTGTAATTTTTTCTTTTTGAGTA
This sequence comes from Bacteroidia bacterium, assembly GCA_035439445.1. Classification (GTDB taxonomy): domain Bacteria; phylum Bacteroidota; class Bacteroidia; order B-17B0; family Aurantibacillaceae; genus UBA4416. The sequence goes on from DAORKG010000041.1 coordinate 1,986, forward strand.
TCTTTCACTTCTTTGCCAGTTTCTATACATCCAAAGAAGTAAGTATAAAAAAGCAAAAATATAAGCAGAAATAATCGTCCAAGCTAATACTCCGAGTTCAGGTAATTCAATTTGTTTCATTTTGTTTGATTTGTTTTTGGTTTAATACGAATAATTTTGATAGTGCCGTACAAGTAAGAATCAATAATATCTATTAATTCTTCCTTTTTTGACGTTGGAACCCTTTTGTATAAAACACTTGTATCTGGGTCTCCATGCTTGAATTTGGGGCCTTTTTTGGTCATATTAACTTTTATTTAGATGTAAATAATAAGCTTTATAAGCTAAATACACAGCTTCAATTTGTTTAAAATCTTTACTATCTCTTGAAGTTTCAAATTCTTCATTTGATGCAAAAAAAGAATCCCATTCTTCAATTGTTTTTTCTTTACATCCAATTTTTATTTTGCCATCAATTATGCAAGATGCCCATTTGCAGAAAATTGGGAGATAGGCCGTTTCTTTGTTTTCCGCACCGCTCAAATCCACACCGCTCAAATTTGCACCGCTCAAATTTGCATCGCTCAAATTTGCACCGCTCAAATCCACACCGCTCAAATTTGCACGTCTCAAATCTGCACCGCTCAAATTTGCACGTCTCAAATCCGCATCGCTCAAATTTGCATCGCTCAAATTTGCACCGCTCAAATCCACACCGCTCAAATCCGCATCGCTCAAATTTGCATCGCTCAAATTTGCATCGCTCAAATTTGCACCGCTCAAATCCACACCGCTCAAATT
>DAORKG010000041.1:2865-7310 GCA_035439445.1 Bacteroidia bacterium
CCGCTCAAATCCACACCGCTCAAATTTGCACGTCTCAAATCTGCACCGCTCAAATCCACACCGCTCAAATCCGCACCGCTCAAATCTGCACCGCTCAAATCCACACCGCTCAAATCCGCACCGCTCAAATCCACACCGCTCAAATTTGCACCGCTCAAATTTGCATCGCTTTTAATTGCTTCTAATAGTGTTTTTTTTACAGAGTTACCGGAAGATTCATGTTCAAAAATTAATTTTCCAAACCATGTTTTAATTTGAATTTTTGTTTTGTTTTCCATTTTTTTTATTTTTTTTTATTAAAAAAAATGCGTTACAGTCGCACACCTGGTTTTGTTTTTATTTTTTTAAAACATAAGAATAATCCCATCTACCAATTGATATTTCAGTATAAAATCCAACATGAAAATAATCAGTCATTGAATCTGAATTATTAAAATTTCCTTTATTGACAATTTGATTTATTTTGCCAAAAACACCATCTGTTTCATGAGTGCAATTTTTATATGTTGTGCCAAAATCTATATTCCCCGAAAGTATAGAAACTTGTACTTTCGAGTAATAAAGCCTTTTTACGGAAAATTTTAAATTAGGAAATTCTTTTTTTAGATTTTGTCTGATTTCTTTTACTTGTTCTGTTGAGATATAAGCCATAATTGAAAAATATTTAATTGTTCTTGTTTGATGATGTAAAAGTAATACATAGTTTTTAATTATGCAAGCATAATGCAATATTTTTTTAATCTTTTTTTTGAAATATGACAAAATTTGTGGTTTTGAGTATATTTGTACAAAAAAAGCCGTATGAGTTGCTTAAATAATTGTAACTGTGAGTGTATTCAAATTGATAATATAAATCAATGTGACCAAGTTGTGAGCTTTGATTTGGGAATTTTGAACGCTGAAAGAGATTTGAAATTTAACATCACAGGACGCTCAAAAAGAATTTATCAAATCGATGTCACAACGGATGCGGATGGAATTGCCTCGGTAAATTTAGAAACTTTGCCGATTGGTTATATTTCGATCCATTTCCCTGGATTATATGAAGTTTATTTTACCAATTCAGAAAATCAAAAAGTAGAAATAAAAGATACCGGTAAATCATGTTTTGAATTTAAGGTATCTGATTTTTTGAATTTAACGCCTCCAATAGTTTAAGTTTTATGCAAAGGATAGTTTTTGGATCGAAATCTTGTGTAAGTCCCCGGATATGTTATTCGGGTAATTCTGCTATTCCAAGATTGCCACTATTCCAGAACATTTCCGTTGTTGACTTGGTAGAGGGTGACGAAGTATCCCATATTTTAAACACAAAAAAGATCTCAGCTTTGTTTTTTGATAGCAACAATAGATGGGTTAAAGAAATTGACTTTGAGCCAATAGAAATTAATAAAATAAAGGTCTATTTGCCTTTTACAGATAGTCCAGATGAAGATAAATTTACAGGTGATATTTTTCTAACAAAAAGAGCTTAAAGATGAAAAAAATATTTTTTATTTTATCGTTTATTTTAGTTTCAATTATTTCTTTTGCTCAAAGACAAAGGACTACTGCGATGTTTGACGCTGATACAGTAACAAATGCAAAAAGTGGAATGTATGGAATAGGCATTAGAGATTCTCAACCATTCCTAATAGATTCAAAAAACAATACCGATGCAATAAGATTTAAAGTTGAACATAAATACATTGTAGGAGTTCAACTTAATTCAAGTGATACAATAGAATATCCCGGAGGTAATTATCAAGGTCGTAGGACTGAATTTGTGAGCTTAAATAAAGATAGCTTAACAGTTACTCTTCCAAATAGGCACGACACTTTAAATTTTAATAGAAATATTTCATTTGTATATTGGGGATTTAGTGGAACTCTTTTTCATTATTACGACAATACTTATTGTGTCAAATTTTCAGATACTATCTTTGTAAAATCTGGTGATAATACATATTTTTTCGTGCCTGGAACTTGTATAGGTAGCATGACAACTGCACCAAATGCCGTAACATATGGAATTAAACCTGGGCATAGTTTTGTTTTATCAGAGATGGATAGGCGGTGGTATTTGCATTTTAACGGAATTGATTACTAACATTTTAAATCAATATTTTATGAAAAAATTAGCGTTTTTACTTTGTGTTTTGTTTTTTTCTTTTACATCTATCTTAAATAGAACAGTAACAGGCACAAGTACCACTATTGCAAGTGGTGATGATAATTATCTTATTTTGCATACCGGTGCCGCCGCCACTTATACGCTCGGAACCGTTTCCGATGGATTTTCTTGCAAAATAGTCAATCATGGAACTGGGAACATTACTTTTTCAGGAGGAATTACAACAGCAAATGGACAAGCAATTACTATTTTGCCTAAATCAAACGGAGAAATAGTCCCCGGTCAAATTGGTAATCAAATTACAATAGCATATATAGGTGGAGTTTGGAGAAGTATATAAATTAGAAGCTGATGGTCCATATTGCCATTTGTTTTTTGAGGATGGCACAAAAAAAACTGAATCTAAAACTTTAAAAAAAGTTATCGAGTTAAATCCTGATTTATTTTTGAGATTAAATAGGAAAGTTGCCGTAAATATTGGATTTATAAAGGACATTTCAGAATCACAAGTAATTTTAAAAAATAATCAGAGTTTTGAATTTTCACGGAGAAGAAAACCAAATTTAAATAATAATGAAAAAGATATTTCTATTGCTGATATTATCAGTTTTTTCAATAAGCCTTAAAGCTCAAATTTTAGAGCCTCAATCAAAAGTATTGACAGTTAAAAAAGTTGTAAAAGTTGGCACTAAATTCTACATTGAGGAAAGCACAACAACAACGAGTTACAAAGAATTAACTACTGATGTTCTTTTTGAAGCTGAAAAGGATACTCAAGATGAATTAACAGATAAAGCTGAAGAATTAAGAGCTATTGAATTATCAAAGCAAAAAAAAACCGAAAGGCAGGAAAGAAATAAACTTTTGAAAGATGCAATTTCAAAAGGATTTGAGCCGGAGATTAAGACTTTGGGAGAAAAAGAAAGAGTTGAAAAAATTAAATCAAAACTTGGAATAAAAAAATGAATCACTTAATCAATATTCTATTAATTTCCCTTTTTTGCGTTGGATGGTGCAGATTGTTGCGTCCTGAAATGCTGTTAGAAAATTTAGGATATTTTATTGAAAGATATTTTGGGAAATTTTGGGGTAAGCCTTTTGGTTTGTGTGTTCCATGTTCAGCAAGTGTAATCGGCTCAATAGCATATTTGTTGCTAATCCTTTCAGGATTTACTCAATATTCTTTTTGGATGCACATATTTTATATGGTTGCTTGTGTGAATTTAAATGCTATAATTTGGTTTTTAACGGAATTTCTTATTAGTTTTACATCCAAATTAAGACATAAATTGTAAGGCTAATTAAAATTTAAATGTCATGGCAAAAACAGGCGTAATTTGGAGGCCGGCAACAGTTGCAAAGCCACAATCGACAAATACAACATCAAAACCGAGGCCGAGTTCCGGGGGTTGTTCAAGTTGCCGTTAAAGATACTTCATATTCATTATTATATCCTTTTTGGATGTTTGATTGTTTTTGAATTGTTTGATTAAAAATGGAAAGACACATGATTATTTTCGTGTGTCTTTTTTTATTACTTTTGTTTTGTAATTAAAATATTGAAAATCATGGATGTTAATAATTGTTTCGATGGTAAAATAGGAGTAAAAGGATGCCACAATACACAGGATGCAGTTCTTTGGGTTAATGACATTGAAGGCATGAGCAATGAGCTTATGGATAAGATTGCAGATGGCGACCAGGAAACATTTTATGATGTATTCAAGAAATGCAGGACTAATGCTATCAATCAGTTAAAGCATGATATTAAAGATGTTTTACTCCGGGCTACAAAAAGAGTAAAATTGAACGAAACAATTTATAAATCTGAAAAAGCCAGGATAATAAGGCCGGTTGAATCTTATTTATTTTCTGAAACAAAAATTGGCATACTTTTTACGACTGCAGAATCAAAATACATCGTTGCAAAATTCAATTCAATATCAATTTACCCACTTGTAACGACAAATTGTAAAGCTAAATTGATAGATTATGAAACAAACGAGGTTTTATATCAATCGACTGAAGAAATAGCATTGGAAGCCAATCAAATCAATTCTATTCCGGTTAATTTTGATGTTGATTCTGATAATCATAGAGCTATAATTTTAGTTTTGGAAAGAATAGTTTCAGATCCTGAATTTGAACTCGGTAATCTTTCATGTAACCGATTTAAAGAAACAAAATGCAAAAGCTGTGATCCTTGTGAATCGTTTGACGGTTACGGACAAAGTACTATTGCCACAATTCCACATGAATTGATAGGACTTGACCAAAACAACGAATTTGCCATTTATCCTTTTGTTGCTAATGAATTAACTGACATTTCAGA
>DAORKG010000041.1:7410-24249 GCA_035439445.1 Bacteroidia bacterium
AATAAAGTAGGAGTATATCATGAATCCATGATATAGAAAATAACTGAATTTATTTTTTTATTATGATTTTATTACTATGTTTGTCAAAAATTAATCAAATAATCAATTATGCCAGAAGAAAAAGACGAATCAGTCCAATTTGATGAAAGACATTTAAAATCTTTGATTAAAAAGATGGAGAAACTCCGAAATAAAATTGATACTTTTAAAGAAACGCTTAACGATTTAGAGGCTGAATTTAAAAGTCACCAATCGGAATATTTCAAAGTTGAAAAAGCCATAAGAGAACAAAATGCAACTATTCAGACTAATTGACGATGTTTATTCTTTAGTGAAATCAAAGGATATTTACGCTAAAAAAGGCGAATTAGTGAAAGTAATTTCTGTTCGTGCGGAAGTTTTGATCGTGGAAGTTGTGACTAAAAAAGATGGTGAATTAATAAATTCAGGACGTACATTTGCCACAATTAAAAGTAAATTACAAGCTGTATGAAAATTGAAAGCAACCTCGGAACAACTCTTTTAAGCCTTAAAAATGCTTTTGTAAATGATTTGCCTATTGTTACAGAAAAAGCGTTAAGGTTAGCCGGACTTGATGCAGTTGTTTTAGTTGCAGACAGAATCCAACAAAAAGGGAATTCCGTTAGTGGAAGAATGACCACAAAAAGCAAAAAACCAGATGGCGTTTATTCAAAAGGTCATAAAAAGACCAGGGATAAAAGAAACCTTCAAACAAGCCACGTAGATTTGACTTTTAGCGGTGACTTAATGCGAAATTGGCAGTTACTTAGCTCTGATACAAAAAGTGCTGAAATTGGATTTATGAACGATTCGGAATCAGACAAAGCCGGCTATCTTGAAGATTATTACGGTCAAATTTTTGCATTAACAAAAGATGAAGAAAATGCCGTAATTGAAACATTTAACTCTGAAATTGAAACTACCTTTGTAAAGAAAATGTCATGAGGAGTATTGAACTTAAATTTTCATTATTAATACCAGATGAAGACGGGTTATTGTCTTTTTCAAGAAAGTTTAGTAATTTTTTACATGAAAACAAAATATTTGTTAATAGAACTGGAGTTATATCCTATTCAGATGATATAAAAAAAGAAGATATTAAACCAGAACCTTTAAATAATATATTTAATAATATAATAAATGAAGAAAATTAAGCAATTCATAAAAAAATGGCAATTAATTCCAATTTTTGATACAAGTAAAACTCAAACAATTTACTTATGGGCCTTTAATTGGATTTGTTTTAACTTTTGGGGTTTCAATAAAAGTGAAATATTCAAAATTGGATTTGAACTACCAAAATGTAAATTTGCTAAAGAATATACGATAATTACACTTTATCTTATCTTCTTTGGAGTTGTTATTAAGAAGAAAATATCATGAAAAAAGTAAATATTGTATTTTTATCAAAATCGGAATTTGACAATAATATACCAACATTCCATGATTTTAATATTCCAAATATTCCAAGTTCAGGGGATGAAATTATTTTCAATCGAAATATGCTTATTGATGAAAATGATGAAGTTCTTGATTCTGTAACCTTCACGGTTTCAAGTGTGGAATATTTTATAGAATCAAAAACGAAATGCATTATTAACATTTACGTAAAATGAAAACCATAATCGAAATTAACGCAAAATTACGTGAAACATACAAAACAGTCGATGCCGTTGATGGTATTGCGAAAATGTATTTTAATGCTCACGAAAAAAAGAATCAACTCGGTATTTATGACGGAAATAAAATAGATCCATTTTTACCAGATGATAATTACGATATTCAGGTAGCTCATATTATCAATGGAGGGCGGTCAAATAATGATTCAAAATTCGGCGAAATGACATTTACAGTCGAAATGATTGTTATTTCAAAATTTGTTAAATTTTATCATATTCTTGACTTGTTAAATCGAATGAATATCAAAGCTCAGGAATTTGACTATAATACTCAATCAGTGCTTAAAAAAATAGGTGCTGTTGAAGATTACCCGGAATTGGAAGCGTATTCTATTTCATATCAATTCACAGCCAGACCAAGAGATTTTGAAAATTGTTGATCATGGAAACAAACACTTTTCTAAAACACGGTGAATGGGGAAAAATAAAAGAGATTTTAAAGTCAAAAAGGACAGTTTATTCAAAACAATTATCAATAAAAAACGGATGTTGGAATTATGACCCAAAATGAATTCTTTCTAAAAGAAACTAAAAAAGAACTTGCATTCACTTGCAATGGCGTTGATTATTATCAATTCACTGATGGAGGGTTGCCGATATATTTTAATAGGTTTAGAGCTTTTCAAAATACAGTTGATAATCACAATCAATTCAAAGTTACTGATGCAGTTTTTACTGAATATCTGGATATGGTTGATAAATTCACGAATGACAATAGTTTAACCCCTGAAAGAAGAATTGCAGAGGTACAGAGATTAACTCAAACTTTAAAATTTAGACGGCAGCAAAGTAATAATTTAACTTTGGTTTATGAAATTTCAGCTATTTGGTTTTTTGATGAATCAGAAGATCCGGCAGAATATGACATTAACTATTCACAAAAGAAAATTAAAAATTGGCTTGAAAATAATATTGCAATATTGCCCGATGGAAGTACTATGAATTTACTTGCTTTTTTTTTGCGTACTCCATTGAACCGTTTCATAAACTTTCAGGACTTATCTCAACCTGGTACGCTGACATATTTAAAAAGTCTGACAGAAACGGAGTTTTCCCATTCACTACACAATTATTCGATGTTATCAGAGACAGAGAAAGATCAGACTATCGGGCAAAATATCGCCTCGCTGATGGAGATTTACGAGGGATTATGGAAATTAATAGATGGAGAGTTACAGAGTATTTCGACTTCTTAATTGCTAAGGTTAAGGAATCTGAAGAATTGGAAAGACAAAGAGAGAAACAGAATAATAAAAAATAATCAAAATTATTTTTATCTTTGATTTTTTCTTTTTAGATTTGGGCTTATTTTTAATCAAAACAATCAAAAAAATAAATAACAATGGAAAAGACATTAGATTACTCTCTTTTTGAATTAGCCCCAAATAAGCCTTTTTATGAATCACATAAAAATAAAATAAAAGCGGCAATTCTAAAAAAAGACTTAGGTGAATACTACCCAATTTCTTGCAGGCTATTTGATGGTACTTTAATGGTTATTAATGGACAACATAGATTTGTTGCAAGAAAAGAGCTTGGATTACCTATATATTATGAGTTATCAAACTTAAGTATAGAAGATGAAAGGAACGCAGAATCATTGACCAAGCAATGGAATTTAACAGATTTTGTCTCTTATTATTCAAAAATGGGGAATATTAACTATTTGAGGTTAAAAATGCTGGAAGAAGAAAGTGGATGGAAAGCTGGATCTTTTTATACTACATTTAAAAATGCAAGAGTTGGTAAGGTTCTATTTAACGAGGGTAAGCTTATTTTTTCAGAACAAGATTATCTATCAATGAAGAAGATCCTTAATTATTGCACATTGATTACAAAATCACTTCCTTTTAAGCCAGACAAAAAAATACTTATTGCAACAGCAAAGCATCTATGCTCTATTGAAGATTTTGATATTTATATTTTGTGTGATAAAATTTCTGAAAATCACGGTTCTTTATATCCTTGTCAAAATGGTGATCAATATTTAGAAATGTTTGAAAAGATCTACAATAGAAGAAGTAGAAAAAAAATTCTTTTGAGAAAAATATCTTAATTTAAAAATAATCAAACCAACATTTTAAAAGAAAAAGGGTAATAAATCAATATTACCCTTTATTTTTGGATTAGTTTTTGCCAAAACTTAAAAATCCGTTTCAAAATTAAACAAAATATTTGAAATGGATACTCGAATTAGACTGATAGCTGAAGATTTAACTAAAGATGCTGTTTTGGCACTTGAAAAATTATCTTTGTTAACTAACGAATTAATAAAGAATACTGAACAGCTTAGAATTGCCAATGAAAGAAAAGCAAATGCAGAAAAAAAAGAAGTTCAGGAAACTATCGGGATAATTAATAATCTTAATGAAAAGATAAGATTAACTACTAAATTACGGAATGAATCAAATGACATTTCACAAATAAATCAATACAATAGAGAACTTTCAAAGCAAGAATCAGAACTAAAAAAACTTACCGATACACAACAAAAGAGCAATATTTTATCCAAAGAGCAAAATTCACAAATCCAGGCATTGACAGCCAACGCCGGGCAGTCAAATTCAATGTTCAGAAATTTGGCAGCCACAATGATTGGACTATTTGCCGTTGACAGAATTTTAGAATATTCAAAAAATCTTCTCGATACTGCTGTCAATAGCCAAAGACTTGATATTGCATTAAAAAATGTTTCTGGTTCCAACGCTGAATATTCAAAATCTATTGAATATCTAAATGATATTTCAAATAAGTACGGACAAAATGTAAATAATTTAAAAGAAAGCTATATTCAATTTATTGCTTCTACCAAAACATCTAATTTAGCATTATCGGAAAGACAAAGGATTTTTGAATCAATCGTACAGTCCGGGTCAACTTTACAGTTGTCAAACACACAAATAGAAAGGTCGTTAAATGCTGTTAATCAGATGTTTAGCAAATCAACAGTCTCCGCTGAAGAGCTACGTCAACAGATGGGTGAAAATTTGCCTGGCAGTTTTAGTATTATGGCCAAAGCCTTAAATGTGTCGGAAAAACAATTAAATAAAATGTTGGAGCAAGGTGAAGTTCTTGCAAAAGATGCCTTACCAAAGTTTGCAGCCGTTTTAACAGAAATGTACGGAGACAAAGCTCAAAATAATGTAAATACATGGGCTGGAGGTTTAAACCGTGCAACAAATTCATTAACTGCATGGGTAAATAAAACAAATGAAAGTCTTGGTATTACTGAAAAAATGGCCAAAAGTGCCAATTGGGTAGCTGATAATTTCGGCAAGCTCACAAGTGCAATAGGTGGAGTTTCGGCAGCGTTGGCGGTTTATACTTTGCGAAAGGTTGCATCAAATACCATTGACCAAATTAAATTAATTAATTTGGGTAGAGAAGTTTTAGCAAAGCAGGCAGTTGCCGGAGCTACAATTGAATTAACCGCAGCTGAAACAGCAGCAGCAGCAGCAGCTACAAAGTTTAACGCAACGGTTGCATCAGCTCCTTATGGATTAGCTTTATTGGCTATTTCTGCATTAGTAACTATGCTTTTACAATATAATCAAGCACAACAGGAAGCATACGAAAGAACAGAAGAAGGAATAAAAGCCACAGATCAAAGTATAAAGGCAGAAAAAGCTCATGGTATAGAACTTGCAACAAATGTTGAACAAATAAAAAAACTTGCATACGGTAATGAAGAAAGGATTGCAAGGGTTAAAGATTTGATGCGAATATATCCTCAATATTTTAAGGATATGACAGCTGAACAAGTTAGTAATTGGCATTTAACTAATATGTACCGGGGGGTTAATGCTGAAATTGAGCGTAAGATTACTTTAATGGCACGTGAAAAATCAGTACAAAAAAATACTGAAAGATTGGCAGAAATTAAAATGGAACTTGAAGCAAGGGGAGTTCTTGCAAAAAGCGTTCAAGAATATTATAAAAATGAAGAAGAAAAAGGCAATTGGTTTAATACTAATAACTTAAAAAATACTTCGCTATTAAGAGAACAGACAAAGATTTATAAAGAACTTGAAACAGGAACTTATAAATTAAGAGATGCACAAATCCAAATGTTTAACCAAGAAGCTAGAAACAATAAAGCTAAACTGGAAGCAGGTATTATTTCTAAGGAGGAATTCAAAGCCGAAGTTATGAGGATTCAGGAAGTTTATAATGTGAAAGTTCAAAATTATAAACTTGAAACAAATTTAATAACTAGTGGAGTTGATTTAGAAAAAAAGGCTAATAAAGAAAAGTCTGAATCTAAAAAGACTCAATTAGAAAAAGACCAGGAAGAAAACCAAAAGGCATGGGCTAGTTTCTTGAAAACATTAACAAAGGCAATGAAAGATGCCGATGATATAATGAGAAAGCCGTTTGATGAACAATATAAAAGACTGGTCAAACAAAGTAAAGATGAAAAAGATGCGGCTGATAAAACTATCGAAGCTAAAAGAGAATCATTGGCTGAGGGTTTAAAGTTACAGGCATATTATGATATGCTGGGAAAAATTGAAAATGCTAAAACATTAAAAGAAATTGAAAATGCCGAAAATGAATATTCTGACAAAATACTAAAAATTGACACAGATTTACTAAAAGAAAAAATTAAAAACAAAAAACAGGAATTACTTCTTAAAAAATCATCCGGGGCATTAGAATTGGCGGATGAAGAAAAGCTAAAAGAAGAAATTGCAAAACTTGAAAAAGAACTTACTGGTATAAAAAGAAAAGAGGGCGAAACTCAAATTAAAAATAAAAAAGACGACTTAAAAACATCTGAAGATATTGAAAAAGAGAATATTGGAAATAGAAAACGGATGTGGGAGGGACTATTAAATACGCATATTTCGGATACGGCATTGGCATCAGGTAAAATCAAAGATATTTTTAAAAGTATTAACATAGGTGAGTTTTTTGCAAATAATCTGGATGAAATAAGTAATCTACTTGCTGGAGCTCAAGAAAAGCTGGATAAGATTATTGCTGAAACTACCGATAATACGAAAAAGTTTAATGCTCAAATGGCCAAGGAGATGATTAAGCCTTGGGAGGAAAATGTAAATGCCGCAAAAGCTTTATTAAGTGGTGATTTAGTAGGAGCAGCCAAAGGACTATGGGGTTATGTGAAAGGTATGTGGGATATGACATTTGGACTTAAAAAAACCATGTCGGATATTAAACACGATGACTTTCAGACCTGGTATCAAGAAAATGTAAAAGTTTTAGATGATTTTCAAGATAAAATATCATCTACTTTTGGTGATCTTGCAAAACAATCAATTATTGCTTCTGAAAATATAGACAATTCAATAGAAGGAAGAATTAATGCTGAAATAAAAGTAGGAGAGCAAATAAAAGCTAACTATGAAGTTGCCGTAAATGCCGAAAACAAGCTCTATCAAACAAAAATTGATAATATAAATAAAGAATATGCATTAAAAGAAATTAAAGCCTTATCTGAATTTGGAGCAGCAAGTTTAAGCATAAAAGAAAAAATGAATGCTGATTTATTGGCATTTGTTACAAATGAAGAATCTAAAATATCACTAACGGCTGATTATGCAAAAGAGAGAAATATTGTATTGGAAGCGTATTCCGATAAGATTAAGCCTATTGCATCAGGAATGTCTCAAGCTGAAATTGACGGAATTCGTGAAGCAGAAAAAGCAAGAGACGAGGCATTGTCAAAAGTAGAAGATTGGTACACTAATGAATTACAGATAATATTTTCAAATGAAGAACAAAAAAGAAAATCTTATACGGAAACTGAATTAGTAATAAAGAAAGGTCAAGAAGATTTAAATACTTTAAAAATACAATTTGAAGCTGCAGAACTTCAAAGAAATATTGATAAAAATAAAGAACTTGAAAAAGCAGATGAGGAGCATAAAAAAGTATTAAAAAAATTAGAAGACGATAGTAATAATGCATTATTAGACAGTTTTAACCGACTTAAAGATGCTATGAAAGCTGGCTATCAGGAGCTGGCATATGCGGCTTACAGGGCATATCAGGAGGGTATTATTAATCTTGACGAATATAGAAAAGCAGTAGAATCAGTAATGAATTTAAGAAGAATGCTTGGAATACCTGATAGTGTACCATTTGTAAATAGTAATAATGGCGGATATACTCCATCTACTAATGACTCTAATTATACTCCTGAAGAACATGCATATGCAACAGGAACTGAATACGTAGATAAATTTAATAAATTCCCTAATGGTATTGACACGGTAAAAGCTAAGTTAACAAAAGGTGAGGGGGTTTTAGATGCAGCTTTAAATAAAAAAAGATTAGATGCAGGGCTGGACAGATTTAAAACAATCGAATACGCTATCAACTACAAATCTATCTTAGATGGAGGGTTGCAACCTTTAAAAATAAAGGAATCAGCCTTGAATAAATTAGATGAGCATGCAGCAATGCAGTATCTTTTAAATTTCAACATGAGGCCGGTAGTGGATAAATTAGAAAGTGTAGAAAAAGCTTTAAAATCAATTCCGATTCAAAATTTCAACCTTGATGAAAAAGGGCTTTCAAAATATGTTGAAACAAAAAATAATGTCACTAAATTTAAAAGCAAAAGACTAAAATAATGTACAAGTTATTTTTGAATGATACCGAAATAAAACAGCCTTCAAATCTTATTAACCTGATTTTAACAAAAGTAAGGTCAGGAATTTTCAATGGATTTGTAATCGGTACTTATGGATATTTTGACAATAATGAAGGACTTGAAATATCGGATTCTGACACAATAGATTTAATAAAATCAGTTGTGAAAGTTGACGGGGTAAATTCAAAAATAAATGCAGTTTTAAAATATTGTGAACAAATAATATTTACTGGGTATCTTGATTTTTCAACCTATCAAAATACAGAATGTTGCAAAATTTCAATAAACCTTTCAAGTGACCCATATCAGGACCTTATTAATTCAAAAAGATTAATCGATTATTCGATTACTCCTAAATCAAAAATCATACTTACAAAGAAAAATTATGTTTCCGGAGGTAATTATGAACTTGGTGAACAGCCAAAATTTAAAGTTACTGCAACAGGAGTGCATTTAAATATCGGAGTGCCTTTAAAATCTGATAACAAAATTCCTGGGATGCAAAATGCTACTATTGGAGACGGAAGTTTATTTGTCGCTCAAAACAATGGAATTGTAAAATTGATGGGGTCAATATCTTGGTCAGAAAACGTAACTCACAATTACGATTTAAAATTGACTGTAAAAAATGGCGGTGGGAGTACTATTTCAGATATAGTTTTACAATCATATACCCATGCTTCAGGAGTTGTAACTCAAAGACAATATTCATTAAATCAAAGTATAAATGTTTTAGCCGGATATAAAATATCATTATCATTATATGATAGTACAATAAATGTGCCTTATGAGATTAACTTTAATTCTGGGACAAATATTGCAATTACTGATGATCCTAATGACAGTGAAATTGCAAATGAATCAGATTGTTTTGGGATTTATGCCATAGATGCATTCAAAGAAATTGTAAAAAATATCAGCCAAAATATTGTTGTAAAGTCTGATTTGTTTGATTCAGGAGATGGTAAAGGTGATTTTTTGACCAATGGTAATAATATCCGGGGCATATTGTCTGATATTAATTTAAGCCTTGAATATGTTTTTTCTAACTTTGATGCATTATATGACCTAAAACTTGACTTTGAAGGAAATGAATTGAGAATTGAGCCACAAAGTAATAATTCACGAAAAGCAAGTTTTATAAATTCCGTTGCTACCAATTACCGGGAATATGCAGACATTGACCGGCTTTATTCAAGCATAAAAGTTGGATTTAGTACGTGGCAAAGTGAAAGCAAGCTAAAAGGGCTTGAACATAATTCTATCAGGACATATGAATCAAATCTATCTTTTGGTAGCCGTGAATTAAATTTAGTTTCTGATTTTATCACATCCGGGTATATAATCGAAGAACAAAGGAGACTTCAATATGATGTAAATGAAAATCAGAAAGAACATAAATTTGATGAAAATATTTTTTTGATTGCTACCGAAAACGGTTCTATTGAAAGCATTACAAATTACAACCCTGTTGCAAATATTATCCTTTCAGGTGGAGTTTATAATTTAAAATACACGCCTTTAAATGTTTTGCAAAATAATGCAAGAAAATTAAAATATCTCTCTGAAATTAAATTTGCCTCTGGTGAAGGGAATATCTCACTTGTAATAAATGGAAATTTTGAAAATCAAAGTTTTAATTTTGGCGATAAATTACCTATGAATTGCGAGTTTGATTCAGTTATTGACTTTGAGGAATTTAAAGAATTAGATGAAATTGCCATTTTAGCTTGTGGCGAAGATAAATTTATAAAATGCAACGAAATTAACCTAAATTTGCAACAAAACGGAAAAGGATTTGTAAATATTAAAGGTGAATTGATATGATTCAGTTAGTAAAATCAAGCGAAACAAATTTTAATCAAAAATACAAATGCAAAGTTGGAGATAAAATAAGATTTCCGGTGGATGCAAGTATGATGATTGGCCGCTCAAATTACAATTTTAAGTTTCTGAAATATGACACTTTAAATTGTACTGAATTAACAGAATCAGAAGTTTCAGACGGTAGATTAGTGCCGTTTTCATGCATGAAAAGAGGTAGTTTTAGATTAAGAGTTAAAAACTATGATTCTGTTGGAGAAAAACAATTTGCAATTAATATAGGGGGTAAAAAATTAGGTAAAACTTTCAAATCAAGTGCCAATTCACTTTCTGAATATATTACTAAAATCGTAAATCATTTTAATAAAGCAAAAGGTTGGAATGTTGATGCAAATGGGAACATTATAAATTTCAGACAATCAGATGACTGTTATAATTGTGGTACAAGTGTCACAACTTCGATAGGGTCATATAATTTACCAAATCAAAATAATCCATGCATTACGGCCAGCTTTGTTGAAACTACCGAAGTAGTAGGGAATAAATGCTACCTTATCAATCTTTCTAATTTTGTAGTTGGGAATAAATTTATAGTAAATGGAATTTCTGTAATTGTAGAAGAATCAGACACAGAAGCCACTTTGAGAGAAAAAATACATCCTAATACAGATTATTTTTGTATTCCAAATACACAAACTATTTCTGTTGGATATGAATTAGGTACAAGGATAGTAATAAATAACAACAACCCAAAATTAAAATATATCTATCTTGAATCAGACGCTACTTATGATTATTATAAGGTAAACAGCTATGATGTAAGGGCAGGGAATATTTTTGACATAAATGGAGTAAGAATAATTGCCAATTCAACAGATACTCAAATAGAAATAGATGCTTTTTTTAATAGCGTTTCAGGGAAATTTAGAATTGCAAAAGGCACTACATTAAATGTGAGTGCTATTGCCGGGAGTAGAACCGTGACAAATGATAATTTACCTGAAATTACATCAATACTTGTGAGTACAACAGCCACAGAAGACAAAGACAAATACATTGTGTCAATTTGTTCGGATGTATTGCCAGGGAATACATATACGCTTGATGATAAATATTACATAGCTAAAGAAGGAGATTCAAATATTGACGTAGCTTATAATTTAGATGGGGCCAATTCAAGTACTTTTTATTATTACATAACCGAAGGTGCTGAAATTACAGCAATAGCATCAAAGGGCTATATAAGGAATGATTCAAACATGGCTGATATTGCATTGCTTTGTTCTTCTGTAAATTGCTGCAACAAATCGAGTTTAATTTTTGAATTTGAAGCAAAAGAAATTGGGTGTTATCAAGGATTACTATTTAACCAACATAATCAAGAGATTGCCAAAACGACCATAATAGAGGTAGTTAATGATATTGATGAAGAATTAGTGAGTTTCTCAAATGATGCAGATTCGTTTGGACTTGAATTTGACAAAAATGAAATTTTTAGTTTAAGAGTCCCGATATTTTTACAGGATATTTTCCCATTTACAACCGAAGAACTAAACGAAAATTTAAATGGAGAAATCACAAGGGGAAAGACAACAATTCAAAATAGGAGGAATTTTGTCACCAAGCCTATTTCAAGTATAGAACATGATTTTTTACTAAAAATATTGAAGTGTGACTATCTGAATATTGGAGGCATTAATTATCAATTTCAAGGAGAATATGATATTGAAAATCATAGACAAGGATCAAAAGATATAAGAAGTGCTTCGGGATTGTTGGTTGTGAATGGAAACATTGCATCAAATATGGGTAATTGCATTTCCGGGTGTTTATGATATTTTCAAATATTTTGCATAATTAATTCAAAATGTATTTATATTTGAATTGAAATTCTACAAAGGCGTATTAGTAGTACGCAAGCCAAAGGCCAATTCTGGCAAAACTCCAATAGAAAATTATAGCTTAAATGATTCATTTTGATTTTATAAAATTAAGCAATGGCATTGATGAGGATTTCATTTTAGAAATAAATGAAGACTATACATCTGTTTCTAATATAAATGAAAAATTTGGTCAAATACCGCCAAATATTGGAGTTGCTACATATTCTTTAATATCTGATGTTCCAAACTTTAATTGGTCAACTGATAACGGATACAAATTTTATTTAATATCAGATTCACCATGGATAGAATTTAAAAAAATAACAGACACAACGCCAATCAAGTTACCTACGAACACAGGAACTTATTACACTATTGCTGGAGATCAAAACAAAATAATACAAGTAACCGAAGATCTTTTAATTGCCGTTGATTTTGGCGTTTTTGTTCCTGGGGAGACAGCATGGGTACGGAATATTAAAGGTGATGAAGGGTTTGTTTGGGTAAGTTATGAATCAGGAAGTTTTCAGGTTCAATTTAATGAAACCTTCCAGTTTGCAATTTTGGGAGAACCAAATGACTTGCTAAAATTTAATTATACCGAAATTAATGTAGCTGATTCTGATTTTCTTTGTAAACAGCCTGATTTTTTGAATGGAGTTTATAACGGTAGTAACTATGTATTAATTGATGCAACCGAATTACCAAATGGACTAAAAATTTACCTAAATACCGGGGAATTTGGGTATGTTAAAGATGCAAAGTGCCTCATAAAACTTAATAAACCTCTTGAAACAGGCGATGTAATATATTGCTTTGTTGATACAAATAATTGTAATGTACAAAGTTGCGAATATGTAGTTGGTGAATTTGTAAGTGGAGAAATTGGATGTATTGATGCAAGTGATATTGTTCCTGCTGGTACTTTAACAGGAGGTTTTATTTGTATTGATTATGATCTGTATAGAGAGGAATTTAATGAATATGGTCAAAAAGTGGCCGGTGTTATTGTGCAAGAAAATTGTTACCTCTGCGGAGGTACTGAACCAAGTTGCGTATAATGGGAAAGTGTAAAACGCCTAAAATATTAGAGTTTTGTATAGAAGGATCTACCGAGGTATTGGTAGGAGCAGATTTATTACTCGAAGGAGTGATTGTAACGCTACATGATGCAAGTGGTCAGATTGGTGACGGAATTATTTCAGGCGGAGTATCTTTAATATTGCTCGCAAATCCTTTGGTATATGCGCAAGAAATTTGGTGTGAAATTAATACATCAAGTTGTGTTTCAAAATCTTGTAGTGCTTATGTAGGAAGGATTTCAACAGATTGCGTGATTGATGCAACTGATAAGCCGTCAGGGGAATTGACAGGAAGGCTTATTTGCGTGGAAAAAGACTTCTATCGTGAAGTTTATGACGGTGATGGAGGCGTGATTGCCAAAGGTGTATTAGCACAAGAAGATTGCATTTATTGCGGTGGCAAATTGCCCAACTGTGAAACGCCTCCGGTAGAAGTTACGACCTATTATAATGTGGTTAGCTGCCAGGATGGTAATGTGTATCAAACTACCACTGTTTTAACAGTAGCCAATCAAAGAGTTTCGCACCCGGTACATGGACTACACAGATGGAATGGTACAACGGTAGTAACAAGCAACCCTCCGGCATTTCGAGGAGAAATGAGTATATTAAGTGGTGAAACAGGATGTCCTACATCTGGAAGTACATTGTATTACATTTTAACAAAATGTGATGACCTTACCTATTATAAAACGCCTACTCCCTTGTACAATTTAGATCAGAGGGTAAAACATCCATACTATGGATTTTTCAGATGGCAGGGAGGTACAACCTATGACAGTACAAACAACATAGGTACTGTGGAGGTTTGGGATGGCTATTATGGATGTCCTTAATTAATTTTGAGTTTTCGGCAAAAAAAACTATATTTTTAAAATTTTAAACGAAAAAAACATGAGCGGAATAAATCTTGTTATGGCTTGCTCAAACGATGCACCGTGTTTTGAGAACTTTTTAACTTCACCAGGGAGCGAAAAAAGTAATATCATTGCATTGGCATTAGTTGAGAAAGGCGAATTGGAGGCCGAAGATGTTACCGAAGCGTTGCTTTCAGATGGAACTACTGCTGCAGATGATGTCATTGACATTGTTAGAGCTTTACAACTATCTGGCAAGGCGTATTATTTCCCAAATGGGCATTTAAACGGTAAAAAATCAAAGCCAGAGGAAAAGATGGCTTCGGTAACATATGGGTTACAAAACGACCCCCAACCAACCGGAGAAGTAAATAACGTATTTGAGTTTGTGTATGAATATTTTTATTCGACACAAACGGTAAAATGGATGAACTGGTTACGTCAGAACCTTGTAAATTATGACGTTGTGTATTGGACAGAATCAAAAGTGCATTTGGTTTTAGGTAAGAAAGTGACATGGTTTGGGATCGGTCATGAGATTACTGGTAATTCTGCAGATATTATTAACGGTGGCTTTTCTTTCCGTTATTTGGGTGATGGAGAACCAGTTCCTTATGGCAATGTTGATGCAAGTAAATTGGAAGGATTTACGAAGTTGACAATTACCGATCCTACAATTTCAGCAGCTTTTGTAGTTAAAGGAACTTGTGGCAGCGATTGTAATGTATTTATTGGTGATTTAGGTAGTGTAGATACTCTTAACGGAACTTTAAATTTTGATGTTACTGGTCAAAGTTCTTGTTTGACTTGGTCAATCTATTTGGATTGTGAAACAACTCCACTTGGATCATCAGCTACTCCAGTTAAAATAGACGCAAATACAGGAATTGTTACAGTGGCCGGATATCCAGCTAATACTTCTCGTAAGTACAAGGTTGTTGCCGTTTCAGACGCTTGCGTTATTGGTGAGTATTGCATGAAAATTGTTTCTTTGCCAGCTTAATTTATTTTTTGATTTTAATTATTAAATATTCAGATGCTAACAATAACAGATATTCAAAATAAACTTAGATTGGCCGTTGATGGTCAGCTAAAACATGCTTATTATGATGAATCCGTTTTGTTGGCATCTGATATTAAAGAAACTTTTTCAGACGATTACCCAGCGTTTTTAAATTTGGAAAGGCCAAAAGAGGCAAAGAAAGATAAAGACTATCGTAAGTCTGTTTTTAAGAATCCGGTTAAAGGTCACTTGAGCCGGATTCTTGACAAACTTATTAAGGTTGAGCAATCAGAAGATTTCTTGGTGAATTATCCACTTGACGATTCTGGAAACAACACTTTAAGGGATTATTGTGAAAATAATTTTAACGGATCAAATAGCTTGGTCAATTGGCTATTTACAATCGGGGTAAATGCTTATGCAAAAACTCCAAATTCAGTAATTGCCGTTTTAGACACAAATCCGCCACAAACACAAACAGATAGCTACAAACCATACCCAAAGATTTTTTTAGAATCTGATGTTTTAGATTTTGTTAAAAACCAATATTGTGTTTTAAGACAAATTTTATCTCAGGATGAAACAAACTATTTTTTTATCGATGAAATATCATATTGGATAGTAAATCATTCTACTTTAGGCAATCGTGAAAAATTGCAAGTTACAGGGCCGATTCAGCATTATTGCGGTGTAATGCCGGCTTTTAAATTAGGCCGACATATTGAAAAGACTGATTCAAGTGAAAATGTTTTATTTAAATCTTTACTTTCTGATTCTTTACCTGACTTTAAAAAGGCTATATCCAGAAGTTCAGATATTGAAATTGAGCTTAATCACCACGTACATACTTTGGAATGGCAAATGGCCCCTAAAAAATGCCCTACTTGCAAAGGAAAAACATTCGAAGATACTAAAGATGGCAGGGTAGAATGTAGAACTTGTAAAGGAACAGGAACTACATCATGGGGGAATCTTGATATTTTAACAATTGATACTTATGAGGATAAATTTCTAGAAGGTCAAAGCAAATTCCCTTTCAATTCTCCAGGTGGTTTTATACCAAGAAATATTGCAGCTGTTCAGGAATTAACAAAGGCATATTATAATCATATTGACGATGCTTATGATGCTATTGATTTTGGAATATTGCGTAAAAAAGATTTAAATTCAGCGGAATCAGGTCTTTCAAAACAATATAATCGACTTGAATTTTCTCAAAGAATATACAGCGAGGGCCGTCATTTGATTGAAAATATTTTAATACAAATTTATAAATTGATTGATGCTCAATTATTTGGTATAAATGATGAAAATCAAAAATTTGTAAGAATCCCTGAAATAACGATTCCTATTTCTTTTGATGTGATGTCCCCGGAAATGGTGTTAGCAGAAATTAAAACTGCAAAAGACTCCGGTATGTCTCCTGAAATTATAAAGGCACTTGAGTTAAAATATTCTAAATTGGTATTTGGTGACAATTCAAAAGAAACAAAAAATATTATTGATGAAATAAGTTTAAATCCGACTTTAGGAATGACGGTTTCGGATGTTATTAGCTTATTTGGTGGCGGTGCAGGAACTTCAACAAATGGACTTTCTGAAACTTATTACATTATTGGATCCAATTTTAAAGCGTTTATTGATCGGGCTATAAGAGAAGAAATGAAGTGGGAAAGTATGGAGGCGGTTGACAAATGGAATATCCTTGTTAAATATGCCAATGAATTAATATCTCAAAGGCCACAAATGCCAACGTTGCCAACTGTTCAAGTAGCATAATATGGATGAACAAGATTTGAAAATATTAGACGAAATAGATGCCAAACTTGAAGGTTTGGTATTTGCTTTTGTTGAAAATTTCAATCTTAAAG
>DAORKG010000041.1:24349-32216 GCA_035439445.1 Bacteroidia bacterium
GATGCCAAACTTGAAGGTTTGGTATTTGCTTTTGTTGAAAATTTCAATCTTAAAGTTTCAAAAGAAATTCAAAACGCTATTTTAGATTTCATTGATACTTTGAGTTCTGATTTAGATTTAACTTCCAGACTCGAAAGAAATAAAGTAATTAATAAATTCCGTGATGAACTTGCAAAGACAATTCAAAACGGAGCTATTGCCGATGGTTATATTACTTTGTTGGCAGGATATAAAGAAATAGTCGCAATCGCGAATGAGTATTTTTCGGCATTAAGTTCAGCATACAAAAAAGAATTATACCGTGAAATTTATAAAGAATCAATACTTTATTTAAAAGAGTCATTAACTGGTGCCGGAATAAGTCAAATTGTGAGTAATAAAATTGTTGATAAAATCTATGATTTAAATATGACCGGAATCACAAAAAAAGAACTTCGGGCATATTTGAAAGATTATTTTTCAAAGGCAAATATTACAACCAGGTACGTTGAACAAATTACGACTGATTCATTATATCAAATGACACAGACTTATCAACTTAAAATCAGTAATGACCTTGGGATAGAATATTATTACTATGCCGGAACCAAAATGAAAACAAGCCGGCAGTTTTGTATTTCAAGATATGGCAAAGTATTTACAAAAAAAGAAATTCAGTCATGGCCGGAATTGAATTGGTCAGGTAAAATTCCAGGAACTGACAAAAATACTATATTTGTGTATCGAGGCGGTTATAATTGCCGGCACACATTAAGACCAATTTCAAAAAATTTGTATCAAAAATTAAAATCTGTATAAAATGGAAAAGAGATATTTAGTAACTAAAAAAAAGGTTTTGAAGAATGTTGAACCTGAAACATTTGAAACAAACCAAACTTGGATTGAGCAAAACAAAAAATTTATGAAAATCCATGGAATGACTTATGAGGAAATTCCAGAAAAAAAGGAATTGGATTTGGCTGTTGAAGAAGAAATTTCTGTTAAAAAACCAAAAAACAAAAAAGATGCTGAAACGCAAAAAGCTGATGAAAATCAGATTGTTGAAAACAGTAATCAAGAAGAAAAAGAAGCTTAAATTTAATTTTTAAACTATAATTTTATGAAAGAATTAAAAAACATGGTTATCGTTGAAGAAACGATAACCACCGGATACATGAATGATCATGGTAAGGTAGTTGCCAGTTCAAAAACAAAAAGAAAAGCACTCGGAAAAGAATACGCTGAAAAATTAGCTGAAACAGATGAAACTATACAGGTAATAGGCCAGGCTTATGAAGTTATCAGAAAAATTAATGGTAAAAGCATAAGACAGGTTTTAACACTTGAAGATGCTGAATCTATTGAAGGTAAAATTGAACAAAATAATGGGACTAAATTAACTGACAATAAAGAAGAAAAACCTAATGAAAGTCAGATTATTGAAAAAGCAAAACCGGGCCCAAAACCTAAAAAAGATAAAGAGGAAAAAGAAAAAGAATGATTTGTTTGGAAAATTTATCTAAACAATCATAATTTTATAGAAATTTTTTTGGCAGAAATGCAAAACAACAAAAAAGGTAATTATTTTATTACAAATCAAATTTTAAAATCATGGCTAAAACATTAGCAAATCTCTTATCTGACATTGTAAAAAGAGCAAAGCTCAATACAGATGACAGAAAAACAATAAAAGCGGCTTTAGAAAATTCTGCTTTAAGTTCAATTGAGGTTTCAGACGAGGATTACGATTCTATGCTTGAAAATCTTCATAATCTTGAAACTGCTGAAAATATTCTAAAACCAAAAATATCAAGTTCGGTTAAGGCCGAAACGCTAAACGGCTTTGACGCTCAAATTCATGAAATATTAGGTGAAGGTCTTGACGATTCAGAACTTGACCCTATAAAAAGTGAAAAAGTCACCGCAAGTAAATTGCGGAAAGCTTTTGAAACTCAAAAAAAGAAACTTGAAGCAAAACTTGGTAAGGCTCAAAATTCCGGGGATGCAGATTTGGAAAAAGCACTCCGAAAAGAAATAAAAGAGCTAAAAGACTCAATGAAAACGGCTCAAGAATCATTTGATAAGCAAGTCAAAGATTTAGAAGCAAATCACAAAAAAACTTTGTTTGAAAGTAAACTAAAATCTTTGTTGACATCAAGAACTGATATTGCGGATGATTTTAAACAGATGCGACATTTTGCCGAAAACTTCAAATCTGATTTAAATGAGTTCTTAGCGAAAAACAATATTGAGGTTGACCATGAGACTGAAAAACTTTTGAACAAAGAAACCAAAACTCCTTATACGACAAAAACCCATGATGAGGTAAATCTTGATTGGGCAATTACTTCGGTAATTAAGGATTTTGGGTACGAGAAAAAAAGTAATGTACCTGACAAAGTGGAAATTGATATTGATTATTCAAAAAATCCAACAAAGGGCATTTTTGAAAGAATCAAAGCAAAAAATGGAAGCTGAGTCACAAATAATTAATTAAATGTCAGCTTTAGCAATAACATGCCAAAAAGTAACCAAAGGGCTTGATGAGAGCGTTTTGGCCGCAGGCTTAAATATGCCAAATATCGGGCTTTTGAGGGCAGCCCTTTCTCCACAAAATGCGAGAATTAGAACAGCCCTATATCCTGAAAGAAATGACGGTACTGTTTCATTTAATGACTCCGGTGTGCCTGTTGCAAATCTTGATTTTCGTGTAGCTGGTGATTCTTTAGGGTCAATTGTTACAACTCCAAGTTGTAATGGAACTGAAGATAGAGGGACTTATGAAAGGGTGCCTTATGTGATTGACCAATATGCCGAACTTGGGTATAAATTGACTAACGCCACAGCAGATTTGCTTTGTGAAGAATATGATTCTTACGAAGGTGATTTTGCTCAAAAACATGGTGTTAGGTCCCCAGTTTCAGGAAATAGAAGAAGGACAATTAATGCACAATTGGCCGACAGGGTTAGAACAATTTTGCAACATATTGACACATTTGCCGCTACCCAATTAACAGGGGGAATTGGTGCAAACAAATTGTATCCAGATGGTTCAGGTGGGTATTTATCAGATGCACAATTGATTAAACTCGTTGACAACAATAATCCAAACAATCCTCCTTTGGTGGATTTGGAAATGGAAATTGACAATTTGCAGCTTGTACATCAATTGGTAGGAAAACCTATTGTAATAACCGATAATCTTGCTCTGAGAAATCATTGGAGAAAATTAGGTATTGCTTGCTGTTCAGATGTTGGTTTGAATTATTCACAATTAGTTAATCAACCTTACGAATATTATTTCACCGACAAACTTACAGGCGTTTTGGGTGGTGATGCAGACAATATCATTATTCTATGGCCTGAAACATTTGTATTTTTAAATGTTGACAAATGGAGAAATATGCAATTGGCAGCGGGGAAAAACCAAATTGCAAATACTACATTTGGAGCATTTAGAATAGTTGAACCCCAATTCCGTTTTGATGATCCTGCTTTAATTCAGGATTATGGAGACCCTACTTTGATTTTTGACTTTAGAATGATTGAAAAAGATTGTGCATCAAACGGAAATGCTGCTTTTGCACTTGATTTTATTCCTTCTATTCAATATAATATCGTTACAGCCCCGGCCAATGCCGATGGTGTAACTGGTATTTTCCATTACAAAGTCGATAACGGAGTAACTCCTTAATCTACTTTTTGATTGTTTATTTTAATACGGCCTTTCGAAAGATTGGCCGTTTTTTTTGTAATATTGTGAAAACAAACAAATTGTAAAATGAAAAAACAAAAATTATTATTTATCGCAATATTATTGCTGCTTGGGTATGTAATTGGATATGGGCAAAATGTTGTAACAGACATTAATGCCGTAAAAAAACCAATTGAAGGGAAACTTTATTATCAAAAAAAAGACAAAAGCCTTTATTTGTACCGGAATGGGAAATTTGAAATTGATAATAAATTTGAAAACGACCCTGTTATAGTAGTTCCTCCTGTTTTGCCTGTAAATGAGCAAGAAATTGGATATTGGGATATTCCTGAAAGAATATTATTGACAAAATATATTTCCGGGAAATATTGGCTTATGCAATCTGACAAAAATAGAACTTATTATGTAGCAAGGGGAATAAATTTATTTGACGATACCAATACTTTTTTACAATTAAGACCTACAAATATTGAATCAGAAAAATCGGAATTAGGAGGTCTTTATAAGCCAAAAAACTTCCCTGAAAATAATTTTTTAAACATGGGATTTGAAATAAATCAAAATGGAGAATATGTAAAGAAAGGGACTATTGAACAGCCTAAACTCCCAACAAGTGGAGATAAAATTAAAATACCGGTGGGTGTAATCCGGTGGGATAGTTGGGCTACGGATAAAGCGAATGGGAGTATAGTGCCGGGATTGAGAGGTGCTTTTAGCTTTCCTCAAACAGAAAATTATGCCCCTTATTATTCAACATTTACAAATCCTGAATATTTAGATTTTACTTGCTACAATCAAGATAATGGATTTAAACCTGAAATTGAAAAAAGATTAAGCACTGTAAAATTTGATGGTGATAGGCCCGGAATAATAGAGCAGGATGTAAACTATGCCCGAAGTGCAGGGATTGATTTTTGGGCTTTTAATTATTATCCTGACGAGGCTACTCAAAGTTATGCCAGGAGACAATTTGCCGATCTACCCGATAAGAAAGGGATGAAAGCTGCATACATTACCGAACTTGTAGCTATGGAAGACAGAATAATTGATCATTTTGTATGGGCAATAAAACAAGACTGGTATCAGAAAGTAGATAATAAGCCGTTGATAATTTTGGCAGTGTGGGATAAAAACAAAATTACGGAACAAATAAACTTTTTGCGAGCGGTAGAAGCAAAATGTAACTGCAAAGTGTATTCTTCTTATCAAAGCCAAGATTGGTCAAGCGAAAAAGCTACGGTAGTGTATCAAAATAATCTTAGTGCATGCACATCTTACGGGACTTGGAATGGTGTGCCGTACGGAAGAAAAGACCATAGATACATTATTGAAGATGAATTAAAAGATTGGGAAAGGTCACTGGATTATAATATAATGGATTTGGGCTTAAATGTAACGATAAGTTTTACAAATGCAGGTGTTTTTGCAAGTCCAATTAATCAAAGGCAGTCGGATGCTAAATGGAAATTTGAAAATCAAGTTGCAAATGTAGCAACTGATGATGAAAATCGGGAACAGTTAAAAAATGCGAGTAATTTTATTAAAGCACATCCGGAAAAAGTAAAATACATGATGATTTATTCTTGGAATGAACATACTGAAGGACAAAGGACTGTTTGCCCGGCAAAATTACGAAATGGAACTATTGATGATTCTGTTTTAAAAATTGTTGGTGAATATCTTGAATAGAAATAATATTTACTCATTTTTATAATTTAAAGACTTAGAATATTTTTTTAAGTCTTTTTTGTTTTAATTTTGGGTAAAAAAACATTTATGATAGATAAAAGAATTTTCTTTCAGGAATACCGAAAGAATCTTGATATTGATGGGAAATTAACTCAAAAAGAAGTTAATGCTATTGATGTTTTTATTGACATGGTAAATGAAAGATTAAAGATTATTACATTACATGAATGGGCTTATATTTTCGCAACAACTTTTCACGAAACTGCATTTACATTTGAGCCGGTAGAGGAGTCATTTAGATTTTCAGACAATTGGAGAAAAAAGAATCTTAGATACTATCCTTATCATGGACGGGGTTATGTTCAATTGACATGGAAAAACAATTATCAGAAATTTGGGAGAATTTTAGGTATTGACCTTGTAAAAAAACCTGAATTGGCTTTCAATGAAAGATATGCGTTTGAAATACTTTTTATCGGTTGTAAAGATGGATTATTTACCGGCGTTTCAATGAGTAAATTTATGAAAGATGGGGTTCCTGATTATGTCAAAATGCGTAGGGTTGTAAATGGTAATGATAAAGCTGAAGTAATTGCAGATTACTCAACTGAATTTTACAGAATTTTAAAATTGAGTATTAAAAATTGATTAAACTATAAATTAAAATGAAAGACTTCTTTATTGATGCAACTGTTAAAGCCGGGCTTCAGTTTGCTTTGTACTTCTACATATTGATAACAGCACTTTATAATTGGCTGGATAAATTTAACATGCATCTTGACTTTTTGTATTTAGGGCTTATTGGAACCATACTTGCAAATGCAATAAGTCTTTATATGACTATTAAAAATTCAAAATCGGAAAGAGTTTTAATTAGTCGAAAATCTGTTTTACTGACGGTTTTAGAACTTGTAATAGGCCCGGTATCAACAATGGTATTTATGAGCTTTTTATTTGATGGTGAAATAAGCAAAACAACTACTCTTTTAGCTGTTGGATTTGGTGCATTTTGGGAGGTTGCATGGAGTTTATTCCGGGGTAAATTTAAAGAATATTTTAAAGGGGCTTCATTTAGTAATAATCAAAATATTCAATCAATCGAAGGAGATAATGACGGAGAATCAAATCCTCCTAAGCCTCCAAAAAAATTATGAATAAAAGGCACAAAATATTCCAGATAGGTGCAATAATAGTAATTTATATCAATATCGTTTATCATTTATTTTTTAGTGGTGGCGAAATTGATACATTATTTTATTATACTTTTATCCCTTTGGCATTTTGTTTTTTATTAATGGGCTATCCAAATAAAAATTGGTTTATTTGGATGTTTTTTTTTTCTTCAGGTGCAAATTCTCTTTATAATTTTCTAAAATTAATAGGATATTATGATTATGATTATGAAGGAATTAAATTATTTGTGCCAACAATAACTATCGGGTCAATGGTAATTTATGGAATCAAATATTATTTTAAAATCAGGAAATCCAGAAAATCCAAATATTTATAAAAAAATGGGAACGTTTATTTTAATCAACTTTTTTGCAAAATTCATTAATTTCAGTTTTCCAATTTTTTATTTATTTTGGATAGCAAATCAACAAACGCTAATGCAAACTTATGAAGAGCAGACTGCTATGCTCGACAGAAATAAGTCATTAGGTATGTTTATTATGTTTGTGATTTGGGGAGTTGTAAATTCGCTTATTCAGTATGAGAAATATTTAATAAGGAAAGCTGAAAGGAAAAGATTTGAAATTGAGAATGAAAAAATGAAGTTAGAAAACGAAAATATAAAACAAACATTAAAATGAAACTGATTGAAAGATTATTCGGGCCGGTGACTAAAGGAATTCAAAATGCAATTACTATTGTTGCGATTGCTTTTTTAATTGGGGTAGGTACATTTATATACTTCAAGACAAAACAAGCCATTCAAGGAGTTAAAACTGAAATTACACACAATCATAAGGATTACAAGAGTTTGGCTCATTCAGACAGCTTAAAAACCGATTCTTTAAAGGTTTTTAAGTTTAATTTAAGTGAAAAAGAAATCCAGGTACAAAACTTAAATACAAAGATCATAGAAGACAGCATTTTAAATAAATCTTTGATTGGTCAACTGCAAAAACAAAATCTATTCCTGAATAAACTTAATAAACAATATGAGGCACAAATGCCATGCCGGACTAAGGTTATTACAAAAAAGGTATTTGGAAAAGATGTTATTGAAATTAAAGTTATTCCTTGCGATAGTTTATGATTTTAAAATGGGATTGCTACTTTTTCTTTCTTTTCTTTTATAGATTTCCAATCACGTTTTATTTTTTCTTTTATCGCGATACGAATAAATTTACTTATATCAACTCCATATTCTTCTAATTTCTTTAAACTTTCAATTTGAATATCAGAAAGTCTAATTGATTTAATATTAGTAAGTTGTTTCATTTTTGTAGTACATTTTATTCGCCAATACAAACGTTA
>DAORKG010000042.1:0-30782 GCA_035439445.1 Bacteroidia bacterium
TAGAATAAGCGTTTCCTAAACGTTTGATGTAGGTTCGATTCCTACCGGAGCCACTTTTTTGGGGGATTAGCTCATTTGGCTAGAGCGCTTGCCTGGCAGGCAAGAGGCGACCGGTTCGAATCCGGTATTCTCCACACAATTTACATCTCCCACCAGAATTTGGTTTCATGGAATTTACTAATCATTAAAGGCTCTCCAATCATTGGTGTGGTTACTTTTACACTCAACTCTTCAGCCTTTTTTAAAACACGCTTAATAGGTTCATCCCAATCATGCATTGCTAAAGCAAACTTAGCCCAGTGAATTGGAAATAACACATTTGCTTTTAAATCGATACTAGCCTGAACTGTTTCCTCCGGCATCATATGAATATTTGGCCATGACGTATTGTATTGCCCTGATTCTAGTAACGCAATATCAAAAGGACCGTATTGGTCTCCAATTTTTTTAAAATGGGTATCGTAACCTGAATCTCCTCCTAAATAAATAGAATGTGATTTAGTTTTTAAAATATAAGATGCCCACAACATTTTTGAACGCACCATGGTTCGCCCAGTATAATGTCTTGCCGGTGCGGCTGTTATTTCAATATCGTTTGCAAATGAATTGGTTTCCCACCAATCTAATTCTGTAATTCTTGATTCTTCAAAACCCCAATATTCTAAATGCGAACCAACTCCTAAAGGGCAATAAATTTCTTTGATTTTAGAACGCAGTTGTTTTAATGTTTTATAATCCAAGTGATCGTAATGATCGTGAGTTAATAACAACAAATCAATTTTCGGCATATGCTCTGCTTTATACTCATCCGCTCCTTTAAACGCTTTTATCATAAACGAAAATGGAGAAGCATTACCACTAAATACCGGATCAACTAAAATAGTTTTGCCATTAATTTTTAATAAATAGGATGAATGTCCAAACCAAACGATAGTCGGTTCCTCTGCCTGAATCGAATGTAAATCTGTTATTACAAATGGCAATACTTTTTTAGGTTCAACATGTTTAGATTTGCTAAAATTGTCTTTCATAATTTTTGCATACGAAGTATCTTTCGATAACTGTTCGGTATGCGATAAATTTTGAAACGCATTGTTTTTATAATTAGGTGATTGTTTTATGCGTTCCAATCTTTTCCCTGAAGGATTTTTACCTAATGATTTTAAAAGTGACATGATTTATTTTTATTTATACTGTCAGTTAGAACTGTCACACTGAGCGGAGTCGAAGTGTGAGTCGAGAACTAGACATAATATTAAAGAACGCTTCTCGACTTCGCTCGAAGTGATATAATACTAAACACCTAAAGTTTCTTTTAATTTAGAATAACCTGTTCGACTTAATGGAATTCTCTTTCCATTTTTAAGTAATACGACATACGTATTTTTTTCCAAAGGTTCAATCTTGGTAAGTTCCTGAAGATTAATAATAAACGAACGATGTGTTCTGAAAAACTGAGAACTATCCAATACTTGTTCGTAGTAGTTCATGGTTTTCTTCTTTAAGTAGTATGTGTCTTTGGTGAAAATTTTCACATAATCATCATACGCTTCAATATACATCACATCAGCCATTGGTACTATACGAATATCACTTCCATTCTTTACAACAATTCTACTTCTTTCATCCGGCTGCTTGGTTGTATTTTCTAAAAGTGATTGAATATTTTTTTCTGTTGATGTATTTTTTTTCTCATTCCATTTTTGAATAGCCAAATCAAAACGTTCTTTACTAAATGGCTTCAATAAATAATCAATCGCATTCGCTTCAAAAGCTTTGATGGCATATTCATCAAAAGCCGTAGTAAAAATAACCGATGGTGTTGAATCTAATAATTCCAACATTTCAAAACCATTTATTTTGGGCATTTGAATGTCTAAAAAAATCAAATCAGGTTTATGTTGCATAATGGCTTTCACTCCTTGAAACCCATCATTACATTCGGCTGCTATTTCAATAGACGGATGTTCTTGTAAATATTCTATAACAATACTACGAGCTAATGGCTCATCATCTATAATGACTACTTTATTCATTTTTTAATTTGTGGTATTTTTAAAGACGTAATAAATTGTCCGTTCTTTTTTTCTGTTGTCATTAAATCATTTCGGGCATAGAGTAAAAACAAACGACGCTGAACCGAACTTAAGCCAAAACCGGTACCTTCATGTGCTTGCTGAGTATCTGAATCGAATGGATTTTTTATTTGAATTTGTAAGTAATTATTTTCAAAATGACATGATATACTAATTGTGATATCATCTACTGTATCATATAAACCAAACTTAATAGCATTTTCAACTATTGGCTGTAATAATAAAGGAGGAAGAGACACATCTTTATTATCACATTCCATATTAATATCAACCTGCAAACGATGACCGAAACGTACCTTCTCAATTTCCAAATACAATTTTAAATGTTCTATTTCTTCATGCAAGGAAACAGTTTGTTGTTCATCTTTTTTTAAAGTTCCTCTTAAAAAATCTGACAATTGCTGAATCATCTTTCTGGCTTCATTAGGTTTTGTTCCTGCCAAAGCACTAATTGAATTTAAACTATTAAACAAAAAATGTGGTTGCAATTGTTGGCGTAATCTAGCCAGTTCAGCTTCTTTTACTAATTGTTCTGCATCATTACGGCGTTGTTCTTTTTCTTTTTGTTCCTGTATATTATACAACAACCAGTTTGTTATCGTTAGAAATGTTAATACCAATAAAGATATAATAGAACGTATTGGCATTGATTTTTCTAAAAAATCAATATAATACTCATCTGCACCTAATAAATAGGTAATAATCCATCTAAAAGTAATACTAAATAAAATAGTAATACTTAATGCAAAGACTAATCGGTAAATTCTGTTACTTGTTCCAGGTTGATAGTAGCGATACAAAATAATAGCCGCGAAACAAGCCAAGGCTAATAAACCATTTGAAACTAAAGAATCTATTATTGACTCATGCCAATTTAACCCTAAATAGTGTAACACCCATGTTTGAATACATGCCCAAAATACCCACCATGCTACATACATGGCGAGTATTCTCTGGAACGAATATTTAATGAATGTTTTCAAATAAATAACTAAGCAAAAGTTAAGCTTTTTGCCTGAATTAACATGGCTTTTTGTTTCACATAGTTAATAAACGAATGGCGTTCTGCATTTTCATGCGTTGTAGAATAAACCTGCTCACCATCTTTAAGAGCTTCTAGTTCGTATATGTCCGTTACATCAATAAACTGCCATTGCACCATTTTACTTTCACTATTGATAAATGTCTCTTCTTCTTTCTTACCTATATTTCTAGCTTTTTGAAAAGCAGCTTCTAAAGAATAAGCTTCTACAATTCTTATTTGTTCATCAAATTGATGTGCATGGTTTCCATTGTCAATATTGATGTTAAACATCAGTTTCACTAAATAACGTTTCATTTCCTTAATTTTTTTATTTGTTTTTTAATAGCTTTTAATATCTATTCCTCCAAAAAAGGTAGTACCTCTTAAAACCAAAATTTTTGCTTCTCCCATTGTTGTATTTGGTTGTATTGGCCTTTTATCCTCAATGCTTCCAAATACTGATACTAACTCTGAATTTATTTCCCAATGTGAAGGTATAATTAATTTAGTTCCTCCAAACACGTTTGTCAATTCCATAGTGGCTGTGCTTTCCATATCTGCCTGCGACAGATTGATTTCGGCGCCGCCAAACACATTTGTAATGTCGGCACCTTTAAACTTTTTTGAAAGCACGTTCTTTTTTACACCACCCATAAATGAAGTCGATTCAACATAATCTTCACTCACACTATCTTCTTTCACACAACAATTATTATCTTTTCCATATCTGTTGTATCTGTGGTGTGCATAAGCCCAACGACGATGATTATATTTTCTTCTTGGTTTAAATATCATCATTAATCCAAATAAGATAATTACTACTGGCCAGATGAAAGGCTTAATATTCATCATCGGATAAAAATCTCCTAATAAAAATATGCCTCCTATTGCTACTAAGAAAAACCACCATGCATTTCTAAAATTGTGTTTCACCCCTGTGATAATACCTAATGCAATTAAAAATGTTTTCCAGGTAAATAACCAATGTGGAATGTCTGCTCCTAATTCCTTAGCTAAAAAAAGTGAACCGGCAATTACCACTAAAATACCACCAACTACTTTACCTCGTCTTTGGCTTTGCTCTGCTTGTTTACACATTTCTTCAAAATCCATGTGTTCTTGTTGATTTGTCATTTTACTATTTTATTTAATGTTGTTGTTTTATATTTTCTTTTACAGTTATGCGAGTACTACACATTTACCATAATTATGATGTAAAAGTATATCAGGAATAGTTACTCCACAATAGCAATTAGGTAAGATTACACAGGCAGTCGGTGAACGGTACCTTGATGGCGGTAATAAAATTAATTTAAGGATGGGTCAAAGGCATAATCGCTAAAAGCTCGATAGCCCGGTTTTATTTTTACCAATTCAGTACCCCACAAATCATCAGGATTAATGCGCGTTAAATCAACATAGTTACTGTTTTTAGTAAACCACATATCACGCTCCAATTCGCTTTCCAATTGCTCTTCGCCCCAACCACTGTAGCCAATATAGAAACGAATTTGTTCTGAACTCACTTCGCCATGCTCAATCATTTGACACAACTCCATGAAGTTTCCGCCCCAAAACACATTATCAATCACATGCTGACTTCCACTTAATTTATCACCCAAAGTATGCGTATAAAACAATTGATTTGGAGAAACAGGACCTCCTTCGAACAAAGGGAAATTACCGTTTTTTAAATGTGGGAAAATATCTCGCAATAGCAAACCATGAGATTTATTGATAATAAAACCTAAACTACCTTCATTATTATGCTCACACATATAAATAACCGAACGTTTAAAATGCCCGTCCTGAAGAAATGGTTTAGCAATTAATATATCCCCTGCTTTTATCACAAATAACTCTCTATATTTGTGTAAAATTACAAAAAAATGAGCCAAGTTAACCAGCATATTTCTCAACTACGAGAAGATTTCATGAAAGGCGAATTGAGTGAAAATAATTTAAACAAAACGCCTGATTTACAATTTGAACAATGGATGAAAGACGCTATTGATGCAAAGGTAAATGAAGTACCCGCTTGTAATTTAGCTACGGTGGACAAAAACAATAAACCATCGGCACGTATTATTTATTTGCGTGAATTTTCGAATAACGAATTTTATTTTTACACCAATTACGATTCCCGCAAAGGTCAGCAAATAGCCGAAAATCCAAATGTTTGCTTAACATTTTTTTGGCCTGAACTAGAACGTCAAATTCGTATTGAAGGTGTGATTACGCAAAAAGCAGAAAAGGAAAAAAGTGATGCTTATTTTAATGCTCGTCCGCAAGACTCTAAAATAGGTGCTTGGAGCTCACCTCAAAGCCGCGTATTAAATAACCGTGAAGAATTAAACACCTTTATTGAAGGCAACAAAGCTAAATTTCACAATCAAGAAATTCCTCTTCCTGAATTTTGGGGTGGATATATCATCAAAGCAAATTACTATGAATTTTGGCAAGGACGCAAGAATCGTTTACACGATCGCATTGCTTTTACTTTAGAGAATGGCAATTGGAAGATAGAGCGTTTGGCTCCATAGTTTTAATATTTTTATTATTTATACTAACAAAGATTTGTACGTTCTTTTTTCTCCCATAAAAAAGAACCAAAAAAATCACCGCTTCTTAAATTTAACTCGAAAAATACGAAGCACTTTCCCCGCCCGATTTTAGAAACTCGCCCGCTTGAAAACGCGGACTCAAACAGCCTAAAATCGTCGCGCAAATCCTTACTGAAAGTTCTTCTATTTTCTTCGTTAAATTTAAAAGGCGGACAAACAAATAACTTAATTCAGAGTTTTTATATCCATCTATATCTACGATAGGAAAACTAAAGTTCAGATGTTAAGGTATGATTTTGTGCAGCAATAGCAGTAAAAATAAAGAAGGGTAGGCACGCGCAAACGGTTATTTTTATCTGCGGTCCGCAGGAATTGCCTATCACAAAACCATAAGCTTTTGGATACTTTTGGCTGCAAAAGTATCAAGAGACTTTTCGTATATTCGCAGCATGAACAAACAAGAAAAAATAAAAAACTTTGATCCAAACAGCGTTGGAGATGTAAACGCAAATATGTTTGGTTTACCATTCACTACACAAGAATCTGAAACCGTATTAATACCTGTGCCTTGGGAAGTAACCGTAAGTTACGGTGGTGGAACTATTGATGGTCCGCAACAAATATTTGATGCATCTTTTCAAGTTGACCTTTACGACCCAATTGTAAAAGACGCTTGGAAGATGGGAATTGCAATGGATGATTTTAGTGAAGAGTTGAGAGAGAAAAGTGAAATCTATCGTCCGGTTGCTGAAATCATTATTGACAGACAAAGTAATGGAGAACCTGCATCTGAAATTGATGAGATAAAAGACGTTAACAAAGTTTGCGAAGAAATGAATGCATGGGTTAAAAAACGTGCTTTACATTTTTTAAAACAAAATAAAAGTGTTGGTTTAGTAGGTGGCGACCACTCTACTCCATTGGGTATGATTGACGCATTAGGAGAACACTTTGGAGAATTTGCCATTTTACAGATTGACGCACATGCTGATTTACGTGTGGCTTACGAAGGTTTTGAATATTCTCATGCGTCTATTATGTACAATGCTTTAAAAAGACATAGCGTACAAAAATTAGTACAAGTTGGCATTAGAGATTATTGTCAAGCAGAGTTAGATATTATCAATAACTCAAACGGGCGTGTGAAAACATTTTT
Source organism: Bacteroidia bacterium (assembly GCA_035439445.1). Lineage (GTDB taxonomy): Bacteria > Bacteroidota > Bacteroidia > B-17B0 > Aurantibacillaceae > UBA4416. Next base: position 6,841 of record DAORKG010000042.1, read on the forward strand.
TGATAGAGATATTAAACAGCAACAATATAAAGGGAAAAGCTGGGATACTATTTGCCAGGAAATTATTGCTGAGTTACCACAAAACATTTATTTAAGTTTTGATATTGATGGATTAGATCCAAAATTATGTCCAGGTACTGGAACACCAGTAGCAGGGGGCTTTGAAACAGACCAAGTTTTATACTTATTAGAACAAGTAGTTGCAAGCGGTAAAAAATTTATTGCATTTGACTTAAACGAAGTTGGTGGCGAAGATGAATGGAATGCAAATGTAGCTGCTCGTTTATTATACCGCATCGCTAATTTAGCAGCCCATAGTCAAGGAAAAAAGGCTTAGTAATAATTTAAAATTATAACTGGAAAGGCTGAGAGAAATCTCGGCCTTTTTAGTTAAATCAATTTTAGAATGAATAAATCTGCTGGTGCAATATTAAATTTAACTAGTTCACTTGGAAGAACAAATTCATATTTATCATGATCAACTAATTGAAATTTAGAGGTAATAAAATCACATTTATACGCAATCAGATCTATTGTTATTTCACTATAAAAATGAATATTTTGCCCTATTAAATCTCCTACAATTACATCCATTCCAAGTTCCTCTTTAAGTTCTCTCACTAAAGCATCTTTTGAGTTTTCGCCTATCTCAACTTTTCCACCTGGAAACTCCCAATATCCACCCAAAGCTTTTTCTGGTTTTTTACGAGCGATAAATATTCTATCCCCTTTCCAAATAACACCACAAACAACTTTAATAGGTTTCATTATATTTCTTGTAAGCCTAATGATTTAAAATATTCAAAAGTACCATCATAATGCATTTTTAGACGCGTAGCATCTTCATCATTTCCTTCTGGGATAAACAAAACCATACCTTGACGGGCTCTAGTTAATAAGACTCTATATGCATTTTTTAAATAATTTCTATCTACCTCCTGATTTACATTTTTCCATGTTGTACCTGTGAAATTTTTAGACACCCATTGATCATTCTGAAAACTTAAATCTCCATCCCAACAAACACCTACCCAATCTAATTCTAGTCCCTGAATATCAAATTCAGTAGCGACTTCTTCCATAAAATATGAAGAGCGTATGTCTTCTTTGCCATTTAAAAACCAATAAAGTGCATCTATTTTACTTTTCACATTTAGTCCAAATGGTCTCAGTCTCAATGCCCCTGATGAAGCTACTAGCCCATATCTTTCGAAGCCTCTAGCATTATTCTTCAACCATCTTTTAGCTGTTTCTAAATTCCTAGTGATTACTATTGGGTATGTTTTTATTAAACTTTGAAAAATTATTTTTGATTCACTAATCTTTATATCAAGAATATCTTTTACAAACGCAGATAACTTTTCTGATCTAAAAGATCTCAAGGAAACTCCTAAATGTAAATCATTCTGTGATATACCATTCTCTTGAATCCAATTTGATAATTCTTTGTCTTTTGAGTAATTATCATCGGATACAATTAATTTTGAATAATGAATTTCCCAATTTGAGAAAGACTTTTGTAATGCTCTAAACCATTCTTCTATTCCAGCTTCTCCTGTATTAATTTCTTGTCCTCCTCCTATTAAACAAATAATTGTACAAGCTCCTTCATGACGATCCATGACACTTATTAAAAATTCAGGTTCAGACATATTAAAATCTGTCATTCCTCTTTTCTTTTGCATAAAATCACTAGCCTTGGCTTCATTCCAAGCCCTTTGTGCTTCATCAAAAACAACAACTTTTTCAATCGGCGGTTTATCTGTTTTTAATGCATCATCTCTAAAGTGATGAATGTTTTGAATAAATGAACTTGCTTTCCTATATGATTCATCTTTTTTACCTTTTTCTCCATTAGATTTTTTTCTATCAACTTCATCCCTTGTCAATGCCTCTCTCAAAACATCTACTAATGGTCCATTACCAGACAGAAACACTGCGTGTTCATCTTCATCAATATTTTTTCTCTCGATTGCAATATTTAATCCAGCTAATGTTTTTCCTGCACCCGGAACTCCAGTTACAAAACAAATCGATTTTGTACCATTTGCTTTAGAATTATCAATGATCTTATTGATACAATCTGTAGTAATAGATAAATTCTTAGCATCTGCGTCATTTCTTGTTATTTCATCAACTTCGTGACCTTCATATAAAGCTTGTGCCGCTTGAATTATTGTAGGAGTTGGCTTATATCTACTATTTACCCATTCTTCAGGATCAATAGCAGAAGTTTCTTTAGTATTTATATTAATTATAGAAGCTCTTATTGAATTTTTTCCAACTAATAAAGGCTCAAATACACTGTCAGAATATTTAGATATATTATAATTTATTGTATTAGCTTCAGATGCTATTAAAACTGGGATAATTTTTACAAAATGACTTCCTTCATGGAAATTTTTCAAATCAATAGAATAATCGATTGTTTGATCAATTGCATGTTTATCAAATGAACAGGATCCAATTTTAAATTCTAAAACAAAAACTGTGTCGCCAATAATCAAAATATTATCAGTTCTTTTACCCATTCTAGGTATAGTAAACTCAAAATAAATATAGCCTTCTAATCCAAATAACTGATTTTTCAAAATTTGAACTTGTGCCAACCATGCATTTTTTTGCAAGTCATCTAACTCATGACTATGAGCCATTGTTAATTCACCTATAATAGAAGTATCAATATCATTACAAAAGTTAGTAATTGAATTTCCGTAATAATATCTTTTCATATTTGAAACGCTAATGTTCTTATCAAAAATAAGATTTTATAGAATCCTTTAAATAATTCTTACCAACAACCCCACATCAACTGTCTCAATAGGATGCATAGTATTTGGCAGCATATACATCGCTCCATTTTTTAATTGCTTGTAAACGGCAGTTGTTTCTTCTAGGCTAACCATATTGTCTTTATCTGCTATACCAATCCATACTTTATTTTCAATCGAAGTAAAATCATTTAAGGATAAAGCGTTTTTGTTTCCTAAGTTTAACATCATCTCGGCAGTTTTTTGTAATAACAATTCCCAATCTTGTCCGTGACGTTTTTGCAATGCTTCGGCAAACTTTGGTACTTTCTCCATGATGGTTTTTGAGTCGAGCATCTTCACTTCTTTTTGCGCAATCTCAGGGCTCCAATCAAACTTAGTTCCAAGGGTAATGATGTTTCCTAATATATTTGGATTGTGATGAGCTAAATATAAAGCTACATAACCACCCATGCTATAACCAAACACAGTTGGTTTATCTAAATTTTTTCCTTTTATAAATTGCTCTAACTCCGAAGCAAACTGCTCAATACCAAAGTTTGATGCAAAAGGTGTTTGTCCGTGCCCGCTAAAACTTAATGTAAATACATTATACCCTTGTGGTTTCAATTCTGCTGCTAATGGTTCTAGTTGATCTTTAGCGCCAATGGCTCCGTGAAGTAAGATGATGTTTTTCATATCAACAAAAAACCCCGATAAATCGGGGTTAAAATTAATTAAGCTTTAGCTTTAAATTTATTAATGGCATTAATAGTAAAGTCAGATAACACAAGCGTTCCACTCATTCCTGCTCTTTCAATTAATAAAGAGTCCCAATTTTCTGTTCCTTCCCACATTACTTTTTTCAACATAGCCATTGCTTCAGGACTACTTGATGCTAAACGTTTCGCTAAAGCATCAATACCTTTGTCCATGTCTTCAGTTGTATTAAACAACTCTGCATACAAACCTTTTTCACGAGCCCATTGAGCTGTTTGCCACTCAGTAGCATTAATGGTTAATTGACAGAAAGCAGAAGTTCCTACTTTACGTTCAACAGCCGGACCAACTACAAACGGACCAATACCTACAGCTAGTTCACTTAATTTAACAGAAGCTCCATCTACTGCAAATGTATAATCTGCACTTGCTGCAATACCAACACCACCACCTACTGCTTTACCTTGCACGCGAGCAATCACAAACTTAGGAGCTTTACGCATAGCATTGATAACAGCTGCGAAACCGGAGAAGAAAACTAAACCAGTTTCTTTATCTTTAATAGAAATTAATTCATCAAAACTTGCTCCTGCACAAAAAGCTTTATCTCCTTCGCTCTTTAATACAATAACTTTTACAGCATCATCCTTTCCTAATTTTTCAATCTCAGCTGCTAAGTTTCTTAATTGAGTTCCAGGCATTGAGTTTGATTGAGGATGAAAAAAAGTAATCGTTCCTATTCCATCTGTAATATTTGATTTGATAAAAGCTTCCATGATTATGCTAAAATTGTTACAGGGTTTTCTAAATATGTTCTTAATGTTTGTAAGAATGCTGCTCCGGTTGCCCCGTCAACTGTTCTGTGGTCGCAAGCTAATGTTACTTTCATAACGTTACCAGGAACTACTTGATTATTTTTCACAACAGGCACTTGACGAATTGCACCAACAGATAAAATACAAGACTCAGGAGTATTGATAATTGATGTAAACTCATCAATACCAAACATACCTAAATTAGATACGGTGAAAGTATTTCCTTCCCAATCTGCTGGTTGTAATTTTTTATCTTTTGCACGTTTACCTAAATCTTTTACCTCAGCACTAATTTGAGATAACGATTTTTGATCAGCAAAACGAACTACAGGCACTAATAAACCATCTTCTACAGCCACCGCTACACCAATGTGTACGTGAGAGTAATAACGGATTTTATCGCCCATCCAAGATGAATTAACTTTTGGATGTTTGCGTAATGCAGCTGCACAAGCTTTAATTACTAGGTCGTTGAAAGAAACTTTTGTATCAGGAATTGCATTGATGGCATTACGAGATTGCATAGCGTTTTCCATATCCACTTCAATCGTTAAATAGAAGTGAGGCGCACCATTTGTACTTTCTAGTAAACGTTTCGCAATCACTTTACGCATTTGCGAAGTTGGTTCATCAGTAAATCCTTCAGCGCCTGGAACAAAGCTAGAAGCTAGATTTGATTTGGCTGCTGAACCTCCTGAAGTAGGTTTGTAATTTTCAATATCAGATTTAGTTACACGACCGTTATCACCTGTACCTGTAACTTTTGAAATATCTATTCCTTTTTCTTTAGCTAAAGCTTTAGCTAAAGGAGATGCTTTTACTCTTCCATCATTTGAAGAAGATGACTTCTCGACTGCGCTCGAAATGACAGCTGCTGCTGTTTGAACAGATGCTTCAACTTTTGGAACAGAAGTAGTTGCAGGAGCAGAACCAGCAGAATTAACAGATGCTAAAATAGCATTGATATCTTCACCACCTTTCCCTAAAATAGCAATAATGCTATCTACAGGAATAGATTGTTTTTCTTGAACACCAATATGAATTAACACACCATCTTGGAATGATTCAAATTCCATTGTTGCTTTATCAGTTGCAATATCAGCTAACAACTCACCGCTCTTCACTTTATCACCAACTTTTTTGTGCCATTTTTCAATCACACCATCCGTCATTGTATCACTTAACTTAGGCATACGAACTACCTCAACACCTGCAGGTAATGATGCCGGAGCTGAAGACGTTACAGGAGCTGAAGTTGCTACAGGCGCAGCAGTTTCTTGTTTAGGAGTAGCTGCTGATTGATTTAATAATGAAGAAATATCTTCTCCTTCTTTTCCTAAAATAGCAATCACTGAATCAACAGGTACTGCTTGTTTTTCTTGAACACCAATGTGTAATAACACTCCGTCCTGAAAAGATTCAAACTCCATGGTTGCTTTATCCGTTTCGATATCAGCAAGCAACTCGCCACTCTTCACTTTATCACCAACTTTTTTGTGCCATTTAGCAATTACACCATCTGTCATGGTATCACTTAATTTGGGCATTCTAACTATTTCAGCCATGTTTTTTTAAGATTTAAGATTCAAGATGTAGGCTTCGACTCCGCTCAGCCTGACAATTCTATAATCTGAGTTCTAATTTCTTATTTATTCAATAATATAAGGATAGTTTGGTTCAGCGTAAACGTCTTTATATAACTCTTCTGGTTCAGGATACGGGCTTTCTTCTGCAAACTGAACAGATTCATCAACTAAAGCTTTTACTCTAGCTTCAACTGCTTCAATACCTGCATCGTCAATCCACTTGTTAGTTTTCAATGTATCTAAAACCTTGTCGATTGGATCTTGCTGTTGGTATTCCTTCACCTCATCCTTAGTTCTGTATGTTTGAGCATCACTCATCGAGTGACCTTTGTAACGATACGTTTTCATTTCCAATAAAGTTGGACCATCTCCTCTACGAGCTCTTGCTACAGCTTCTTCCATCGCTTCATGAACCGATTCAACAGTTAAACCATCAACAGGTTTACTAGGCATATCATAAGCTAAACCTATCTTCCATAAATCATGCACATTACTTGTACGAACTACAGATGTACCCATTGCGTACATGTTGTTTTCAATAATGAAAATCACAGGCAACTTCCAGTTCATTGCCATATTAAATGCTTCATGTAATGCTCCTTGACGAACAGCTCCATCACCCATTGAACACACACACACGTTGTCTGTACCCATATATTTTTCGGCAAATGCAATACCTGCTCCTAATGGAACTTGTCCACCAACAATACCATGACCTCCAATAAAATTATGCTCTTTACTGAAAATATGCATAGAACCACCTTTACCTTTACTGCAACCTGTGATTTTAGCATACATTTCGGCCATTACATATTTGGGATGCATCCCCAATCCAATTGGATGGGCATGATCACGATATGCTGTAATATGCTTATCTGATGGTTTAGTAGCACTTACTGTTCCTGCTACAATAGCTTCTTGTCCGATATATAAGTGGCAAAAGCCTTTGATTTTTTGTTGAACGTAAACTTGTCCGGTTTTCTCTTCAAACTTGCGCATCAATAACATTGATTCGTACCATTTAAGGTATTGTTCTTTTGAGAACTTGCTCTTTTTTTCAGCTGTTTTAGCCATAGAAATTACTATTTAATAAGGTACAAAAATAAGAGAAAATGTGATATAGAAAAGTCCTAAAAAAAGGGCATTTATAGATACTTTTTACTAAACATTAAAGGCAATAAACTCTCGATGCTTTTAGCGATATAAACCGGTCCTTTTTCGCCAGTCATAATGATTTTGATGGGTTTTTCGAACTTATTTTCATATTCGGCAATAGCCTGACGACAGGCTCCACAGGGCGATAAAGGCTCACTAACCACCATGTTTTTTGATTTTACACTAATGGCAATGGCTTTTATTCCTACATTCGGGTATTGCGCGCCTGCATAATAAATTGCTACTCTTTCGGCACATAAACCACTAGGATAAGCTGCATTTTCTTGGTTATTTCCGGTAACAATTTTACCATTTTCTAATAAAACTGCAGCCCCAACATGAAATTCTGAATAGGGCGCATAAGCTGTTTTTACCATTTTTTGAGCCGCCAATAATAATTCAGCATCTTTTTTATCTAAATCTTTAGCAGAATTATAAACGTCAAATTCGGTTAAAATAGAAAGTTTAGAAATTTTAGGTTTTGCCATAAGGTCCGTTTTTATAAAAAAGAAAGGTAAGAAAGATATCCTAGTCCATCAAAAATTTAAACCTTTCTTTTAGGATTATCCTTAATAAATGCATCCCATCCCGAATACGATTTTTTTACTCCAGTTCCAGTAGTTTTATTTTGGAAGTAATGGCACACTGCGGCTCCTAAGGCATCAGTTGCATCTAAATACTTATCATTATGCTTAAAATTTAAAAGGTTTTCTAACATAGCAGCTACTTGTTCTTTTGATGCATTTCCATTACCGGTAATACTCATTTTTATTTTTTTAGGAGAGTATTCCGTCATAGGAATATTTTTCGATAGAGCAGCTGCAATGGCTACTCCTTGGGCTCTTCCTAACTTAAGCATAGATTGAACATTCTTTCCAAAAAATGGAGCTTCAATAGCCAATTCATCCGGTTTATATTGTTCTATTAATTCCGTAACACGCTCAAAAATTTTTTTGAGTTTATCGGCTTGCTCATCAATTTTATCAAGTTTAATCACATCCAATGCTATTAATGATAGTTTCCCATTTTGAATATGAATCAAACCATAACCCATAACTAATGTACCTGGGTCAATCCCTAATATGATTCTATCGTTAATAGCCATGCAACAAATGTAAAATAAAAAGCCCCTTGTTTTAGCAAGGGGCTTTAAATAGTTTTAAAACAATTTATCTAAATAAATTGATGTAACCTTGTTGTTTATACTCTTGACCATCAAAACCTGTTGCGGTTAAGATAAAGAAGAAAGTACCATCATTCACATTGCTTCCATCCCATGTACCATTCACGCCTGAAATATTAGCAACCTTTGTTCCCCAACGGTTAAATATATCACAATTTAAATCCTTAATTCCGGTAGTTGTAATTTTAAACACATCGTTTTTACCATCTCCGTTAGGTGTAAATACATTTGGAACAATAATCGATGAATTTTCAAACACGTCAATAGTAACAGTTGAAGTAGAAGAACATAATCCAGATGGATCTGTTACAACTAACGTTACAACATAAGTTCCTGTTGTGTTATAAGTATGAGCTGGATTAGTAGAAGACGAAGTATTATTATTATCGTCTCCAAAATTCCAACTATAAATATTTCCACTACCAGAGCTTTGATTAGTGAAATTAACCAATAAAGGAGCCGTACCAGAAGTTGGGTCTGCTGTAAACGCTGCTGTAATTGCTATTGAGGTTACCGTTACAGTAGATGTATTTGAACATCCATTGTCGTTATCAGTTACAGTAACAATATATTGACCAGGTCCTCCAGCAATAGGAGAAGATGTATTAGCACCTGAAATTATAGATCCGGAACCAAATGAAGACCAGTTATAACCAGCATTTGTTGCCGTAGTAGTGGCTCCAAGAGTTACAGATGGAGATCCACAAGGCATAACTGTATTATTTGCTGTTACAGTTGGAGGAACTGTATTACCTGTTACTGGGTATTGAGCAGTTGTTGAACAGCCTGAAACCGAATTTATAACCACTACAGTATAAACACTAGCAGAAGTAACACTAGCAGAAGATGAACTTCCTGCACCTGAAGACCAAGTGTATTGGTAAGAACCAGAAGGAACTACATTTGTAGTTAATGTTACCGAAGTATTTTGACATGTAATAACGCTATTAGATGAAGATGCTGTTATAGATGCCACAGGTACATTTGTATCAGGAATAACTTGAGAAGAGACTGTAGCTGCACAACCATTGGCTGCGTTTGTAACAATTACATCATAATTTCCAGCCTGATTAACCGTTACAATATTAGTTCCTTGTCCTGAAACAAGAGTTCCCGACCATAGATATGTAACTCCTGAACTAGGTGTAGATGTTACCGAAATTGTAGCTGTTGGATTTGCACAAGTTAATGTTTGTGTTCCTGAAATAGTAACCACAGGAGCAGTAGTATCAGTTGTAACAGCAACTTGAACAGGAGTTGAACAATTACTTAAAGTGTTAGTTACCGTACAGATATAAGTATTAGGTGTATTAAATGTAGCAACATCCCCATTAGCCGAAACAGATGCCGGTGGTGTATTCCAAGAATAGGTTACACCGATATTTGGAGTACTCGTTACAGTAACAGATTTAGTTGCATTATTACAATCCAACACCAAAGCCGTTGATGAAATAGTTGCAGTTGGTGCTCCTGAATTAGCAAAAACTTCAACTGTAGACGTTGAAGAGCAGCCATTAGAAAGATCCGTAGCGGTTAGTGTATATACACCTGCAGCACAAGCAGCAGAAAATAAACTTGTTGTTGTTCCACAAACTCCGGCTCCTGTCCAAACAACCGAAGCGTTAGTAGGAGTTGTAATACTTCCATTTAATGTAACTGAAGATGATGTACAAGTTAATGTTTGATCAGTTCCTGCACTTAAACCAGTTGGAGTTACAGTATTTTGAGTTACAGTAGCTGTTGTTGAAAAAGTACATCCATTAGAAGGGTCAAAAACAGTTAAAGTACATGGACCTGGTACGTTAATAGAAGTTGATTGAGTGTTAGTTCCCACAGGTGCCCAGGTGTAGTTCATTCCTGCCAAATTACAACCTAAACTAACTGATGTTACGGAGCATGTTAAAACTCCACCAACTGTAATAGATGAAGATGGTACTGTTGTATTTGTATTAACTACGGTTGTAATTGTAGATGCGCAACCAGTTAATGAGTTAGTAACTACACATTGGTAAGTACCTCCAACGGTTACTGTACCTGTTGAAGAAGAAGCTCCACTAACAGCTCCCGGTCCTGACCAAGAATAAGTTACATCCGACATGGAAGTAGTAGCAGATACTTCTGCACCAGACGTTAAACATGTTATGGAGCCATTTGTAGAAGCTGTTACAACAGGTATCCCTGAACTTGGAACAACATCAACTGTTCCTGAATTCACACAACCATTTGCCGGATTAGTCACAGTCAAAGTATAACTTCCAGGTGAGCAAGCTGAAGCTGAATATGTGTTAGCTCCTGCGCAAACTCCTCCTGTCCATACCGGTGTACAAGATGAAGGCCCTGCCGATCCAATCAATGTTACTGTTGGCGATAAACAAGTAATTGTTTGAATTGACGGCATAGTAACAGTTGGAGTAACAGTATTCTGATTTACAGAAGTTACTGCTGTATTTGTACAACCATTTACGGCACTTTGAACTAAAAGTGTATATGTTCCCAACCCCTGACCAACGGCATTTTGTGAATTTGTTCCACTTACAATAGAAGATCCGCCCGGAGCAGACCAAGTATAATTTGCACTTGCTAATGTAGAAGTTAAGGTTATTGTATTTGTAATACATGTAATTGATCCTGTGCTTGATGCTGTTGTTATCGGAACCACAGTATTAATATTGGCGGCAGTAGTTGACGTAACAGAACACCCGTTAACCGGATTAATTACTAATAATGTATAAGTTCCACTTCCTTGACCTACTGCATTTTGTGAATTCACTCCACTAGATATAGAAGATCCTCCTGGTGCCGTCCATGTGTAATTAACTCCTGCTAATGTAGAAGTCAAGTTTATCGTGTTTGTAGTACATGTAATTGATCCTGTACTTGATGCTGTAGTAACTGGTGTTGACGTATTTTGATTAGCGGTTGTTACAGCTGTGTTTGTACATCCATTCACAGTACTCTGGATCGTAATAGTGTAAGTCCCAGGCCCTTGACCAACGGCGTTTTGTGAATTTACACCACTTAAAATTGAAGATCCTGCCGGAGCTGTCCAGGTGTAATTAACTCCTGCTAATGTAGAAGTCAAGTTTATCGTGTTTGTAGTACATGTAATTGATCCTGTACTTGATGCTGTAGTAACTGGTGCTGTATTATTTACATTGGCCGCTGTTGTTGCGGTAACCGAACAACCGTTAGTTGGATTAACAACTAATAAAGAATACGTCCCACTACCCTGCCCTACTGCATTTTGTGAATTCACTCCACTAGATATAGAAGATCCTCCTGGTGCCGTCCATGTGTAATTAACTCCTGCTAATGTAGAAGTCAAGTTTATCGTATTTGTAGTACATGTAATTGATCCTGTTGTTGTTGCTGTTGTTACAGGGGTTGTCGTATTTTGAGAAATAGCAACTGTTGCTAAAGTCGACGTACAACCAGCGGTTGATGTCACCGCTAAACTGTATGTTCCTGGAGCATTAACAACTGGATTTGCTGTATTTGAGCCAGATGTTATACTTGGACCTGTCCACGCATAGGTTCCACCGCCAGAACCTGATAAAGTTGCATTAGGTGCAGCACATGTTAAAGTTGTTGAAGAACCTGCATTAGCAGTAGGAACAGAGTTCACTGTTACAGTTGCTAAAGCTGAGGCAGGGCTTGTACAACCTCCCTGGGCATAGACAACAGAATAAGAGGTAGTTGAGCCAGGTGATACAGATATAGTTTGGGTATTTGCTCCTCCTGGAGTCCAAGTATATGTACCGCCACTAGTAGCCGGGGTAGCGGTTAAAACTGCTGTTTGTCCCAAGCATATAGAAGTAGAGGAAACAGCAGGTGCTAAAACTCCTAATGTTGCTGTGCCCCCAAATAAAATATTAAATCCTGTTCCACCTGCTGTCCAATTGTTTACCATTAGCATGTAAGTTTGGCCAGCTGTAACATTAATGCCTGATGTCCAACCATCGCCAGCCACATCTTCCGACACATCTACTGCGCCATTACCTAATCCAGTATTACCTGTATTAGCTGCATAAGAACATCTCAATGGAGTTCCTAAAGAACCACAAGCTACATTTGGACCAAACAAAGCATAATCAAAATCATTCGTTGCTGTATTAGGATTAATAGTAAATGTTAAAGAACCTGATGTAGCGGCGGAGAAAGAATACCAGTTTGAATAATTCTCTCCTGTTACACAATTTGTTCCTCCACAGCCTTCTGTAGGATTGATTCCAGGCCCATTAGATACATCATTAAATCCAAGATTTGAGCAAATAAAAGACGAAGCGCATGCATCAGAATTTCCAGCCGGTAAAGCTGCGCCACAAGGGACACAAGATAAGGACGCTGTAAAACCCGGTCGTGTAGTAATAATATCAGATCTGAAACGAAAGGTTAAACAACCTGAACTATTATTAGCTGTATAGCTAAAAGGAACTGCCGGTGTACCCATAATTTGACCTGAGGCATTGGCTGGTGCACCAATGAAAACAGCACTATTTTGAGCAGGCCCATTTCCAATAGTTAGATAATCAAAACCATTTTCTGTATTAAAAGCAGAAAAGGTAACTTGCAAACAAGTACCCGGAGTTGTAGGGCAAAAGGTTTGATAAATACTATTAATGTTATTAGAATAATTTCCTGCACCTCCCGGATCAAGAAGCGTTCCTGCACAAGTACCTACCGGACAACCTCCACTAAATGTTGATTGAACACCAGTTGATGGCAAGATAAATGTTTGCGAATAACTATAACCGCAAACTACCAATAATATCAGTGTAAATATTTTTTTCATAGCTTTTAAAGATTAAGGTTTAGTTTGCAATTTTATTTGTGGGATCACTGTCTTTTAAAGATGTCATTATCATCTTCTTATTCTCTTCAATTTTATTTAATGAGTATAACACTATAGAAAGTCCTGACTCTTCATCAAATACCAGAGCATTAGAATCAAGTTTTCTAGCCGAATTATATTTGTTTACATCTATCTTATTGAATTGTTCAATAGTATATTTTTGATGCTCTTGAACTTCGAAAGACTTGGAATACAAATAATCAATGAATTTTACCTTCTCAGGATATTTTGCTAATTCCTGTATTTCCGATGCTGAATAATACTTTTTCATCAAAATCTCCGTTAAAGGTGATATTGACACGTTATTCGTTTGTGAGAATCCACATAAAGAAATTAAAAAGCAAATAAGAGTAAATAGTTGTTTCATGTTCTTAAGATTTTATTAATAGCTAATTTATAAATTTTCGCCAAATAAAAAAATAATCATCTAATACTAAACACTTTAGGTAAAATGAATCGTCATTTATCAGAGTTAATTTTTAAATTTAGCGTGCAAAATATTTTGTTTACAAACAAGAAAATATACTCCTTCCTCATTAAGTTACTAATTGGAGTAATAAGCTTTTGGATTATTTTCAAACGTCTTAATGAAATTCCTGATTTAAAAGAACAAATCATATACTGGTTTAGTGAACCGAAAATGTATCTAGTTTTAGTAGTAGTATTGTTTTTAATGCCTATAAACTGGGGGATTGAAAGCTATAAATGGCAATCAATAACCAAACAAATAGAATCTGTTACATACATTACTGCAATTAAGTCCGTTTTTTCGGGAATTTGTGTTGGAAATATAGCCCCGGGAAGAGCAATGGAATTCTTGGCAAAAATCATGTTTTTTAAGCAGGAAAACAGACCAAATATTACAATTCTTCACTTCATAAATGGCATGTATCAAATGTTGATTACTGTTTCTGTTGGTCTTTTAGCTATCATATACAAACTCAATGAAAATAATGAATCACAGAGATTCATACTTTTTATATTAGGATTAGGCTTGTGCATGATGTTATTTTTTTGTTGGGCAATATTAAATGTAAATATCATTCAGAAAAAACTAAAATTCATACGGTGGTTTCAGAAATTTGAGAATTCTACTGAGTTGAAAATGCCCAAAGCATTGATTACAAAACAAATTGGTCTTTCTGTTATTAGGTATATTGTTTTTACTACTCAGTTTTATCTGATATACAATGCTTTAATTCCACAAAATAATGTTATGGATATTTTTATGAGTATAGCTGCCTATTTTATGCTCACCAGCATTATCCCCATGATAAGCATTATTGAACCTGCCATAAGAGCTGCAATTGCACTGTTTGTTTTCAAAAATTCAAATGATAGTACAGTTACAATTATACTCTCATCAACGTTTTTATGGATAATAAATGTGGTTGTGCCCAGTGCTATAGGCTATATTATTATTTTAAGGGAAAAAATAGATATAAAATCAGCCCATGCTAATTGAGTTATACATATTTGCGTTTATTATAGTTTCCTATGGTATATTAATAACTTTGGCCATAATAGGTTTTAATAAGCTAAAACTTAACACCATAAGTTCAAACAATCTTTCGAGTGATTTTGTATCAATTGTCATTTCAGCCAGAAATGAAGAAGACAGTATAGAATCATGCATTTATGAGATAGCAAAACAAAATTATCCAAAATCGAATTTTGAACTTATAATCATTGATGACTGTTCAAATGATAAGACCTACATACTGGCGGAAGATACTTTGAAAAAATCTGGGTTAAATTATCAAGTAATTAAACAAGACATTCATCAAGGTAAAAAACAAAGTGTTGCCAGAGGAATAGAAATTGCCAAAGGGAATGTTATTATTACTTCAGATGCTGATATAATTAACAGACATTCAAACTGGTTAAAAAGCATATCAGGCTATTTTGCCAACAATCCTATAAATATGCTCATTATGCCTATTGATTACTGTAATCAAAAAGGAATTATTTCTAAATTTCAGATTGTTGAAAATATAGCATTAACTGGTGTAACGGCCGGATATACCGGAATAGGGAAGCCATTTATGTGCAACGGGGCTAATTTAGCTTTTAAAAAAAATATTTATGAAAAAGTAAATGGATATGAGTCTCACCTTCATTTATCATCCGGTGAGGATATATTTTTACTAGAGTCATTTAAAACAGTTGATGCTAATAAAATTTTCTATGGACTATCCAGAGAACTAATAGTGAAAACAAAAACGGAAAATTCATTAGGCACATTTTTGAATCAAAGAA
Organism: Bacteroidia bacterium; assembly: GCA_035439445.1. Taxonomy (GTDB): domain Bacteria; phylum Bacteroidota; class Bacteroidia; order B-17B0; family Aurantibacillaceae; genus UBA4416. The sequence continues at coordinate 22,161 of DAORKG010000042.1, forward strand.
CACGTTGGGCTTCTAAAACAAAAAACAACTCTAACTTTATTAACTCATTTTTTGCGTTTACAGTAGTACTATCAAACCTTATTTTTTTAGCTTTATTAGTCGCAATCCTTAAAAAATCAATTATATTACCTTATTTATCGATTTTTGGCCTGGCAAAGTTTGTTTTTGATTTTTTGTTACTATTTTTAGCTTCGGATTTTTTAGGACGTTTAAAATATATTTGGTTGATAATCCCGTTTGAATGTGTATATTGGATTTATGCACTGATAATAGGTTTGGCTTCTTTTATTTATAGACCATCCTGGAAAGGAAAAAAAATAAATTAATTTGTTTAAGAAAAAAACACATACCGACTTTAATTCAGAATCTCTCTCTGTTCAAACATGGCGTCGTTTTAAACGCAACAAATTAGCAATGTTTGGTTTGTTGTTAATTGCTGTTGCATCAATCATATCGATACTAGGCTTTTTAATAACCCCGGATTCATCTCCGTACGCGAATGACCAAAAGCCTGAACTCCATATTAAAAAGCCGGGATTTAAGGCACAAATGTTATTAGCCAGGAAAAATGAACCTTCACACAAAGAAGGGTTTATAAATAAAATGATATTCGGAGAAGTTAGCGACTTTTCATACATCCCCGCATATACATATTCTTTTAAAGGTTTTGATGTGGTGGTAGAAGAATTTACAGGTAACGAACCAAACAACGGAAATAAAATTGCTTATAATTTAGCGGACGTAGTGTACGATATAAACAATAATTATCCAATTAAAAACGATAGTGTTAAAAATCAAATTGAATTTTATCAATTGAGTACAGGGGAGAAACTAAAACTTAATGTGAGCGACTTACAAAAGATTATTTCTGAAAAACATATTAAAGACAGAAGATATATTTTAGGAACTGATTTGGCTGGACGTGACCTCTTAAGCAGATTAATGATTGGAACAAGAATATCGTTATCTGTTGGTTTTATTTCGGTAATTATCTCCATTGTAATTGGCATTCTTCTAGGTGCTATTGCGGGTTATTTTAGAGGATGGCTTGATGACGTTATAATGTGGCTAATAAATGTGGTTTGGTCAATTCCAACTTTATTACTAGTAATTGCCATTACATTGGTTTTGGGTAAAGGTATTTTGCAAGTTTTTATTGCAGTTGGGCTCACCATGTGGGTAGATGTTGCTCGTTTAATAAGAGGTCAGATTTTAAGTATAAGAGAAAAAGAATTTGTTGAAGCAGGAAGAGCACTGGGCTTTAAAAACATGCGAATTATTTTAAAGCACATTTTGCCAAACGTAATGGGGCCGGTTATTGTAATTGCTGCTTCTAATTTTGCTTCTGCTATTTTAACAGAAGCAGGTTTAAGTTTCCTTGGAATTGGTGCTCAACCTCCTACTCCATCATGGGGAGAAATGATTAATGCACATAGAGGATATGTATTAGTAGATGCCGCATATTTAGCATTTGTTCCTGGTTTAGCAATTATGATTCTAGTTTTAGCATTTATGCTTGTTGGAAATGGCTTGCGCGATGCATTAGATTCAAAATCATTAGACAGCAAACCATTAATGGGACACTAACAAATCTCATTTTATTTGTATCATTCAATTAACATTTGCTTTCAGAATAAATTATTAATTTTACCATCCTATATTTATATCCATTAGTAATGAAGAATTTTATTTTAGTAGTATTTATTTTCACCTCATCATTGTTTTCAGCACAGATTAATTCTTACTTAAGAAAAGGTAATAGAGCTCTTGAAAAAAATAAATTGGAAAAAGCAAAAACCAATTTTTTAAAAGCATATGGTATTGATAAAACAAATTATGAAGCTAATTTGGGAGTTGGATTCGTCTTATCTGAATATTTAAACAAATATGAAGAAGCACTACCGTATTTAGAAACAGCTCTTTCGAAGAGTCAAAACGACACATTTCCTGATTTACTATATGCATTAGCAAAATGCTATCAACATAAAGGAGAAAGTAAAAAGGCAGAGGAGTTATTTTCAAAATTATCAGTAAAAATTACTCAAGACAAAGAACAAGACACCTACAACATTAACGATTTAAAGAAAAGAACAGAAGATTGTGACTTTGCCACTAATAACAACTTTAATAATTATGATAAAAATATTTATGTTGGAAATTTGGGGTCAAAAGTAAATACAGATATGCCTGAATATGTTCCGGTTGTTACAAATAAAAACGAACTAATCTTTACATCCAGAAGAAAGGATTCTGAAAAAGAAAAAAGAAGTAAGATAGATGATAAGTATTTTGAAAATATGTATATCAGTCAGATTAAAGACGGCAGACCAGGACCAGTTACTACGTACTCACTAGCTAACAATTTACTTAAAACAAATTACAAAAAACGCCATATTTCTATCATATCGGCCTCTAATGATGGCAAGGCAATGTTTTTATATCAGGACAATAAAATACATGAAGTAACTGAAGATGCTAACCGTCAAAAAAGTTCAAAAGCGCTTTCTAAAAATGTGAATATGGATTTTTATCAAAACCATGCAAGCATCAGTAAAGATGGAAAAACTTTGTTTTTCACGAGCGAAGATGCCAGAGGTAATGGCGGTCTGGATATTTACAAATCAGTTAAAGGTGATGATGGAAATTGGGGAGTTCCTGAAAATTTAGGAAAAACTATAAACACCACATTTGATGAAGATGCTCCATTTTTATCTGAAGATGGTAACACTTTGTATTTTTCATCAAAAGGACATCCAGGATTTGGTAATTATGATATTTATAAAAGTACTTTAGTTAATGGACAATGGACTACTCCTGAAAATTTAGGCTTACCTGTTAACTCCACCGGAAATGACATTTTTTTAATTCAAACAGAAAACAACGCAAATGCTTATTTCTCATCATACCGATTAGGCGGGCATGGAGACATGGATATTTATAAAGTAACATATCTAAACACTTTTAATAAAGAATGTTTTGAGAAAAAAAATCCATTGTTATCTCTTGAATCAAAGATCATAGATAAAGAATTTTTTTCTGTAAAATTTAGCGCATCAGTTCCTAGTAATATAAATGTTATTGCCTATCAATGGACTTTTAACCAAAAAAAAATAGCATCGGATGCCGCACAATTAACACAAACTATTTCATTAACATCTCCAGGAGACTCAGTTTACGTGAAAGTAATTGCTGGATGCGACACCTGCATTGATCCCATTGTATTATGTAATAACATGATATACAATGTTCCTGCTGATATGATTCCAGTTGCTGCAGTTGATGAGTTTGGTAAAAATCCTTATGATGATAAATTGATTTTACCATACTTAAACAAGGCTAAATTAGAAGCATTAGGATTAAATTTGACTCCAATCCATTTTAACTTAAATAAATCGAATATCAGAGAAGATGCAGTGTCAATATTAAAACAAAATTTAGACGTTTTATCTAAGCATCCTGAATTATCAGTATTGATTTATGGTTTTGCAGACAGCAGAGGTAAAGAATCATACAACTTACCACTATCTAAAAAACGTGCTCAGCATGTTAAAGATTATTTGGTGAGTAAAGGTTTAGATAAAAAACAAATAGAGCAAGTTAATGGAAAAGGCGAAGAATTTATTTTAAATAAATGTACAGAAGGAGTTGAATGTTCGGATCCAGAACATGAAGTGAACCGTAGAGTTGAGTTTATTATTTTTGAAAATAAAAAATAATTTACTTAAAGCCTTCAAAAGCTCCTAATCCAAATAATGAGAAATCATATTTAATTGGATCCTTTTTATCAAACTCTCTCAGTACAGAAGTAATTTCTTCCACTGCTTGCCAATCGTTTTGAGTGCGAGTTAATAATCCTAATTTGCGGCTTACATTTCCTGTATGTATATCTAAAGGCAAACATAGTTGTGACGGTTTTATTGATTGCCAAATTCCAAAATCAACACCATGTTTATCTTTACGAACCATCCATCTTAAATACATGCAAAGCCTTTTGGCACTTGATTTAGCGGATGGGTTAGAGATATGTTTATCACTTCGCGATTGATGTGGTATACATAAAAACAATTTTCTAAAATTTGTAATAGCATTTTTGATATTATTTTCATCTTCAGAAATATTTACTGAAAAAGCATATTCTAAGCCTTTATGTTTAGTGTAAATATTTTTTAAAGAATTCAAAAAGAAAATACAATCTGTAGAGTTAAATGTGCGATGAACGAAATTTTCAAATCTTAAAGCATCCTTTTTCGAAAAATTCATAATAAACTCATACGGCTCATGATTCATTAATCGCATTAATTTGTTACCATTGTTAATGATAGAAATACGTTGTCCCCAAGCAATAGTTGCAATAAGAAATCCGGCTATTTCAATATCTTCTTTTTTTGAAAATTGATGTGGGATAGAAATAGGATCAGTTTCGATAAAAGAAGTGTTATTAAACTGAAAATATTTTTCATCTAATAATTCTTTTATTTCTTTTAGTTGAACTTTCACTACTCTAGTTTAGTTAAATCCAGTTTTTTTAAATCAGGATTTAGTTTATGAACTCCCAATACAACTAAAATAGTCATTACACCTCCAAAAGCAATAGAGGGAACTAAGCCTAAAAGTCTTGCGGCCACTCCTGATTCAAAAGCTCCTATCTCGTTACTGCTCCCAATAAAAATACTGTTTACTGCAGCAACACGTCCTCGCATTTCATCAGGAGTACTTAATTGTAAAATACTATGTCTAACAACTACACTAATATTATCAAATGCACCAGTCATTAAAAGCATAGCAAATGCTATCCAATAGTTAGTTGATATGGCAAAAAAGATAGTAAATAATCCAAATGCAGCAACTCCTAAAAGCAAACTAATACCTGCGTTTTTAGCAGGAGGTTTAACAGCCATATAGAAAGCCATTAATACGGCACCAACTGCCGGAGCAGTTCTTAATAATCCATAAGCTTCGGGCCCTAATTGCAAAATCTTATCTGTAAATGCTGGTACTAGTGCCACTGCACCGCCAAATAACACAGCAAATAAATCTAAAGATAAAGCACTAAGAACCAATTTGTTTTTAAATACAAACTTCACTCCCACCATCATACTTTCCATAAAGGTTTCTTCTTTTGTTTTAGCTGGTATCGGTTTTGATTTTATTAATGCAAAACAAATAAATGCACACACAAATAAAACACATGTTAAACCATAACACCAATTAGCATGAAATGAATGATTGTAACCATACAGAACTCCTGCTAATACGGGCCCTAATATAGAACCGATATGCCAAGCTGTGCTATTCCATGTTGCTGATTGCGTGTACAATTCACGAGGAATGATTTGACTCATAAAAGGATGCGTACTCACCGCCAAAAATGAACGAATAATCCCAAATACAAATACTACTGCAAACAATGCATACATCCCAAAACTTTGTAACCATGCAAACATCGAATTACTAAACCCAAATAAAAATAAAGAACCTAATAGTAAAGCAGCACAACCAATAAGTAATATCCTTCTTCTGCTTATGATATCAGCAATATGTCCAGAAAAAAAAGAGGTAGCAATAAATGGTAAAGCCTCGGTTAAGCCAATCATTCCCAATATAATCTCTTCTTTAGAATACTCATAATAAATCTGAAGGTTTATGGTACTCATTTGCATTTGAATAGCCAACGTAAGAAAAAAACGAGCAAACACAAACAAGCGAAACTCTTTATGCTTTAATATCTGTAAGGAAGTTGTTAGCGACATCTTGTACAAAAGTATTATTTTAATTTTTATGAAAAAGCATTAATTTTAAAACATATTGGAGGAAACACAACATAAACATTTAACCATTAAATCTTGGGCAGAAGACGATCGCCCGAGAGAAAAACTAATAACCAAAGGTAGACAAGCCCTTTCGGATGCTGAATTATTAGCCATACTTTTGGCTTCCGGTAACAAAAATGAAACAGCAGTTCAATTAGCCCAACGAATTTTAAAGGAAAATAAAAATTCGATTAATCAGTTAGCTAAACTTCAATTGAATGATTTAAAAAAATTTAAAGGTGTTGGTGAAGCAAAAGCTGTGACAATAGCTGCGGCATTGGAAATTGGAAGAAGAAGAACTGATGAGGGAATAGAAGAAAAAACCAAAATTACATCGTCAAAAAACGCCTACTCCATTTTAAAATCAAAGCTAAGTGACTTGCCTCATGAAGAATTTTGGGTGTTATTTATGACCAGAAGTAATAGTGTTATAAAAACAGAATGTATTAGTAGAGGAGGCATAAGTGGAACTGTGGTTGATGTGAGGTTAATTTTAAAACCTGCTATTGAGTGCTTAGCCAGTTCTATTATTTTAGCACACAATCACCCATCCGGGAATTTAAAACCAAGTCAAGAAGATATTTATTTAACTAAAAAAATAAAAGAAGCCTCTAAGCTCGTTGATATTAGTTTGCAAGATCATTTAATCATTGGCGACCAAGCATATTTTAGCTTTGCCGATGAAGGCATTATATAAAAACATTTATGATAAAAATAGTAACCATTATTGGCGCAAGACCACAAATTATTAAAGCTGCTGCTTTAAGCAGAGCTATAAAAAACAAATTCTCTAATTCTATCACAGAAATTATTGTTCATACCGGGCAACATTATGATGAAAATATGAGTCAGGTATTTTTTGATGAATTGGGTATTCCGGCACCAAACTATAATCTAAATGTAGGAAGCGGCAGTCACGGGAAACAAACAGCTACGATGATTTCTGGTATTGAAGAAATTTTGATTAATGAAAAGCCTCAGGCAATTGTATTGTACGGAGATACAAATTCAACTTTGGCAGGTGCTATTGCAGCTAGCAAAATTCATGTTCCTGTGGTACACATTGAAGCAGGTTTACGTTCATTTAATAAAGCAATGCCGGAAGAAGTAAATCGAATTATGTGTGATCACGTTTCAACTTTATTGTTTTCGCCAACAAAAACCGGATTTCAAAATTTATTGAATGAGGGATTTAAAGCAACTAATAATAAACCATTTAATGCCAACAACCCTAAAATATATCATAGTGGGGATGTAATGTATGATAATAGTTTGCACTTTAGTCAGGTTGCTGAAGAAAAAACAAATGTCATTGCAAAGAATAATCTTGAGAAAAATAATTTTATTTTAGCAACTATTCATCGTAATAATAATACAGATGAACCTGTTAGATTAAATGCCTTGTTTAATGCATTATATAAAATTAGTGAGGAAACAAAATTAGATGTATTGTTGCCATTGCATCCAAGAACTGCTAAACTATTAGAAGTTAATTTAGATTCAACTTTACATTCAAAAATCAAATCTAGCAATCATTTCAAAATCATTCCTCCTGTTTCCTTTTTAGAAATGATTGCTTTAGAAAAAAACTGTAAGATAGTAATGACTGATAGTGGCGGTGTGCAAAAAGAAGCCTTTTATTTTGAAAAACCCTGTGTGATTCTTCGCCCAGAAACTGAATGGGTTGAACTAGTGGAATGTGGCACTGCCATTATTACTGATGCTAATGAACAAAAGATAATAGATGCATTTAAAGTTCTAACTTCTAAAACAGCTATGCAATTCCCGAAATTATACGGAGATGGTAAAGCAGCAGAATTTATTTGTGGGGAAATAGTAGAGCACTTATCTTAAAAAACAGTTTCATCAACTATTGGCTCATATGCTTCTAATTTAAGATCATCAATAAAAATAGGATTATTACTTCCGTTCCAAAAAAATGTTTGGACCTTGTCGTTTTTATCCCAAAAATCTGGCGTGAGGTAATAGTATTCTATGAACGTCCATTTAAATGGTTTGATGCTTAAACTTTTAACGTCAAGCATATTATATTTATAGACCTTACCCTTGTGTCTCATTGTAATTACTAAACCAGCATTCACATCAGATAAATCTGAAGTAGAATACAATTGAACAGTTGCTTTTAGCCATAAATGCGACTTTTTGCTTATTTCTTTGTAAGATTTAGATATATCTAATCCATATGGATAAACAGAATCAATCAGAAGAGAATGTGATTTGGAAAAAGAAATAAATTTAGAACTAATTATATATGGATATTTTTTTTCATTGCTCTCAAAATCTAATTTACTTTCATAAACTTTTTTGTATTGCGAAATTTTAGTTGGCTCAAAATCATCAGAAGAACCGGAGTATTTATCCATTAACAATAGTTTTACCTGATTATCTGTAGGTGCTACTGTCTGTAAAAAAACAGATTTATAATATGCTTTAGTCATTCTTGAACCATCTAAAATACCCTTTGATGTTTGCCATGATTGAAAAAGGTTCAAAAAAACCATAATTAAAATTACCGGAACAATAAGCAACTTTAATCTATGATTAAAAACATTTTTAAAAGCATACCCAAAAGGAATGGCCAATACTGAATAAGCCGGAATAATAGCACGTGAACTAAAACTAGTGCCATACCACCAACAAGACCAACTTGCGGTAATGTAGAAAATCAAAATAAAGTAACTGAAAAATGGCAAAAAATAGCCTTTTCTTTCCTTATACAAAAAGTAAAATCCAATTAATGAAAAAATCATAATTGGTGTATAAATCAACCAGCCTTTTCGAAAACTAAATA
>DAORKG010000043.1:0-30554 GCA_035439445.1 Bacteroidia bacterium
ATGTTCTCCAATAGGTCCCATGTTTTTTTCAATTTTCTCAAATATATCTTTCATAATAGTTGTGATTTCGAATGTGAGTGAATTTTAGAGTGACAAATGTAGTAAAAATAAGGAGATTTTAAATGATTTTTTTGATGACCCTTAGCATGTGTGAGTATTTCTTATTATCTGAATGAAAAATGCCGTAATGGTCAAATTTATCAATACGAACACAGCCGCTAGCGTGTATGATTTGTTGATTTTCCAATACCATACCAACATGTACAATATTTCCTTCTTCGTTATCAAAAAAAGCTAAGTCTCCAGCTTCTGCTTCTTCCACAAAACTCAAAGGAGTTCCTAGTTCAACCTGCTGACTTGCATCGCGTGGTAATTTGTAGCCATTCAATTTATAAACCAATTGAGTAAATCCAGAACAATCAATACCAAAAGGACTTCTGCCTCCCCATAAGTAGGGTGCATTTAAAAATAAATATGCTGTTGCTTTTAAGTCATTTACAGTTTTCTTAACAGTGGAATCTACTGTTTGTCCTTCAAACAAATATTCACTATCAGTAATTTTTAACTTTCCATATTTAAAATTTGGTAAACTGGCGCCAATCGTTAAAGGAAAAACAGAGTGATTGGCATTATTACTAATCACCTGAACTAACTCTGAACTAAGAGTATTTGTTACTAATGATTTAAAATCATCGTTAGAGATTCTTGTATGCTGTCTAGCACTGATCCAACATGGATAATTATCGTAATCAGTTGTTATTTGAATCCAATCTTCACCCTCTTTCACGATGGTATAAGTTTCTCCAAATAGCAACTGAGTAACCATTTCGCTAGTACTAGCCGGTTCTTTTCTACAAGGGATAACACTAAGAGTACAAATACCAAAACTCATGACGCTAAATTAAAGCTTGTTTAGGCAATACGTTAATCAATCTTAAATAGTTATTCACCATCCATTATTAATTCATATTATGAAAAAGTTTAGTTGTAATTTTGCAGGCTATTTTAAATTATACAATGAAAATTCTATATACATATATAAAAACTCATAAACCATTATTGTTTTTAGCTCTGTTTTTAGCAGCAGTTAACCAATGTTTTTCGCTATGCGACTCTATTATTACCGGTAAATTAATGAACGAGTGCGGAGTTGGTGTAGCTAATTTTAATCAAAATTATTCCACATTTACTAAAGCCGTATTAGGCTGGTTAGCACTATCATTAGGAGCTGCCATGATGTCGAGAATAGCCAAAAACTTCCAAGACTATTTTACCAATATCATTATTCAACGAGTTGGAGCTCAAATGTATACAGATGGTATCCAAAAAGCACTTCAATTACCTTATCAGGATTTTGAAGATCAACGAAGCGGAGAAACTTTAGGAAAATTACAAAAGGTTAAAAGCGATTGTGAAAAATTTATCACCTTTTCAATATCTATGATATTTCAATCGTTAGTAGGTATAACCTTCGTTGTCATTTATGCTGTAAATATTCATTGGTTATTAGGCCCTATATTTTTAGCAACCGTTCCGGTGATTGCATTTATCAGTTCTTTTTTAGGTAAAAAAATCAAAAAGGTTTCTAAAGAAATATTAGGCGAAACTACTGCATTAGCAGGAGCGACAACAGAATCTTTAAGAAATATTGAACTAGTGAAAAGTTTAGGTTTAACCGAACAGGAGGTTAACCGTTTAAATGCAACAACCATTAAAATTTTAGGATTAGAACTGAAAAAAGTACGCTTTATCCGTTCATTAAGTTTCATTCAGGGCACTACTGTTCATTTTATGAGAACGAGTTTAGTGTTTGCTCTCTACCTATTTTTATTTCACGAAATTATAAAGCCAGGTGATTTAATTACGTTAATGTTTTTTTCTTTCTTTTTATTTAATCCATTACAAGAGTTAGGTAATGTGATTGCTACTTATAATGAAACAAAAGCTTCGATGGATAATTTCAGTAAGCTTATGGAATCAAAAAGCGAAGCAAAACCTGAAAGTCCTAAAACAATTGGCTCTATCAATAATTTACGTTTTTCGAACATTACCTTTAAACATCAAACCGCTACTTCTTATGCTGTTAAAGATATTTCGTTTGAAGCTCATGCAGGTGAAACGATTGCTTTTGTTGGTCCATCCGGAAGTGGAAAAACAACACTTGTGAAAATGTTGGTTGGATTATATAATCCAAACGACGGTGATATTTTTTATAATGAAAAAAATGCCAAGGAGATAGACTTAACGGAATTAAGACAACAGCTAGGTTTTGTAACTCAAGATGCACAATTATTTAGCGGTACTATCAAAGACAATTTATTGTTTGTAAAACCTAGTGCTACTGATGAAGAAATAAATGACGTATTGCAAAAAGCAGCATGTCAGAATTTACTAAGAAGAGCCGAAAATGGAATTAATACCACTATTGGTGAAGGTGGAATTAAAGTATCCGGTGGCGAGAAACAACGTTTATCAATTGCCAGAGCATTACTGCGTAATCCTCGTTTATTAATATTTGATGAAGCTACGTCTGCATTAGATTCAATTACCGAAGAAGAAATCACTCAAACCATCAGAAACATTTCTTCTAAGAAAGACCAGATTACTGTTTTAATTGCTCATCGTTTATCTACCATTATGCATGCCGATAAAATATTTGTGTTGGAGCAAGGTAAAATCATAGAACAAGGTAAACATCAGGATTTATTGAACGAAAAAGGATTATACTACGCGATGTGGAGACAGCAGATTGGTGAGAGGAAATAAAACTTACTTCCAAAATTCATCTTTCCAATCGTCATTACTATTTTTTTTAGAATGGGCTTTCATCGCTAACTCTAAATCTTTCTCGGAAACAGTTTTTTGAATTTCAGGAAACAAAATTCGCTCTTCAAAACGAATATGCTTTTCTAATTCTTCTTCTAATTGACTTAAAGATTTTTCAACATCTTTTGTATCTTCAACTAATCGAATTAACCTTCTATGATCTGTTAATGCTTTTTTTATCATAACATGATCGTCCCCTAATAACTTAAATAATGTTTGTTCTTCAATATTAAAATGTTCTAATAAGTCATTTTGAAAGAACCAATCAACATAAGCCTTAATTCTTTCAATCTCAATAGATTTTTTAAACCCGGTGCGTATCTTCCAGCAAAGTAATAATCCGTAATGATGCTCTCTGCTTAATTCCTGAAGCGCTTTTGCTCTTTTAAGTGGTTCAACTTTCATGAAAATTTAATTTTTAATTGCACCAATTAATAAACAACATTCTTTTTTGGTATTATTTTTTATACTATGTTTTTCACCTAACGGAAATGTAAAAAAATCACCTACCTGTCCTTCAAAAGATAAATTATTAATTACAAATTCAGGATTTCCCTCCATTACAAAAGCATACTCTGTTTTGTCAGGATGAACATGTTCTGGATACACAGACATTGGTTCTATTCTCACAACCTTTACGGTTCCATTTGAAAATTGTAATAAATCTTTTCCCAAAAAACCTTTTATCTGGCCTGGTGAACATATCGTTTTTAAACAATTGGTTTTATAATTCATCTTTTAATTTATAGTAATTTAATGAAACTTTTCATGAAGTAATTATTAATCTCTAAAAAGTTTGACACTAAAGATAATCAAACTTCCAACTTTTAAAATTTCCAAAACAATATAATAAAAGTGAATATTTGAAGGTGCTACAGTCTCACCACGAATCAACATTTGAGCTCTATCATCTAAAACAGGTAAAAGCCAAAGTGTTTGTAACACAAGTGCTAAAATCGGAATAAAGAAAGCCAGATTTTGCAACATGAATAAATTACTTTTAGAAATAAACATACTAAACACGATTGCTACTGCAAAAAACCATTCAACCTTATTTAAGGTGCTAAACACCAATCTACCAATACCTAAACCCGTTGGTATATCCACACCGGGAGCTTTAAATTTTAGCCAAGACTCCATAAAACTAATGGCACATACAAATCCCACCCATAAATAAACAGAAGCAATGGATAATGGGTCTTTTATTTCACAAGTCATAATAGTAACGAATTAGGGTTATTTTTATAATGTTGAATTTTATAGTGAAACATTTCTGCCATTTTTTCTGCGCGCCACTTGGCTTCTTGCGCTTTTTCTCCAACAAAATGGTCATCTATCGTTTGATAAAATAAATATATCCATCTATCGAAATGTAGTTGCTCCAGAGGCAATCCTGCATGTGGTTTAAACGGACTCCCATGATAAGTATGTTCTTCCAATAAAACTGTTTGCCAAAATCGATACATTTTTTCCAAATGAACCGGCCATCTATCTTGAATTTTTTCATTAAAAATAGATGCCAATAAATCATCTTCCCTCACCTTACCATAAAATAAGTTCACTAATAACTTAATATCTTCAATGTTCAATATTTCGTTTTTCAACCTGTTCATTTTCTAAGTATCAGCAAGAAAATATTTCACAATAATTCCTCTCTATTAAATATTAATTAATATAAAAATGGTATTTAATATAAAACTTAAATACACCACTGTAAGACATAATTTGGGAGGCCCTAAAGCTATAAATACGGCATTACTAGCCATTGTTATAGCAGCACAGGTTCCTAACATAAATGCATTGGCATTATTTTGAAGGATAAACCCGCAGGCAACTGAGCCTAGGCAACTTTGGGCTGTAATGTAAAGAGCCATCCAAAAAAATCGGGCTTTTTCAAATTTTATAGCTTGTTCATTAAACCATGTATCAATTCCTTTTTGAAATGATACTTGATGTTTGGTATTTCTTACAATTGTTTGGGTTTGTTTTGATGTGTTCATTTTTTTTAGATTAGATAATTAAATATATTAAGACCTTTATATCTTTTATTGTTGTAATTTTTTTAACGATGTAAAAATGTTAACCCATTTTTTAAGCCTAACGATAATTCTAAGACAGAGGTAGTTTCTAACATATTTTTTAATTCATTTCTAACTACTTTAAATTTATCGTGAACCGGACATGGTTGTTTGTCGGAACATTGTTTAAATCCTAAACCACAGCCTTTATAAATTGCGTCTCCATCAATAGCCATAACAATATGACTAAGTTTTATTTTTGACATTTCTTTTTTATCAATATCAAAACCACCATTTGGACCTTTGATTGAGTTAATAATCTCATTTTTTGAAAGTTGTTGTAATATTTTAGCCGTAAATGCCTCAGGAGAATCAATCTCTTTAGAAATATCTTTTAATCCCACTCTATTATCCTGATTAGATTGTACCGCAATATATATTGTGGCTCTGATGGCATATTCGCATGCTTTTGAAAACATAGTAAGTAATATTACATAGCAAATATAAAACCTTTTACAATAAAAGACAAATTTATCTTTTATTATTTTTTAACCCAAATACAAAAAGTAATCGTTGTTTATAATTTTTTTTAATGGGATAAGTTCTATTTGGAGTGATATTATTGAATATTAATGCCACAATAAATAAAATCATAACCCCCGTAAACACGGGTGATAGAACATACATATAACCTAAGTTTCTAACTTTTTCGCTACCGATATTGGCTATTAAAGCAGTCGCTCCTCCCGGCGGATGAAGTGTTTTGGTAATTTGCATCATTACTATCGATAATGATACACTTAGAGCAGAAGAAAGCCATATTTCATTTGGAATTAATTTATGGATTGTTACACCTATAACAGCACATACTAAATGACCTCCGATTAAATTACGAGGCTGAGCTAAAGGACTATTAATTGCACCATAAATTAAAACGGAAGATGCACCAAAAGATCCAATCAAAAATAAATTATCATTTAAAACAAAATACTTACTATTAATAAATCCTATGATTCCTATTCCAAAAAAAGCTCCCAAAAAAGTAAAAAAGTGTTCTTTTTTATCAATTAGTGTTTCTTTGTAAAACACAAATTTTACTTTTCTGTAATTCCTTTTTATGTGTTTAATTGGCATATGTTAATTTCTCAATATTATAATTTATTTTGCTTGAACGGATGAATAATTATAAACCGTATATGGTAAAATTAATTTAGCCGTCATTTTTGAGACCAAGCAAGCTATCAGGGCAGGAATAAAAAGTGAATAATTATTCATTAAACCACATATAAGAAATAATGCTGTAAAAGGAGCATGAAGACTTGCGCTTAAAACAGCTCCCATGCCAATTACCATAAAGTTAATTGGAATAACCTGAGCATCAAAAAACTGGTTTAATATACTCGCCACTAATAATCCTAAAAAAGAACCTATAAATAAACTTGGGCCAAAAATACCACCATCTCCTCCTGAAGCTAAAGTTAGAGATGTGATAATAGGTTTTAGTATTAATAAGCCTATAATAGTATACAAAAAAGCATTTGAAACCATTATGTTGGGGTATTTAAACATATCTCTCATCGTATGGTATCCATCACCATATAACTGTGGGAAAATCAAAATACTAATACTCACTAATAGTGAACCTAAAATGATTCTTTTATAATTTTTGTTGATTTTTAAAAATCTTGATTTAAAAAATAATACAGATTTTGTAAGATAAGCCGAATTAATTCCTGCTAAAATACCCAGCAATAAAAAATAAGGGATTGCGTACAAATTCCAATGATCTACATGAATAATGAATAATGGTTCTGCGTCCATCAAATAATTAAATCCCCATGCTGTTAAAACAGATAAACCTATAGTAATAATAGCAGTAGCATGTAATCTTTTAAAAATTACTTCCAAGGCAAATAATGCACCTGCGATGGGGCTATTAAATAATACTGTGACGGCGGCGGCCACTCCCGCACAAATTAACTCTTTTCGGTAAATATTGTGAATTCCTCCTTTTTTTTGTGATGCGGAACCTATACTTGCTGAAGCGACAACGGTAGAAACTTCAATACCTGTAGAACCTCCAAAAACAATTGTAATTAATCCGTTTATAAAATGAGAAGGGATTTTATAAATAGGAAGGTCGTTGTGACGAGTTTTTAGACTATCATAAATTTCTTTGATACCTTTATTTTCACGTTTATTAAACAAATATTGTCTCAAAAAATAAATGAGTGAAAAACCGGTTAATGGGAATAAAATAAAAAACAATTTATTGTGTTCTCCTATAGAAAACAATCTGGATTCATATTTTTCTGTCAAAATCTTAAGTGTGTCTCCTAAAAAAGCACAAAGAATACCTATCAATATGGACGCTATGATCAGTTTACTAAATTCTATTTTCTTTCTGTTCATATGGAATCCATTAAAAAAAAGTTTGTAAAATTAAGTACAATACTTGAATCAAAATAAAAGCTCCTCAAGTCAAGTTGATGGCTAATATATTTAGTTTCAAGTAAAATAGCCGAAAATTAATGTTTTTTAACAGAGAAATCTACTCTTCAATTTCAATGAATATCAGAAACACATCTATTAAGAAATTTCATTGAATAGCTTCACCAATTTTTGTTTCTCAGATTTCCAGTTATTTGCAACAGCAGCTATCACCGTATTACTTTTATATTCTAAGTACTCTTTACTATTTAAAAATTCTTGAATTTGACCAGCAATATGTTTTGGATCGTGATTTTGAATAAACACTCCAATACGATATGCATTTACCAAACTCTCAATTTCAGGAAGTTTAGTTGCTAAAATAGGAATACCGGCATGCATATAATCAAATACTTTATTAGGTAATGAAAAATGATAATTCATGTTAGAATCCTTATCAATCGTAACTCCTAAATTTGAATTAGATGTATAATGCATTAATTCTAAAGCAGGGATTTTATCAATAAATTTTATTTTAGATTGTAGCTGAAGTTTAATTACGTTTTCTTTTAATTGATGAATCACATCTCCACTTCCGATAATTAATAACAAATAATTTTCATCCAAATACTGAAATGCCTCCACTAACTCTTCTGCTCCACGTTGTACATTTATTCCTGCTCCTTGAAGAATAATTATTTTTTTACCTATTGGTAAATTCAGTTCTGTACGAGATTTTAAATTTTGAATTTTGGAATAATTAGGAATATTCCTCACAAAAATAAATGGGACTTTATACTTATCTGTAAAGTAATTAGCGATGCTTTGATTGACTGTGATGCAATACTTTAATTTAGGAACAATCCATTCTTCTAACTTTTCCCAAATACGTTTTTTAGCTGGATTGTTTTGTAGCTCCGGTACTTCACAAAAAATCTCATGACTATCGTAAATCAAAGGAATACCTTTTAACTTTGATACTAAATAGTTTGGCAATAATGTATCTAAATCATTAGCTAATAACACATCTGCTTTAGTGAACAGTAACACAAAAAATAAACGAATATTAAAGAACAAATAAAATTGAGGACCTTGTTCAAATAACAACTTCATGCGTTTGCAATCGTAATCTCTTTTTTCTAATGGTTTAGAAGCTTTTTGTTTGCGGCCAACTAATAGAACTTTATAGTTCAATTCAAATAAAACAGAACAGGTTCGAGCTACTCTTTGGTCGGTTACCAAATCATTAATAACGGAAACTATGATTCTTTTTTTTTGCAAGGTCAGTTTTATAATTTCTTAAATAAATCCATCGCTGCCTGATATGGATTTATTAAATTTTGTTCTAGTTGTTTCTCTATTTTTAAAATCTCTTCTTTAATAGTTGGATTAGCATAAAAACGTTCTATCAAGGTATCATTAATGGTTTGATGCAACCATTGTTTGGTTTGATTGGCACGCTTCGTTTCAAAAAAATGATTAGCTTTTGTATGACGCTTGTATTTATCAATCATATCATACACTTCTTTAATCCCTTTATTTTCTGTACTTGAACAAGTTAACACTTCCGGAATCCAATTACTCTCAGTTGGAGGAAATAAATGCAACGCTCTTGCATACTCAGCACGTGCTGATTTCGCTTTATCAATATTCAATCCATCAGCTTTGGTAATCACCATACCATCTGCCATTTCCATGATACCACGTTTAATACCTTGCAATTCATCACCGGCTCCTGCCAACATCAACAATAAAAAGAAATCCGTTAATTGATGAACAGCTGTTTCGCTTTGCCCTACTCCAACGGTTTCAATAAATACATAATCGTAGCCGGCCGCTTCGCAAATAATAATACTCTCTTTTGTTTTACGAGCTACTCCTCCTAAACTACCTGAGCTTGGCGAAGGACGAATAAAAGCTTTAGGGTGAATAGACAATTGTTCCATTCTTGTTTTATCTCCTAAAATACTCCCTTTACTTAACTGGCTACTAGGATCAATTGCCAATACAGCTAATTTATGACCGCGATTGATAACTTCTAAACCAAAGCTTTCAATAAATGTACTCTTCCCTACACCTGGTACACCTGTAATTCCTAACCGAAAAGAATTGCCACTATGCTTGATAATAGCGTTAATGATTTTCTGTGCTTGTTCTTGGTGTTCAAGCTTTGTCGATTCAACTAAAGTAATTGCCTTACTTACATAAGAAATGTTTGATGATAAAATACCATCCGTCATTTCGTTTATATTGAATTCTTTTTTCATTATACAAAACAAAAATAGGATTTAATTTGTCTTTTATAAAGATTCAAATTAACAATTGATAACTATTTTAATTGACACATAAATTCTTATCTTCAAAATCTTGTATTAATGATTATGAAAAAACAACTCTTACTTCTTGTCCTTCCTTTATTTGGATATATATCGAGCTTAGCTCAAAACTCTGCCGACATTATTCAGGGTTTAAAGAAATTAAATACAGTTGGCAGTGTCCTATACGTAGCAGCACATCCTGATGACGAGAATACACGTTTATTGGGATATTTAGCCAACGAAAAAAAACTACGAACAGGTTATTTATCATTAACACGAGGTGATGGTGGGCAAAATTTAATTGGTAAAGAACAAGGCGAACCATTGGGTTTAATAAGAACACAAGAATTACTCGCCGCCAGAAAAATAGATGGCGCCGAACAATTTTTTACAAGAGCCAACGATTTCGGGTATTCAAAGACCCCTGAAGAAACCTTTACCTTTTGGAACAAAGACAGTATTTTGGCTGATGTAGTTTTAACAATTAGAAAATTTAAACCAGAGGTGATTATTTGTCGTTTTCCAACAACTGGCGAAGGTGGACACGGACATCACACGGCATCTGCCATGTTAGCTCTTGAAGCATTTGAGGCAGCTGCCGACCCAAAACGTTTTCCTGAACAATTAAAATCTGTTCAAGTATGGCAAGCTAAACGTATTTTTTGGAACACATTTAATTTTGGAACAACTAACACCACTGCTCCTAATCAATTAAAAATAGATGTAGGTGTATTTAATCCCTTATTAGGGAAAAGCTACGGCGAAATTGCTGCAGAGAGTCGTTCTTGTCATAAAAGTCAAGGATTTGGGTCAGCTAAACAAAGAGGTTCTAACATTGAATATTTCAAACAATTAAAGGGAGATAGTGTAAAAACAGATTTATTTGAAGGCATTCATACGAACTGGTCAAAGTTTAAAGGACAAGATAAAACTCAAAAACTAATTGAAAATTGCATTAAACAATTTAATGTTCAATCACCTGAGAATAGTATTAGCGCATTAGTTGCCATTTACAAACAAATACAAACTTTAGATGATAGCAACGATAATTTACGTTACTGGAAAAACCAAAAATTAAAAGAGGCAGAAAATCTTTTATTAGCTTGTTCCGGTTTATGGATAGAAGCATCTACTGCTGATTATATTGGTATATCCGGACAAGATGTTGCTATAACAACTCAAATCGTAAATCGTAATAAAAACAACGTAAAGCTAAATAGTATATCCTATTTAAATAGCGATACAACAACAGCTTTACCTTTAAAAGCGAATGAATTATACACCTTTAAACGAAAAGAAAAATTATCTACTTCATTATCGTTTTCAAATCCTTATTGGTTAAATCAAAAACATGATATCGGTATATATACAGTTACTAATTCTGATTTAATAGGTAAACCAGAAAACGAATCAACTACTAAACTTATTTTTAATATCTCTATTTTAGATTTGAATTTAAAAATTGAACGTCCATTAATCTATAAGTTTACTGACCCTGTAAAAGGTGAAATTTATCGTCCGTTTGAAATATTACCTCCTGCAACAGTTAACATTCCTGAAAAAGTATTCGTCTTTACAGATGCCACTCCTAAAACAATTTCTATTACCATTAAAGCAAATACGGCTAATATAAATGGCACACTTGAATTAAAAGGAAGTGCCGGCTGGAATATTTCGATTAAAAATCCCGAATTCAAATTAAATAACAAAGGAGATGAAGCCATTATAGAAGCAACCATTATTGCAGACAAAAATGCAAATAACGGACAATTACAAGCTTCTGTTGTAATAAACAATACGTCTTATAATAAAAGTATTAAGCGTATTGAATACGATCATATTCCTTATCAATTTATTTTGAGTGAAGCTGAAGCCGGATTAGTAAATATCGATTTAAAGAAAAGTGGAACTAACATTGGATATATTCCAGGCGCAGGAGATGATGTACCCGCTTGCTTAAAACAAATTGGTTATAACGTTACGATATTAACGGATGAATTATTAAGTAACGAAAACTTATCTAAATATAATGCCATTGTATCTGGTGTGCGCGCTTATAATACTAATGATAGATTGCAAGTTCATTATCCTAAATTAATGGAATACGTAAAAAATGGTGGAAATTTAATTGTACAGTACAATACGAATAACCGCATTGGTCCAGTGAAGGCTAATATTGGTCCATATCCATTCACTATTTCGAGAGACCGAGTTACAGATGAAAAAGCAGAAGTTGTTTTCAGTAACGAAAAACATCCGGCATTAAACTTTCCAAATCAAATTACTCAAAAAGATTTTGATGGTTGGATTCAAGAACGAGGAATTTACTTTGCCACTGAAATTGACAAGCAATACGAAACTATTTTTAGCATGAAAGATCCTGATGAAAAATCAAGTGATGGCAGCCTAATTATTGGTAAATACGGTAAGGGAAATTTTGTATATACCGGATTAGTTTTCTTTAGAGAATTGCCTGCCGGTATTCCGGGTGCTTACCGTTTGTTTGTGAATTTATTGAGTTTACCCGAGAATAAACAGTAGTTTATTTAATAGGAACACGGATTTAGCGGATTAGACTGATTTATGCAGATAAAATTATGAGTTCTAGACGAACTAAATAAATAGGAACACGGATTAAATAGAATAAGACGGATAGTAATTATAAAAAACATTAGAATGAATACAGAAAATAATTCGGAATCGTTATTACATAAAAATATTACTGAGGAAATAATTAGTACATATTACTTTGTATACAATGAACTTGGTTATGGATTCTTAGAAAAAGTATATGAAAACGCGATGCTTCTTGAATTAAAAAGTAGAGGTTTTAAAGTTGAATCTCAAAAAATAATCAAAGTGTATTTTAAAGATACCATCGTTGGTGAATACTTCGCTGACATTGTAGTAAATGATAAAATCATTTTAGAACTTAAATCTTGTGAATCATTAGCTTCCGAACATGAAGTCCAATTATTTAATTACCTTAAAGCAACCGAAATAGAAGTAGGTTTATTATTTAATTTTGGTAAACGAGCTGCTTTCAAAAGAAAAGTATCTACAAACGACAATAAAAAATTCACATTTACCAATTAAACATAAATTAATCAACACTAATAATAAAAATCTGTGAGAATCCGCCTAATCAGTTTTATCCGCGTACCTATTAATTTACAATGAATAATCTAGAAGAAGAAAAATCACCAATCTTAAAATCATGGCGTAACGTATACACCCTGGTTATTGGCGTTTTGATTATTATTATTATTTCTCTTTACTTTTTCACACAGTATTATAAATGAGCCCTTTAGATTGGTTAGTATTAAGCATAACTTTATTATCCATCATTGCTTATGGTGTTTGGAAGAGCCGTGGTGCAAAAAACATTGAAGGTTATTTATTAGCAGACAGACAATTGCCTTGGTATCATGTTGGCTTATCTGTTATGGCAACCCAAGCAAGTGCTATCACATTTTTATCGGCTCCGGGACAAGGTTATAGTGATGGATTGAGATTTGTACAGTTTTATTTTGGTTTGCCATTGGCGATGGTTGTGCTATGTATCACGTTCATTCCAATTTTTCATAAACTAAATGTATACACGGCTTATGAATTTTTAGAAAAACGATTTGACAATAAAACACGCTCATTGACTGCTTTTTTATTTTTATTACAACGTGGTCTTTCAACAGGAATAACCATTTATGCGCCAGCTATTATTTTATCTACCATCTTAAATATCGATATTTCGTATACAATTATAGCAAATGGTTTTTTAGTAATTACTTACACCGTTTATGGCGGAACAAAAGCGGTTTCTTATACGCAATTATTTCAAATGAGTATCATTTTTGCCGGATTATTTTTAGCAGCATACATGGTAGTTCATTTATTACCAGAAAATGTAAGCTTTACGGATGCGCTGCACATCGCAGGTAAAATGGAAAAACTCAATGCTATTGATACAACATTTGATGTAAATAATCGCTATAACATTTGGTCGGGGATTATTGGAGGTTTCTTCTTACAATTATCTTATTTCGGAACCGATCAATCACAGGTAGGAAGATATTTAACAGGAAGGTCAATTGCACAAAGTCGTTTGGGATTAGTAATGAATGGCTTAATTAAAATTCCGATGCAATTCTTTATATTATTAATTGGTGTATTGGTATTTACATTCTATCAGTTTCATCAAGCTCCCATTTTTTTCAATAAAGTAGAAATTAACCGAATTGAAAATAGCACTTACAAATCAGAATACAAACAGTTAGAACAAGCCTACACTATTGCACACCAAGAAAAACAAATTCAGGTAAATTCTTTAGTAAATGCGATTCATGCTGATAATGAAACCGCTATTAATGAGGCAAGAATTAAAGTTCAACAAGCCGATAAAAAAAGTAATGAGATACGAAAACAGGTAACAAGCTTAATGGAAAAAAATAATCCTAAAGCAGATACCAATGATACAAACTATATCTTCTTAACCTTTGTTACACAACAATTACCAGTAGGAGTAATAGGGTTATTAATTGCCATAATTTTTTTAGCATCTATGGGGTCAACCGCCAGTGGTTTAAATTCATTAGCCTCCACAACAGTTGTTGATTTTTATAAACGCATTTTCAAAAAGGAAGAAAGTGATAAAACGTATTTATCAGCATCAAGATGGGCTACAGTTGGATGGGGCGTTTTTTGTGTGATTGTAGCCTTGTATGCCAGCAAATTAGGGAATTTAATAGAAGCTGTGAATATTTTAGGCTCTTTATTTTATGGAACTATTTTAGGGATTTTCTTAGTGGCTTTTTATATGAAGAATATTAATGGTAAAGCCGTTTTTTATGCGGCTATTCTTGCAGAAGCTTTTATTGTTTTCGCTTGGATAACTGACTTAACAGCATTTTTGTGGTTAAATGTCATTGGTTGTTTATTAGTAATGGCATTTGCTTATTGCATTCAATTCATTATCAATAAACGAATAGTTACTAAATAAAAAAATCCCGCATGAAGCGGGATTTTTTTATATCAATTAGTTCGTAAATTATTTTTTACAGTCTGCAATGATTTTATCTGCCATTTTAATATAAGCATCATCTTGCTCTGCTGTAGCTAAAGCTTTTGCTTGTTCAGCAGTAACAACAGCCCCTTTTAAATCTTTTGCCTTAAATTGGATTTTTGCTTTCAATAAAACTACCCAATATGCTTTAGGATTATTTGCAATAGCTTTGTCAATCCACTCAGAAGCTAATTTTAAATCCTTATCATTTTCATAATAGTAAGAAGCAGCTTGGTAATAAGGACGATTATCTTTCATAACCGTTGACTCAATTGTTTTCATAATCTTAGAATCAATATCAGCTGTTACTTTAAAAGCAACACGTGTTTTTTCCCAAGATAACTCGATATTAGCCGAAGTAGATGTTATATCTGCCACATTAATTTCAAATGTTTCAACTTTCTCAGTTAAAGCAGTTGGCTTAACAGTAAAACGTAATACTTCATTTTCTTTTTTGTATTCTGCAACATCACCACCTAAGGTTAAATCTTTATATAACATCAACTCCCAACTATCTTTATTAGGAACTGAGTATAATGCATAAGTACCAGCTTTTACTTCGGTACCTTCTACTTTTACATCTTCGCCAAACGTAATTTTAGTGGAACCATTAGCTCCGGTACGCCATACTTTTCCAAAAGAAACAACATCACCAAAAACAACACGGCCTTTTGCGCTTGGACGACAATATTCAATTGTAATGTCAGACAATGCAAAAGCTTGTTTTACAGTTTGTAGTGGACTTGGAGCTGGCACTTTTAATTGTGCACTTAAAGAAGTTGTTGTAAGAGCTGCAAAAGCAATAGCTCCTGTAAATGTTTTGATTTTGTTTAATAACATAGTTTATTGGTTTTAAATTTAGTTTTATATAATACAATTGAACTGAAGTATTGTTTCAAAGATATAGTTGAACAATACAACTATTATTAAAATAACATTTTTTAGCAAATATAAAAGCTATTGATTTTCAATCATTTGAATATATAAATCTTCAACTTTCTTTCTTGCCCAAGGTGTCTTTCTCAAAAAGGTTAAACTGGATTTGATACTTGGATTTGATTTAAAACAATTAATATCAATATGGTAAGCTAATCCTTCCCAACGATAACGAAGAACCAACTCTTCCAATATCATTTGAAGAGTTTTACCGTGTAAAGGATTATTTTTTTGTTCAGGCATTTTATTCTGTTTATGTTCTATTTACATCCTCCGTCCTGCGGACATCTCCTTCAAAGGAGGAATTTATTAAATATTCAATCAGATCTTTATTTATTAATATAACTCTCCGTTGCTTTTCTTACACTGCCATGTTTTAATAACAATTTTTTTGCTTGTTCATAATCTTCTAAACCGGTATTCTTCATCACCATGCGAGTTCCTCTATCTACTAATTTATGGTTGCTCAATTGCATATCCACCATTTTATTTCCTTTCACTCTTCCTAACTTAATCATCACAGAAGTAGAAATCATATTCAGCACTAACTTCTGTGCTGTACCCGATTTCATTCTGGTTGAACCGGTTACAAACTCCGGCCCTACTACTACTTCAATTGGATATTTAGAAACAGCAGCTACTAGTGAACCACTGTTGCATACTATACAACCGGTTTCAATATTATTTTTGTTACAAAATTCTAAAGCTCCAATCACATAAGGTGTTGTGCCAGAAGCTGCAATACCAACTACAACATCGTTATGATTAATTTGATATTCTTGCAAATCTATCCAACCTTGGTTTACGTCATCTTCTGCAAACTCAACAGCCTTTCTAATAGCCGTGTCTCCACCTGCAATTAAACCCACCACTCTTCCATGCTCAATTCCATATGTTGGCGGACATTCACTGGCATCTAATATTCCTAATCTTCCGCTTGTGCCAGCACCCATATAAAATAATCGTCCACCTAATTGCATCTTAACTACAATTACTTCCACTAGTTTTTCAATTTGAGGAATAGCTTTCTCAACGGCTAATGGAACAGTTTTATCTTCTTTATTCATATTCATTAATAATTCCTGAACACTCATGGTTTCAAGATTATTGTAGTATGAATCGGCTTCGGTTGTTTTTTGCATTTTTATTTTACTTTTTTCATTGGAAATTGTTCTATTTTTTCTTTTCCGGCAATTAAACCAGAAATAGAAGCAACTATAGAATCATCCGAAATTTTTAAATAGGTAATTTTAGTTGGAAAATCATGTGTTGGATTTTCAAATACTAATTGATTGGGAGATAAGGATGTTAGTTTAAAAGAAACAGGCTCTTCTTTATTTTGTCCTTTTACACTTACTGTATAACACCATTCGTTATTTTGTTTTTCTATATCAATCGATTCATAGAATACCGTATCATTATTTTGCAGAATATAACTTTCTCCTTTGTAAAGAGAGTCGTTCATATATTTCCAAACTTCTTTGAATAAACCATCATTTGACCTATTTTGCCAAGAACCTATAAACCAATTTGCTTGTTCAATAGCGTTAGGAGAATAATCCTTACACATATCAGACTCCTCCTCTAAAGAAGGCTTGGTATTACATGAAAATAACAACAAGCAAGAAAATAATATAAGAATAGTTTTTTTCAACTTAGGCAAACTGTTTTACGTCTTTATCTGTAATTTCTTTACCACATAAAATGATTAGACGTTCAATCACATTTCTAAATTCACGGATATTTCCTGTCCAATCTTTCTTTTGTAATTCCGTTAATGCTGCTTTAGTAATTGTTTTAACCGGCATTCCGTAATCTGTACAAATTAAATTAATAAAATGTTCTGCTAATGCAGGAATATCTTCTTTACGATCATTTAGTGATGGCACCTGAATAGGAATCACGCTTAAGCGATGAAATAAATCTTCTCTGAATTCTCCTTTTTCGATTTCCTTTTTCAAATCTTTATTGGTAGCAGCAATAATCCTAACATCTACTTTAATTTCTTTATCACCTCCTACTCTTGTAATTTTATTTTCTTGCAAAGCACGTAATACTTTTGCTTGAGCTGATAGACTCATGTCTCCAATTTCATCTAGGAATATAGTACCACCTTCTGCTAATTCAAATTTACCCTTACGAGTAGCCACGGCACTTGTAAAGGCTCCTTTTTCGTGCCCAAACAATTCGCTCTCAATTAACTCACTTGGTATAGCAGCGCAGTTTACCTCGATTAAAGGAGCATTAGCACGACTACTTTTATTATGAATTTCGCGAGCTACTAATTCTTTACCACTTCCATTACTTCCTGTAATTAAAACACGCGCATCAGTTGGTGCTACTTTTTCTATCATCTCTCTAATGTTATTCAAGGCTTTTGAATCACCAATCATTTCATAAGATTTATTGATTTTCTTTTTTAAGATTTTGGTTTCCGTTACTAAAGAGGTTTTATCCATTGCATTACGAATGGTTACCAACAAACGATTTAAATCGATTGGTTTAGCTAAGTAATCAAAAGCACCTTTTTTTACTGCATCAACAGCTGTTTCAATATTACCATGCCCACTCATCATAATTAATGATGATTCTGTGCCATGTGCCATTAACTTGTTCAGCAGTTCTGTTCCGTCTAGTTTAGGCATTTTGATATCACTTAAAATTACATCATAATTTCCTTTAAGTGCCATATCTAAACCTTGTTGACCATCTTCTGCTTCGTCAACATTATATTTCTCGAACTCTAAAATTTCTTTAATTGTTCTGCGAATAGCTTTTTCGTCGTCTATGATCAATATTTTTGGCATAACTTTTATCTAGTGATTACAAATTTCATACGAATATACGAATCGAAGCTGCTCAAAATCCAGATTCGTAAATTCGTATTGGATTCGTAATTATTTATATTATTTTTCTTCTTAATTGTTTAATTTCTCCTTTTATACGTTTATTTTCTAAACGTTTTGCTTTTACTGCTTTACTAACTTTAGTTGGTTTACGAGGCTTTACTGTTTTAAATCCTGAAAGAATTAATTTATAAAATTTCTCTTTGAGCAATTCTTTATTTTTTAATTGAGTTCTATCCGTTTGCTCTTGTAAATGAATCGTTGTTTCTTTTTCTAACTTCTTATGTAGTTTATAAAGTAGTATTTCTTTCTCTTCATCCGTTAATAATTCAGATTCTGCGATATTAAACCACAACTCTACTTTCGTTTCAACTTTGTTGACGTTTTGTCCGCCGGCACCACCAGAACGAGCGGTTTTAAATTTACACTCTTTTAAAAGTTTTCGTTCTTGTATGTCTTCTATTGTTTTCATGTTTCTCATGCAGACCTGAAAGGTTTTTGAAACCTTTCAGGTCTTGAGCGTTGATTTTATAATCGTTGTTTAACTGCTTCAAATAAAATAATACCTGTGGCAACCGACACATTTAATGATGCAATATTTCCCACCATCGGAATCTTCACTTGCATATCGCTACGTTTTAAATATTCACTAGAGATCCCGTTTTCTTCAGAGCCCATAATAATGGCAGTTGGTTTGGTTAAATCTGCATTAAAGTGATAGCTCTCTGTTTTTTCATGACAAGCAATAATTTGTAATCCAGATTCTTTTAAATAGTCAATTGTGTTTTTTAAATTGTCTACTCTACAAACTTTCATTCTGTTTAATGCACCTGCACTTGTTTTTACAGCATCCGCATTAATTTGTGCAGCACCACGACTAGGTATGATGATGAAATCAACTCCTGCACAATCTGCACTACGAGCAATAGCTCCAAAATTACGCACATCGGTTACTCTATCTAAAATTAATACTAAAGGTGTTTTTCCTTTTTCAAAAACATCTGTTAATACATCTTCTACATCGTAATAGGTTATTTGAGATACAAACGCTAAAACACCCTGATGATTTTTAGAGGTGATACGATTAATTTTTTCTGGCGGAACTATTTGAATGGGAATATCTAAATCCTTAATCGCTTTGCGCAATTCGCTATACAATTGATTAGATAAACCTTTTTGAATAATAATTTTATCAATTTCCTTACCGGCATTGATTGCTTCGATAACAGCACGAGTACCGAAAATCAAGTTTTCTAAATTATCCTCGTTATGTCTGTTATTTCTTCCTCTGTGCTGATCCATGCTTATAGTAAATTGAATTGTTTTAAATGATGTTTGGCGTGCTTGTTTAATAGATGCAGCCACTCTTCGTAATTAAACTCACCAAAAAATGGATTTAAGTTTTTTGAATCGGGATTAGATGAATAATAATCCATGAACGCTTTGATTTCTTTTTCCAATTCCCAAATAGCTTCCGTCATTGAGTTATTTCTCAATGGTGCGGGCTCTTCGCTCATTAATACATTTTTAGTATTTTCTTTGAAAGGAGTTTCGCTTAAAGCAAAGGCTCTCACTTTTGGCAAAATAGCTTCCGGTGTTTGCGCCGGTAATTTAATTCTGCCATAGGCATTTGCAAAAGCATCTGTCATGTGTTCTATCATTCCTTGTGGAGATAAAACACCCCATAATCCTACTTCGTTATCGGATAATTGTTGTAAAAGTGGAATATATTCCTCTTTTAAAAACTGTTCATTTGAGTTCATACACAAATTTAAGTTTTTTAATGTTTTTTAGGACTCAAAAGTCAAATGATATTAACAGCTATTTGACAATAAATCAGGCAGATATTTTAGAGTATATAAAGCTTTTTAAGTCAAATATTCGTAAATTCGTCAATATGATTCGTACTAAGGCTATTTACCTAATTGTTATTGCATTAAGCAGTTCTCTGATGCTTTCCAGTTGTTTTTTATTTAGAGGCAAAAACAAGTGCGATACCTGCCCTAGCTTTAATCATACCAAGAAAAAGAAAAAGCATTAGGATTTTTTTTCCTTTATGAATAAAGTACAATCACTTCTTAGCATAACAATGTATGCGGAAGTGCAAAAAAATATGCAAGTATTTTTTAGTTGAATCGAAGTGGAAATCCATTTCTCCCTTTGAAGGGAGTCCCCGCAGGGGGAGGGATGTTTTAGTACCACATCCCCCACCTTTCAGGTACCCCCTTCGAAGGGGGAATAGAACAAGCCTTACTTTATCTTATACCTCAAACCAACATACATCATTCGCCCGTAAATAGGCCCCCATACCATACTGGCATCAAAGTATTTATTAAATGGCGCATCACTAGCTACAATTGGATTTGCTTGTTTATAATCTAAAGCATTTTCAACTCCTACATACACATTAAAATCGGCTTTTTTAATTTTAGTAACATAGGTAATTTGTGCTAACACATTATAAAAATCCGGCGAATAGGTTGCTCGTTGGTACTCGCCAGGATTTGTGTGTGTTTGAGGTAAACGTTTTTTACCATTGTATTGAAGCGTTGCATCAAACAACCAATGTTTGTTTTTGGTTTCGTAACTTAAATTCACAAAGGCTCTGTGCATAGATACCAACGCTTTTTGCATTAAACCTGATTGGTAATTTACTTTGGTATCTACATAACGATAGGCTGTTTTAATATTCAATCGTTTGCGTATTTCCCAGCCAAATTCAATTTGAGCAGTGTTTGAAAACGATGGGCCTTTTAAATTATAAAACAATACTTGCTGTGTATTAGCATCCACATCTACTACCACTTGTTGTGTAAAATCAGTGCGATATAAATCAACGGTTACGTATGCATCTTTATAATTTAATTTCATTTTTTGAGTAAAATTAAAACCATAGTTCCAACCTGTTTCCGGTTTTAAACCATAAGGCATGGTTAAATCACTTGGTATAATGATCCAATCTCTTGAGGTTGCCATTAAAGAAGTATTTTCCGCTAAGACGTTTGCTGTTTTTAAGGCGCGTCCACCACTAATTCTAAATACGGTTTTGCTACCTTTTAAGGCATAACGCATATGCAAGCGTGGTGTAAAAAACAATCCATAATAATTATGATAATCTGCTCTTAAACCGGCAACCAAATTAAATTTCTCTCCTTTGTTATGAGCAAATTCAGCAAAGGCTCCCGCCACTTTTTCATCACGATTAAATTTAAATAAACGATAGGTTTCCGTTACATTGTCATTCATGTAACTAGCTCCAATTTTATAGGTATTATCGGTTGTTTTAATAATTCCCTGAAATATATAATTGGCATAAAATGTTTTTTGTAAGCCTGTGTAGTTATTTAAACCATAATGATTGGTTTGATCGTGGTTTAAATAAGAGAGTTGCAAGCCCATACTGGTGCCAGGTTTCTTACGAAATACAAATCCTGTTTTACTATATAATTCCCATTTTTTATTTTTAATTCCAATTAAATAATAAGGCAAGGTATCTGAATCGTTTTTTTGTAGAGACTTTAATTGTCCTCCTTCACGAATATCCTCTAAATACCCCCCGCCAAATTGCGCTTCAAATCCTTTGCCCGAATTGTAAGCATATTTATTCATAAAGTTATATTGCTTACCGGTTGGAATATCGGCGAAACCATCTTTATTCAAGTCTTCAGCCATTGGATTGAAATTGGCATGAGATAATAATCCTACTGCAAATTTATCATTGAAGCGATGTTTTACATTCAGATTATACTCATTACGGGCATTTTGATTTAAGTAAGCGTTAAAATTTAGTTTATCAGAGGTTTCAGGATTTTGCAATTCGGTATTGATTTGTCCTGTTAAACTCTCATAACCATTTACTACCGAACCTGCTCCTTTACTCAATTGAATTGATTGAATCCAGGTTCCCGGAACAAAACTTAAACCATATCCATTAGCCAAACCTCGCATATAAGGCATGTTTTCTTTGGTGATTTGCGCGTACTGCCCTGATAAACCTAACATTTGAATTTGCTTGGTTCCCGTCACCGCATCTGCAAAATTCACATCTACACTTGGATTGGTTTCAAAACTTTCCGATAAATTACAACAAGCTGCTTTCATTAACGAACGTTCGTTTAATGTTTCCATTTTTATGGCGTTCATGTATGAAAGCTCAGTACCGGTTGTTTCATAAACGACTTCTACTTCATTTAAATCTACACCACCTTTTAATCTGATAGATAAAAAATGAGTGGTGTCTTTTATCGTTAACGTATCGCTTTTATAACTCACAGAAGTTATAATTAATTGATTAGTTACAGACGATGAAGGAATTGAAAATAATCCATTCATATCTGTTATAGTTCCAATAGATGTATTTAGCCAAAATACAGTAACACCGGGTAATACGGTTGTATCTTTCTTATTTGAAGAAATCTCTACTACTCTACCTTTTACTTGCCCTATACTATGTAAAGCAAAAACAATCCCTACAAGGGTAATTACTAATTTTCTCATAACAAACACGTTTAATTATTATGTTTATTATGATTGTATTTACAACACTGAGGCAATTTTTCATAAGCAGAAGTATCAGCCTTTATATTTTCAGTTTCGTATCCAGCTTTTGCTATAGCCGTTTCTATACTATTAAGTGATACCTTTTCAGTATTATAAGTTATTTGAGCTACATGAGTATTTTCATCCCAAGTAGCACTTTTCACTCCTTTTATATCGGCGGCATTTTCTATGCGTTCCTTACATTCTCCACAATTCCCTTTTACAGATAATGTAGATGTTATGATTGTTGATTGAGCTTGAATCTTTAAGGTAAAGATTAAACCTATAAATATGATGATGATTGTTTTCATTTTGTTTTTTATTAGTAGTTTGATAAATAATATTGTCGATTATCGTGTTTTTTCTGCTTCTTAAAAAGCCCAAAAGCTATCGGGATTAATCAAGAAATTAAAAAAACACTTCTAGATATTAATTTGCAGAAAAAGCAAATATTATCGAAGTGACATACTTAAATCAAATTCTAATTACACTAGAGGAAACAATATCTTGTTGAATAAGATTAGGCGGATGTATTTTTTTATCAGCTAATGAATAATCAGAAACAGAATATTTTAATACTTTAGAGCTAAGTTGAGGATTTAAAATAAAAAGCTCGTTTAACGGAGCTTTAATATTTTTAACTAACGTATAAAATGTGAAATCTTTTTGAAAAGCAACATGAACAATTTCATTCTTGCAACAATCAGATTTTTCAAGCTCAACATCTTCTACATCACAACAAGACGTGGACTTAGAGTATATTGAAATCTCCTCTAATTCTCCTCCGCAGTAATGTGAAATTACAGATACACCAACTGTAGAAAACACATAAATTAGTGCTACTAGAGATACAAATATATTTAAAACACTCTTTTTCAAAACTATAATTTCTATTACAAATTTATAACATAATTTAATTAAAAAAATAATATGCCTGTTAAAGAAATACAATTCCTTTAACTTCTTCTAATATCAAAGTAGCATTCATTTTACTATTTTTCCTTACAAGCTCCCTGTTCGTATTTACAACAGTCGGGTAATTTTTTATACGACTTGGTATCAGCCACTTTATTTGTAGTGGTATGTCCCGCCTTGGCAATGGCTTCTTCTATTTGAGCCAAACTTACTTTTTGCGAATCGTAAGTCACCGAAAGCACCTGTGTTTTTTCTTCCCAGGTAGCATTCTTTACACCTTTGATATCAGCTGCATTTTCGATACGATCTTTGCATTCGCCACAATTTCCTTTTACCGTAATTGTAGTTGTTGTAATAGTTGTTTGTGCCTGAATCTTTAATGAAAAGATGACGGCTAATATTAAAATATTTAACGTTTTCATAGTTTGTGTTTTTTAAATTTATTCTATCATGATTTTTTCATGATAATGGTTTCCGTCTTGTTCTATTTCTGATACATACATTCCTTTTGCAAAATCTGATGTATTAATAATAGTTGAATTTTTATCCTTGTAAATTATCTTTCCTGTAATATCTGAAATGGTAATTTGATAAGGTGATGTTTTGCTATTTTTTAATTCAATATGAAGTTCAGAAGTTGCCGGATTTGGATACAGTAAAAATATATTATTGATGTCTGTTTTACGAATACCCGTGAGCAAAGGTTTTACTATAAACTGCCCCATCATACCATCATCTTCATGCATTAAAATATGACAGTGATACATGAATGGCACAACCGTATCTGCAAAATCTTCAAACTTGGTAATAAACATTACAGAGTCTCCCGAAGGAACTAACACCACATCTTTTCTTCCGCTCTCTTCTGCACTTGGTAAATTTCCGCTTCTGTCAATTAAGAAAAACTGAACATCATGAATATGAAAAGGATGTGCCACCATGGTTTCGTTTACTATTTTCCAAATCTCAATGTTGTTTAATGGAATTTCATAATCAATACGCATCATATCAAATGAGTTGCCATTAAAATAAAAAGGTCCATCCATTACCATCGCGCTATCTGCAGTAAATCTTACTGTACGAGTAATGTTTGCCTGACTCGGTAAATAAGACACATTGGTAGTTAACGAACTAGGAATAGTTGTTACAGCATTTGACGTTTGAGATACCACCGTAATTTGCATGATATTAAAATCAATACCATTTAACGGACTATCCATTGGCGGACTTCCGGGAGGCATAGGCATCGTTGGACCACCTTGAATCCCCATGGCTAACTCAGATGCATAACTCATTAAATGAAGCGTTTGTCCGTTCATTCCATTTAAGTCAATTACAATTTCTGCTCGTTCTCCTGGCGACAATCTAATTCTATCAGTTGTAACCGGACTATTTAACAAACCTCCATCACTTGCAATAATTTTAAATTGTTTATTGCCTGTAAATCCAAAATTAAAAGTACGTTCGCCTGATGCATTTAATAAACGCATCCTCACCATTTGAGCCGGGAAGTTTGCATTTACCGTGTAACCATGACTTGCTCTTGCTCCATTTACTAACAAAGTGGAGTCTTGCATCCCAAGTGGCATTGCCTGGTTATTAGCATCGTATTGCTGACACTGAATAACTAATGGAAAATCATCTACACCATATTTTCTGGGTAATGATAAAGCTGCTTCAATTGGATCTCTCACAATAATTAAACCTGCTGCTCCTTTAATAGCTTGCTCAGCAGTTTTCATATGAAAATGCGGATGATACCAATACGTTGCGGCATTGTCCATGACTGTGAACTGAGGGTTCCAAACTCCACCAGGTAAAATTGGCGTATGTGGTCCTCCATCCCATTTTGATGGTAAATGAATACCATGCCAATGAACAGTAGTTGTGTCTCCTATTTGATTGTTAACCGTAATATTGACATTAGTTCCCTTATTAAACATCAAGGTAGGTCCTAAATATTTATATTGATTAAAACCGTAGGTATATGATTTTTTCCCTGTCGGAAAAAATTGCACACTATCCTGATGCATGGTTAAATTATAATTAGGGCCTGCTATAGTATCAGGAACAAATAACTGAGTTTGTGCTTTTATTTGAAAACACAAAGCCATTAAAAAGATATAGACTAACTTTTTCATGATAATGAGATTAGAAAAAAAATTAGTCGATAATTATTTTCTTTGTCTCTGTTCCTTTATCAGAAACAACTTTCACAAAATAAATTCCTTTTGATATGCCATTAATGTTTAGTGATTGTTTTGATTCTCCTTGAACCAATCCTAAATCTTTTGAAAGGATTACTTTCCCGGTAAGATCCACTAATTCTAAACTTACTTTTTGTTCAGATTTTACTTTAAGTGTCACATTAATTACGTCCGCTGAAGGATTAGGAAATACATTCACGTTTGATAAAACAGATTCTTGAGTTTTTAATCCTGTTACTGTTCCTGTAAACGCTAAATTATCAACCCATAAGTAATCATTATTTGTTGGAGCACTTCCGCTTGCTTTTAATACGATGATACAAGAATCTGGATTATTACCATCTGCATAGGTTAATGGAATACTAAAGTTTGCCCAGCTCATTGCCATCCCTGATAAAGTAACACTTCCCGAAGCAACTGCTACACGAGCATTTGTTCCGGAATCCCAA
Organism: Bacteroidia bacterium; assembly: GCA_035439445.1. Lineage (GTDB taxonomy): Bacteria > Bacteroidota > Bacteroidia > B-17B0 > Aurantibacillaceae > UBA4416. The sequence continues at coordinate 26,544 of DAORKG010000043.1, forward strand.
CGAGTTAATGTAACTAAAACAGAACCCTGGCTGCTACCATAAATCATGTGTTGCCATTTACCTGTTAAGTTTGCAGGACGTTGATTGAAAGCAAAACCAGATTTTGGTTGCATCGTCATCGAATCTAAAACGCCACTTACTGCTATGCCTCCAATAACATTGGAACCCAAAGTTTTAGAAGTGATTTTCATATAATACGAACCCGGACTTCCCGGATTAGCTCTTGTAACGGTTTGAACCGAATAGGTATTGTTTAATGTTCCCCAACCATCCGGTACAGAATATGTACTCACGGCTGTCCAGTTTTCGAAGCCTGAATTAGGAATTTGTGCGAATGAAGTTGATGATATCAATAATAATGTAATTGATTTTAATAGTGTTTTCATGTTGTTGTTTTTGATTTGATAAATAAATAACACTGTCTGTTCGAGTGTTTTTTGTCTGCCTCTTACAAAATCCCGATAGCTATCGGGAGTATCGAGAACATTAAAAAACACTTCTCGATATACATTTGCCAAAACAGGCAGATGCTACTCGAAGTGACAGAGCCAAATCAAATTCTTAAAACACTACAAGAAACAATTTCGCTTTGAACAAGCTTAGGAGGAGGAAACTCTTTATTAACAGTCATTAAAGACTCTAATGTTCCATTAAAATTAAAAATAGAATTTTGGAAATTAAAAATAGCTAATACCAAAACCGGAGCTTTGCAGTCTTTAATTAATTGATAAAAGGTAAAATCTTTTTGAAACGCTATGTGAGAAATTTCGTTTTTGCAGCATCCATCATCCATATCCGCTTCATCTTCTCCGCAACATGATGTTGGTTTTGAGAACAAAGCCACTTCTTCTAACTCTCCTCCACAGTAATGAGAAAATACAGATATTCCAATAGTTGACATCACATAAACAATGGAAACAAAGACAATAAATATTTTAGCGAAATGATTTTTCAAAACCTGTTAATTTCTACTGACAAATTTATACTATATTCTTACTCAAAAATAACAAATTTGTTAAAGAAATCAAATTACAATATGACTCCTACGGAAGCACAACATAAGATAGAAGAACTCTCTAAGCTCATAGAACAGCACAATTACAACTATTACGTGTTGGATAATCCCACCATCAGCGATTATGATTTTGATCAGTTGTTGGAACAATTGATGGCTTTAGAAAAACAATTCCCTCAATTTCTATCCGAAAATTCGCCAAGCCAACGTGTAGGCGGACAAATTACCAAGAACTTTCAAAGCGTAAAACATCAGTATGCGATGTTATCTCTGAGTAATAGTTACAATCAAGAAGATTTATTGGATTTTGACCGACGTGTGAAAGAAGGATTGGGTATGGCTTCGACAAGCTCAGCCACCACTTTGTTTTCTGAAGAAATAGATTACGTGTGCGAATTGAAATTTGATGGATTATCCATTAGTTTGATTTACGAAGACGGACAATTGAAACAAGCCATTACCCGTGGTGATGGTGTGCAAGGTGATGATGTGACCACGAATGCCAAAACCATTAAATCTATTCCTTTAAAATTAAAAGGCCACTACCCTGCTAAGTTTGAAATACGTGGCGAAGTATTTATGCCTCGCCCTGTGTTTGATGCCATTAATAAAGAACGAGAAGAAATTGGCGATGCCCTGATGGCAAACCCACGCAACGCTGCCAGTGGCAGTATGAAAATGCAAGACTCTGCACAAGTAGCCAAACGAAAACTGGATTGCTTTTTATATTATGTGTTGGGAGATGGTTTACCATACCAAACTCATTTTGATAATATGCATGCGGCAAAAGCATGGGGCTTTAAAATTTCGGAAGACGCAAAATTATGCAGCGGCATTAACGAAGTGATTGATTTTATCAATTACTGGGACAAAAAACGTTTTGATTTACCTTATGATATTGATGGGATTGTGATTAAAGTAAACAATTACAAGCAACAACAAAATTTAGGCTTCACGGCTAAATCGCCACGCTGGGCTATTGCCTATAAATTTAAAGCGGAGCAAGTAAGCACGGAGTTACAAAGCATCTCTTACCAAGTTGGAAGAACCGGAGCCATTACTCCCGTAGCCAATTTGCAACCTGTGGCTTTAGGTGGAACTACTGTAAAACGTGCTTCTTTGCATAATGCCGATATTATTGAAAAACTGGATGTGCGTGTAGGCGATTTTGTGTTTGTAGAAAAAGGCGGAGAAATTATTCCTAAAATTATTGGGGTTGATTTAACTAGACGAAAACCAAACACCGAGCCAACACACTACATCACTCATTGCCCTGAATGTAATACCGAACTAAAACGCGATGAAGGCGAAGCCAACCATTATTGCCCAAATGAAAATGAATGTCCACCACAAGTAATTGGGAAGATGGATCATTTTGTATCACGCAAGGCCATGAACATTGATAGTTTGGGTGGCGAAACCTTAGTACAATTATACAATGCAGGCTTAGTAAAAAACATTGCCGACTTATATGATTTAAAGAAAGAACAACTATTGCCATTAGAACGCATGGCCGAAAAATCAGCCAATAATTTAATAGAAGGACTAGAAGCCAGCAAGCAAGTACCGTTTGAGCGTGTGTTGTATGCTATTGGTATTAGACATGTGGGCGAAACCACCGCAAAAAAAATTGCTAAAAAAGTTAAGAGCTTAGATGTTTTGATACACTCTACTAAAGAAGAATTATTAGCCATTGACGAAGTAGGAGAAATTATTGCCATTAGCATTGCTGATTTTTTTGCTAACCAAAAAAACAAAGACATTATTTTACGCCTGAAGCAAGCAGGATTACAATTTGAATTGAGTGAAGAACAACAACAAGGCGGCAGCGATAAACTAAAAGACTTAACCTTTGTGATTAGTGGTGTGTTTGCCAAACATAGCCGTGAGCAATATAAAGACATGATTGAACTACACGGTGGCAAAAACTCAGGCTCTATCTCCAAAAAAACAAGCTATGTATTAGCGGGCGATAATATGGGACCAGAAAAATTAAAGAAAGCAGAATCTTTAGGAATTAAACTCATAAACGAAGATGAGTTTTTGGAGATGCTGGGGTAGAAATTTGAAATATTTCTTAATAGAACGAAATATTAGAATACAATTAATAATCAAAATCATATTTAAGAAACTTAGAGAAAATAATACATGAACATACCTAGTCTACCAACAGATAACTTCTATAAGTTTATAGCCTTAACAGGAGTTGCTATTGCATTATCCTCGATTTTATTCTTCAGTTCAAAATTAAATGAACTATACAGTAATATTGACATCTACGAAAGTGAAATAAAAATGTTAGAATTAGAAAAAGAGTTTCTTAATGAAGATTTGGAAAAATTACAATCTAAAGTTGCCGTTCTCAAAAAATCATTTCCTAACAACATTCCAAATGTAAATATAGATTCTCTTATTTTTAAGCTTTTCTCTTCTCAAACCGAAAGATTAATAGATGACAAAAATTTAAGGGAATATTATGAATTCTTATTTAAATATGAAGATAAAGTAATTCCATATAAAGTAAATATTCAACAAATTAAACTTGAAGATGAACGAATTTTCGGATTAAATAGAGATATAAAAAGAAAAGCAACACAAATTCAAACAAAAGTTGATATTAGCCAAAGGATAAATAAAAGACTATTCAGTTTATCTATATTACTTATAATTTTAATATTTATTGGCTGGAAAATGGCAAGATACGGTTTTAAACAATGGAGAGAAATCGTTCAAAAACCTGTCGATGAAAAACTTTCTATTGAATTAGAAATTTTAAAAAAGTCTAACACAAACATTAATTAAAATAACATTAAACAACCTAACTAAAATTCGGCTTTGGATTTTGCAAAAGCGTCAGACAATTATTTAATTTTCGCTTTGCAAAAGTCCATTAAACATTTATCTTTACTTAAACATTCAGCAGGCATTGTTCAAAAGCCTTACAAGTTCTAGCTGCATTCCAAGGTAAAAAACAAATAATTTAACAACTTTTTTTA
>DAORKG010000044.1:0-30244 GCA_035439445.1 Bacteroidia bacterium
TACAAGTGCTACAAATTCTAATTGTGGACAGGCAAATGGTAAAGTTTGTGTTGTTGTAAACGGAGGAACAGCACCATATACAAACTCATGGAGCAATGGAGCTACGACATTATGTAATAATGGATTATTAGCAGGCGCATATACATATACTTGTACAGATAATAATGGCTGTACAGCTATAGCAAGTGGATTAGTAAATGATATTGCAGGTCCAGTAGTATCAGTTGTTAGTCAAACTAATATTAGTTGCTTTAACGGAACAAATGGAGGAGCAACAACTAGTATAACAGGAGGAGTAACACCGTATACCTACTTATGGTCAGGTTCTCCAACTTTTACAACACAAAACGTAGCAACAGGATTTAACGCAGGGATAAAAAACATTACAGTAACCGATGCAGCAGGATGTGTGGGAACAGCTTCAGTTGACATAACACAACCTACACAGTTAGTAAGTGCTATTGGTAGTTTTACAAATGTAATTTGTTTCGGACAAACTAATGGTGGCGCTACAATGTTGGTAAATGGAGGAACAACAGGATACACTTATACTTGGACACCAGGAGGTCAAACATCTTCAATTATGACAGGTGTTGGAGCAAATACATATACATGTTCGGTAACAGATGCTAAAGGTTGTGCTACGTCACAACAAGTCACCATATCGCAACCATCAGCTCTTGTAATTGCAGCTTCAAGTTTTACTAACGTTTCTTGTTTTGGCGGTAACAACGGTCAAATATCTGTTACTGTTCAAGGTGGGACACCAACATATAATTATACATGGACACCAACACAACCTCAAGCACCTTTTATTAGTGGGTTGACAGCAGGAAACTATGGGTTGTCATTAACAGACGCCAATGGTTGTCCGGCAAATGTGAACTTTACAATATTAGAACCTTCTGTTTTAACATCAACATACACATCATTGCCAGCAACTTGTGGAAATGCAAATGGCTCAGCAACGGTTACCGTTGGTGGTGGTACACCAGTTTATTCAGTTAGTTGGAATACAGCTCCACCTCAGTCTGGTTTAATTGCCACAAATATGTCGGGAGGAAGTAACTGGATAGCAACAATTATTGATGCAAAAGGATGTTCAATAACACAAACAGTAAATGTTAATACACCTCCGTTGCCGTCAATTACAGGATTTGTGGTTAATCCACCTTCATGTGCAGGATTACAAAACGGAACCGTAACTGTAAATTATACATCAGGAACATCTCCATACACAGTTGCTTGGTCAAATCCTATATCTCAAACAATAACTACTTCCGCACAAACACAAAGTGTACAAGGAGTAGGTGCGGGGTTATATAATTTAACACTAACAGACAATTACGGATGTTCAGTAACACAACCAGTAAACGTTACACAACCAAGTCCATTAGTATTAATACCAAGTTCAGGGCTTACTATTTGTTATGGTCAGTCTGCTCAAATTAGCGCTTCATCTTCTGGAGGAACTGCACCATACACATATTCATGGACACCAAACACATTTTCAGGAGGAGGGCCACATACAGTAAACCCAACAACAACATCTTCTTATAATGTATCCGTTACAGATGCAAATGGTTGTATACGCCCTGCACAAATTATAACAGTGGCTGTTAAACCACAATTAATAATGAATGGTTTTTCCGTAACTAAGTGTGAAGGAGAAACAACGACTCTTACGCCAAATATTGTTAGTGGAGGAAACGGTGGCCCATATAATTTTGCTTGGAGTAATGGAGTTACAACAACTTCTGTAATGACGACAAGTATATCAGTAACAGCAGTATTACCAAGTCCAAACCAATATACGGTAACAATTGATGACGGTTGTACAATAATGAATCCAATGTCTTCTGCGGTGTTTACAGTAAATGTTAATCCTTTACCAGTGATCAGTTTCACTGCTGCTCCAAGAATAGGCTGTGCGCCATTAACAGTTACATTAACCGGAACATCTAATGGGGCAAATGACATATTTAATTGGGTTGAATTTGGATTAACCGGTCCATCACAACAGGTAGTTACCCTTACTGATTCCGGTTTCTATCAAGTTACATTAATTGTAACTAATCCGGCTACAGGCTGTACTTCACAAGCTATTGAAAAAGATTATATTTATGTTTATGAGTCGCCTATTGCTTCGTTTTATGCTGACCCAAGCAGAACATCTATTTTAGATCCAAATATTAATTTTATAAATACATCTCAAGGAGCTACAAATTATTATTGGGATTTTGGAGATCCTGCTGCACAAAATGGATCTAATACATCTACCGTTGTTAACCCTAGTCATAGTTATAGTTATGTAGGAGAATATAAAGTAAATTTGGTAGCAATTTCCAGTCATGGTTGTAGATCTATAGCTTCTCAATTAGTAGAAATAACACCAGAATTTGCTTTATATATTCCAAATACATTTACACCTGACGGAAACGGATTAAATGACATTTTCCAGCCTTTAGGAGTAGGAATAGATGAAGACAACTACAGATTAGATATTTTTGACAGATGGGGTGAAAATATTTTCACAAGTAACAACTTCAGAAAAGGTTGGGATGGTTCGGTAAAAGGAGGTTCTAAACCTGCTCCACAAGGAGTTTATACATATAAATTGATTGTAAATGATATATTAGGTACTAAACACTCAAAAGTTGGACATGTAACTGTAATCAGAGAAAACCAATAACATAAAAAAACCCATAAATAATGAAAAGCAGCACTTTATGTGCTGCTTTTTTGTTTTATAGATTTTTGCTCGGCTATTCTCTAAATTCCACTCAATAGTGTATCTTTGCAAACCTATTTTATAGTAAATGAAGAACATTCGTAATTTTTGCATTATTGCACACATAGATCATGGTAAATCTACTTTGGCAGATAGATTATTGGAATATACCAACACTATTTCTAAAAGAGAAATGCAGGATCAGGTATTGGATGATATGGATTTGGAGAAAGAGCGTGGAATTACAATTAAAAGTCACGCTATTCAAATGGACTATTCATACAAAGGAGAAAAATATATTTTAAATTTAATTGATACTCCGGGTCACGTTGATTTTAGTTATGAGGTTTCCCGTTCTATTGCGGCTTGTGAAGGAGCTCTATTAATTGTAGATGCAGCTCAAGGAATTCAGGCACAAACAATCTCTAATTTGTATTTAGCACTAGAGCACAATTTAAAAATCATCCCTATTTTAAATAAGATTGATTTACCTAGCGCAGAGCCTGAAGTGGTGAAAGACCAAATAGTTGATTTATTAGGTTGTGATAGAGATGAAATTATGGCCGCTTCTGGTAAAACAGGATTGGGAGTTCATGAAATTTTAGAAGAAATTGTAAACAGAATACCTCCTCCAAGTGGTGACGAGAACGCTCCTTTGCAAGCATTAATTTTCGATTCGGTATTTAACTCTTTCCGTGGAATTATAGCTTATTTCCGTATTTATAATGGAAGTATTAAGAAAGGTGAAAAAGTAAAATTCGTTAATACAGGAATGGAATACAATGCTGATGAAATTGGCGTATTAAGATTAAAACAAGAACCAAGAGATGTAGTAAAAACGGGAGATGTAGGTTACATCATATCTGGTATAAAAGAAGCAAAAGAAGTAAAAGTTGGTGATACATTAACAACTGTAGCAAACCCTTGTGACGAAGCGATTAAAGGATTTGAAGATGTGAAACCAATGGTTTTTGCCGGAATTTACCCTGTAGACACAGAAGATTTTGAGGAGTTACGTTATAGTATGGAAAAACTTCAACTAAACGATGCCTCATTAACTTGGGAACCTGAATCTTCGGCAGCATTAGGTTTTGGTTTCAGATGCGGGTTCTTGGGGATGTTGCACATGGAGATTATTCAGGAGCGATTAGAGAGAGAATTTAACATGACAGTTATTACAACGGTTCCTAACGTTTCGTATATTGCCCATAAAACAAATGGTGAAGTAATAAAAGTAAATAACCCAACCGATTTGCCGGATCCCGCTCATATTAATTATATTGAAGAGCCTTATATCAAATCAAATATTATTACTAAATCTGAATTTATTGGTCCTGTGATGAGTTTGTGTATTGAAAAAAGAGGCGTAATAACAAATCAAAATTACTTAACAGCAGATCGAGTTGAACTATCTTTCGAAATGCCGTTAGGTGAAGTGGTTTTTGACTTCTTTGATAGATTGAAATCAATCTCAAAGGGATATGCTTCGTTTGACTATCATCCAATTGGTATGAAAGAATCTGATTTAGTTAAATTAGATATTTTATTAAAAGGCGAACCTGTTGATGCATTGTCTTGTTTAATTCATAGAAGTAATTCGTATAACTTTGGAAAGAAAATTTGTGAAAAACTAAAGGAGTTAATTCCAAGACAGCAATTCGAGATACCTATTCAAGCGGCTATTGGAGCAAAAATTATTTCTCGTGAAACAATCAGCGCCATAAGAAAAGACGTAACAGCTAAATGTTATGGTGGTGATATTAGCCGTAAGCGTAAGTTATTGGAAAAACAAAAAGAAGGAAAGAAACGAATGAAAGCTGTTGGTAACGTTGAGATTCCACAAAGTGCATTTATGGCGGTACTAAAGCTTAACGATTAATATATTTGATAATAAAAAGAAAAGAGCTTCAATTTACTGAAGCTCTTTTTTGTTTTCTGATATACTGCCCAACCACAAAAACAGAGTTTGAAAGAAAATAAAAAAGGTAACACCAGATTGTGTTTCTAAAGTATCTTCTGTAATAAAAGACAAGAGAGCAATTAAATAAAACGACCAGTATAGATAATGTAACTCTTTTCTTAAAACTATTGCAGGATATAATAAATAGAATGCGAATAATAACAATCCAACAAAACCAAAGGCCACACAGATTGCTAAGTACTGATTATGACATCTCAATCTCCAAATAGGATCAAGTTTAGAGTTTGTTTTAATATACATTTCATTAAATGAATCTTGTATGTCTCCGGTTCCAACTCCAAAATATGGATGTTCGTAAATAATGTAGCTTGCCGTTTTCCAAAATTCCAAACGCATTGAAACTGAATGACCTGATGGATTTTCTCCGTTTTTGTATTTTGTATATTCCCAAACTAATTCCCTCCATTTATGAGATAAACCGCTATTGATATTATACATAAAATTTGTATTTCCATTTTCAATGTTTTGAATGTCTTGTTTGGTTAATGCTGTAATACCTATAGAATCTTTTGTTAACCCTTTACTTGCTAAATATCTTAATAGTGTATAGTAAACAGTATTACCTTTTTTATCTAGAGCATCTGTTGTGAAAGAGCTTCTAGTTTGCCATTCTTTTTTTAGCTCTTCTTCATTTATATTTATAAATATTTGCGTGCCATTTTCAGATAGCTTAGAAACAGTATCACTATAGTAATTTCTATTATTTAGTGTTTTTTGTAATAACCTATTAGATGAAAGAGATGTGTTTTTTTCATACATATTTAAACTTGAAAATAAATTGTATAAAAGAAAAACACCTCCAATAGTTAAAACTAAAAAAATAAATACTGATACTTTTTTTGACAGATGTTGTAAACTATACAGTAATAATAAAAGAACAACTGCTGAGGTTAAACACAAAAAGCCTGTAGCCATTTCTAGTTTATACATAAAATATAATAACCAAACAACTATTAATCCGTATCCCCATCTGGTTATTGTTTGTTCTTTTAGTGAATAGTAAACTAAACCTATAATTGAAAAAGCAATAAACAAAGAAAAACGAATGTGAGACATGAAAACGGATGCCTGTCGAACATCTACAATTGTTTTTTTAGTATAACCTTTGTAAACTAAAAAACAACAAATTGAGCTTATTAATACACTTATAAAAAAGAAATTAAAAAGTAATTTAAATTCTTTTTTATCTAATGGCTTTGTAGAAAATAAGATAAGAGGCAATACCAACAAGGGTAATTTGTTTCTTAAATCGTCCAGACCTCTCCCTAAATTCTGGGTATAAAACATACCCAGAATATGAAGTATGTATAACGAAACTAATACCCAAAAAATTTTATTAGATTTAAGTTGTTTCCATTTCCATTCAAAGTTCTTCTCAAGAAGCCAATTGGCTGCTAATATAATTTGTGGAATACTTGTTGGAACTGTACCAAATAACATTCCTGCTGCTAAGCCAATTAAACCAAATAAAAAAATATAGCGATGCCAGATAGCAGATAGCATAAAGATTGTTTAGTATCAATAAAACGTATAAAACAGGGTTTTATTGCTTAATTTATTAAAACCAGCCTTTGCTTTTTTTGTTTCCTCCTAAGCCCAATACACCTAGTAATCCACGGGCAACTTCTTTCATAACAGTTCTGCCCACCTGACGAACCATGGTGTTTTCACTTAATTTTTCGATTGTTGATTTTTCTTCTTTCGCTGGTTTTTTCTTTTCTTGAGGTTTTTCCTCATTATTTTCTTCTGCTGTGGAGTTTAATTTTGCTGATAAGATTTCAAATGCACTTTCTCTGTCAATTACTTCATTATACTTTGTTGCAATTGAACTGGAGCTGACAATCTGATGAATTTCTTCCGATGATAAAACTCCTATACGACTCATTGGAGCTCTTAAATGTGTGGCGGCTAAAGGGGTTGGAATTCCTTTTTCGTTTAATGCTGTTACTAACGCCTGACCAATGCCTAAACTAGTTAATAATTCGTCTGTTTTGTAAAACTCGGAAATAGGATAGTTTTCGGCAGTCTTTTTAATAGCTTTTCTATCTTTTTCCGTAAATGCTCTCAAGGCATGTTGCACCTTCAAACCTAATTGAGATAAAACAGTTTCCGGAATATCATATGGATTCTGAGTGCAAAAGTAAACACCAACACCTTTACTTCTGATTAATTTTATAATAGCTTCAATCTGGTCTAATAATGCTTTAGATGCTTCTTTAAAAATTAAATGAGCCTCATCAATAAAAATACATAGTTTAGGTTTTTCTATATCACCGGCTTCAGGAAATGTTTGATATACTTCTGCCAATAAACACAACATAAATGTTGAAAATAATTTTGGTTTATCCTGTATATCAGTTAATCGTATAATAGATGCTATTCCTTTTCCGTAACTATCCTGTCTAACTAAATCTGTTACCTCAAATGATCTTTCTCCAAAAAACGAATCGGCTCCTTGTGATTCCAATTCAATAACTGCCCTTAAAATTGTCCCTACGGATGCGCTTGATACGTTTCCATAATTTTTTTTAATTTCCTCTTTGCCTTCATTGGTTAAATGATTTAATAAAGCCTTAAAATCTTTTAAATCTAACAAGGGTAATTTTTTATCATCTGCGTATTTAAAAATAATTGCTACAATGCCACTTTGGGTATCATTTAAATCAAGAATTTTACTAAACAACACCGGGCCAAATTCACTTATTGTAGCTCTTAATTTTGCGCCATTTTCTTTAGATAAAGTTAAAAACTCAACACTACTGCCATTAGGAATGTATGGTATTCCAATGGAGGCATGTCTTTCTTCTATTTTAGGATTACTAGATCCTGGTTTAGCAATACCGCTTAAATCGCCTTTTAGGTCCATCATTAAAACCGGAATACCTTTAGCACACATGTTTTCTGCAATAATTTGCAAAGTTACTGTTTTACCGGTTCCGGTTGCTCCAGCTATTAAGCCATGTCTATTTAATGTTTTTAAAGGTAATGCAACTTTTGCTTCTTTTTGCGGAATGCCATCCAATATGGCTGAGCCTAAAAAAATAAAATCGCCTTTTGTAGTATATCCCTCTTGAATAGATTGTATAAATTTTGAATTATCTACCATAAATATTTTTGTATAAAAATAAAAAAGCTCTGCTAATATATCAGCAGAGCTTTTGAACAATTTGAATTATTTATTTGTGTAATAAAGAAACGTGACCCATTTTTTCATAAGGTCGTTTTTTCTCGTCTCTGAAAGTTATTTTATAGACATATACATCTTGTTTTAATATTTGTCCAGAGTTGTTTTTTGCACCATTCCAAGACTTCGTTACGTCATTTGTATGATACACAACTTCTCCCCATCTATCGTATACAACTAAATCAAATGTAGAATAATCTACTCCTGTAGGGGGCAAGAATATTTGGAACACGTCATTTAATCCATCTGTTCCGGGAGTAAATGCGTTTGGAACATACAGTACAACATCTGGATTTACCACAATAACTAGTGATGTATCATCCACACACCCATCAGAGCTAGTAGCTGTTAATGTAACTACAAAGTTTCCTGAATTAGTAAACAAATAAGATTCATTTATTTGTGCGCTTGAGTAAAGACCACCAATATCCCAAGAATACGTATTATTAGTTAATACGGTTGATTGATTCGTAAATTCAACCTGACCATCTACAACCGTGGTTTCTTTAACAGATGGATCAAATGAAGCTATAGGCAGGGCATAAACAGTAATATCGCTTGTGGCAATGGTTGTATCTTTACAACCTATATTATCTGTATAATATAAGGTTGCTGTATAAGTTCCAGGGGTTGTATACGTATGATTTACTACAAAACCTGTTTGAGTTGCCGAACCATCACCAAAATCCCAAACAACAGTTCCTGTATTTACAGATGATGTTGCATAATTTACGGTTACAGGATTACAACCTGAATTTAAATCTGGAAATGCATTTGCTTCAGGCTTAGCATTTACAGTTATTGTAAGTGTTTTAGTATCCGGACATAACCCGGCTGGAGCAGGATCTGTGTTATAAATAATTGAATGAACACCTGCGCCTGCACTTGAAGGACTAAATGATGTTCCAGACACCCCATTTCCACTCCAAACACCTCCGGTAGACTGAGCAGTTGGCTGTAAGTTTACTGCCGCATCATAATTACAATAAGGTCCTAACGCTCCGGTTATTGTAGCCGGAATAAAATCAACAACGGTTACATTAATTGAATCTTTCTTCACACACGGAGCATTAGTTAGAGTATAATAAACTTTATTATTTCCAATTAAACTTGATCCGGGTGAAAGAGAACCACCTGAAGTAATACTAGTTCCTATAGTTCCGGCACTCCAAACACCTCCACTCGGATTTGCAGCGAGTTGTTGTGAAGCAAAGTTATCACAAAATGGTCCAGCTGCTGTAATAGTCGGTTGTACTACTGAATTTACAGTTATGGCAATTGAACTTTGTGATGGACATAAAGTTGCTGTTGGTAATGAATTTGTGCTGTAAGTTAAAGTATGCGTTCCTGCTCCGGCAATATTTGGATCAAATGTTGATCCGGTAACACCGTTACCACTCCAATTTCCTATGCCTAATGTAGATGTTCCTAGTGCTGATGTTAAATTAATTATAGGATCAGAAATACAAAGGGGATTAATAGTTCCTGTCAAGGTTGAAGGTACATATTGTTCAACAGAGATAGTGATACTATTGGTTGCAGAACAAGTTGAAGCCCCTACAGTATAAGTATATGTATTATTCCCAACAATTGCTGAAGATGGAGTAAATACCCCGGCACTTGATACACCAACACCCGACCAAGTTCCACCCGTAGGTATTGCTGTTAATGTCAATACTGATGCGTTTGTACAAACAGGGTTAACAGATGTAATAGTTGGCTGTACCGCAGAGTTTATTGTAACTGCAATTGTACTTTGTGAAGGACATAAAGTAGCAGTCGGAAGCGAATTTGTACTATAAGTTAAAGTATGTGTTCCAATACCAGCCGCATTCGGATCAAAAGTGATTCCGGTAACACCATTACCACTCCAAACGCCAACCCCTAATGTTGACGTAGGTAATGCAGTAGATAAATTGACATTAGTTCCAGGAAGACAAATAGGGTTTATTGTACCTGAAATAGTTGAAGGAACAAATCTTTCTACTGGAACTACAGCAGTTGTCATTTGCATACACCCAACACCGCCATATATGTAAGTAACAGTATTGTTGCCAATAGCAGCCAATGAAGGAGTAAACACTCCGGCTGTTGATGTTGGAGCTGTTAAGCTCCATGTTCCACCGGCTGGGGTAGCAGTTAGCGAAAAATTACTGGCGTTTGAACAAACAGATGAAACAGGATTTATTGTTGGAATACCTACTGTTGTAACATTTACAGTTGAAGTTTTAGCTTGCATACAGTTAGTTTGTCCAATTGGATTTACTTGAACAGTGTACACCGTAGTTGAAGAAGGATTTGCAATAGTTGTGTATGAAGTTGTTGAAGATAAACCTATGCTCGGTGTCCATGTATAAGTAAATGCATTAGGGTTTGATCCTCCACAGTTTTCAAATTTAATATTTGGTCTGTATGTATTGTTTGGAGCGTAGCTTGATGACACGTTGTTTGTCATACAAGCAGGTGTTGGATCGCTATTAAACCATCTAACAGATACAAATGGGGTAATTGTATAAGGAGAGGAAGAGTTATTTGTATAATTTGCAGTTAAGTCTGAACAAACATCAATTAATAAGTTTGAAACACCATCCCACTCATAGGCAGTTGGAAAACTATAAGTATTCCAACCTGTTGTGATATTAATAGATGGTGAGAAATATACTTGCGTCAGTCCCGTGTTATCAAAAGCAGTATTTGATAAATCGGCTACGTTTGTACATTTCATTCTTATAGTAAAGTTTGGATATGATGTTGTTCCACTAATAGATGAAATATTCCATGATACGCTGGAAATTTTACCCGGCTGAACACCTGCGGCTAATAACTCACTTGCTAAATATAAAATTTGATGTCTTGCATTTTTATACCAGTTACTATAAATGGCAGGGAACGAAGTGTTAGAATTTGATGCAGTACCATTACCAATGTTAATTTGATTTGGTGAAGTACAACCGCCTGAAGAAGATAAACCACAAGCTGAAGGCGTTGTGTTACCAAAATTTACAGACAACGTAGTATTGCCAGCTGAACAAATAGTTGAGGTAGCAGGTGTTAGTGTGTATGAATAAACAAATGGACTTACAGTAAATGTTGTGTTGTATAGACATTGACCATCAAAAACTGTAGCACTATATGTTCCAATAGATAAACCAGTAACACTGTCTTTTAATGCGGTTGTATTATTTAATACAGAGTTGTACCCACTTGGTCCTGTAACTGTGTAACTGTATACAGGAGGAGCGGAAGTTTGCAAATTAATTACAGCATATGAGTTATTATTACCGGCACAAATACTTTTAATATTACTAGCGTAAATACTCCCACCGGCCTGTTGTGTTAATGTATATTTTATAGAATCTTTACAACCACTAGCAGTTGTATACACCAAGAAATATTGGGCACCATTAACAGGAGAGTTAATGGTTAAAGAGGAACTAGTTGCCCCGCTAATTAATGCCAAAGGGCTAGCCGTGTACCATTTATAATTTGAACCTCCAGTCTGCGTAATCCAGGCAACAGAACCACAATACGGGGCACTAAGGCCGTAAAAATTTGGTGCAGATATACCAACTTGAACAGTTGTGGTGGCGGAACCACACAAAGGAGAAGAAGCCGTTACACTGTATATTCCGGGGGATAAACCAGAAACATTTTGAGTAGTTCCTACTGTGGCCCCTAAACTATTTTGCCATAGGTAATTATAACCAGAACTACTTCCTGTTGCAGCAACTACAGCAGTCCCACTGCTTCCATTTGGGCAAGAGGGTGTTGAACCAACACCAGTGATACTCACAGTAGTAATTGATACGGTTGTTGTAAAAACACTTGAGCATCCATTTGGCGCAGTAACGTTACAAGTAAATATTTGACCTGCAGTTACAGGCGTAATTGTTGCAGTACCAGTATTACCCCCGTTTGCAGCAGACACAGGTCCACCAGGTCCACTCCATTGATAAGTACTATAACCCGCAGGAGCGGTTAAAACAGTAGTGTTTGATCCCGCGCAAAAACTAGCTACCGCTCCACCTTGAGAACATGAAGCGGTTACATAACCATACGCCCAATGTCCACCTTGAGAACAAGTAGACATAAGTAATTCAACATTAATTGAGGTTATGGTTGGATAGTTGGTTAAATCGAAAGCAGCTGTTGTCCATTTTTTATACATTACATTTGACACTACCGCAGAATTAGACCAAGTTGGGTCATATAATGGAGATGATGGATTTGTTAAATCTGAATTACATGTAATAGTATAAACAGAGCAGCCAGGAACAGGGTTGCCATTTTGATCGGTTATTTTTACTGAAAAATAAGGATTTTCGTTTGCGGCATGTAATCCATCATAGAAAACGACTGCATATGAAACTGAAAAATTTTTATTGTTTGGATTTAATAACATATTGTATGATACAGTACAAGCTCTATAGTTAGCATTTGTACCGTTTAAACGTAATGAAACACCGCTCGAATTTGGGCAAACAACAGGTATTTCTGATACGGTTTGTGTCCCAATAACTTTACAAGCTATTGAATCATAACCAACACAATTAGGATACACGCTATTTGTTGGGGGAGTGGTCATGATAGTGTGATAATTTATAGACCCAAGAGGCGCATTATTACCCCCCGGACTAAAAAATGCTGCACTTGTTTGAGTATAAACCGGAGCGGTAGCACCAACAGGTCCAGATGACATAGTTCCAGAACCTCCAGTCCAGTTAGAAAAATCTAAATTTTCAAAACCAGCATTTGGGCAGTAGGCGTTTTGAGGAGTATTTGGTGGGTTAATGGCTTTATTAACACTGGGAGTGTTTCCATCCAAGTATATAGTTCCCATGTTAAATATTCCTTTTTTCTCGAATGCATGTGAATGGCTTTTAGAATCTCTATACTCATTGTGAAGAGTTGCTACATACCCCTCAATGTCCCCTTTTGGAATACCCTTATCTTTTGCTTGTTGGTAAGCTGCTTTTATATCAAATCCATCTGCTAATTGAGCATAAGAAAAGACAGTAATTACAGAAAAAAATATGATTAATGTTCTTTTTAAAACAAGTAAGTTTTTCATTGTTAACTAATTAATACCTCAAAGTTAAAGTATTATCAGACAAAAAACGACACTTTTACTCGTCAAAACTGTATTTCTACGAAGTTTTTTACAGAATTAATCCAAAAAGTCTAGGAAATAACCGGAGGAGGCTCCATTTTATGCCCACAAGACTTACAGGTTCTTAAATCTTCAGAATTATAAAATTTTGCAAAAACGCCTTGAAATTGAGATGCAATATCATTCAAAACAAATTTTTCTTCATACAGCTTTGTGTTACATTTTTCACAAAACCACATTAAACCATCCAATTCACCCTCTCTTCTTTTTCTTTCCATCACTAACCCCACAGTATCTTTAAAGCGAATAGGGTTATGTGGAACTTTTGGAGGAAGCAAGAAAATATCTCCTTCTTTTATTGGAACCTGAACAGCTTTTCCGTCTTCTTGTATCGTAACAATAATATCACCCTCTAATTGATAAAAGAACTCCTCACTTTCATTGTAATGAAAATCTTTTCTTGAGTTTGGTCCACCAACCACCATTACAATAAACTCTGCATCTTTATACACCACTTTATTATTTACCGGAGGTTTCAATAGATGACGGTTTTCATCAATCCACTTTTTAAAATTAAAAGGACGGGTAATACTCATAAATTTGCGCTTATTAATTTTTTTAAATAAGATTAGTTTCCTGGGAAAACAGCCTTACGTTTTTCTAAAAATGCTGCAACACCTTCCTTAAAATCACCAGTTCCAAAACTTTTTCCAAACTCTTCAATTTCAACTTCGTAACCATTTTGCTTATTGTTATATCCTGCGTTTATAACTTTAATAGCTGTTTTAACAGCTACAGGAGACTTTGAACTAATTTTTGAAGTAATCTCAAAACACTTATTTAATAATTCTTCTTGTGTAGTTACATAATTCACTAAACCCCACTTATAGGCATCTTCAGCATTTAACATGTCGGCAGTTACAATCATTTCAAATGCTTTTCCTTTACCTACTAATTGAGCCAAACGTTGTGTTCCGCCATAACCTGGAATTACACCTAAACTTACTTCTGGCAAACCCATTTTAGCATTAGAACTTGCTACACGAATATGACAAGCCATGGCTAATTCTAATCCACCACCTAATGCAAAACCGTTTACAGCAGCAATAACAGGCTTGGAATAATTTTCTATAAAATTAAAAATTTTGAAATGACCAATAGAGCTTAATTGTTTTCCTTCTTCTACACTAAAGTTTGCAAACTCTGCAATATCAGCTCCTGCAACAAATGCTTTTTGTCCTGAACCTGTAATAATCAAAGCACGAATGTTTTTATCATTTTCTGCATCTACAAACGTTTCATGAAGTTCTTCAATGGTTTGTTTGTTTAATGCATTTAATTTATCAGGGCGATTAATTGTAATAATTAAAACGTCATTTTTTATTTCAGTGGTTATATTTTCTAAAGCCATTTCTACTGTCATTTTCATTTATATTTTATTGCAACAAATATAATGTGATAACCATAAATCCATTAAAAAGTTATTAACTCGATTTATTTTAACATTTCTTATTTCGGTTTTTGTAAAAATTTGGAAACGCTTGTTGTTACCTTTGTTGTATGACAATTTACGCTATCCCAGGTTTGGGAACAACAGAGAAATTATACGTAAACACTAAAATTAAAGGTGTTGAAATCATTGTGTTAAACTGGCCTACACCCGAAAAAAATGACACCATGGAATCTTATGCACGTAAATTTTTACCTCAAATAAATACAAATATTCCTTTCTGTTTATTAGGAGTTTCGTTTGGAGGAATGATTTGTACGGAACTTTCCAAAATAATTTCTCCCAAAAAAATATTTTTAATTTCATCTTGTAAGTCTCGTAAAGAACTTCCCTGGTTCATAAAAACGTTAAAGTATATTCCACTACATAGATTGATTTCTGAAAATCAGCACAGGAAAATGGCCTATAGAGGTAGATGGATTATAGGTTTTGGAAAGGCCTATATTCCAGAGTTTTTAGGAATGGTAAACAGCATGACTAAAAATTATTTTAAGTATTGTATCAATATTATTGTAAATTGGAATAACACAACACTACAAAAAAACACAATTCATATCCATGGTGATAATGACATATTATTGTGGTATAAATTTGTGAAACCTGATTATACAATTTCTAGAGGATCTCACGCCATGGTGGTATTTCAAGCAGATGAAATCAATAAAATAATTGAAAAAGAACTTAATCTCGTTTCGCAATAAACCAATTGTTTAATAGATTTTCTCTATTGTATTTCATTTGTTGTTTTGTTTCAAAATCCATCAGGAAGGCATTTGCTTCTTGTAAAATAGCTTGTCCGGCGGCTGTGTCCCATTCCATAGTTGGTCCAAAGCGAGGATATTCATCAGCAACACCTTCGGCAACCCAACACATTTTAATGCTGCTTCCGGTTGAAACGATTTCAACATCTTTATGAATTAATTTTAGTTTTTCAATATGTTGATAGGTTTCGGTGCTCATGTGTGAACGACTGGCAACCACAACATAATTTGTTCTGTTGTTTACTATAGGCAATTTTTTGGAGACATTTAATAAATCTTCAAGTTTTGAAGACTCGATATTATTAACTATTGATGAAAAGACTTTTCTATCTATTTTAAAAGAACCAATTCCTTTTGCTGCAAAATATAAATCTTTAAACACCGGAGAATAGATAACGCCAAGAGTCGGAAGTTGATCTTCTACTAAAGCTATATTAACGGTAAACTCTCCATTACGTTTTACAAATTCTTTTGTTCCATCTAGTGGATCTACAATCCATAATTTATCCCAATTTTTTCGTACATCAAAAGAGTCGTGTTTGCCTTCTTCACTTAAAACAGGAATATTAAATGGAGATAAATATTCAATAATCTTTTCACTGGCTTTTTTATCAGCAAGTGTTAGTGGAGATTTATCTTCTTTATATTCCACATCAAATTTTGTGTCGTATACTTCTATAATTTCTTTTCCGGCTAAAACGGCTGCTATAATTGTTTGGTGAAGGAGCAGATGGTAGTTCATGAAAACACAGTGTTATAATATTATATACTATTAGCCAAAAGGTACGACTCAAGATTCGGATTTTTCCGAAAATGATTAGCTAAAATTTTTTCATAATATTCTTGAACCTTATCAGGTCTTGATAAGTTAAAATAACATGCACAAATGTTATTTAAAACTGATTCGTCATTTGGTTTTAATTGATCGCATTTTTCAAAAAACTTGAGCGCAGAGATATATGCTTTTTTATTAAATAATTCTTTCCCCGACTGTATGAGTGCATTAAAATCAGTAGCGTTATAAATCATGAATTTTGTACTAATTAAATCAGTTCTTTCTTTTAATTCTTTTACAACTTTTTTATCAGTTCCTGTTTTTTCTGCCATTTCAATATCTGCGTTTGCATCAATCACATTAAATAAACCCATATTGGTTTTAGCTTTCATTTCATATAACATGTTGGCGCAATATGGATTTACAGAAAGTAAATCATTAGATTTTTGAAGCCCTTCTTCAAACTGCATTTGGTAAAAAAGAAAGCCAATATGATTTAATTGAAACTTAATAAATAATGGATGTTTTTTTATTGAAATATTATTCAACGCAATGGCTTTGTCGTATTTTCCAAATTGCGAATAAACTATGGCTTGATTTGAAAACTGATTGGCGGTTTTTGGTTTTAGACTCAGTAAGCGTTTTAGTTCTTGTTTTGCTTTTTCTTTTTCTGAAAGTGCGTTATAAGATTTATATAATGATAGTCTGGCAAGAATGTTTAACGAATCAACTTCAATGGATTTTTTTAAATATTCAACTGCTTTTTGCGGTTGTTGCTTGTTCAAATAAATATCTCCCAAGTTTTGCAAAACATCAGTGTCATTAGGATATTTTTTATATGCATCTTGCCAAATACTCAAACCGTCTTTCCAAACAGGCACTCTTAAAAAACTGAGGGTTGCAAAAAACAATAAGTATGTTATTCCCGCATATTTAAGAATATTGGCCGCTTTAATTTTTTGATTAAAATAAAAATACAGTTGAGCAAGAATAAGACTAAAACCTAGAGAAGGTAAATAATTATACCTGTCGGGCATAAAGTTTTCGGCAATTGGAATAACACGAAGCATTATAGACACAGTAATTAAATAAAACATAACCCCAAAAAAATAGATGTGTTTGTTTTTTATATATGCAAAAATTAAAAGGATGACTAATGCCAAAGGAATTATTAATAGATAAATCTGTCCAACTAAATCTGATATTTTAGGAATTGTGTATTGCGCTGAAAGATTAATAGGAACAAATAATTTGAAAACGTAATTAGATAGAATAGTACCTGGATAAAAAATGATTTGCGACAAAGAAACATCTTCTGTCTGGCTTAAATATCCGGTATATAATTGCGCTCTAAATGCTAACCATGCAAAAAACAAACTAACAGGAATAAAATAGGCGATTGTTTTAAAATCTATTTTTTTGTTTTCGGTTTTATAATAATACCAATCAATTAAAGCTATAATGATTGGGAAGATTAGAGCTTGACCTTTTGATAAAAGCGACAATATAAATGCCACTGCAGTATAGATTAAAAATTTGTTATTAGATGAGCTTTTATATTTTAAGTAATTAATGAGAGCTACTAAAAGAAAAAACACATATTGAGTATCTTTTCTGTCTGTAATACGAGCTACAGATTCTACATGTAAAGGATGAACTGCCCAAATGAGTGCGACAATAAAGGCAAAGTCTGAACGTTTGAAGAGTAGTTTTATAAATACAAAAATTAATACCACATTGCTTGCATGAATGAGCAAATTGGTGACATTATAACTTACAGCATGATCACCGCTCATAGCATAATTTATAGCTAAGGTTAAAAGTGTAAGAGGATGATAATGCCCATCAAAATAGGTAACAAACATGAGTTTTAAATTCTCTAACGAGAAATGTTTTACAATTGGATTATATAAAACATAAACATCATCACTATAAAAGGTGAAGTTGTTTTTTAGCATTAGAATATGAACGCCAATTGTAATGAAAAACAATTGCCAATATTTTTTTCGCTCAATTTTTTCTAAAAACTTAAACACAGGTTGAAAATACAAAAAATATTTTCAGTTGAAGAAATTCAAACTAACTAAATAATTGATAAATAGCAAAAGAAGAAAGATATGCTAAACCCGTCATAAAAACTAATTGTATGGCAGGCCATTTCCAATGTTTGGTTTCTCTATAAGTTGTGGCTAGTGTACTCATACATTGCATGGCAAACACATAAAACACTAGTAAAGACCAACAAACAGCATTTGAGTAAAGAGGTTGTTGTGTTTCAAAATTCTTCTCGGCTATTAACTTTTCACGTAAGGTTTCTGTATTGTCAGAATCTCCACTGCTGTAAATAGTTGCCATAGTGCCAACAAATACCTCGCGAGCCGCAAACGATGTAATTAATGCAATGCCTATTTTCCAATCAAAACCTAATGGCTTAATTACTGGCTCCATTTTTTTGCCTAATACACCGGCATACGAAGCTTCTAATTTTTGTGATTGCATTTGAGCTTCATATACATGTTTTAAACTATCATTTGTTGTATTTGATATTGTTTGAGCATATCTTGTCTCAATCGTTTCAAAATCATTGGAAGGAGCATGCGAAGTCAAAAACCATAACACTACCGAAATGGCTAATATAATTTTACCTGCATCAAACAAAAACACTTTTACTTTATCAAACACTAACATAGCTACTGTTTGCCATTGTGGCTTTCGATAAACAGGCAATTCCATAATAAAGTAACTTTTCTCATCGGTTTTTAATACTCGTTTTAAAACATATGCTGCAATCAGCGCAGTAACAAACCCCAGAACATACATGGCCATTAAAACTAAGCCCTGATAATTTAATCCTAAAAAAGTTTCTTTGCCCGCAAACATAATGCTGATGAGTAAAGTATATACCGGTAACCTTGCAGAGCAACTTATAAGCGGTGTAACTAAAATGGTAATAATTCTATCTTTCCAGTTTGTGATTGTTCTGGTACTCATAATGGAAGGTACTGCGCATGCTACACTGCTAATCATTGGAATAACAGACTTACCATTTAATCCAAAACGGCGCATTACTTTGTCTAAAATAAAACTGGCACGTGCCATATAACCAGTATCTTCTAAAATAGCAATAAAGAAAAACAATAAGGCAATTTGCGGCACAAATACCACAATCCCACTTATACCAGCAAGTATTCCATTAACAACTAAATCATTAAATTTTCCTTGAGGTAATGCAGAAGCTGTTATTGCCATAATATGAGTGAAGCCCTCTTCAATCCATGTCATAGGGTACTCTGCTACATAAAAAATGAATTGGAAAATCACAAAGAGTACAAAAAAGAAAAAACCAAAGCCTAGTATTTTATGCGTGAAGAATGCATCTAATTTTTGTGTTATGCTTTTGCTTAATTGCTCAGGTTGCTTTAAACACTTAGCAATAATGTAATTTATTTTTGCAAAACGATGAATATTATCGGCCAACTCAAAACTTTTGATAGCGCTATCATTTTTCTGAGAAGCATTAAACTGAGAAGTAATAACTTGTTCGTATGAATTTTCCTGAGGGAATAACTGTTTTTGTTTCTCGAAATTATAAAAAATCGAATCAGATATTTTGGCTTGAGCAATAGCTTCTTTTAATTCTTTTATTCCTTCTTTTTTTCTGGAATTTGTAGGAACAACAGTAATTCCAAGCAGTTTTTCTAACTCTTCTTTATAAATAGTAATTTTATTTTTTTCAGCCTCGTCAATCATGTTTAAAGCCATTACACATGGCTTTTTCAAATCAATAATTTGTGTTGCTAAAAGTAAATGACGCTTTAAGTTTGATGCATCGGTAACAATCACTACTACATCTATTTTTTCTTCCTGACTTAGTAATGCCTTACAAGCAACCTCTTCATCCATTGATTTTGGATATAAACTATAAGTTCCCGGTAAATCAGTTAGTATATATTCAGCTTGATTGAAATTAAATTTTCCATAGTGTTTATCAACCGTAACACCGGAATAATTTCCTGTTTTTTGGTGAAGACCTGTAAGGGAATTAAACAAGGTTGATTTCCCGCTATTGGGATTTCCTACAAGAGCTACTGAAATATGAGAAGATTTAGACAGCACAAGATTCTACCGTATTTTCCTGATTAACTTTTACAACAATAGTTGCAGCCTCTTGTTTGCGTAAGCTTAACAAATAACCAGAAACTTCAATGGCTATTGGATCTCCAAGTGGAGCAACATTAGTTAACTTTATCTTTTCGCCGGGTAAACAACCCATTTCAATGAATTTTAAGGACAAAAAATTATCCGTAAATTCTTGTATAGTAGCCGATTGGCCTATTTTTAAAGTATCAAGCGTTGGCATAATAAGCAGATAAATTTACATTTTTATATCGGTAGTACTTATACCTTAAAAATGGTATATAAAACTATATTATGCCCAGTGCGTGAAGATATATAATTACAAAACCTCCCATAAATAATACGAGTAAAGTGTTTGCAATTTTTAATTGTTTAATCTCAGAAATATAGTCACCAATAATAATACTCAAGGGTACAATACAAGGTAATAGTACCATATCTGATTTTTGTTCAAAAAACACCATTAATGAACAAAAAACGAGTAGCCACAATAAAATATATTTTGTTTTTTGAGTTTTTACTTTTCCACCAAAACCCTTTCCTACATAATGAGTTAATGAAAAAATAAATATTAAAATGGTTATAAAAACAAAGCCAATATAGTATTCCGAAAGAATAGGTTTTTGCATAGTTGAGGTTGCTTCTTTCATCATTCCAAAAACAGCAAACGCATCATTGGTGGCAAGATAGCATATGCTAACGTATATATACAAGGGAGTTAGTAACCCAATTAATAACACACTCCATTCTCTCCAGTTAAATGGACGAAGTATAACAAGAGCAAACAAACTTACGGGAAACACTACGATATAATGAATACAGAAAAAAGAGGCTACGCCCATAAAAATGCCGGCTTTAAAAAACTCGGCTAATGCATAATCTTGTCTGTAACTATTTATAAGGAAATATAATGATGGCAGAATAAATAGGTTAGCAAGTAATATTGGTTCCACGACATTTTTAGTGGAAGCCGAAAAAGCAAACACTAAATAGAAAAAAGCGGGTAAATAATTTGTTTTGGAAGTGATTTCTTGCTCTATGGCTAAAAAATTAACAAAAAAAGCACCTAATAGAATAATAAAAAGGCCAATTATTTTGTTTAAACCTAGGGAAAGAGTGTCTGAGAACAAGAGATTATATAAAATATGTTCTTTATAATTTATACTCGAAATATCAGTATTTACAAAAGCAAATGAGCAGCCCCACGCACCTATACATAGCAATAACAGCAATATTATTGATAATTGAACATTACTTTTTAAAGGGGCAACAATCATTTTTTAGTAGAAAATCGTTTTATATAAGAAAAAATTATATTTTTGTGGCGTAAACTTACTAAAATTAGATTAATATGACTTCTTTAATGGTTACAATGACAGATGTTTTTTATGGAATTGGTGAATTCTCTAAATCTGTATTTAAGGGAATGGATGTTTTAGGACATGGTCCGAACATTATTTTATGGAGTATAATCGCGTTTTTATTAGTTTACCAAGTAAGACAAATATTAAAACAAAACAAAGAAGCCGATAAAAACGGCACTTTAAGATAATATGTAAATTTTACTATACTATTCTTGAACCCTGATTTTTTAATCAGGGTTTTTTTATTTAGTTTAGTGTATAAAAATTTCAACCGATTCCAATGAGCAAAAAAATTGTATTCTATTTATGGATTATGTTATTTGGTTTTTACTTTAATGCCAATGCTACTCACATTGTTGGTGGAGAGTTGAATTATAAATATTTAGGTTCAAATAATTATGAGATACGCTTAACCGTTTATCGTGACTGTTATGTAGGAATACCGCCTTTTGATGACCCTGCTTATGTTGGAATTTTTAATAGCAGTAACCAATTGCTGCAAACACTCACTATGACTTTTAGAGGACTGGATACTTTACCCCCCACAATTAATGACCCTTGTACCATACCACCTTTAGATTTTTGCTATGAGGTTACAACATATATCGACACAATTAACTTACCACCATTAGCTGGAGGCTATCAAATTTCTTATCAACGCTGTTGTCGTAATGTAAACATTTTAAATATTGTAAATCCTAGTTGCATTGGTGCAACTTACTATGCTACTATTCCAGGCCCCGAAGTTGTAGCAGTAAATAGTAATCCTGTCATAAAATTTTGGCCACCACCATTTATTTGTGTTAATAAACCTTGGGTGTTTGATAATTCAGCTATTGATTATGACGGAGATTCCCTGGTGTATGAATTGTTTATGCCTTTTGAGGGTTTAACACCAGATTGCCCCATAGTAACATTTCCCGTTCCTTCACCAAATGGAACGTCTTGTCCTAACACAGTACCATTTTGCCCTCCTGTTCCTGTAAATCCACCGTTCAATACCATTACTTGGCAACCTCCATATAGTACTGCAAATATGTTAGGAGGGGTACCAATGCAAATAAATTCCTCTACAGGACAAGTAACAGCTACCCCAAATTTACAAGGGTATTTTGTAATCGGAATAAAAGTAAAAGAATATAGAAATGGCGTGTTTTTAAGTGAAACAAAGCGTGATTTTCAATTGATTGTAAAGCCTTGTCCAAGCGTAGTAGTAGCTGCTGCTCAAGCGCCTCAGGCAATTTGCGGAACAACTTCTGTTTCGTTTGCAAATAATAGTACTGGAAGCGCTGGCTTGGGCTTTAACTGGAACTTCGGTGATCCTACAACATTAGCCGATACATCTCACGCTACGACTCCTTCCTACAATTACCCGGGAACAGGAAGTTACTCAGTATCATTAGTCGCATTTGTTACTAATAAACCTTTGTGTAATGATACAGTTACAACAGTTGTATCTATTAGTAATGCATTTAAAACATCATTTACATTTACACCGGTAGCCTGTTCTAATAATTTGGTAAAATTCGAAGGTGTTGTACAAAACCCTCCCGGAACAACGCCTGAGTGGTATTGGAACTTTGGAGATGGCGACACTTCTTCTGCTCAAAACCCTAGTCATAATTATCCTTCAGGTGGGAACTTTCAGGTAACATTAATTACCCAAATACCAAACTCTATTGATTGTGTTGACACTCTTACATCTCAAACAATAAACGTAATTACAAACCCCGAAATTTATATTCCAAACACATTTACCCCTAATGGCGACGGTTACAATGATATTTTTAGAGTAAGAGGACCACACTATGCCATTTTTTATTTTGCTGTGTATAACAGGTGGGGGCAATTAGTTTATGAAACTGAAGATCCAACACAAGGTTGGGACGGAATGTTTAAAGGAAAAATGGCAGATCCCGGAGTATTTGGGTATTATATGAAAGCTAAGTGTGACGAACAAAGCGAAGAAATCTTTAAAAAAGGAAATGTTACCCTAATCAGATAGTAGATGAATAATAAAAAAACATATTTATCTCTAAATTTTTTACTGATTATTGCTTGTGTAATTTGTCATAATAAACTAGCAATATCACAAGATATTCACTTCTCTCAATATAACGGTTCACTGCTAAACGCAAATCCGGCTTTTACAGGTTTTTTTGACGGAGACCACAGAGTAGGAGCTATATATAGAAGTCAATGGCAAACAGTACCGGTTTCATATTCTACTTTTTCTTTATTTGGCGACACAAAATTAAAAACCAAAAACATGAAAAGCGATCGTATTGGTGTAGGATTGCTTTTTAATAATGATAAAGCCGGTTATGCAAATTATAGTATTAACCAATTTTATCTTTCCGGATCATATATTCATAAATTAAACTCAGATTCTACTTTGTTGTGGAGCAACGGGCTAAACGTTGGTTTTTCAAACGTGGCATTTAATTACAATAAAATGACATTTGACAACCAGTATGATGGTAATAATTATAATGCGTCATACTCAACAGGAGAAAATTTTGCCAAAAATGCCACAAATTATGCTGATGTTACTTTGGGTTCAGCTATTAAATACATGTTTAAGCAAAGAGCTTTTGTTCAATATGGTTTAACTTACAGCCATGTTAATACGCCAAAAATTACATTTCAAAATAACACTTCTATTAAAATTGATTCAAAGTTATATAATTATGTTTCTTTTCAATATCCGATAGCCAACTCTTTAGATTTGATGGTTGAATTACTGCATCAACATCAAGGGAAATACAATGAATTTATTCCTAGTGTTTTAGTTAAACTACATCTAAATGAAACTAATCAACAACAATTAGGACTTGGATTTAACTACAGAGCTAAGGATGCGTTTGTTGCCAGATTATTTTATCAGGTTAAAACATTAAATGTTGGAGTTAGCTATGATGTAAATACAAGTAAGTTTATGGCTGCAACAAACAGGCAAGGTGCTTTTGAAATTTATCTGACCTATATCTTCAAAAAAATTGTTCCATTTGTTCCTAAAACTAGAGTTTGTCCAATTTACATGTAGTATGCTGTCATTAAAAAAACCACATACACTTTTTTTTGCGCTTTGTTTCTTTGTTGGAACAAGTTTGTTTTCTCAAAGTATTAAACAATATTTAAAATTGGGTTCAGAAGCAATTGCTAAAAAAGATTATTCTTCAGCAGCACAATATTACAATCAAGTGATATTAATTGATTCCTCGAAAATTGAATACCAGTTGTTATTTGCTGATGCTTCTCGTCTAAATTTTGATAATTATGCAGCTCTTCATTGGTACGAAAAAATTTACAAAAAAGATAATGGCAAAACATACAAAGAAGTACCGTTTTATATTGCTACTTTATTAAAAACAAATGGGAAGTATAAGGACGCCAAAAAATATTTTGATAAATATTACAAAAAACAACGCAACAGTAAAGACAAAGAAAAAGCCCGATTAGCTGCAAAAGCAAAACAAGAATTTGAAGCTTGTGACATTGCACAAGTATTAGTTAAGAATCCTGTAGATGTAAAAGTAGTTCATTTAGATAGTGCTGTAAACAGCAAGGTAAGTGAATATGCGCCCTTTGAATACGATAGCTTATTATATTTTTCTTCACTAAGAGATAAATCTCATCAGGATGCGGCAGGCGTTGGTTATAATAAACTGTATATCGCAAAAAAATCTGCTAAAAAAGAAAATAAATTTTTGAAAGCTAAAGAGCTAGATTCTTTATTTAATAAAAGTGGCATACACAATGCAAACACAAGTTTCAACGCAGATTTCACAAAGGTTTTTGTATCTAGATGTGGTGCTTTAAATGCCACACAATATCGCTGCGAAATTTATGTATCAGATTTCAAAGAGGGGCATTGGACGGAATTACAAAAATTACCATCGCCAATTAATGTTGCTGGATGCAATACAACACAACCCTGTTTAAGCGAGATAAATGGCAAACAAGTATTATTTTTTTCAAGCGATAGAGGTTCGGGAGAAGGCGCTATGGATATTTGGTATGCTTTTATGAAAGAAGATGGAACTTTTGAAACACCTATCAACGCAGGTAAAAAAATCAACACTATTGAGGATGATATAACACCATGGTTTGTAAAAGAAAATAAGACATTGTATTTCAGTAGCACTTGGCATAAAGGCTTGGGCAACTTTGATATTTTCTCTTCTGAGTTTAAAGACAATGCTTTTACGGATGTTCAAAATGTTGGTTTTCCTATCAACAGTAGTTATAACGACATTTATTACAGTGTAAACTCTAAAAAAGACAAAGCCTATATTTCTTCTAACCGTTTAGGCTCTTATTTTGAAGATAAACCAAATTGCTGCAATGATATTTATAGTTTTCCTATAACTCCTTTAACCGAACCACCCAAACCTATTGATACAACTGTACTATTAATTAATCAAATGAAGGTATTGGTGCCACTAACTTTGTATTTCCATAATGACGAGCCTGAACCTAAAACCAAAGTTATTGTTACTAAAAAAAATTATAAAAAAACCTATGAAGATTATGTGGCTTTAAAGCCAAAATATTTTACAGAATACCCTAAAGGATTAGAGGGGGAAGCAAAAGATTATGCGCTAAATAGAGTAGAGAATTTTTTTGAAGACAGCGTAGATGCAGGTATGCAGGATTTAGAAAAATTTGCCTTGTTACTTGATCAGGTTTTACAAAGAGGAGAAAAAGTAAAAATTACCATGAAAGGCTATTGCAGTCCTTTGGCTAGTACGGATTACAATGTGAATCTAGCAAAGCGCCGTATTAGCAGCTTACGAAACTATTTTATGGAGTATGATAACGGTAAATTTGTAAAATACGTTGATAATCCTAATGAAAAAGAAGGTAAAATCGAGTTTTTCAATGAGGATATAGGTGAGTTACCTGTAAGTAAAGTAAGCGACGATGTGAAAGATGTCCGAAATTCTGTTTACAGTCCTTATGCCGCTGCCGAGCGAAAAATTCAGATTATAGCCATTAGTTATTTGAAATAGGGCAAAAACTAGCCACTTATCAATCAAAACCAACCAGTTACAAAGCCGCGATTTTTTAATGCCAAAATCTTACAATATTTGTAGGAAATTAGCGTCGTTAAACAAAATAAAACGTTTTAAACATTAACAAAAAGATAGCATTCAAATATTGTTATTTAGAAACCTTTTTATTATGTTTGGCGTCATTCTAAAAATTAGAAACTAACTAAAAAAACAACTATTATGAGTAACAAAAAAACATCAGGCGGTTTTCCGTTCATCGTTTCAGCATTAGCAATAGCTATCTGTTTAGTAATCGGGTTCTTAATTTATAAATTCGTTTTAGGTGACCCTGCTAACTTTGATGCAGAAGGACCAGAAAAAGGTCATCCACACAACTTTATTGGTATCATGTATAAAGGTGGTATGATTGTACCAGTGTTATTAGGTGTATTTTTAACTGTATTAACTTTCGCTATCGAGCGTTTTATTACAATTCAAAAAGCAAATGGTCGTGGACAAACAGATAAGTTTGTTTCAAAAATTAAAGAATTAATCGCTGCTCATGATTTAGATGGAGCTATGGCTGAGTGCGACAAACAAAAAGGTTCTTTAGGAAATGTTGTTCGCGAAGGTTTAGCTAAATATAAATTCGTACAAAACGATTCATCAATGGATAAAGAAGCTAAAGTAGCTGCTATTACTAAAGCATTAGAAGAAGCAACTGCATTAGAATTACCAATGTTATCTAAAAACATGAGTGTTATTTCAACTTGTGCATCTATCGGTACATTAGTTGGTCTAATCGGAACGGTTGTAGGTATGATTCGTGCGTTCGGTGCCTTAGCTGCAGCTGGTACTCCTGATACAGCAGCGTTAGCAACAGGTATCTCTGAAGCCTTAGTAAATACATTAGTAGGTATCTTATCTTCTGCTTTAGCTATTATTTTCTACAACTTGTTCTCAAACCGTGTAGATCAATTAACTTACGCAATGGATGAAGCTGGATTCTCAATTGTTCAAGAATTCCAATCTTCTGGAAAATAATTTGTGGAAATTATTTTCCAATTGTATCTTAATTAAAAATAATTTAAAAAATAAGACATGCCAAAGATAAAACCAGCAGCACACGCCCCATCCATCGACATGACACCCATGGTGGATTTAGCGTTCTTATTGGTTACTTTCTTCATGCTTACTGCGTCTTTCCGTATGGCAGAACCGGTTATTGTTGACCCGCCTGCTTCTCACTCAGATAAAATGTTACCGGAAAATACGGTAATGGTTACTGTTGATAATATCGGAAGAGCATTTTTTGGAGTTGGAAATGCCGAAGCAAAAATTAATGCTTTAGCAAAAATGAGCGAACTACATAAAGTTACATTTACTGCCGATCAGGTAAAAAAATTCGGTGGTTTATCAAGCTTTGGTGTAGATATAAAAGATTTACCGAAGTATTTAGATGCTACGGAATCTGAGCGTCAACGTTTTCAACCACAAAAAGGAGTTCCTTTAGACTCTGTAAATAATCAATTAAAAGAGTGGATTCAAATATCTGCTACTGAATTGAATGCTATTTATATGAGAGAAAGAGATAAAGCTGCTGAGAGAAATCAAGAATTTAAAGGTGAAAAACCTCGTTATGCTATTAAGGCTGATGGAAAAGCTAAATATATCTATGTGAAAGATGTATTTAAAACTTTTACAGATATGAAAATCTATACTTTCAACTTGATTACATCAATGGAAGGTGGAGAAACTAAGCCAGCAGAAGCGAAAAAATAATATTAACCAATAAAACTAATTTAACATGGCAGAAATAGCAGAAAGTGGCGGCGGCGGACATGGTAAAGGCGGTAAAAAACGCGCCAAGAAACAGAGTACCCGCGTAGATATGACGCCAATGGTAGACTTAGCGTTCTTGTTATTAACGTTTTTCGTTTTAACATCAACCTTCAGTAAACCAAAAAGTATGGAGTTAAGTATGCCAGCTCCTCCAGAAAAAGACATAAAGTTACCTGAGGTAAAGAATGGTGTTACGTTTTTACTAACTAAAGACAATCGCATTTTTTATTATGTAGGTCAATTTAATGCGCCTGGTAATGATAAAGGATTGCCTCCAACACAATTAACTGAAACTAATTTTGGTCCTGATGGTTTACACAAACTATTATTAGAGCAAAATAAGTGGGCTGTTGAAGAGATAAAAGGGTTAGAGGCTAAGAATAAAAGCAAACAATTAGCGGATACCACATTTAAACGCTTAGCTATGGAAGCTACAGCCGATAAAAGAGCAATTACAGTTTTGATTAAAACAGATGATCAAGCAACTTATGGAGATGCTATCAATATGTTAGATGAATTAAAAATTTGTAATGTTGGTAAACGTGTTTTGGGTGTTGATATGATGGCTCAAGAGTACGCATTGTTACAAGAAAAAATAAAATAATATGAGTTTAACAGCAAATTGGAATAATGTAGCTTCTGATGAGAGAAACGACTTGGTTTTCCAAGGTCGTAATCAGGAGTACGGTGCTTACCAGCTTCGTAAAAAATACAATTGGACTGTTACTTTAATTCTTTTTGGTTTAGGCGCAGCCTTGGCATTAGGAATGGGAGTAAAAGTTATATTGAATATGAAAGGCGAAGAGGTTGTAAAAGAGCCTGTGTTAGATATGACACAAATTGATTTAACTCCGCCTCCGGCAGACAAAAATGAACCGCCACCGCCACCACCGCCACCACCACCACCGGTAATGGAAACGGTAAAATTCGTTCCTCCTGTAATTAAGGATGATGCGAATGAGGAAGAGCCACCACCGCCACAAGAGAAAATTGCAGATACGCAAGTAAGTACTGTAACTCAAGAAGGTGATGGAGATGCTGTGGTTGTTCCAACAGAGGGTAACGGTACAGGTGTAGTTGAAGAAAAAGCACCTGAAATCTTTACAGTAGTAGAGGAGATGCCAGAATTCCCGGGTGGAGCAATGGAAATGATGAAGTTTATTCAAAAAAACATTCAGTACCCTCAAATGGCTAAAGAAGCTGGTTTAAGTGGTAAATGTTTCTTGAAATTCGTTGTTAATGGAAACGGAAACATTACTGATGTACAAGTATTAAAAGGTGTACCAGGATGTGGAGAGTGCGACAGAGAAGCAATTCGTGTTGTAAAATCTATGCCTAACTGGAAACCAGGAAAACAAAACGGTAGATCTGTAAACGTGTTCTTTAACTTACCAATCAATTTCCAATTAAGATAATCAAACAATAATAATATAAAATCCCTTCCAGTAATGGAGGGGATTTTTTTTGATGTAACTTTACAGAGCATGTTGAAAAGCAACATTGAATAAGCTTAGATAATATTAAACCTTTTATTGACAATGAAAAGATCTCCAGTAGAATTAATAAACTTAGTATTTAGCGCTATGATGGTACTTATTACCGTTACCGGCTCAATTGTGTTTTTGTTTACAGATTTATTAAGTGATAGAGCTTTTGGGAATAAGCGTATAGTGCTAGGAATTGTTTTTTTAGCTTATGCCATCTACCGTTCTTATAGAATGTACTCAGCGTTTAAAAAAGAAAAAGAAAACAACGAATAGTTATTTCACTTCACTATAATAAAAAAGGCTTCACAAATTTAGACTGAACCCAAAAGTTTAGACAAAATTAAAAATTAATTTGGATTGTAATG
>DAORKG010000045.1:0-28722 GCA_035439445.1 Bacteroidia bacterium
TTTTTAGTAATTTAGGTATCAATAAACAAACATTCGGAAACGAAAAGAAAAAAACTGGCGGTTAGCCGCCAACCGTTACCTACAATGCGTGACCACAATATGAACTAAATCTGGCATGAAAAAAATACTATTCTTACTATATTAAAACAACATGAAGCATTTTTTTATACTTACGCTTTTTTGCGTATCAAATTTATTTGCACAAAATCTAGACAGTTTATATTCAGTTGCAAAATCAATGCCTGATGATACAAACAAAGTAAACCTTCTTAACAAAGTAAGTCGAGCGGAGTTAAGCATAAGTAATTTTGATAAATGTGCTACAATTGCTGCAGAAGCAAAATATATAGCTGAAAAATTACATTTTAATGTCGGTTTAGGTTCAAGTTTACTAAACATAGGCTTTTCATATAATGAACAAGGTTATTACCCACAGGCATTAGAACAATTCTCTTCTGCATTAAAAATTTTTGAGAAAGCAGATTACAAAATTGGCATCTCAAAAACATATAATAACATTGGGATTACTTATTTTCATCAAGGTAATTATCCTGAGGCTTTAAAAATGCATTTTTCTGCTTTAAAAATTAAAGAATCTTTGAATGATGAAATTGGTATGGCCTCTTCATACGGAAATATTGGATTAATTTATAGTAATCAAGGCAATTATACTGATGCCTTAAAAAATTATTCATTGGGATTAGAAATTGCAAAAAAATACAATAAACAAGGTTTAATTTCTAACTTCTATACCAATATTGGGCAAACCTATTATCATCAGAAAAATTACAGCCAAGCACTAAAAACCGATAGCATTGCTTTAAAAATTAATGAGAAAATTGGCGATAAACAAGCTATAGCCGCATTATATAACAATATTGGTCTTATCTTTTTAGATCAAAAAAAATACAAGCAAGCGCTTGATGTAGCACTAGCATCGCTTAAAATTAAAGAAGAAATAAATGATCAAGAAGGGATGATCTCATCATATAATAATCTTGGTGCTTTATATCTTGAAACAAAAAAAGCCTCTATCGGCAAGGAATGGTATTTAAAAGCGCTGAAACTTAGTTTTAATATTGATAGTAAAGATGATTTAAAATATACTTATTTAGGTTTAGCCAAAGCGGATAGTGCGCTTGGTAATTATAAAGAAGCTTTTACCAATTATAAACTGTTTACTATTTATAAAGACAGTTTAATAAATGAAGATAACACTAAGAAAACTGTACAAATCCAAATGCAATACGAGTTTGATAAAAAGGAAACTCTTGCAAAACAAGAACAAGAAAAAAAGAATGCAATAGCTCAAGAGGAAAAGCAAAAACAGCGAGTTATACTAATACTTGTTTCTTGTTTTTTAGTGATGCTTGCCATATTTGCAGGATTTATGTACAACCGATTTAAAATAACTAAAAGACAAAAAGTAATTATTGAACAAAAAGAACTTGAAACTAGAAACCAAAAACAAGTAATAGAAGAAAAACAAAAAGAAATTGTTGATTCAATAAGTTATGCTAAACGACTTCAGGAGGCAATTTTACCACCGCAAGAATTTGTAAGCACACATTTATCTAATAATTTTATTTATTATCAACCAAAAGATATAGTTGCTGGCGACTTTTATTGGGCTGAAAAGGTAGATGATTTGTTTTTTATTGCGGCTGCAGATAGCACGGGGCATGGCGTACCTGGTGCAATGGTTTCTGTAGTATGTAGTAATTCACTCAACAGAACTGTAAAAGAATTTGCATTAACCGACACAGGCAAAATACTTGATAAAACAAGAGAACTAGTAGTTGAAACTTTTGCAAAAAGTAACTCAGAAGTAAAAGATGGCATGGATATTTCATTATTGTGCTTTGATAAACAAAACCATAAAATATTTTGGAGCGGGGCAAACAACCCACTTTGGTATATTGAAAATAATGAACTGAAAGAAATAAAGGCTGACAAACAAGCTATTGGTAAAACAGACAATCCTAAGCCATTTACCACACATGAAATTGAGTACAAAAACAACACGACATTTTATCTGTTCACAGATGGACTTCCTGATCAATTCGGCGGACCACAAGGCAAAAAATTCAAATACAAACAATTTGAACAATTACTAACTTCAATTAATGACAAAACCATGCAAGAGCAATCTGATATTATCAATCAAAAGTTTGAAGACTGGAAAGGTGAATTAGAACAAGTTGACGATATTTGCGTAATTGGAATAAAAATTTAAAAGATGCACTGTTAACACCAAGCAAGCCCAATTTGCGCGGACGAGGTAATAGCTTTTGCAAAAAGTTTCGGTAGACTCCCGATAGCTATCGGAACTATTCATTTTTGTAAAATCAACAAACATTATTAACTTTAAACAAAGTATTAGGATTTAGTTATAGTAAACATTGTATAACTGATTATATATTGACAAAGAATACTACAGACAAGTATAGATGACAATTCTGAATTAAAAAATGAAACAACTAATAACATTTTTTGGACTATCATATTTAATCAGTTGGATAATTTGGTTACCGTTATATGGCCACATTTTTGGATTAGCAAATTTACCGGTTTTACCTTTTCATCACGGACTTGGTGGTCTTGGGCCACTAATTGCTTCGTTCTCTACAACTTGGATATATCAAAAAAAACAAGGAATAAAACTATTAATTAAAAAATGCTTACAGGTAAAACCAATATTTTATATGGCAGTAGCATTATTAAGTCCTTTCCTGCTTGCCATAATAGGAACGTTCATAAATTCCTTCATTGATAAATCGCCGTCTAATCTTTCCGGACTTCTAACTTGTAAAGAGTTTCCGCAATTTAACCTGTTGACATTTTTTATTTATAATATAATTTTCTTTGGCTTTGGTGAAGAAGTTGGTTGGCGTGGCTTTGCATTACCAAGATTTCAATACAAGTTTAATGCTTTGACATCAAGTATTATTTTGACACTATTTTGGGCTGTTTGGCATTGGCCACTTTTCTTTTACAGACCTGGTTACACTTCAATGGACTTTGCAGGCATATTCGGTTGGACATTTAGCCTTTTGACAGGAAGCGTTTTATTAACTTGGCTTTATAACTCATCAAGAGCAAGTGTTTTAATTTGTGCTGTTTTTCACTCAACCATCGACATTGCATTTACAGCAGATTTGGCAAACAAAAATATTATGAATTATATGGGCTTCTTAATAACGGTTTGGGGTATACTAACAATTATAATATTTAAACCAAAAAATTTAGCTATAAATGAACAGGAAAGGAACACAGAGTATTAACTCTCAAAAAGTCAAATTGATAAAATGAAGTTATAATCTATACAAATAACTACTAAACATGTACATTTAATAAATAACATTAAATAATGGTAGAGAAAAAAACACTAAAGGTTTGCAAAAATGGCCATCACTACTACAAAAGTAGCGATTGCCCAACTTGCCCGATATGTGAACAAAACCGAAAACCAAAGGATGGTTTTTTATCTATTTTAGCAGCTCCTGCCAGACGCGCTCTTGAAAATAATGGAATCAAAACCTTAGAACAACTTTCAAAATACAGCGAAGAAGAAATACTGCAACTACATGGCATGGGAAAAAGTTCTATACCTAAATTAAAAAATGCTTTACAGGAAAAGGGTTTAGAGTTTAAGAAAAAGCTCTAACCACAGTAATTGAAAAGAAAATATTTTAGTGTATTTTAATTTTCTTTGTTGTATGTTTGTTAGACATACGCTTACATGTATCGTTTAGTGCTCATATTTATTTTCAGTTCTTTTGTAGTTTTTCCTCAAGATTCTGCAAAGGTGTTTCAGCTAATTCAAAAAAGTTCTGAATTACTGAAAAAAAGCGAACTGCAAAACGCCCTTCAGTTAGCTCATCAGGCACTTAACTATAGTAGTAGTAAGAATTATTATAAAGGAATTGTATCATCCTATAATCAATTAGGTTCTATATTCGAAAGTCAAAGTAATTATGATAGTGCCAATTATTATCTAAATCATACCTTAGAAGTTGCTCCTAAGTACCATTTAAAAAACGAAGAAGCAGTTGCTCATAATTTAATTGGCTTAGTATTATGGCATCAAAGCAGATACAAAGAAGCCTTGCCTCACCATGCTACCAGTTTAGAATTATTTAAGTCTACTCAAAATCAAAAAGGTCTGGCAGATACTTACGCTAAAACCGGAAATGTATTTTACGATTTAAGCGATTTTCCAAAATCACTGGAAAACTTTTTACAGGCACTTAAAACTTATGGTAATGTGCGAGATAGCGCCGGAATTGCAGATGTGTGCAACTACATTGGTAAAGTATATAACCGTCTTAACGAAAAAGAATCTGCAAAAAAATATTTATTTAAGGCTTTAAGTCTTCATCAAAAGTTTCAAAACACACGTGGTATAGCCATTTCTTATAATGGCCTAGGAAATGTGTTTATGGATAATCATGATTTGATTAAGGCTTTAAAGTTTTTCGAAAAAAGTAAGGATTTTCATACCAAAGGAGGCGATAAAATTGGTATTTCTGTTGCTGATATTAATATTGGAACTATCTATGATATGATGTCGGACTTATCAAACGATTCTTTATCCATTGTGGCCATCAATATAAATTACACTTCTAAACAACCAATAAGAAAAAGTATTCTAGACTCGGCAGCAAACTATTTTCAGGCATCCATTATTATTAATAAAGCAGTAGGAAATCAGTTTGGATTGATTTATGGCTACAATGGAATAGGGGATGTTTATGTTAAAGAAAATAATTACAAATTGGCTGTTCCTCAATTTCAAAATGCCTATTCTATTTCAAAAAATCTTAAAGCCATCAGCGAACAATATGAATCTGCAAAACGATTGGCTAATTGTTACGAAAAACTGAATAATAAAGACAGTGCCTATTTCTATTTAAAAACCTACACTCACTTAAAAGAGGAAGTTATAGGAGAAGAAAGACAACGTGAATTATTTAAAAAAGAAAGTCAATATGAATATGATAAGCAATTACAAAAACAGCAACTCATAAAAAAAGCCGAGGCTGCCATTGTAGCTGAGAAAGAAAAACGTCAAACAATCATTATTATCAGCATTGTTATCGTGTTGTTAATTGTAGTTTACTTTGCTATTGTTTTAAATAAACGTTTAAAAACAACTCGTTCTCAAAAACAGGTTATCGAACTTCAGAAATTTAGCTTAGAACAAAAAAACAAAGAAATCATTGACAGTATAACATATGCCAAGCGTATACAAGATGCGATGCTAACATCCATAAGTTATTTGCAGGAAGAAGTAAACAAATTAAATGCTGAAAATTTTATTGTTTTTAAACCCAAAGATATTGTGAGTGGTGATTTTTATTGGTTTTATGTGGATGGAAAAACGATGTATTATATGACGGCAGATAGCACAGGTCATGGAGTACCAGGAGGATTTATGAGTATGTTGGGAATTAACTTATTAAGCGAAATTGTAATTGAACGTAAAATAAAAGATCCAGGCACTATTTTAAACTTATTGAGAGATGAAATTATTCGCTCTTTGAAAACGGATGAAGGATATTCAATGGATGGAATGGACGCCGTGCTTTGTAAAGTTGATACTGAAAAACAAACACTGGAATATGCTGCTGCTAATAATTCTATTTATGTAGTGAGAGAAGGGCAATTAAATGAATACAAATCACAAAAAATGCCTGTAGGCTATATGGAAAATTTTGTTCCTTTTCAAACCTCTAAAATTATGCTTCAAAAAGGTGATGTGATTTATACGTTTACGGATGGATTTGCGGATCAGTTTGGAGGACCAAAAGGAAAAAAATTCAAATACAGTCAGTTAAAAAATACATTTACAGGCATTTCTCACAAACCGCTTAAAGAACAACAATATGCTTTAAATGAGCAATTTGAAAAATGGAAGGGTAGTCTTGAGCAGGTAGATGACGTTTGTGTGATAGGATTTAAAATCTGATATGATAAAACTAGATACCATACCACTCATTGAAGGTGAAATTGCTGATTATAAATTTCATGAAGGGATTTTGTATTCTTATTCAAAATCACCAAAACGAACCGTTAAAAATATTTCAGAAAATATCTCTCTTGTAAAACAAATCACCAACAATCAAGCCGTTCCTTTATTAATATACCTGTGCGATTCCCCTATGCCTGATAAAGAAACCAGAAAATTCTCAACCGAACAATTGCCTAAAGTTTATAAGGCCATGGCAATGGTTTCTAAGCCCGGCCTAGCGCAACTGATAATGCGTGTATTGTTTAAATTGAAAACACCACCTATTCCTATGAAATCATTTAGCAATGATATAGAAGCAAAAGAGTGGCTTCAGCAGTTTAAATAATATCTGATTTTTGGTATTTGATGACTATTAATTAGATGCCTGAATTTATTTCTTTTTTGTACTTTTAGTAAACTAAACAATTACTATGATGAAAATTTTTCCTTTTATAATCGCTACTATTATTTCAGCAAGTATAATCGCTCAATCTCCGCTTCATTGTGGTGCTGATGAAATGCGTATTAATACTTTAAAACAACAGCCTGAAGTGGCTAAAGCGGTTATAAAAAGAGATGCCGAATTAGAAAACTTCACACAAAATTTTGTACCGGCATTAAGTAAAAATTCAACTACTGCTACCTACATCATTCCTGTTGTATTTCATGTGATTCATAATTACGGTGCAGAAAATATTTCAGACGCTCAATTAAAAGATGGTATAGATATCATTAACAAAACCTTTCGAAAATTACATCCTAATACATCAACCATTATTCCTGCATTTCAAGGCATTCATGCAGATTGTGATATTGAATTCAGATTAGCAACTATTGACCCAAATGGTAATTGCCATAGCGGTATCAATCGTATTGCATCTACCTTAACTAGCAGTGGCGATCACAGAGTGAAAAATTTAATTCACTGGCCACCCACAAAATATTTAAATGTATATGTAGTTGCAAATGCAGCAGGACTAGCTGGTCATGCCGTTTGGCCAAGCGATGCAGATACAATTCCTTTGTGGGATGGGATTGTGTTATCTCATAATTATGTGGGAACATTTGGTACATCTAATCTTACTCAGTCGGTTGCCTTTGCTCATGAATGCGGACATTATCTAAACCTACACCATATTTGGGGAGGAAATAATGTACCTAACTTTTATTATTACCCATGTGCCGACCCAAACAAAGATTGTAACATTGATGATTTAGTTGCTGATACGCCGCCAACCATTGGTTGGCAGGCATGTAATTTAAGTGGCGCATCTTGTGGTAATACAGTGGATAATGTTCAAAATGCAATGGATTATAGTTACTGTAATATTATGTTTACACAAGGACAAAAAACACGTATGCAAGCTTGTTTAAATTCTCCAATAGCAGGAAGAAATAATTTATGGCAAACAGCCAATTTAATTGCAACTGGCACATATACCACAACAGCTCCATTGTGTAAAGCAGATTTTATCAGTAACAAAACAATGGTATGTCCTGGTGCAGCAGCAGTAACATTTACCAATACATCCTATAACGGCACATTTACTTCTGTTGAATGGTTATTTCCAGGAGGAACACCATCAGTATCCAGTGTTTCAAATCCAACAGTTAATTACACAACCCCTGGTTCTTATAACGTGACATTAAAAGTAAAAAACGGAACAGATTCTGTTACTGTTATAAAACAACATTATATCAACGTGCAATCTAATACAGCGGTTGGGTATCCATTTTCGGAAAGTTTTGAAACTATCACCTCTTTAAATGGTTTAGAAT
The DNA here is from genome assembly GCA_035439445.1 of Bacteroidia bacterium. Lineage (GTDB taxonomy): Bacteria > Bacteroidota > Bacteroidia > B-17B0 > Aurantibacillaceae > UBA4416. The sequence goes on from DAORKG010000045.1 coordinate 7,793, forward strand.
GGTATACAAATAATTTAGATACATCTAATACTTGGCAACTAACCAATTTGGCTGCTTCAACAGGAAGTACATCAGTGATGTTGGATAATTTTAATTCGGCAATAAATGGTAAGGATGAATTATATAGTAAAGCCATTAATTTAACAGGAGCATCAGCATTAACTGTAAGTTTTAAATATGCATTTGCAAGAAGAGATACAAGTAACCGAGACCAACTATACTTGTATGCGCAAAGTGCCTGTAACGGAACATCTATTCCAAGATTTAATGCTATTGGCGCAGCTTTAGAAACTGTTCCTGTAACAAATACTGCATTTTATCCTACATCTGCCAATGATTGGAGATTTGTTTCAAATTCAATATTATCGGCACAATTTACTGCTGGATTTAGATTAAAGTTTTTGTTTAATAGAAATGGTGGAAATAATATTTTTATAGATGATATCAATATTGATATTTCTACAGCCACAAAAGACATTACAGAAACTATCGATGCTGTTAATTTATTTCCAAATCCTGCGGTAAATGTATGTAGTTTGAAATTTAATTTGAATCAAACAAAATCTTTATCAATAACAATCTACAATCTGTTAGGCGAAAAAGTACAAACTATTACTAAAAATGTATTTGAGTCTGGGGAACATGAATTGAAATTCAATACTAATAACCTCTCAAACGGAATGTATATTGTTCAGCTAAACGATGGAAGCAGAGCAATTAATAAGCAATTGGTGATTAGTAAGTAAGCATTTTTTGCTTCATTTTCTCCGATTTCCTTAGTATCTTTAGCCTGTGTCATTTAAGCTTATATCCGAATTTCAACCTACCGGGGATCAACCAACTGCTATTCAAGAATTAGTAGATGGTTTGAATGCTAATACTAAACATCAGGTTCTGTTAGGTGTTACCGGATCCGGTAAAACATTTACTGCTGCGAATGTGATACAACGAGTAAATAAGCCTACGCTTATTTTAAGTCATAACAAAACATTAGCCGCTCAATTATATAGCGAGTTTAAACAGTTTTTTCCTGAAAATGCAGTTGAGTATTTCGTGAGTTATTACGACTATTACCAACCCGAAGCGTATTTACCTACTACAGGTACTTATATCGAGAAAGATTTACAAATTAATGATGAGATTGAGAAATTACGTATCAGCGCCTCATCAGCTTTATTATCGGGTAGAAGGGATGTAATCGTGGTTTCCTCGGTTTCCTGTATATATGGTATTGGTAATCCAACTGATTTTAAAAAGAATATTATTGAAGTAACTGTTGGTAAAGTCATTTCAAGAAACAAAATGCTGCATCAATTAGTAGGTGCATTATACTCCAGGACTACTGAGGAATTTAAACGTAGTACCTTTAGAGTAAAAGGCGATACGGTTGATGTGAATTTATCTTATGCTGATTATGCAGTTCGTATTAGTTTTTTTGGTGATGAAATAGAATCCATTGAAACCTTTGATCCGATTCATGGAACCATTATTCAAAAGCATGAAGACTTTAGAATTTATCCAGCCAATATCTTCGTAACGGCACCGGATACCTTACAAAATGCTATGGTACAAATTCAGGAGGATTTAGTAAAACATAAAGCATTTTTATTGTCACAAGGGAAGGAGTTAGAAGCAAAACGTATTGAAGAACGTGTGAACTATGATTTGGAGATGATGCGCGAATTGGGTTATTGTAGTGGAATTGAAAACTATTCCCGATACATGGATGGAAGAGCTCCCGGGACAAGACCTTTCTGTTTGTTAGATTACTTTCCTGAGGATTTCTTAATGATGGTAGACGAAAGTCATGTAACCATGCCTCAAATTAGAGCCATGTATGGTGGTGATTTTTCACGTAAACAAAACCTTGTTGAATATGGTTTCCGATTACCTTCGGCGATGGATAACCGCCCATTAAAGTTCGAGGAATTTGAACACTTAATCAATCAGTGTATTTATATATCTGCTACTCCTGCTGAATATGAACTAGAAAAAGCAGAAGGAATTGTGGTTGAGCAATTAGTTCGTCCAACAGGTATTTTAGATCCAATAATAGAAGTTCGTCCAAGTGGAAATCAGGTTGATGATTTATTGGATGAAATACACAAAGTAGTAGAAAGAGATGAGCGTGTTTTAGTAACAACTTTAACTAAACGAATGGCAGAAGAGCTTTCTAAATACTTAACCAAATTACAAATACGTTGTCGTTACATTCATAGTGAAGTAGATACTTTGGAACGAGTAGAAATATTAAGGCAATTACGTGTTGGTATGTTTGATGTATTAATTGGAATTAATTTATTAAGAGAAGGTTTGGATTTACCCGAAGTTTCTTTAGTTGCTATTTTAGATGCAGATAAAGAAGGCTTTTTGAGAAATGTAAGGAGTTTAGTTCAAACTGCCGGAAGAGCAGCACGTAATGTGAATGGTAAAGTAATTATGTATGCTGATAAAATAACAGATAGCATGCGTATTACCATTGATGAAACCCAAAGAAGAAGAAAAAAACAGATTGAGTACAATTTCAAAAATGGTATTACTCCTACTCAGGCTGGTAAAAAAGCGTTATTACAACCTAATGATTCGGGTATTGAAGTTACGGTTGATGGTAAATTAGTGAGAACATATATAGAACCAGAAGTATTTAATGTGGCGGCTGACCCTGTTGTTCAGTATATGAGCAAAGATGAATTGAAAAAACAAATTACCAAACTAAAAACAGCTATGCTGAAAGCCTCTAAAGAAATGGACTTTATTAAAGCTGCTAGTTTACGTGACGAAATGTTTGGACTGGAAAAGTTATTGAATGACAAGTAATGAAAATCGCCACTAACAAATTATCTGATTTATACGAATTCTACAAAAACGAATTATCATCTATCTATGATGAGGGTGAGTTATATTCTATTTTTGAGTTAGTTTGCGAAAAATATTTAGATTACTCCAAACAACAGGTAAAACAGCATTTACAGGAAAATATCAATCAATCAAATTTGATTAATATTTACAATGCAGGAGTTGAACTAAAAAAAGGAACACCAATTCAGTATATTTTAAAAGAAGCATACTTTTATGATTTAACATTTAATGTTTCTAATGCTGTTTTAATTCCTCGTCCTGAAACAGAAGAATTGGTTGATTTGATTATAAAACAACATCAACAAAAAACATCAAACAACCAAACAATAAACATTTTAGATATTGGAACCGGTTCGGGTTGTATTCCTGTTACACTAAAAAAACATTTACCACAAGCAAAAGTGTTTGGAATAGATATTTCTGAAAAAGCATTAGAAGTTGCTAAATCCAATGCTCTTAAGAATAATGTAGAAGTTGAATTTTTAAATTTAGACATTCTTAAACAACTCATACCTCATAACTCAACATTTAACATTATCGTTAGCAATCCTCCTTATGTTTTAAATTCCGAAGCCAAACAAATGGACGCACGTGTATTAGAACATGAGCCTCATTTGGCTTTATTTGTTGAGGATAATGATCCAATCATTTTTTATAAACGTATTATCGACTTGTGCGACAAGTATTTAGCTGAACAAGGGTGGCTGTTTTTTGAGCTAAATCCCATGTATGCAATCGATGTAAAAAACTATGCAAATGCCAGTAAAATCTTTAATTTTACAGAGATTTTAAACGACATGAGTGGCAAACAACGATTTTTAAAAGCACAGAAAAAATGAAATTTACAATAGCATTTATATTACTGTTTTCAACATCATTATTCTCTCAGGAAAAAATAGAAACTTTAGTTGATAAACCCGCTCAACCTGTGGGTGGTAAATTAGATGTGGATTATGTTTTTCAATCACAAGTAATCTATCCTGAAAATCTTTTAAAGAAAAATGTAAGTCAGGATGTAGCGATCTATTTTACTGTTTCTGCAAATGGAACTGTTAAGGATATAGAATTTAAGCAAGAGTATGCTGAAGAATTTAAAACAGAAGCAAAACGCCTTTTACGTTACTTTATATTCACTCCTGCTCAAATAGGAAATGTTAATGTGGCTTCTCAAAGTTTTTTAGTGTTTAAATTTAGTCCTGATACTTATAAGAAATTCACTAAAGCTAGAGGTTTTGTTATACCTAAGGAAATAGCATCATTTGATACAAGCTTTGTTATTTACTCAATGGCTGATTCGTCTCCTGAATACTATAAAGGAGAAGAAGCATTAGGAGAATTTGTTTTAAGCAATCTGGAATATCCTGATTTAGCGATTCGTCAAAATTTGCAAGGGACAGTAGTGATGAGTTTTATTGTTGAGCCCAACGGTACTATCAGTAATATCATTGTAGAAAAGGAATTTAATCACCTTTGTACAAAAGAAGCTTTACGTATTATGAGAGAAACTAAATGGAAACCAGGAAAAAAAGACGGGAAAGCCATTCGCTACAAAACTAAATATCCAATTATATTCAATTTAAATAATATTAATAAAGATAACGCAACCAGCGAACAACGCTGATAATTGCGAATCAATACGAATATACGAATCTAACATGCCCAGATTAGTATATTCGTAATCAATTCGTAATCACAAAAACATAACACAGTATGAATTATTCTATAAACAACGATAAACAAATTACCTTAAAAGATATTCAACACATCATTGATTCAAATGCAACTTTGGTATTATCTGATAAAGCAAAAAAAGATATTACTGCTTGCCGTGAGTACCTTGATAAAAAGATGGCTTCTCAAAAAGAACCTATCTATGGTATTAATACAGGTTTTGGCTCTTTATGTAATGTCATTATTCCTGATAATGAGTTAGAACAATTACAAACAAACTTAGTGATGTCTCATGCTTGTGGTATGGGCGATGAAGTACCTGTTGAAATTGTACGTTTGATGTTATTGTTAAAGATTCAATCTTTATCTTATGGAAAAAGCGCTGTTCAATTACAAACTGTTGAGCGTTTAATTGATTTATATAATCACAAAGTATATCCTATAGTTTACGAGCAAGGTTCATTGGGAGCTTCAGGTGATTTATCTCCTTTAGCACATTTATCATTGCCTTTATTAGGAATGGGTGAAGTAAATTACCAGGGAAATAAATATCAAGCTTCAGTTGTATTAAAGCAATTAGGATTAGAACCCATTAAATTAAAGTCAAAAGAAGGTTTAGCTTTATTAAATGGAACTCAATTCATGAGTGCTTATGGCGTTTGGTGCTTATTAAAATCAAATAAGTTAAATACATTGGCTGATTTAATCGGTGCAGTTTCATTAGATGGATTTGATGGTAGAATTGAACCTTTTAAAGATAATATTCATATCATTCGTCCCCATAAAGGACAATTACAAACAGCAAGAGCAATCAGAGAAATATTATCCGGTAGCGAGATTTTAGCTCAGAAAAAAGTTCAGGTTCAGGATCCATATTCTTTCCGTTGTATTCCTCAAGTTCATGGTGCAACTAAAGATGCTACCGCTTATGTAACATCTGTTTTTGAAACGGAAATTAATTCCGTTACAGATAATCCAACAGTATTTCCTGAAGATAATGAAGTAATTAGTGGCGGTAACTTCCACGGACAACCATTAGCAATTTCATTAGATTTCTTATCGATTGCTATTGCAGAAATTGGTAACATCTCCGAAAGACGAGTATATCAATTAATTTCTGGCATTCGTAATTTACCTGCGTTTTTAGTGGCTAAGCCTGGTTTAAATTCTGGTTTTATGATTCCTCAATATACCGCAGCTAGTATTGTTAGTCAAAATAAACAGTTGTGTACTCCAGCAAGTATTGATAGTATTGTGTCTAGTAACGGACAAGAAGATCATGTAAGTATGGGCGCTAATGCTGCTACCAAATGCCGTAAAGTAATTGAGAATGTCGAAAAATTATTTGCTATTGAATTATTAAACGCCTCACAGGCAATTGAATTTAGAAGGCCTTTAAAATCATCACCAAAAATTGAGAGCTTATTATCAGACTTTAGAAAAGTAATTCCTTTTATCAATGATGATAAAATTATGTATCAGGAGTTGGAAGCGACTTTACAATTCGTAAAAAACTTAAATGTATAATTATCCCCCTCTGGAGGGGGCAGGGGGGAGGCCTTAAAAAATGAAACACATCATCTTCATATTTCTTTTCATTTTCACAACTAAAGTGTCAATGGCTTGCCAATGTCCATTAACACAGTTGAATGAAAAAGAACTAGCTAAATATGAGATCATATTTAAAGGCTCTATAAAATCTATTAAATTAAATAAATCCAAAAGCGAAGCTATTTTTACTATTTCCGAATTATATAAAGGCGTAATTGCACAAGACTTTAAACTATTTTTTGACGATGAAGATCCTTGTAAATTGCAATTAAGAGTAGGGGAGGAGTGGATTATATACACAAACTATCATCAGGTTGATAATGCTAAATTGGATTACTGTAGTAGAAGCCGTTATTATATTAAAAATTTAAACGAAGATTTTTTTGCAGAAACTACAGGCATGAGTTTCGATGAAGAACTTCGCTATCTTCAAACAAACTTAGGATTACATAAACTATTAAAAGATAATCCTAATAAAGTTGAAAACAGAAACATTATTCCAAATACTAATCAATTAATTATTACACTTCTTGGTTCTATACTTGGACTAATTGGTTTTTATGTGATAGTTAACAAGCTATTTAAAAAATATAAATAAAACATTAAATGAAAGTTCAGTTACACAAAGCACATCCTTGGCATGGTATTTCAATAGGAGAAAAATCTCCTGAAATTATTACATCATTTATTGAAATGGTTCCTGCCGATTTAGTAAAATATGAAATAGATAAAGCATCCGGTTATTTAAAAGTAGATAGACCTCAAAAATTTTCTAACATTATTCCTGCTTTATATGGTTTTGTTCCTCAAACGTATTGTGGAGAATTAGTTGCTGAAAGGGCAAATCAAAGAACAGGAAGAACAAATATTGTTGGAGATGGAGATCCATTAGATATTTGCGTATTAACAGAACGTAATATTACTAGCGGTGATATTATTGTAGAAGCTATTCCAATTGGTGGTTTTAGAATGATTGATAAAAACGAAGCAGATGACAAAATCATTGCTGTAATGGCAAAGGATGAAATCTATAGTAAATGGAAAGATATTTTAGATTGCCCTGAACCATTAATCAATCGATTACGTCATTATTTTTTAACCTATAAAAATATTCCGGGCGAATCAACAGCCATCGTTGAAATTACTGAAACATACGGTAGAGAAGAAGCTCATGAAGTTATAAGACGAAGCTTAAAAGATTACGACAAATCATTTCGCTCTCATTTAGATTTAGGTATGTAATTCAATCAAAAAGGCTGCTAAAATTCGTAGCTTTTTACTATTATTTAAACTTTATGTTTGATTTCATTAAACTGTAGCCTGTTCTAAAATTGTATGATTTGCCATTTATAGTTTGAGTATTATTTTTGTAAAAATTAATAACTAAAGTAACATTAGAGTTTGTTCCTATTGCATTTAAATCAGTACTTGTGAAATTTAAATTAGAAGGATTCCCTGTTAAATTTTGAATATTCGTATTAGTCGCAGGATTTGATGATGTGACAAAATAAGTTTCTATTTCATCTACGCCACTATAATTATTCAGAGGAATTGAGATATTATTTGAAATCAGAAAAGAATCCGCAATAGCAGAATAACCAGTATATACAGGATATGGACTTGTGTTTGAAAAACTAAAACTTGTTACTGAACCTGTTCCTGAAATTATCCAGTTTAATGGAGTGTTATATGTAGAGTTTGTTGTATCTCCATACATACTTGGAGCACCATAAGCATTCTTTTTTAATACTATACCATTTAATTCAACATTACCGACATCAACTAAGGACCCCACAGTCGGATCGTTTCCTATTAAAGGAACATTACTAATATAAGCTGCACTAAAATTATTAAAGGAACTTAATAACGTATTAGTTAATACAGTTTGTTTTCTGCTTACAAAAACCCCATAATTTCCTGTTTGATTACCTGGATTTTGAGTAGATGTTGCTTCCGGAGTATTATCCTCTTTTTTCTTACATGAACCAAGAAATAAAATCGAAACAATAATTGGAAAAAAATAATTTTTGAATACTTTCATTTTATAAAATAAATGATGCTTATATTATGCTTACACTAATATATGAAAATAAAACAAAGGCTGCTAAATTTAGCAGCCTTTTTGTTTGAATCTTATCTAGCAATTAGAACATAACCAGGTGCTAAATGCTCCTTATCTTTCTTATCAATTAATTTTATCAAATAATAATAAGTTGCGTCTGGGCAATTCTCTCCATTTGCAGCTTTGCCATCCCACGATGATCTTAACGCATCCCAACTATACAATAATTGTCCCCAACGATTATAAATATAACCTTCAGCAGATTTAACACCAGTGGTTTTTATATGGAACAAATCATTGGCGCCATCTCCATTAGGTGTAAATACATTTGGTACTTCAACTGTAAAACCTTCTTCTGCAATAATGGTTTTAGTAATTGTATCACTGCAATTTGCTGAACTGGCAACTAACATTACCGTAAATGTTCCTGCATTATTAAATACTGTTGATGGATTCGTAGCAGTAGATGTACTTCCATTACCAAAAGTCCAGTTGTAATTAATAGCGCCAAGGCTAGTGTTTGTGAAGTTTACACTTAATGGTATCTCTCCAAAAGTTGGGTCTGCATCAAATCCCGCTGTTACATTATCTGTAGATACATCAACAGTAGATGTTGCTGTACATCCTGTAGATAAATTAGTAACTGTTAATGTATACGTTCCTGTACTACCAACAGTTGGATTATTTGTATTTCCATTCGTTAAAATACTCCCACTATTCGGTCCTGCCCAACTGTAAGATACAACATCGGTTGTTGTTGATGTACCTAATAAATTAACCGTTGGCGAATTACAAGGCATAACAGTAGCGGCTCCTGCATCAGCATTAGGAGGTACAATATTGCTTACAATACTTATGGTTTGTTGAGTTGTACAGCCATTAATAGCATCTATAACAGTTGCTGTATAATCTCCTGCGGCAGTTGCAATTACAGTAGCATTAGAAATTGTTCCGGATGGAGTTATCCAGCTAATTGCATTTCCTGCTGATGCAGCACTTAAAGTACTTGTAGTAGCCGCACACGTTAATACTGTATTAGTTGTACTTACAGAAAGAGTAGGGGCAGTTGTATTTGTTCCCACACTGGCTGTTACACTATTATTCACACATCCATTCAATGGATTTGTTACCGATAAACTATAAACTCCAGCTGCATTTACAATTACGGATGAGTTATTTGTACTTCCAACAATACCACTTCCTGTCCAGGTATAAGTGCAGTTTGCTGGAGTAGTGGTTGATGTTAAGGTTAATTGGGTTACAGAACAAGTTAAGGATGCGCCATTAGTAGTACTCGCAATTGGAACTGTGGTGTTAATACCAACAGCAACTTGAGCAGCACTGGTAGAACATCCATTAGATGTATTCGTGATTGTACATGTATAATTTCCTGTTGCTGTAAAAGTAGCATTTGCACTGCTTGCTCCCGAACTTGGTGACGGACTCCATGAATAAGTAACTGGACTTGTCGTAGAAGTTAATGTTACAGTTGGAGAAGTTACTGTACAAGTAATAGTAGCTGTATTTGCAGATAAATTAAATGTTGGAAGATTAACATCCGGTACTAAAGTCACAGTTCCAACTGCTGAAATACAACCATTTACTGTATTAGTTACAGCAACTGAAAATATGCCTGTTCCTCCAATAATTGGATTACTAATATTCGAATTATTAATATTTCCAGTAGCTGGTGCAGTCCACGTATAAGTAGTATTGGGATTTGAGTTGCTACTTACCGAAACACTGGTAGTAGGATTACCACAAGTTGTAGTTAAAGATGGTGCACTTAAGCTTAAAGTAGGTGCTAATGTATTAGTTGGCACAAAAGTCACAGCGCTACCTGCGGCATTAGAACATCCTGTGATAGTATTAGTAACTATTACAGAATAGTTACCACTTGCTCCCGCAACTGGATTAGCTGTGTTTCCTCCCGAAATGATATTTGGTCCACTCCATGAATATGAATAATTGGCTCCGGTTGGTGTAGCACTCAGCGCTACACTATTTGTGTTACAAGTAATACTTGCATTAGGCGCTGTGCTGGCAGATGCAACAACAGGTGTTGTGTTTGTTGGAACAACTACCGGGAAAGACTGTGAACAAGAGTTGGAAGTATTAGTCAATGTAACAGTATATGTTCCACCTTGTGATACAGTTGTTGAAGGAGTATTCGTAGCACCTATTATTCCTGGTCCGGACCATAAAATAGAAATTGGTGTTATAGTAGAAGTTATACTTATTGCTACAACAGTATTAGTGCAGGTAATTGAATTGGTTACTGTACCTAATGTTCCGGTAGGCGTTCCTGCACTCGGAACTACCTGAACAGTAGAAGATGACGAACATCCAGTAATTGGATTTGTAGCTGTTAGCGTATAAATTCCAGCTCCTCCAACAGCAGTAGTATTTGTTGTTGAACCACTGCTCCAGCTTAAATTAGAACCTCCAGTTGCACTTCCTGTTAATGTTACTGTTGGTGCTGCACAGGTAATTATTTGACTTGAACCAGCAGTAACAGTTGGGGTAGTTAAATTATTTGTTAATGTTGCAATCGCAACAGATGAACTTGAACATCCATTAACAATACTTGTTGTTATAAGAGAGTATGTTCCAACTACCGAAGCTGTAATATTAGCAACGGTATTACTTCCTACTATTCCCGGACCTGTCCAACTATAGGTAACTCCGCTTAATGGCCCACCTGTTAAAACAGTGGATGTAATTGCACAGGTTAATGTTCCTCCTGTAGCGGATGCTGAAGGGGTTGTTGTATTAACATTAGCTGCCAGTGTTGTTGTGTAAGTACATCCTGCTGAACTTTGAACTGATAATGTGTAAGTTCCTGTTCCTTGTCCAACAGCATTTTGATTATTAGCTGTTCCTCCAAAAATAGAACTTCCTGATGGTGCAGTCCATGTGTAACTTTGTCCAGCTAAACTTGAGTTCAAATTCACTGTATTTGTAACGCAGGTAATAGTTCCTGATGTACTGGCTGTTGAAGTTGGAATTGTATTAACTGTTATTGTTCTAACAGATGTATTCACACATCCATTGCCATCTGTTCCTGTTACTGTATAAGTTGTAGTAGTTGTTGGTGCAAATGCTACACCATTACTAACTCCTCCTGTCCAAGTATAAGTGCTTGCACCTGTTCCGTTTAATGTAACAGATGTACCTCTACATATAACTGTATTACTAGCAGTTGAACCAACTGTTGGTAAAGGATTTACAGTAATAGTTCTCACTGCAATGTTTGTACAGCCATTTACTGCTGTACCTGTTACAGTATAAGTAGTAGTTGTGGTTGGTGTAAAAGCAACACCGTTCGAAATTCCTCCGGTCCAAGTATATGTACTAGCTCCAGTTCCGTTTAATGTTACAGCTGTTCCATTACATACAACAGAATTACTTGTTGTAGATGAAACCGTAGGAGGGGTATTAACCGTAATAGTTCGGACAGCTGTATTTGTACACCCTGTTGCTGCATTTGTTCCTGTTACAGTATAGGTTGTTGTAATTGTTGGTGTAAAAGCAACTCCATCTGTTACCCCACCTGTCCATGTATATGTTGTAGCACCTGTACCATTTAGTGTAACTGTATTTCCGTTACAAATAACGGAACCGGTTGTGGTTGATGAAACAGTTGGTTTTGGATTTACAGTTACTGTATATACTGCCGAATTAGTACAGCCATTAACTGCTGTTCCAATAACAGTATAATTAGTAGTAATGGTTGGTGTGGCAGTTACAGCTGTTCCTGTTGTTGTACTTAAACTAGCTCCAGGCGACCAAGTATAGGTATTAGCTCCACCCACTGTTAAAGAAGTACTTGCTCCATTACAAATAGTATTGGAGCTTGAGGCCACTGTAACCGTAGGTACTGTATTAACGGTAACTGTTGATGAAGCAGTATTTGTACAACCATTGACGGATGTTCCAATGACAGAATAGGTGGTATTACCCGAAGGAGCCACCGTAAACGAAGTAGATGTATTTCCTGTACTCCATGAATAAGTACTTGCGCCACCACCTGTTAGTGTAATGGTTTGTGTTCCACAAGTTGTAATGGAAGCTCCTGCATTGATAGATACACTTGGTACGGTATATAAATAAACTGTTTTGGTTAATGTTTGTTTATATCCGCAAACTCCACCTACATAACATGTATATGTCATCTGTGTTCCTGGGGAAACAGAAATAGTTTGAGTTGTTTGCCCTGTTGGTTCCCATGTATAACCTGTTGCTCCTGATGGAGCTGTTAAAATTGAACTTTGACCCGGACAAATGGTTCCTGGCACAGCCACAATATCCGGCAAAGCAACTCCGGCAATTGCTTGAATATTATAATTACATATATCGCCACTCCACCCATCAACCATTACATAATAATCGTTCCCAACAGTTAAACTATTTCCGGTAACTGTATATGTACTAACACCACCAACAAAAGAACCAGAAGCATTTTCTTTGTAATCCGATACAGGTGTAAAACCACAACAAGCTGATGATGCAGAGAATATCTGCATTTGAACTCCTCTTGGTGTTCCAGGTGTTGCTGTTACAGAGTTTGTTCCAACTCCCCAGCAATTATATACTGTTACTCTTAAAGATACAGTTGGACTTGCTGCTGTAAATCTTACCCATGAGTTATTATCAATATATACATCATTTACCGCCGAACCTGTTCCCCATGTTCCTCCTGCACCAAAAGGTCCTGCAGGATTTGCGCCAACACTATATGTGTATGTGGGCCCAGGGCCTTCACCATTTCCTCTCATATTGCAAGGATGATCTCTTGTATATGCAGGACTAGTGGTAGCTGAATATCCATTAATGTCACAAATGTAAAGTGCATTAGCACAATTATCATTTGTAGGAGATTGAACACAGAATCCAAAATTACCTTGTGCTGCTCCATAACCCCAGTATCTTAAATAAACTGTAGAACCAGGAGTTAAACCTGTAGCTCTAATAAATGGCTGTAAATCATTATAACCTGCAGGATAATTATAATCGTCAGAACAAGTATAAGTTGTTAAAGCTCCGCAAGAGCCTGTATATAAAGTCATAACTCCATCTTGTATCCAACCCGCTCCTTGATTTGGAGTAGGAGATATATAGATATTCCCACTTGCAGGAACTGTGATACTAAACCAAACATCTTTGGATGTTGCACCAAATCCTCCGTTTGATGCTGCACCGTATGTATTTGTAGAATTGTCATAATTTTCACAGATAGCACCTGGCGACCCAGGAAGGGCAGTAGATGTTGCCCCTATATTAGAAAAGGTTAAATTATTACATTCTGCAGTCACTGCCGGAAGTTGTATAGCATTACATGGCTCATCATTTGGCTGAGAACCTGCTATTATACTTGTTCCAGATACACAAACGCTAAATGTATTTCCTGCGCCTGAATAATAATCGTATACTCGAAACAAGTAAGTTACCCCAGGTGTCAATCCAGTTGCTGTTACAGTTTCAATACCCCCTGAAAATGTATTATCTGTGCAACTCATAGATGTTAAACCAGCACATGTACCACTATAAAGTTCTACAACAGGATCCATAGCGGCAGAACCGGATACCTGGATAGTTTGTGTATAATTAGTAGCTGTGAAAGAATACCAAACATCATCATTGGCAGTTCCTGAACATCCGGTTAATGATTGAGTTCCCCCATATGTAGTTCCTGTAGTATTAACACAACCAGCATTAACAGCTAAGTTTATTGCACTAGAACATGCATCGTTAGCCGGAGGAGCTGGAGGATTATTTAAACAAATGGTAAATGTACTTGATCCTGATCCTGCAGCATAATTATAAACTCTAACATAATATGTGCTTCCAATTGTTAATCCTGATATAACACTAGATTCTACCTGACCATTAAATGTATTATCAACGCAAGCACTAGATACAAGTGCTGAACATGTGCCTGAAAAAACCTGTAATACGGCATCATAAGTAGCCGATCCTGTTACAGTTATTGAATGGCTAGTTCCGGTTGCAACAAATTTATACCAAGCATCATCATCAGCATTACCAACACAACCAACAATATTTTGAGTTAAGCCCGCAGTTCCAACAACACAGGCACCATTAGTTAAAGAAACAGCACCCGAGCAGTTTTCAGATTGAGACCAAACTGAAGTAAATCCAATAAGAAATAAAAATGAAATATAAAATTTTTTCATACGTAGTAATTTTTATTTTTATCCCGATGGTTATCGGGAGTGATATGATATTTGATTAAGGTGTTTAGTGTTCATATTTCCCTGTGCTATATTCACCAGGAGCTAAACCATTTTTTAAAATAACTTGTTTTATAGACGTGGGACTGAATGACTTATCCCCTTCATTAACTAATGTTTTTTCTCTTACAAGCAAGACAATTTGCCCCATGTTTTTTTCGGGTTTATATTTGATTTTAGCCTGTTCAACCATCTCAATTTTAGATAATACTTGCTCCATTTCGGTAATTTTATCTTGATTCAAATTTCCTTCAAAAGTGTAATAATGCATCACATAAAATTCGTTGGTTTTTAAACTATTTTTTTCTTGGGAAAAAACTAAGCCATTAAAACATAGAAAAAGAGCAAAAAGAATGAATTTGAATTTATTTTTCATCTGATTTTGAGATTTTATTTAGCCAAAAATATATCAATTTTTTGATAGATTTTATAGCTAAATTGTTAAATCTAAATTAAATCAATTTAGTAAATTGATGTATTAAGGCTGTGATTTAATAAAACTAAAAATCAGCAATTAAGATAAAATCTCTGTTTTTGTAGAGTTTTTGGATTAGAAAAACTAAAAAGTATAGTAAAACTTAAAAACTAAATAATTATATTTGTGTAATTACAAAATTGATATATGAAAAAATTATTAACCATTTTTGCACTTTCTAGCTTCACAGCTGCTTTTTCACAAATTACAATTAATGCCAATTTTCCATCATCAATGGGAGCTGCTTCTTCTGTAGATGCAGATGTTAAAATTAACAAAGGTACAGTAGGTAATTTTGCCAAATATCAGTTGGATGTTCCAGCGGGATATGTTATTTCGGCTGTGGATGCAAAAGGTGGTAATTTTACATTCGAAAATCAACGTGCTAAAATTGTGTGGGTTTCAGTTCCAAGTGAAACAGAATTTACTATTAAATTAAAAGTTCAAGCCAATTCAGACGCTATTAGTCCGGCAACTTTTGCTCAAAAGTTTTATTATTTAGAGAACAATGAAAAAAAAGAGGTGGAAGCTGCTCCAGCAGTTATCACAATTGGTGGCGGTGGAGCCGTTGCGTCTACCAGTGCACCAGCTGAAACGAAACCTAACACTACAACACCTCCTCCAACAGAAACAAAACCAGTAGAAACTAAGCCAGTTGAATCTACTCCAGCGGAGACTAAACCTGTTGAATCAAAACCAGTAGCAACTTCAACTCCTACGGAAACCAAACCGGTAGAATCTAAACCTGTTTCAACCACTACAGCTCCATCTGAAAATAAAGCAACTTCTACATCAGCTAAGTCAAGCGCATCTGCTGCAGGAATGACATTTAAAGTACAATTAGGTGCATATTCCAACCAACCTAGTAAAAGTAAATTTTCGGATGTTGGAAGTGTTAATATTGATTTAATTAACGGAATGTATAAAGTTACAACAGGTAACTTTAAAACTCTTGAAGAAGCTGTTAAGTATCGTGATGAATTAAAATCAAAAGGTTACAATGGCTTTATTGCAAAATATAAAGACGGAGTTCGTATAAACTAAAATATTTTTTTTCTAATTAACGTACTCTTAAATATATTTCATTGATTAGAAAAATTCTCATATTATTTTTTTTACCACTTTTCAGTCATTTATTTGCTCAACAGTATCCTTGGTGGACACAATACAGAGCAAATCAAACACTTTATAATCCGGCATTTTGTGGAACTAAGCGCCTAGTTGACATTCGAATTAATTATCGTAATCAATGGACTGGATACGACGGTGCTCCTAAAACATATGCTTTGGCTTTAAATTCTAGATTATGGAAAGGAAGAGTAGGAGTAGGGGGATTTATTTTTAAGGACGACATAGGACCTTTTAAACAACTAAATAGCAGTTTAACAGCAGCCTATCATTTAAAGTTTCCTGACTCAGAGCTTTCTTTTGGAATACAAGGGAATTATATTTCTCAGCGCTTTAATGGAAATGATATTACATTGAGAAACCAACAAGACAAAGCAATTAATCAATATATTGAAGATAAACAATCAACATTCGATGGTAGTTTTGGTTTGCTATATTTTAACGATCGTTTTCATTTAGGTGTTGGTGCTAATAATATTGCCAGCAGCAAGATGGAATATTATAAAAATGATTCTTTAAAAAAAGGTACATATACAAATGCCCCTCATTATAATATTTCAGCCGGGTTTAACTGGGCAGATGATATTGATTACACTTTTGAAAATACTGTGTTTGCATCATATGTTCCTGGTGTGCCATTTTCATTTGACTATACGTTAAGATTACATATGAAAAAACAATTAATTGCAGGTTTTAGCTTTAGATTAAATGATGCTATTGCTCTTCAGTTAGGCTATACAATCAAAGAAAAATTACAAATATCTTACTCATATGATATTGTGACATCTCCACTAAGAAAATACCAAAGCGGTTCTCATGAATTGACTATCATTTTTTCGTCCAATTTTGGAACCGATCAAAAACGTAGAGGCTTTGATAAACGATTTACAAAACAGCGTTATCAATACCTTATTCAATAAAATAGGTAGTCTCGTTTTTTTTCATTAACTTGTAGTTACAGTTTAAGAGTATGGTATTTGCAATAATAGATTTAGGAACTAACACTTTTAACTTGCTTATTGCAAAGCGATTACCTAATAATACATTTCAAAAAATATTTAATACCAAAATAGCCGTAAAACTTGGACAAGGCACAATTAACTCAGGATATATAGCTGATGTACCTTTCCAACGTGGTATAAATGCCTTAAAACAATACCAACAATATTTATTGGATTATAACGTAGAGCATACCTTTGCTTTTGCCACATCAGCCATCCGCTCTGCATCCAATGGAATTGAATTTGTAACTCAAGCAAAAAAAATTACAGGAATCACTATTACGGTAATAGATGGTAATGAAGAAGCAGATTTGATTTACTATGGCAACAGAATGGCGGTTCAAATGAATGATGAAATATCTTTAATAATGGATATTGGAGGAGGTAGTACTGAATTTATATTAGCTAATCAGCACACTATTTTTTGGAAACAAAGCTATTTGCTTGGAGCAGCAAGATTATTAGAAAAATTTAATTTATCTGATCCAGTAACTCCTTCCGAAATCATAAAATTTAACACCTATCTTAAGGAACAACTTATATCACTAATGGAGGCTGCACAAATATTTAAACCAAAAGAATTAATTGGATCTTCTGGTGCATTCGATTCTGTAGTTGATGTGATTGCCGGAAAATTTAATACTATTGGATTAAACGATTCTCAAACAGAATATTTAATAGATATGGAGAAATATTACTTTATAAGCGAAATGATTAAAGAATCTACGCTTAAAGAAAGATACCATATTAACGGACTAATTGATATGCGAGTTGATATGATAGTTATATCAATTCTTTTAATAGATTTTGTGTTAACAGAATTAAATCTCACACAAATGAGAGTCTCTACTTTTTCATTAAAAGAAGGAGTTATCAGCAAAAAATTGGGACTAACTATTTCTTAAATAATTAATAAATCTTTCTGTAAATTTGATAGCATGATAATTCAAAGCCCATATACACTTACAATTTCTGATTCCTTTTCATCGGAACAGTTATTAAAAAGTACATGGCTAGTCATTCTTCATGCATCCCGAACTCCGCCACATATAGGCATATTAGTTGATGGGAATTATAATTCATTAACCATAAAAGGTCATGAATTAAATGTTGATATTACCGTTTTATTGAAAACTATTCAGCAAAAAAAAATAGAAACACTTTTTATTAAACTCAGTAAACATCCTGTTTTTAGTACTGATTATCAAAAAGAGATTTGCCAGTTTTACATTAAACAATTTAGTCAAGTTAAAGCAAATGAAGCCTCTTGTTTGAGCCCTGTTAAACTTTTTCTTCAGGAGTTTTATGCCGTACAAGAAAATAAAGCGGAGCTTTTATTTGAATTAATTGAACGCTTAAAACAAAATCAATATATATCCTTAGTATTAGGATTACATATTGAAGACAAAATAGAAGAGTGTGAATTTTCACTTCCTATCTATACAAATGAACAACTACAAGAAGTTATTAAACAGGAAAGAGCGAACTTTTATAAAGATTAATGTTTATTCAATCTCAGCATATTTATCTTAGAGCATTAGAATCATCTGATTTGGAGCTTTTGTATGTTTCTGAAAACGATTCTAGTGTATGGAAAGTTAGTAATACATTAACTCCCTTTAGTAAAGAAATTTTAGAATTGTACCTACATACTGCTCATCAAGATTTATATACTAACAAACAATTACGTTTAATGATTTGCTTAAATCATTCACATACACCAATTGGAACGATTGATTTATTTGAATTTGAACCAATGCATTTGAGAGTAGGAGTAGGCGTTCTTATTTTTGAAGAGTTCAGAAAAAAAGGATATGCTTATGAGGCAATTGAATTAATAAAACTTTATACCAAAGAAACTTTGTTATTAAATCAGTTATTTTGCAATATCAGTTCATCCAACACAGAAAGTATTTCATTATTTGAAAAATCAGGCTTTCAAAAATGTGGCACAAAAAAACAATGGAACCAGATTTCAAGAAATCAATTTGAGGATGAGTTAATGTATCAATTAATTTTTACTTAATTTTTCTCGCCACAACAATCATTTCCTCACCAATATTAAAAGCTGCTAGTGTTTTGTAAATTATATTATGAATTTTCATATATAATTTCAATTTCCACATTGGTTTTTGAGTAAATGTGTTAAAATATTGCTGTCTTTCAGAAGCCTTTATTGTACTGTTTGCCTGTTGTTGCGTCTGTTTTTTATCTCCTTTTAAACGTTTTAATAAAGGGAGAATAGTATACATGATAAACAATTTAATTTCAAAAGAAGACTTAATCGTCTCTACTTTGTAACCATGTTTTTCGAGCAATTGAGAAATTGTTTTTTTACCAAAATAATTTACATGATCTAAGCCCATCATCTTCCAATTATCCTTATGTTTTTTAGCAAAATAAGAATCTATTTGAGGAACCTGAATAACTATATATCCATCTTTTACCGTTATACGAGCACACTTGGCAATAACATCATCTGCTTTATCAATATGCTCCAAAACATCCCACATAGTAACAATATCAAATTTCTTGTCTTCTTTCATATCAAAAAAATCGATATGATCTACAGGCAATTTTAAATCATTTTTAGAGTAGAGGTAAGGCTGTTCTGAAATTTCAATACCATAAACGTCATAGCCCAACATTTGTCCGGTTAACATAAAATGCCCCCAACCTGCACCTAAGTCAAATAATGAACCGTTTGCTTTATATTTTTTTATTAAATCATAACGTAATTTATGACGTTCAATCTTAACCCAATTATTACCATTTCTTACTGCATTCGCTACATTCTCATCCTTATAATTTTCATAAGAAATTTGTTTTCTGAAATATGGGGGTATAAATGTAAATGAGCATTTGTTACATTCAACAACAGAAAATTTTTCTTTTTCATATAAAACTTTAAAATCTGTTGGTGTTGTGTTATCACAAACACAACAATGTATATCTTCAAAAATATCAGGCATAAAAAAATTACGGTTTTGTTTCTAGTTCAAATGTGGATTCGGTGATAGGTTTAGCATCTCTAAAATATGAAATACCACCCCAACTAAATATTTTTTTCTGATACACATATGCTCCTGTTTCTTTAACAACAACTCGTTGAATAATAACAACGCCTGTACCTACTATGGTTTCCTCTGTTACACCAAGTGGATATTTTGCCAATAACTCTTTTTGCTTTGCATCAACTTCTGCGGCTGTTGCGGTATCAGATTTTAACAGTTTCTCTATTTCAGCAAGCTTTCCTTTTGCGTAGGAATCACCTGCTTTAGCTATTAGAGCTTCTTCATATACTTTTTTTGCATCGTTGTATTTCTTACCATTAAATAACACATCAGCTCTCAATATAGCCTCTTTATATTTATCTACAGTAGGAGTTTTTTTATCTTTTTCTTTAGCTAAACGAGCAGCTTCCTCTTCTGCTTTTTTCTTTGCTGCTGCTTCTTTATCTGCTTTTTCTTTAGCTAATCGTGCAGCTTCCTCTTCTGCTTTTTTCTTTGCCGCCGCTTCAGCATCAGCCTTAGCTTTTGCTTCTGCATCTAATTTTGCTCTTTCTGCCGCCTCTTTATCTGCTTTTTCTTTAGCTAAACGTGCAGCTTCCTCTTCTGCTTTTTTCTTTGCCGCTGCTTCAGCATCAGCCTTAGCTTTTGCTTCTGCATCTAATTTTGCTCTTTCTGCTGCTTCTTTATCTGCTTTTTCTTTAGCTAATCGTGCAGCTTCCTCTTCTGCTTTTTTCTTTGCCGCCGCTTCAGCATCAGCCTTAGCTTTTGCTTCTGCATCTAATTTTGCTCTTTCTGCCGCCTCTTTATCTGCTTTTTCTTTAGCTAAACGTGCAGCTTCCTCTTCTGCTTTTTTCTTTGCCGCCGCTTCAGCATCAGCCTTAGCTTTTGCTTCTGCATCTAATTTTGCTCTTTCTGCTG
>DAORKG010000046.1:0-1318 GCA_035439445.1 Bacteroidia bacterium
TTTAAAATCTAATTAAAATGAAAATAGTTTATTTATCTGTTGTTAGCGGTTTATTTCTTTTAGCATCCTGTGTTCCTCAACGTTTAATGGAGGAAACAAAAAGTAAATTATCTACCTGTGAAACAGAATCTGCTGCTTTAAGAAAATCTAACCAAGAAAATGAAGCGAAGTTATCTGAGTTAACAGAAAAGATGACGAAAGAGGAAAAAGAATTAGCCGGCTTACAAAGAGATACAGCTATTATGGGAACTAACTTACGCTTATTACAAAATAAGTACGATAAGTTGAACTCAGTGAATGATCAATTATTGGATAAGTACAATAAAATGCTTGCCGGTTCCGAAAAAGATAATGCCAAGTTAAGCGGACAATTACAATTAACTCAGGAGCAGTTATTAAGAAAAGAAGATGAGTTAAAAGCGTTAGAAGCTCGTTTAAATAAGCAACAACAAGAGTTAGATGCCTTATCTGCTGAATTGAAAAAACGTGAAGCTCGTGTTAACGAATTAGAAACAATACTAAAAAGCAAAGATCAAGCAACTGCTGATTTGAAGAAAAAATTACAAGATGCTTTAATGGGCTTTGAAGGTAAAGGATTAACCATCACTCAAAAAAATGGAAAAGTGTATGTGAGTATGGATGAATCTTTATTGTTTGAAAGTGGTAAAACGGCTGTTCAGCCTAAAGGAGTAGATGCTTTAAAAAATGTTGCTAAAGTATTAGAGCAAAACTCGGATATCAATGTTTTAGTAGAAGGTCATACGGATGATGTGCCTATGAAAGGAACCGGAGATATTAAAGATAACTGGGATTTAAGTGTAATGCGTGCAACTTCAGTTACTAAAATTATTTTACAAAATTCTAAGACGGACCCTAAACGTATTACTTCTGCCGGTAGAGGAGAGTTTTTTCCTATCGATCCTGCTAAAACTCCTGAAGCAAGAAAGAAAAACAGAAGAACTGAAATTATCTTAACTCCAAAATTAGATGAGTTATTAAAAGTATTAGAAAGCAACTAAAAAACTTTACCATTGTTTGTTTAAAGCTCTTCTGAATTTATTTGGAAGAGCTTTTTTTATAACAGATGATTTATGAATAATTTACAATATATATTCATCACTTATATCATTATCGTTAATGCATTTGCTTATGTTATGATGTGGTGGGATAAATACCAATCAAAACGAAAAGGTCCTCGTATTTCTGAAAATACCTTGTTTTTAATGGCCTTTGTTTTTGGTTCTGTTGGAATTTATTTAGGAATGAAAGCCCCCATTTATCACAAAGCAGCTAAGCCAAAGTTTAAATGGGGAATACC
>DAORKG010000046.1:1418-16615 GCA_035439445.1 Bacteroidia bacterium
TGAAAGCCCCCATTTATCACAAAGCAGCTAAGCCAAAGTTTAAATGGGGAATACCATTTTTGTTTATTCTGAATGTAGTTTGTGTTTACGCATTTTCTCGACTTCGCTCGAACTGACATAATATTTGTAATAAAAAAAGCCGCTCAGAAATTGAACGGCTTTATAGTTTATTAGTGGTGGTGATGTCCACCTGGGCCATGAACATGACCGTGATCTAATTCTTCAGGAGTAGCCTCTCTTACAGATAATACTTCACCAACAAAATGCAAGTTGTGATCTGCTAAAGGATGATTGAAATCCATGATTACATAATCATTTCCAATTTCTTGAACAAAGCCCATTAACTGATTCCCATCAGCATCATTCATCATTAATTCTTCACCTTCTTTCACACGCTCAGCATCAAATACACCGTCAACATGAAATGCTTCTTTTGGAATACGTGCAATCATTTCTTTATCAGATAAACCATATCCGTTTACCGGAGTGATTTTAAAATCAAAAGTATCACCTACTTTTTTGTTTAATAAATTTCTTTCAAAATCAGGTAATAGTTGACCTATACCAAATATAAAAGTAAAAGGATGTTCTTTTGATGTTTGCTCAACTAATTGAGGAGCTTCATTGTCTAAGTGAGATGATAAATGATAATTTACCGATACTACTTTGTTTTGATTTATTGTCATTTTATTTTTTTTGTTTTTTCTTTTTGTTGATTACGAATTTTAATACGAATATACGAATCAGTAACGTATACACAGATTCGTATATTCGTACTTATTCGTATTCATACTAGAAATCGAATTTAATACCTTGAGCTAAAGTTAATTTTGTACCGTAGTTAATAGTATTTGTTTGACGACGCATATATGCTTTCCAAGAATCAGAACCAGACTCACGTCCACCACCTGTTTCTTTTTCTCCACCAAATGCTCCACCAATTTCTGCACCACTTGTTCCAATGTTTACGTTTGCTATACCACAGTCGCTTCCTGAAGCAGAAAGGAATTGTTCCATCTCACGCATATTTAAAGTGTAGATAGATGAAGATAATCCTTGAGGAACACCATTTTGTAAAGCAATTGCTTCATCCATTGTTTTATATTTCATTAAATATAAAATTGGAGCAAATGTTTCGTGTTGTACAATTTCAAATTCGTTTTTAGCTTCAGCAATACAAGGTTTTACATAACATCCGCTTTCATATCCTTTCCCCTCTAATACACCACCCGGTACTAAAATTTTTCCACCTTCAGCAATTACACGCTCAATAGAAACCATGTAATCTTTCACTGCACCTTTGTCAATTAACGGACCAACGTGATTGTTTTCATCTAAAGGATTACCAATACGTAATTGCTTGTATGCATTGATTAATTTTTGTTTTACATCATCGTAAATATCTTCGTGAATAATTAAACGACGAGTTGATGTACAACGTTGTCCAGCAGTACCAACTGCACCAAATACGATACCCGGTAAGCAAGCTTGTAAATCTGCATGTTGAGAAAGGATAATAGCATTGTTTCCTCCTAACTCTAAAATAGAACGACCGAAACGGTTTGCTACTTTAGTACCAACAATTTTACCAACTCTTGTAGAACCAGTTGCAGAAACTAACGGTACGCGTGCATCTTCACACATTTTTTCGCCGATAGAACCAGGACTTACTAATAAACAAGAAATACCTTCCGGTAAATTATTCTCAGCAGCTACCTCATTCCAAATATTGTGACAAGCAACAGCGCATAAAGGCACTTTACTAGATGGTTTCCAAATACAAACATCTCCACAAATCCATGCTAATGCTGTATTCCAGTTCCAAACAGCAACCGGGAAGTTAAATGCAGAAATAATACCTACAATTCCTAGTGGATGCCATTGCTCATACATACGGTGGCTCTCACGCTCAGAGTGCATTGTTAAACCGTATAACTGACGAGATACACCAACTGCGAAATCGCAAATGTCAATCATCTCTTGAACTTCACCTAAACCTTCTTGGTAAGATTTTCCCATTTCATAAGAAACTAATTTACCTAAGTCAGCTTTTTTAGCACGTAATTTTTCTCCAAACTGACGAACGATTTCACCACGTTTAGGAGCAGGAACGTTACGCCAAACTTTAAAAGCTTCAGATGCTACCTGAACTACTTTTTCGTAATCAGCTGCATTAGCTGCCTGAACTTTTGCAATTAATTTTCCGTCAACCGGACTATATGATTCGATAATGTCGCCATTAGCAAAATAATTTTTACCTGTAGCACAGCCGATATTTAATTCTTTAATACCTAATGCTTTTAATACTTTTTCCATATGTAATTAATCTGATTATTTTTAATTTTCGAAGGTTAAATATAGCTATTATCTTAGGTATATAATAAGAAATTAGACAAATTATATAAAACGGATGATAGATACTTTTTAAATTCTAAAATGCTGATAATTAGAGGGTTTGTTTATCTAAAATTTTTAAATTGAAAGGCTTGATTGCGAATCCTACACTTTTTTTCTTATTTGAATCATGTTCACAAAGAACGAAAATGCCATTGAGAAATAAATGTATGCTTTTGGAATATGTAGTTTAAATCCTTCAGCAATTAAAGTTAATCCTATCATCATTAAAAAAGCCAAAGCCAATATTTTTAATGATGGATGTTTGTTAATGAAATCACTGATGTTTTTTGATATTGCTAACATAATAGAAATAGATACAATAACGGCTACGTACATTATCCAAAGCTCATCTACTAAACCTACTGCGGTAATAATGCTATCAACAGAAAATACTAAGTCTAATAATAATATTTGTCCGATGGTGTTATTAAAAGAGACTTTACCGTTGATGGTGTCTTGATGATGTTTGTTTTCTGTTTTTTCAAAAATTTCTTTGCTGCTCTTATATAATAAAAATAAACCTCCGGCAATAAGGATGAGTTCTTTGCCTGAGAAAGAATATCCTGAAACCGTAAATAAGGTTTGGTCTAATTTTAAAATCCAACTAATACCGGCTAAAAGAATTAATCGTAAAACCAATGCTAAGCTCAATCCAATGAGTCTTGCTTTTTTTCTGTTTTCAGCAGGTAATTTATCGGTTAGTAAAGAAATGAAAATGATGTTATCTATTCCTAAAATAATTTCAAGAAAAATAAGCGTAACAAGGGATATTAAAATTTCAGAACTCATAGTTTTAAATTAATCCGGCAAAGATGAGGATTTATTTACGATTGAATGGCTTGAAGATTATTAAAATTAGTTAATAATCATTTGGCTTTTTTGAGTTTAGCTTTTTCTGAATTTTCTTTGGCTCTAAATTTTACCATTTTTTTAATGAGAGCTAATGGCATTGGTTTATCTAATGGAAATTGTACAGATCCCTTACCTTGTTTGTATTTTGATAATTCTTTTTCAAAAGCTTTATGACCGGATGGTAAAGAATAAAAACCAATATGATTTTTGTAACCTGCAAAATATACCAACATTCCATGATATTTAAATGCGGGCATGTTGTAGCTTATGACTTCTTCAGCTTTTGGAGCTGAAGATTGAATGGCGTTTCTTACTTGTTCTAACTGTTCTTGAACATCAGTCGGAAATGTTGCGATGTATGAATCTATATCTTTAAATTCAATCTTCGTCATTATAAACTTTCAACGTATTTTTTGAAATTATTTAAAATCATTTGCCAGCCTGCTTGCTGCATTTCTATTGGGTTTTGACTTTCAGCTTCAAATTCTTCAACTACTTTCACGCTACCATCAACCACAGAAAAATAAGTATCCCATTTTCTGTCGTCACCTAAAACAACGCCTACTTTTTCGTTTGTTTTAATGTCATTGTAAATACCCCAAAAATCAAATCCAAAACTTCCATCTTTTGCTTCCATTCTGGTGGAAATTTTCCCTCCAACTTTAAAATCTGACGTTGAACTTGGTGCATGCCAATCATCGGATGCAAAACACCATTTAGTAATGTGTTCCGGTTTTGTCCAACATTCCCAAACTATACCAATTGGTTTATTAACGATTGCTTCTATTGTGATTACTGGTTTACTCATACGTTCAAATTTTATAGAATTTAAATATAAAAATAAAATTTATTTCTTCAACCAAATCAATAAATCGTTAAACATGGCATTGCTTATGGTGTGAGGCTCCGGGTATTCTTTGTAGGTTGCATTAATACCTAATTGTTTTAAATAAGTATTTGCTTCTCGAGCATTATTAATTGGTAATACATTATCATTTGTTCCATGCGAAATAAAGACTTTCAAATTTTTTAACTTGTCTTTGCCTGCTATAATTGGTTTTACTTCTTCTAATAATCGCCCGCTCATAATGGCAATACCTTTTATTTTTTCGGGAACAGTTAATCCCACGCTGTAAGCCATAATAGAGCCCTGACTAAAGCCGCATAAGTAAACACGTTTTTCATCAAAGGCGTGTTTGTTTTTTAAGGTATTGATAAAATCTATAATCATTAAACGGCTTGCTTCTGCCTCGATAGGATTGCTGATTGGTTTGCCGTTTTCGAAACTTAAATGATACCATGCATAACTATCTTTTCCTAATTCAATAGGCGCGCGCAACGAAATCACTAAAAAACTATCAGGCAATTGATTGGCAAACGAAAACAAATCTTTTTCGTTACTGCCCACACCATGCATTAAAATAATCACCGGCGGTTTAGCGGATTTGATTTTCGGTTCTTTAAAAATGTAATACAAACTTGTTGTTGTTTTTTGAGCAAAGCTTGTGAAAGCTAATGCAATAAATAGTATGAAGGTTGATATAAGTTTCATATTGTTATATTTTTTCGTCATTGCGAACGGAGTGAAGTAATCTCATGTATTTCTGAACTGAGTTTGAGATCGCTTCGTGCCTCGCGATGACGATGAATTAATCTTTACCAATCACAATGGATGTCATCGAAAAAGAACCACCAACAACCGCATCATTAAAGTAGCTTACTTTATCATTTTTACCTCTTAAGGCAATACTGTAAATCATTGGTAAATAATGATCGGGAGTAGGGGATGATAACTGTAATGCTTTGCTGTATGTTTTATAATTGACTAAAGATTTTACATCATTAGCAGTAATTAATTTTTTAAAACTGTCGTTGGCTTCTAATGCCCAATCATGCCCAAAGTGTTCGTTGAAGTTGCCACTGAATCTAGCATATTGAAAGTTGTGTACCATATTACCACTTCCAATAATTAATACACCTTTTTTACGAAGACCCGCCAATTGTTTTGCTAAATCATAATGCCATTGTGTATCTTTTGTGTAATCTAAACTTAATTGTATTACGGGGATATTAGCATCCGGAAACATTGGTCTGATAACACTCCATGTGCCATGATCTAATCCCCAACTTTCATCTAAACCAACTGGAGTTGATGTGATGATTTTTTTTGTTTCATCTGCTAACCATTTACTTCCCGGTGCCGGATATTGTACATCAAATAAAGCTTGAGGGAAACCACCAAAATCATGAATGGTTTTTGGATGATCCATAGATGTTACAAACGTGCCTTTTGTTTCCCAGTGAGCCGAAATACATAAAATAGCTTTTGGCTTTGGAATTGTTTTAGCAATAGCTTTCCAACCTCTCGAAAACTCATTGTCTTCAATAGCATTCATGGGTGAACCATGTCCTATAAATAACACAGGCATTTCCTCATCCTGTTCGGGTAAATTATTGGCAAACGATTTAAAATCTCCTAATGTTGTCATAGCAGCTATTCCTAATATTGATTTGATAAACTCTTTACGTTCCATATTATTCATTTTCTTGTTCTGTCACATCGAGCGAAGTCGAGATGTTTACATGTTCTCGACTTCGCTCGAACTGACATGATGAACATACAATTCAATTTTCTATAGTAAAGGTCGTAAATATTTAAAGCAAATTACTTAATCTAGGTTAAGAAATTAAATCTGGATTTGGTTCAATTAAATCCCACAAGTTGCCATATAAATCAGCAAACACTAAAACCTTACCATGTGGTTTGGTGGTTAAATCTTCTACAATTTTTACGTTTTTATCTTTGAGATTTTTATAATCTCTTTCAATATCATCGGTATATAAAAACAAAAACACCTTACCACCAGTTTGGTTACCAACTCGGTTTTGTTGTTCTTCGTTACTTGCTTTTGCTAATAAAATACTTGTTCCTGTGCTACCCGGTGGAGCTATAATTACCCAACGTTTAGTGGCACTCATTACTTTATCTTCTACTAAAGTGAAATATAAAGTTTGAGTGTAGTAATGAATAGCTTCATCGTAATCATTGACTAATAGAGCTATATGAGCGAGGGATTGGTTCATGAATTATTATTGTCCCTCAAAAAAATCTTCATCCAATTCTTTTACTTCGTAGGTAGCTTTTATTTGAATACCGACATTGTATTGGTGCATTAAATCCACGAGTTTTTTGCCATCAATTAAAATAATTGTATGATGGGCATCATGTGCTTTTTTCTCTGCGCCAGCATCAAAAGTAGAGGTAGTAACAAATACTCCCTTACTAGTGTCGCCACTCATTGCTCCTATAAAATTTCTTATTTCTTTTTCACGAACTTTATTCTCGCCATATCTTTTTGCTTGAATGTATATTTTATCTAAGCCTAATTTATCCTCATTAATTATACCATCAATTCCGCCATCACCTGATTTTGAAGTTTCTATAAAGTCTCCATAACCCATTTTTTTCAATAGAATTAAAATTACTTTTTCAAAGTAGTATGGATCAATGTTTTTTAATTTTTCAAGTAACTCGTTTTTAACCTGAGCTTCTATTTCAGTAAAACCAGTATCAATTAAATCTTGAGGGGTTGAGTTTTTAATTTCTGTGTTTTTTGAAATTCCTTTATCCTTTTCTTCTGAGTAGAATTCTAAAAAGTTAGAACTTCCTTCAATTTCACTTAGTTTTAATTCTTTTTTTTGAGCTTTTCCTTTTTCAGTAATTTGAACCATTCCTCTTTCAGGGAACATAATGTATCCGCCTTTTTTCAGATATGATTTACCCCAAGCAATTCTATTGTATATAAGAATATCTCCTGATTTTGTTTTCTGGTCAAGTAGTTCAGGTGAAAGATGTGAGTAATATTTTTCAATTACTTTATTTTGTAGCTCTCTGACATGTATAATTTTCCCATCACTTAGAATATCCAATATTGGATTGAAAGTTTCATGAAATTTCGGCAATTCGTTTTTCTTCATAGTGATTTTTATAATGTCAATTTATATTTTAATCAATCGTCGCAATCACTTTCAACTCAATAGCAATTGGCGTTGGTAAGCAATTAATCTCAATCGTTGTGCGGCAAGGAGGGTTTTCTGCAAAATACTCTGCCCACAATTTATTGTAAGTTGGGAAATCGTCTTTCATGTTCGTTAAAAACACTTGCACGTCAACAATTTTATCCCAGCTGCTTCCGGAGTCTTCTAAAATATATTTAATGTTTTTAAATACACTGTGACATTGTGTAGCAATATCATAAGATACAATTTTCCCGTTTTCATCTAATTCCACACCAGGTATTTTTTTAGTGCCACGTTCACGCGGACCAACACCACTTAAAAATAATAAATTACCAACACGGCGTGCATGTGGGTATAATCCTACCGGCTCCGGTGCTTTTGATGATTCAATTGATTTTTCTGTACTCATGATATGTTGTATTTAAAATTTATTGTTTTTGTTTTTAAAGTGTTGCTTGTATGGTAATGCTTTTATCCATTAAGCCTACATTATCTACTTGTGCTATCTTTCGACTGCCGCTATAAACTGTTATCCATCTTGTTTTTGATTTGCTGGCGCGTTTTTGATCAAATTTAAATGAGCCATCAGGTAAAGTGTACATTTGTGCAATAATAATTTCCGTGCAATTGTCGCCGTTTTCTTTACATTGTAAATAGCTTACTAAAACATTTGACACAGCTTCTCCTGTTGCGGCATTAACAACAGTTCCGGCAATACTCGTTTTTTTTGAGTCGCATGCCAAAAGCGTCATTGCTGTTAATATAATGATTAGTAATTGTTTCATTTAGTTTTGCTTAAATGCGTTCCAACCTTGTGCTGTAATTGGATGAGATGTACCTGCTTTTGCAATTAAGTTAATGCCACTTGCTTTTGCTGTCATGTGTCCAATAACTGTGAAGTCAGGGACGTTTTTAATTTTATCGTAATCACTCATCGGAATAGTGAATAATAACTCGTAATCCTCACCACCACTTAATGCACAAACGGTTGGATCTAAATTAAATTCACGAGCTCTTTCAAATGTTTGTGGGTCTAACGGGATTTTATCTTCATACAGTTCGCAACCTAAATCAGATTGAGAACATATGTGCATAATTTCAGAAGCTAAACCATCACTTACATCAATCATACTGGTTGGTTTAATGCCAATGTTTTTTAAAATTTCAACCACATCCACACGAGCTTCAGGTTTTAACTGACGCTCCAAAATATAATCGTTACCAACTAAATCAGGCTGAATATTTGGATTATCTTTAAATACAAATTTCTCTCTTTCTAAAACTTGTAAGCCCATGTATGCGCCACCTAAGTCGCCACTCACACATAATAAATCTTTTTCTTTAGCACCGTTTCGGTATACAATATCTTCTTTGTTAGCTTCACCAATAACAGTTACACTGATAATTAATCCGCTTGTTGAAGAAGTTGTATCACCTCCCACTAAATCTACGTTGTATTTTTTGCAGGCAAATAACATTCCGGCATATAGTTCTTCTAGTGCTTCGACAGAAAAACGATTTGATGCAGCTATACTTACAGTTACTTGTTTGGGTGTGCCATTCATGGCACAGATGTCTGATAAGTTTACAATGATTGACTTATAGCCTAAATGTTTTAGAGGCACGTAGGTTAAATCAAAATGAACTCCTTCTACTAACATATCAGTAGACACCAATGTGTGTTTTTCGCCGTTATATTTTATCACCGCTGCATCATCACCAATTCCTTTGATTGATGATTCATTATATATCTCAACATGTTCGGTTAAATGTTTAATTAATCCAAACTCACCTAATGTTGTTAATTCTGTTCTTTCTTTATTTTCTAACATCTTCTTATTTTAATTTAACGCATACATTTTTAGGCTCAGTGAAGAAGTCTAATGCTTCAAAGCCTCCTTCACGACCAACTCCCGATGATTTAACACCACCAAACGGCGTACGTAAATCACGTAATAACCAACAGTTAATCCAAACAATACCTGTATGTAAATTCATGGCAACTCTATTTGCTTTGGTAATATCTTGTGTCCAAACAGTTGATGCTAAACCATACATGGTAGAGTTAGCATACATTAAAACTTCTTCTTCAGTATCAAAAGGCATAATGGTAACAACCGGTCCAAAAATTTCTTCTTGATTAGTACGGCAGTTGTAAGTTAATCCTTCAATAATTGTAGGTTCTAAATAATACCCGTTTTCAAATTCGCCACCAACGGTTGCTTGTTTGCCTCCGCATAATACTTTACCACCTTCTTGTTTAGCCAATTCCACATACGATAAAATTTTCTCCATATGTGGTTTAGAAACAACTGCACCAATTTTTGTTTTATCATCCATTGGAGCACCAACTATTAATTTTTGTGTTTTAGCAACGAAGTCGGTTTTAAATTTCTCGTAGATTGTACGCTCTACAAAAATTCTGGAACCACATAAACAAATTTGCCCTTGATTAGCAAAGGATGATAACATGGTAGTAGATAACATTTTTTCGTAGTCGCAATCAGCAAATATGATGTTAGGATTTTTGCCTCCTAATTCTAAAGACATTTTTTTGAACATTGGAGCCGCAATGCTGGCAATATTCGCTCCTGTTTTTGTGCCACCTGTAAATGAAATTAAAGGCACGTCAGTACTGCTAACAATAGCGTTACCAACTTTATGTCCGAAACCATGAACAATGTTTAATACACCTTTTGGTAAACCTGCTTTTATGCATATTTCAGATAACAAATATGCAGTCATTGGTGTAATTTCAGAAGGCTTGGCAACCACAGTACAGCCTGCAGCTAAAGCAGGAGCGATTTTCCAAGAGAATAAATACAAAGGTAAATTCCATGGTGAAATACAACCAGCCACACCAACAGGTTGACGTAAGGTGTAGTTAATTGCGGTATCTTCCATACTATGCGCATGTGCTGCGAAATGTAAAATACCGGTTCCATAAAAATGGAAATTAGCTGCGGCACGAGGAATATCAACAGATTTTGCTAAATGCAAAGGCTTACCATTATCTAAACTTTCTGCTTTAGCTAATTCATCCAATTGTTCTTCAATTAATGAAGCAATTTTTAGTAAGTATTTAGAACGCGTTTCCTTAGGGGTAATGCTCCAGGTTTTAAACGCTTCTTTTGCAGCAGCAATAGCCTTTTCAGCATCTCTTTCGTCACTATCCGGAATTAAGGAATACACAACTCCACGAGAAGGGTCGTAATTATCTATGTGTTGGTTTGAGATAGGATCAACTAACTCACCATTGATGTAATTTTTAAGTTTAAACATAATCCAATTTAAGACCACTAATTTAGGTAAAATGCCTTAATTATCCCATCAACAAATAGCTAATAAAAGAGTTTTTATATCGGTAATTAATGATTATTTTTATGCTGACTATTTAAAATATCATGAGAATCCCGTTTTTTGTATTTTTTACAACTTTACTGTTTGTGTTTAGCGCTCACAGTCAGGATTTTTTATATACTACGGGGGGGAATAAAATTAAAGTAAAGGTTCTGGAGATAAATACGAAGGATGTAAAATATAAAGACTACAGTAACTTTGACGGACCTACTTACGTGATTTCAAAAGCAGATGTTGTACTAATTCAATACTCAAACGGCGCAAGCGAAGTTATAAATGATAATCCGCTAACGATAGCTCCGAAACCGGCAGAAAAAACAGAGGTCAAAAATACAGAGTATGTAAAACCTACTGATACTAAAAAACCTAATCCGAAGAAAGAATTTAATTTATATTATTTAAACAATAATGCAATTTCCTTAAATGCCTTGGCTTTGGCAAATGGTGATTTAACTGTAATGTATGACAGGGATTTATTGAAAAGCAGACTTGCTATTACTTTTTTAGGAGGCTATAATTTTAATCCGAGAATGGGAGGACTTAATGTACTCATAGCTGATTCAAAGGATAATGCTAAGAAAAAATATGATTTGGGTGCAGGGATTAATTTTATGCCTCGCAACACTAAACGAGTTCAATATTTTGTTGGATTATTGGGTAAGTATATGACTTATGATTACAACGAAGTTGTTGATACGGTTAATAATCAAAAGAATTATCAAAAAGCAAGCGCTTATCAATTAGCTATTATGGTTTCAAACGGTTGGGTATTTAGAGTATCACCTAATTTTAGTTTTAAAGTATTTGGCGCTATTGGAGCACCTGTAAATTCAGTTGAATTAAAAAAAGAATATCGCGGGGTGCCAAAAGTGTACTTAGGGTATTGTTTTGGTTATCGTTTTTAAGAGATGAGTATAAAAAATAGATTATATATTTTTTTATTAATGCTACTTTTCGTTGCATTAAATTCATCTGCGCAAGACAAAGTTTTTTTAAGAGATGGGAAATCTATAGTATGTAAAATTGTAGCTATTTCCGAAAACACCATAAGTTACAAAGATACCACGGCTAATTCGCCCTTGGTAACGGTTTCAAAGAACGATGTTTTGTTGACCGAATATCAAAACGGAACTGTTTATATGTTTAGTAAGCCTACTAACACTGATTTTATAGTTACTAATTCAACTACTACAAATCCATCGTCCAATCTCGTTGAAACACGTGAGCAAAGAAAAGAGAGAAAAATGAAGGAGTGGAAAGAGCAAGAAGCTTTATTGGGAAATAATATTATTGGTTTTTATATACCTGAATTAATATTAGGAAGGTTAACCATATCTTATGAAAGATTATTAGCGAATAAATCGATGGGAGTAAAAATTCCATTTAGCATTACATACGATGCATTAGGAGCCTTAGCAGAAAATTCTGCAAATAATAGTTCAACTTCAACCGGCACCAATTCATCAAATGGTAACTCCTCAAACAACACAAACAATGGAGCGATTCAAAGAAACAGAGGTACAGGTATTATAACAGGTATTGATGTCAATTATTATCATGATTTGAAACCACAGTTGAAATATTATTTTGGTCCTAGAATCAGATACGGAACAGATATGTCATTAGGGGGAATTGAAGGATTAACGTTTCAAATTCAAAATGGAATTTTTAAAAGCAGTGGCAAAAAAATGACAAGCACTGTTGGATTTGGTGTTGGTTTTTTTAAACTTTCAGAAAAATATGCTAGTAGATCAAGGTTAGATACAAAACAAGTTTACCCATGGGCATCTTTTACCTGGCGATTAGGATTTAGGTTATAACGCTCTTCGTAACCTTTGTTTCCCTGTAATCCACCGCAATGAATAATTAAAATATCTTTTTGTTTATCGAGTTTGTTTTGTTTCATTAAATCAAATGCTGCATAAAATGATTTGCTTGTGTAAACATAATCTAGTTCAATAGAGTATGTTTTTTCAAACCATAATTTAAAATCTAATAATTCTTGTGTGTGTTTGGCGTATCCTCCGAAATGATAATTATTTAAAAACTCGGTTTGTGGTTCGTTTGATATACCCTCAAATTTTAAAGCATTAACTATCATTAGTTTATGGTGTGGTAGTAGAGATTTTGCAATTCCTTTATAAGTGGTGCCCGTGCCGCTGGCGCAAAAGATAGAAGAGTATTTTGCTGTTTCTTCAGTTAATATTTCTTCACATCCTTTTTGTCCCAATTTATTGTCTCCACCTTCAGGAATAATATAGGCTTCAGGATACATATATCTTAGTCGTTGCAAATATCCACTGTCATTTTTTTGGGAGTATTCAGTTCGGGTAACAAACAGTAACTCCATTCCCTGTTCCTTTGCAAAAGATAAAGTAGGATTGCTGGAAGAAGTTTCTTCTCCTCGAATAATGCCAATGCTTTTAAAACCAGTTAATTTACATGCAGCAGCGGTTGCAGCAATATGATTTGAAAAGGCACCGCCAAAAGTGATGATTGTGTTTTTATTTTCTTTTTTAGCTTGCTCTAAATTATGTTTTAACTTAAACCATTTGTTGCCTGAAATTTCAGGATGAATTAAATCTAAACGCAAAACACCAACGTGATAATCTTCAAACGAAATCTGATTTATTATAGGATGATAATCTATCACAATCAAGAATTAAAACCAAACATCTAAGCAAAATATGAACTCGTGTCTTTGATTAAGTATATGACTATTTTCTTTAAAAATTAAATTGTCACTTTGTAGTAATCTGTATTCAGCGCTTAAGGCAACTGTTTTGTAAGGTTTAAATTCTAAACCTCCTGTTACGCCATAAATATATTTTCCTATATCTAAATTGCTTGTTAAAATTCTATTTTGATCTGAAAAATATTCCCCACGGCCATATACAGCAAGTTTTTTAAGAGCTTGATATTTTAAAATTAACAACGCGCTGTGCATCGATGCTGTTTTTGAAGTGTCAGTTAGTAATGAATGTTGCTGTGTGCCATAGTTACCTTCAATTCCTATGCTAAATTTATTTAATTTAAAAGTTCCATAAAGATTATGGTAGTATCGTTGATGTTTAGTAGAAACATTATCTGCAGTTTCATCGCAACTTAATAAATTATATGTAATCGAAATATTATTGTTGATATCATATAGTGCAGAGAATCCTATGGCTTTATTTTTGTTTGTTTCTACATAGGTGTTATAACCATTAAAAGCATTTACTTGAATACTAATTTTTGAATTTAATTGATAGGTTAGTTTTGCCCCACTAAAAAAATATGGCTCATAATAGTCAATCACAGACATGCTTGATGTAACATTTTCCCTGGGCTGAATACTCTCGAGGCCAATATGAGATTTAAAAAATCCAGCATCGAGCCATAAATTTTTTATCAGTTTAACTCCGGCATGTGCTTCCTGAATGAGTGTAAATGGTTTTGGCCAATTAGTTTCTGGTATATCGCCATAATGTAAAGTAATATTTGATCGCAAATTCTGATTGTGGTATTCCATTCCTATTTGTGCCATATTTAATCCAAATTGATTATTTCTGGCTGCCATAGTAGGAAATTGAACAAATCCATTTGTTTGTTTTTCGTCACTATAGTGAGCATAATAAGTACTTACATATCCGCTTAATTCAATTTTATGAAAATCACCTGTATCGGTTTTTGTTACTATTCTCGTACCGGAAAACACAATATTCGAATCGCTTCCTAATACTAGTTTGTGATGGTGGCTTTTTTTAGTAGAGTCTGTTTGACTGAATCCAGCTTCAAAGACAAAAAAAATGAAAAAAATATAAAGTGAAATACGGGTCATAAATCTTTACCAAATTTAAAACTAAAAATGAACATAATACAATATCTTTGTGCTTATGTTTAAAAAGGAATTGGATCCCGAAGATTTTTACTACAGCCCAGAGGGTTATATCATATTTACTGAGAAATATCATCTTAAGAGAGGATACTGTTGTAAAAATGGTTGTAAGCATTGCCCATATGGTTACAATAAAAAAACAGGTAAGTTTGAAAATGAAAAGAAGGAATAGGCTTTAATTAACTTGTGTTTCTTAATCCAATTTATTTTTAGATATTTGATTGAAATAAATTATTTGTTTTGCTAAAATTAAATTCTCTAACAAACGACCAAATTCATTATGCCAATATCGGTTTAATGATTGTTTCTGCTGTTTTAGCATTTGTTTTACCATTTGAATTGTTTTTGTTTTCATACGCTGTTCTTGGTCCTTTACATTACCTCACTGAAATTGGATGGCTTCACAAAAAAAACTATTATACAAAAGGTAAATATGATTTTTTATTCTTGGGTGTTTTATGTGTTTTAGTTTTTTATTTTTCTTTCATTCAACCTGCTAAAACAGATACCCAAATTCCTAGTATTATTTTATATGGCGTTTTATTGTCGCTTATTTTTGTTTTTATAAAAGACAACTTATATAGGGTAATTTTATCTCTTTTAGCTTTTATAGGTATTGCTATGGCAAAGGTTGGAACTTCATATTTTATTTGGATAGGTGTTTTTTTACCAACCATTATTCATGTTCTTT
>DAORKG010000046.1:16715-25214 GCA_035439445.1 Bacteroidia bacterium
ACTTCATATTTTATTTGGATAGGTGTTTTTTTACCAACCATTATTCATGTTCTTTTTTTTACCTGGGCATTTATGCTGTATGGTGTTCTAAAAAATAAATCGAGAGCCGGCTATTTATCAGTTATAGCTTTAGGATTAATTGCTGTTTCGTTTTTTGTTATAAAAGCCCCTCAGTTGCAATATCAAGTTTCCAGCTATGTTACCAAAAGCTATGATTTGTTTTATTTACTTAATAAATTTTTAATTGATTTATTTGGATTACAAACCAACACCAATAATTTAGAAGAAGTAGTTTATCAAACCAATGCCGGATTCATTGTAATGCGATTTATTGCTTTTTCATACACCTACCATTATCTTAATTGGTTTTCAAAAACATCCGTTATTCAATGGCATAAAGTACCTAAGAAAACATTATTTATTACAATTGCTCTATGGGTAATATCTGTTTCCTTATATGCCATTAATTACAATATCGGCTTAAAAGCACTCTATTTTATAAGTTTTCTGCATGTTTTTCTTGAATTTCCTTTAAATATTGTCTCATTTCAGGGAATTTTTAAATCCATTTTACCTGTTAAGAAATAGGTTTTTATGTCGATTTTTCAGCCTTTTCAATTCAATAATAATCTGTATATTAGGGCTTCAAAATTTTAGTTGTGAAGATTTCTAAAGAATTTAAAATAGGCTTAGTTGTTACATCGGCTATTGGTTTTTTTATTTGGGGAATTAATTTCCTTAAAGGGCATGATTTGTTCAGCGATAAGTACGAATTGTATGCCGTTTACCCAAAAATTGATGGTTTAATTGAAGCAAATCCACTGTTAGTTAATGGTTTTAAAGTTGGTCAAATCAATAAAATCTCTCTAATCAAAGATGCTAAAGGAGAATACGGTGTTTTAGTAAAATTTTTATTAACTGAAGATGTTCAAATACCTAAACACTCTATAGCAAAAGCGGTAAGTTCTGATTTGTTGGGATCTAAGGCCGTTGAGATTATTTATAGTAATGAAACCGAGTTTGTTCAATCAGGAGATACATTAGTTGCAGAAACTGAAGAGGGATTAAAAACAGCAGTTAGTAAACAATTACAGCCATTGCAAAAAAAGATTGAAGGATTATTGTCTTCAGTAGATTCAGTAATGACAGTTGTTCAAGTAGTGTTGAATGATAAAACTCGCGAAAACTTAAGCAAGTCGTTTGAAAGTATTAAAAAAGCAATTCAAAGCTTAGAGCAAACAGCATATAAATTAGATGATTTAGTCGCATCAGAAAAAGCTAAGATTTCTTCAATTCTTTCTAAATTAAATAGCCTGGCAGCTATGCTTGAACAAAATACCGGTAAGATTGATAATATCATTGGTAATTTTAGCAACCTATCAGATAGTTTAGCTAAATCCGAATTAAAAAGCGCTATTGCTGAAGCTGATAAAACATTGGCTGAGTTAAATAAATTAGTGGCTCAAATTAATTCAGGACAAGGTACTCTTGGTAAACTAGCTAAAAACGATTCGTTATATAATAATTTAAATAAAGCTAGTGATGATTTAGATAAGCTAATGAAAGACTTACGAATTAATCCTGAGCGTTACATTCACTTCTCTGTTTTTGGCAGAAAAGATAAAAATAAACCTAAACTTTAATTTTGTTCTATGATTTCATCAATCATTTTTATCGCTTTACTTCTTGGTGGTGGTACCTATTTTTTTATTAATGCAAAAAAAATTCGCCGCAATATTTTATTAGGAAAAGATATTTCCATTACAGATAATAAAGGTGAGCGTTTTAAAACCATGATGTTGGTAGCATTTGGTCAAAAGAAAATGTTTACACGCCCCATTCCGGCAATATTACATTTATTTTTATATGCGGCTTTTGTTATTACACAAATCGAATTATTAGAGATCGTGTTTGATGGAATTACAGGTCATCATCGTGCATTCAGAGCTTCATTGGGCGGCTTTTATACATTCATGGTAAGCTTTATTGAAATCTTATCAGTGCTAGCTTTCATTGGAACTGTAGCGTTTTTATCAAGAAGAAATTTATTAAAAGTTCCTCGTTTAGTAAAAAGCGAATTAAACGGTTGGCCAAAGTTAGATGCTAATATCATTTTAATTATGGAAATCACTTTAATCTGTTTTATTTTTATGATGAACGGAGCAGATGAAGTATTATATTCAAGAGGTCAGTCTCATGCCGAAAATTTAGGCGATGGTTCATTAGGATTTTCAATAAGCAGTCATTTAGGTCCGTTAATTTATGGAGGCATGCCAAATGCAGGACTTCATGTTATTGAGCGTATTGGTTGGTGGGGGCATATCATCATGGTATTTGGATTCTTAAATTATTTACCATTCTCAAAACATTTACACATTCTTCTTGCTTTTCCTAATACGTATTATTCAAACTTAAAAGCAAAAGGACAATTCAATAATTTATTTGAAGTAACTGATGTGGTAAAACCTAATTTCGATCCTTCTTACCAACCGGTTCTTGATCCAAATGCCGTTATTAAGTTTGGAGTGAAAGATGTAACGGATTTAACTTGGAAACAATTATTGGATGCATACTCTTGCACAGAGTGTGGTCGTTGCACGTCTTCTTGCCCTCAAAATATAACAGGTAAGGCATTGTCTCCTCGTAAAATAATGATGGATACAAGAGACAGATTAGTTGAAGTTGGTAAAAATATTGATAAGAATGGTGGAACTTTTGTAGATGATGGCAAATCATTATTAGGAGATTATATTACAGCAGAGGAAGTGTGGGCATGTAATACTTGTAATGCTTGCGTTCAGGAGTGTCCTGTAAATATCGATCCATTATCTATTATTGTTGGATTACGTCAGCAATTGGTGTTAGAACAAAGTTCTGCACCAAATGAATTAAACGGAATGTTCTCTAATTTAGAGAATAACGGTGCGCCTTGGCAATTTAGTCCGGCAGACAGAGCAAATTGGATAAACGAAAATTAATAGTAGAAATGAGTACAGATTTTAAATTAGTAGAGAAAGAAGAAAACGGACAAAAAATTAGTCCTGTATTGCCTGAGCATGTAAAAAATTATTTAATTGACATCGACGGAACCATTTGTGATGATATTCCAAACGAACAACCGGAACGTATGGAAACGGCAGCTTTATATCCCGAAGCGTTAGTAACATTAAACAAATGGTATGATGAAGGACATATCATTACGTTCTTCACTTCTCGTACAGAAGAACATCGTGAAGTAACGGAAAAGTGGTTAAATAAACATGGTTTTAAATATCATGGTTTGTTAATGGGTAAACCACGTGGAGGAAATTATCATTGGGTAGATAATCATATGGTAAGAGCTACTCGTTATGAAGGGAGATTTACAGATCTAGTAGAAAAAAATGTAACAATTCAGGTTTTTGAAAAATAGTTTCATAAACCCAAACAATAATTGAAAAGAATATGGAAGCTTTGAAAGTACCTACAATGCAAGAAAAAATTGCCAATGGCGAAACTCCGGATATTTTATTTTGGGTTGGTTGTAGTGGTAGTTTTGATGATAGAGCAAAAAAAATCACGAAAGCAATTGTTCGTATTTTAAATCATGTAGGTGCAAATTTTGCAGTATTAGGCGTTGAAGAATCATGTACTGGTGATCCTGCAAAACGTGCAGGAAATGAGTTCTTGTTTCAAATGCAGGCAATGCAGAACATTACTGTTTTAAACGGTTATGATGTGAAGAAAATTGTTACCGGATGTCCGCATTGTTTTAATACAATTAAAAATGAGTATCCTGAATTAGGTGGTAAGTATGAAGTGATTCATCATACCGAATTAGTTCAGCAGTTAATTAATGATGGGAAATTAAAAGTACAAGGTGGCGAGTTTAAAGGAAAGAAAATTGTATTTCACGATCCTTGTTATTTAGGAAGAGCTAACGATGTGTATGAAGCACCTCGCGATGTGATCTCGAAATTGGATGCTGAATTAGTGGAGATGAAACGTAGTAAAGCAAATGGTTTATGCTGTGGGGCAGGAGGAGCGCAAATGTTTAAAGAGGCAGAAAAAGGAAATAAAGAAGTAAATGTTGAGAGAGCTGAAGAAGCCTTGTCTCATAATCCGGATGTGATTGCTGTTGGTTGTCCGTTTTGTAATACTATGATGACCGATGGAGTGAAGCATTTTAATAAAGAAGATAAAACAAAAGTGTTAGATGTAGCTGAATTAATAGCTTCCGCTAACGATTTATAATTCTGTATGAAAAACATATTATTTCTCATTATCATTTCAATTGTCTTTACTTCTTGCAAAACAGGAAGCGGAGATATTGCTGAGGATACAAAGCGAACTGATTCACTATCTAAAATTATTAATTCCCCTGAATTGATAGCTCTTAATAAAAAGATTTTGGATAATCCGGATGATGCAAGTTTGTACAATGAAAGAGCTAAAATATATTTACAGTTCAAGCAATTTGAGGAAGCAATTAGTGATAGTAAGCGAGCATTAAGAATTGATACATTAAATGCCGCTTATTATTTAACAGAAGCGGATGTGTTTTTTGCTGCCAACGAAACACGAAATGCTAAGGATGTTTTAGAGTTGGTTGTGAAAAAATTCCCTGAAAATACTGATGGTTTATTAAAATTGGGTGAATTGTATTATTTTGTAAAGCAATACGAAAATGCGTTTGCTAAAATAAATCAGGCTTTAAAAATCAATGAGAATTTAGCTAAAGGATACTATTTAAAAGGTAGTATTTATAAAGAAGTTGGAGATACTGGCAAGGCTATATCAAGTTTAGAAACAGCAATTGAACAGGATAATAAAAACTATGGAGCATTTTTAGATTTAGGTTTGATATACGCTGCAAAACGAAGTGAATTAGCGCTTGAGTATTATAATAATGCACTTCGTTTAAATCCAACTAGTTCTGAAGCTCTATATGCTAAAGCAAAATGGTTTCAGGATATCGGACAGTTTAAAGAAGCTACTGCCGGGTACGAACAAATTTTAAAAAACGACCCAAAGCATGTTTTCTCGATGTATAATTTAGGAGCTATTGAATTCGGAGTGAATAAAAATACGAAAAAGGCCATTGAATATTTTACCAGTGCTATTTCTACAGACCCTAAATATGCCGAAGCTTATTTTGCTCGTGGAGCTTGTTATCAGGATTTAAAAGATAGAGATAATGCCAGTGCAGATTATAATATGTGTTTACAATTAAAACCCAATTATGAACCTGCTGTTGAAGGATTAAATTCACTAGGAAAATAAAATTTACTTCATAAACAAAAAGCCCGATATAAAATTCATATCGGGCTTTTTGTTTGTATTTAATTTAAAATTACGCTTCTGTGTTTTCTGCAGGAGCATCTGCTGCCGGAGCTTCTTCAGCTGCTGGAGCATTTTTTGCTGCAATTTTAGCTGCTTTAGCTGCTTTAGCTGCTGCTTCAGCCTTTAATTTATCAGCTGCTGCTTTTTTACCAGCTGCAGATAAACCATCTTTTTTAGAGTTAATTTTGCCAGCTTTTTGATCTAACCATTTAGCAAAACGCTCTTCAACTTGCGCTTCAGTTAACGCACCTTTTTTAACACCATCTAATAAGTGTTTTTTCATTAAAATACCTTTATAAGATAAAATAGCTCTGCAAGTGTCTGTTGGTACAGCACCATTTTGTAACCATTTTAAGGTAGATTCGAAATTTAAATCAATTGTTGCCGGGTTCGTATTAGGGTTATAAACTCCTAATTTTTCAATGAAAGCTCCATCTCTAGGTGCACGACCATCCGCTGCTACTACGTGAAAGAACGCTGCGTCTTTCTTACCGTGTCTTTGTAGTCTAATCTTTACTGCCATTTTATTGTTTTTTAATAATTTAGGCGGCAAATATCGGTAAATTTATTTAATTAACAGTCAATTTTTAAAAATAAATTTTATAAATGCCTAAATATCATTAATTTGACTATTTTTGTGAGTTGAAAGAATACCTAATAAGTAAACTCTAAACCAATAATATATGAAACTTCAAGAAAGAGGTACCCTATTAATTCCAATTGATTTTACAGAACAGTCACTTTTAGCTATTAAGCAGGCCTACAATTTAGCTAAATATACTCATTCTAAAATCGTATTACTTCACACTTACGAGAAAGTGGGAGGAGAAATGTATGATGAATTAAAAGCTTTAACCAAACAAACTGAAGCTGAAAGTGGGGTTCCAACAGAATTCATGAATGTTAAAGGTAATATTTACGTTGAGGTGCCTAGAGTTGCAGAAGAAATTAATGCAACTTTGGTTATGGTTGGATTAGAAAGTCACATGAGTGCTAAAAATATTGTAGGTGCTAGTGCATCTAAGATGATTAGAGAATGTGGTTGCCCTGTTATTTCTATTAGAGGTAAAGAACATAAAGATGGTTGTGAAAATATTTTATTACCATTGGATTTATCTCGTGAATCTCGTGAAAAAGTAGACGTGGCTGTTCAATTTGCACACTATTTTGGGGCTTCTATTCGTATTTTAGGTGTTTTCAGTTTATCAGATGCTGCATACGAAAACCAATTATTAGCCTATTCCCACCAAGTAAAACAATACATTAAAGGAAAAGGTATATCATGTTCTAACAAATCTATAGCTAGTGATAATGTGGCTGAAACTATAGTAGAATATGCCAACAAAATTGAGTCAGACTTAATCGTAATTATGAATAAACCAACATTAAACATCAAAGAATTTTTTGGAGGAACTGAAGCTCAAAAAGTTGTTGATATTAGTAATTTACCGGTAATGACCATCAATCCTTCTAAAAAGGAAAGTATGACGCATTTTGGTACAGGTTTATAACAAATATTAAAAATAAGTGAGACGCCATTCTTAATAATAGAATGGCGTTTTTTATTTACAAGGCATAGTCGTATATTAGCCCTTCAGAATCATGAATTTATTTTTTCATTTAGGTAGGTATTTTATTCTTATTAAACGAGTGTTTAGTAAGCCTGAAAAACTATCTGTATATGTCAGACAAATTATACATGAGATAGATAATATAGGGATCAGTTCTTTGCCTATCATTGCTATTATCTCGTTTTTCATGGGCGGGGTAA
Organism: Bacteroidia bacterium; assembly: GCA_035439445.1. Classification (GTDB taxonomy): domain Bacteria; phylum Bacteroidota; class Bacteroidia; order B-17B0; family Aurantibacillaceae; genus UBA4416. The sequence continues at coordinate 23,809 of DAORKG010000046.1, forward strand.
TAACTATTCAATCTGCATTTGGTTTCACAAGTCCCTTAGTGCCTTTGTATGCTGTTGGTTTTACCGCCAGAGAATCAATGTTATTAGAGTTTTCTCCAACAATAGTATGTTTGATTTTAGCAGGTAAAATAGGTTCTAATATAGCCTCGGAAATTGGTTCTATGCGTATCACTGAGCAAATTGATGCTCTAGAAATTATGGGGATTAATTCTGCAGGGTATTTGATTTTGCCTAAAATTGCAGCAGGAATGTTTATTCTGCCTTTTTTAATAGCAATAAGTATGTTTTTAGGGATTTTTGGTGGTTATGTGATGGGTATTGCAACCGGCGCTTGTTCTTCATATGAATATATTTTTGGTATTCAGGCATTTTTCGAACCTTGGAAATTGTATTATTCTTTTACAAAGGTTATTACGTTTGCTTTTTTAATTACTTCTATTTCTTCTTATTTTGGTTACTATACACATGGCGGGGCTTTAGAAGTTGGTAAAAGTAGCACGGCAGCCGTTGTATATAGTAGTATTTTAATTTTGATTTTTAATTTCTTGTTAACCCAATTATTCTTAACGTGATTGAAATTAAAAACATATCTAAAAGTTTTGGTGATAGAAAAGTCGTTGATGATGTTTCTTTTGTTTTTGAGAAAGGAAAAACAAACTTGATTATTGGAGAAAGTGGTGGAGGAAAATCTGTAACAATGAAGTTAATGGTTGGGTTGCATGAGGTTGATGGTGGAGAAATATTGTATGACGGACAAAATTTCCCTACACTTCCATCAAAGGAGAAACAAGAAATAAGAAAAAAAATTGGTATGCTTTTTCAAGGAGGAGCACTTTTTGATTCATTAACTCTTGAAGAAAACGTGAGATTCCCTCTGGATATGTTTACAACGATGTCTAAGGAAGAAAAATTAGATCGAGTGAATTTTTGTTTAGATAAAGTGCAACTAACCAACAGAAATAAATTATATCCCGGTGAGTTATCAGGTGGTATGAAAAAGCGTGCTGCACTTGCAAGAGCAATAGCCAACAATCCACAGTATTTGTTTTGTGACGAACCAAACTCAGGATTAGACCCTAAGACATCTATCGTTATTGATAACTTAATACAAAGTTTAACAAAGGAATTTAATATTACCACAATTGTTATTACTCATGATATGAATTCGGTAGTTGAAATTGGAGAAAAAATATTATATATCTACAAAGGGAAACCTTGGTGGACAGGCAATAGTAAAGATATATTACAAACAACCAATCCCGAATTGGTTGATTTTGTTTTTGCTTCGGGATTTATGAAAGAAGTATTTAATGCCGTTAAAAATAAATAGTAACGGGAATTCATAACACAACTCTTAATTATCTTTAAGAGTATTTAAATAAAATTACATTGAAAGATAAAAAAAA
>DAORKG010000047.1:0-22002 GCA_035439445.1 Bacteroidia bacterium
AATTCTAAGTGTCGCCTGCCGCGGGGCGCCTTTACACAGATAAGCGGACATTACCCCTTCACGGTAAAAATGTTTCATGAAATGACTCAGTAGCAAATTAAAATGACTGAGCAACTACCTTAAAAAAGAATTAAGCTCTGCTTAATTCAATCACGGTAATTTCAGGCCAAATGCCCAAACGCCCCGGGTAACCCAAAAAGCCTAAGCCACGGTTTACATACAAGTATTGGTTGTCTTGCTTATACAAACCTGCCCAATGTTTGTAAATATATTTTACAGGACTCCATTTTATAAAGCCTGGTATTTCAATACCAAACTGCATACCATGGGTGTGCCCACTTAAGGTTAAATCAATATCGTTGTATTTTGCCTCCTGGCTCACTTGCACATCCCAATGCGAGGGGTCGTGAGATAATAAAATTTTATAGGGATAAGCTTCGGTTCCGGCATGGGCATTTTCTAATTTTCCGTAACGCGGAAAGCGTAAATTACCACCCCAGTTTTCAATACCTAATAACGCAATTTTTTGTCCGTCTTTTTCAATAGGCACATGCTCATTCATTAATAAACGCCAACCCGATTGATGTTGTATGTGTTTTAATTTATCCAGATTAGCAATTTTATCTTCGGGTGTTTCCCATTGTTTATAATCACCATAATCATGGTTTCCTAAAATGCTATACACTCCATAAGGGGCTTTCAGCATCTTATAAGTGTCTAAATGCATCTCGGTTTCAGTAGCTTCGTTATTCACCAAATCTCCTGTAAAGAAAATAGCATCCGGCTTTTGTTCCATCACAATGTTAAAGGCTTTTTGCAAAGGTTCGGTGCTCATAAAACTTCCGCAGTGCATATCGGATAGCTGCACAATTTTAAATCCGTCAAAGGCTTCGGGTAGGTTAGGGGAACTTACTTTTACTTTATGCACTCTGTATCTGTAAGCGCCACGCACCATGCCGTATAAAAACGAAACAGCAGGAATAACCGTAAAGGTTACGGCTAAATAACTAAAGAATTTTAAACGACTTATTTTTTCAGCACCATCTTCTATGGCTTCTTTAGGTGCTTTGTTAAATAAGCCTGCAATCCATCTAAATAAACGAACGATATCGTCAATCAATAAAAATGAAGAACCAATTAATTTGCAAACAAAGATGATTAAAAACATCGATGAGATAAAACGGAATAAATTGTTCCACTCAGGCGGCGGATAAAACATAGCTACCGAGCTGATTAAAATATTGATGCCGGCAAAAATGTAGGCAATGGTAAAAATGATTTTACGCTTTTGCGGCGTGTAATCAATGCTAATGGTTTTTAAGGCTTGTAAAAAGTATAATTCTACTAATACAATTAATATGAAAAAGATTAAGAATCGAATGAACATAGTATATTATTAACAAGGATTCAAAGGTATTGTTTTATAACATTTTGAGGCATAAGCTGTTGTTATATTTCTTTAAAAAAGATAGAAATTAGGTAATTAGTAGTTGGCTATCGGTGAGTTGTACTTTTTGGGTTTACAAAAGTCAGTTCGAGTGGCTTGAGGAACGAAAGCCGTATCGAGAACGGACGGTATTGTTATTAAACTTCATACTTCTCAACTCAACGTAGTGTGACTAAAATCAGGCATTATTTGTACGGTAATTGTTAATTACTTTCAAAAATGTTAATCAAATTTCGATGAATGGGAAACCAAAACTCAATCTATATATTACATTTGGCGCACTAATTAAAACTAAAACACAGAAAATATGAGTAAAGAAGTATATATCGTTTCTGCAGTAAGAACTCCAATGGGTTCTTTTGGTGGAACTTTAGCCGGAATGTCTGCCACAAAATTAGGAGCAGTAGCTATTAAAGGCGCTTTAGATAGAATTAAATTAGACCCAGCTTTGGTTAACGAAGTATTTATGGGTTCTGTATTACAAGCAAATTTAGGACAAGCTCCTGCACGTCAGGCTGCTAAGTTTGCAGGTTTACCGGATAGCGTAAACTGCACAACAGTTAACAAAGTGTGTGCAAGTGGTATGAAATCTATTTCATTAGCAGCACAAGCCATTCTATTAGGTGATGCGGATATCGTTGTTGCCGGTGGTATGGAAAACATGAGCCAGGTGCCTTTTTATTTAGAGAACAACCGTTGGGGTGCTAAATATGGTAATGGTGTTGTGGTTGATGGTTTAGCTAAAGATGGTTTAACTGATGTTTACGGTAATGTGCCAATGGGAAATTGCGCTGATTTATGTGCAAAAGAGCATGGCTTTACCCGCGAAGATCAAGATGCTTTTGCTATCGAATCTTATAAGCGTTCGGCAGCAGCTTGGGCAGCAGGTAAGTTTAAAGAAGAAATTGTTCCGGTTGAAATCGTTACTAAAAAAGGAACGGTTTTATTTGCAGAAGATGAAGAATATAAAAATGTAAACTTCGATAAAATCCCCGGATTAAAAGCTGTGTTTACTAAAGATGGTACTGTTACTGCGGCTAACGCATCTACAATGAATGATGGCGCTGCAGCTTTAGTGTTAATGAGTAAAGAAAAAGCAGAAGCTTTAGGTTTAAAACCTTTAGCAAAAATTAAAGGCTATGCAGATGCTGAACAAGCACCTGAGTGGTTTACAACTACACCTTCATTAGCATTACCTAAAGCTGCTGAAAAAGCAGGTTTAAAAGTAAGTGATATCAATTACTTCGAATTAAACGAAGCATTTGCAGTTGTTGGTTTAGCTAATATGAAATTAATGAACTTAGATGCAAGTAAAGTAAACGTAAATGGTGGTGCGGTTTCTTTAGGTCACCCATTAGGTTGTTCTGGAGCTCGTGTGATTGTAACTTTAATTAACGTGTTAAAACAAAACAATGCTAAGTTTGGTGGTGCAGCTATCTGTAATGGTGGCGGTGGTGCTAGCGCTTTAGTTATTGAAAATATGTAAGATTTAAGAAAGACCTTCAAGGTTTCATAAACTTTGAAGGTCTTTAAAAATCAAAATCCCCATTAGCTAGCTGATGGGGATTTTTTCATGTATGAGATAAAAATTAGTTTAATTGTTTAATTTGTTTATTCTGCAACTTTCCTAAAAACACAACCATTACAGTAGCGCCAATTGTGGCATAAAGCATATCGGATTGAGTGTCCCAAACATAGCCTTGAGTTCCTAAAAAGGCGTCGGCAGATTGGCCGGAGGCAATGGCCACAAGCCATTCTAAAAATTCATAAAACACACTAATAAATACACATACGCAAACTGTTAGAAATGTCAACCAATTACCTGGTTTCACAATTTCTTTTCTAATAAATAATTCTCTCACAATCATGGCAGGTATAAAGCCTTGGGCAAAGTGCCCCACCTTATCATAATTATTTCGGCTTTGATGGAATGTTTCTTTTATCCATTCAAATAAAGGCACTTCGGCATAGGTATAATGTCCGCCAATAAATAATATGTAGCAATGAATAAGTATAAAGCAGTAAGTGAAAAATGTAAATTGAAATTTTTTGAAAGTTAAACTTAAAACAATCGTTCCAATAATTGCAGGAAACACTTCTAAAAACCAGGTAAAATAATCATGTGGGTTAATGCCTGAGATGATTAACCCAACGGCAAACAATAATAATAAAATGAGATGTTTTTTCATGTTACAAAAATATAGTCATTCATTTCTTTCTAAAATTTGCGTGTTGAGTTGCCGTAAAAAAATCTCTAAATATCTGGTTTATGGGTGATGAAGTTTTACTTGCTTCAACTCCTGCTTTTGTGTATGCACCAATAAAATAGTTGCATAAATCAGTAACAGCATCTTCACCAAACGAATGTATTTGCAACATACGTTCTGCAGAAAGGGCTTTCTTGTTTGTTATTGTATTTTCAATTTCCTTGGCAATGGTCATCGTTTGCTTTAAAATACTTTCGCAAAACTCTTGCATTTGTTTGTCTCCAACACATTCAGCAAAATGATGTGCCATGCCAATATAGTTTACCAATAAGGTCAAATCGGCAAATACGGTAAAAGGTATACCTGAACTATTATCTTGAATATAAAATTTATTGTATCTAAAACTATATTTTTTTGAAACCACTACATCTTTCAGTTGAAACGAAAATGTATTGGTAGCTCTCATTCCCATCGATTGCCAATCGGGAATAATCGTTACCTTATCTTTTGGTACCACAAACGATACGATTTCATTATCCACGTTTGCATTGAGTGTAAAATGAGTAAGGTGTGGCGCTCCTGTTGCATATTTCCAGGTACCGTTTAATATAAAATTGTTTTTATCGATCGCTTTGGCAGTTCCTGTTACCATACCACTGCCACCTAAGCATACATGTTTTGTACTAAAAATTTCCTTTGCAATGTTTGGTTTTAAGTTCTTTGAAAAATAATTAGCTCCCGAACAAAGCGTAACAAACCATCCTAAACTTCCATCTGTTTTAGCTAACTGATAAAGTAATTTAAGGCCTTTGCTAAACGATACATCCAAACCATTAAATTCTTTCGATACCCAAATCAGCAACCATTTTTTGCGATGCACCAATTGCATAATTTCCGCAGGAAATTCTTCTATGTTAAGTAGGAGCGCTTTTTGGTGTTTGGAGAGTAGGGGTGTTTGCATTTAGTGATTAGGTAATATTTGTGGAGTTAGGATATAGTGTTTTCACCCCCATTTTCCATTAATGTCTATAAATGGTTTAGTGGATTTTATAAATAGAATAGTGTCTGTTTTATTTTGTCTTTTTATTATTAATTTACTTGTTTTTGGTTTAAGATAAAAATAGTACTTGGCCTCTATAAATGGTAGTTTTAATGTGTCTTTTTGATAACCAATAGTTAAATGACTAGAGTAATAGTAATCCCCAATTAACTTCATTTCTGTTTCATAGTGTGTATGATTCCCATACATTTTAACTAACCCATTTTTTACTTTGATAAATGACACAATATTTTCTCCAGATGTATCAGCTATAAATTTATTGGTTTCAGAGGAAAATTTTGCAGGAAACCATTGTTGCACTTGTCCGAATATTATATAATTGGTGAAAAGAAAAGTTAATAACGTAATATGTTTCATTTATTGTAGGAATTTTACATGTAGAGAATATATATTATTATGATATGTATTTTTTATTTTCATTAACTCAAATATAACAAAAAAGCCTTTCGTGACTGAAAGGCTTTTTATGTAAGTGTTATTCTAAACTATCCTCAATATCTATCAAAGGCTCTTCAATGATTTCTTTTTTCATTGATTTTTTATGGATAGATAATAAAATAGCCGGCAATAAAATAATATTAGTAAACATAGATATTAATAAAGTTAATGATACCAATACACCTAATGCAACCGTACCCCCAAAACTTGAAGCCGAGAAAATAGAGAAACCACTAAATAAAATAATAGAAGTATAAACCATACTTAAACCTGTATCTTTTATAGCTGCCGAAATAGCTAATGGAGCCGAACTGTATTTCTTTAACTCCTGTCGGTACTTGGTTAAAAAGTAAATGGTCCCATCACTACTGATACCAAAGGCTATACTAAAAATTAAAATAGTAGATGGTTTAAATCGGATGTCTAAAAAGCCCATAATACCTGCTGTAATTACCAGTGGAATTAAACATGGTAGTTTTGAAAGGATAATGATTCTCACTGAACGGAATAAAGCAATACCCACAATGGCAATTAAAATAATTTCAATAATCAAACTTTCAATTAAGTTAGATAACAAATAGTCATTGTTTTTAAGGAACACTAAACTATGTCCGGTTAAACTTACTTTATATTCTTCAGGACTAAATATAGAGTCAATTTTTGGTCTCAGGGTTTTCATGATCTCTTTCATTTTTTTAGAGCCAATGTCTTTTACCTGATAACTGATTCTGGTAGTTTGTTTGGTGCTATCAATAAACTTCGATAATTTATTGTTTTGTCCTTTTAATGAACCTGAGTATTCAGATAGCGATTTCAAATCAGACACACCCGGAAATCTATAATACTTAGGATTTCCATCATTATAAGCCTGATAAGAGAATTTGATAGCCTCTACTACTGATAAAGGTTTTGAGAAAATAGGGTAGCCCTCAAGTACCTTTTGCATAGCCTTAATTTTGTATAGGGCTTTGGCATTATTAGCAAATAAACCATTTTCTTTTTTTGCATCCACTGCTATTTCAAATGGTAATACCCCATGAAAATTATCTTCAAAGAAATGTAAGTCGGTATAAACGGGATCTTTTTTTGGTAAATCATCTACTACAAAACCATTCATATCAATAAAGGTCATGCCCCAAAAACAAATGGCTGTTATAACTGTAGTTGTAATATAGATTGTCATTCTACGTTTTTGTACCAAATGATCAACCATATCCAAAGCCTTTGTAATAATTTTTCCATCCTGATGCTTGGTATGTTTTTCTTTTGGTGTTGGTAAAGCATACAATATAACCGGCACTAATATCAGAGTTATAAAATAAGTTGCCATTACACTGATAGAAGCAACTACACCAAACTCAACCAACATTAAACTTTTAGTAAAGTACAACACACCAAAACCGATAGCCGTAGTAATGTTAGCTAAAAATAAGGTTACACCAATAGTTTCTATACTACGTGTAATTGATTTTATTTTGTTGCCATGAGCTACAAACTCACTTTGATATTTATTGATTAAGAAAATACAATTTGGTAAACCAATTACCATAATTAATGGTGGTAGTAAACCCGTTAAGATGGTTATTTTGTAACCAAGCATATACATAATACCGGTTGACCATAACACACCAATAGCTGTAATAATTAACGAGAAAAATACCACGTTTCCTGAGCGGAAGAATACCCATAAGATTAATGCGGTTACCAAAATAGCTAACACCAAAAACAATGTCATTTCATGTGATACCTTTGTCATGACTTGAGAACGGATATATGGCATACCAGAGTAATGCATTTCAACGTTATGTTTTTGCGCAAAAGCATCCGCCAAGGTTTTAATTTCGGCAACGATTTCTAAACGACGCTTAGAGTTTAAATCCTTCTTGGTGAAGGTAATGGCCATCACATTGGCGCCTGTTTCTTTATTGTAAATAATACTTTCGTAAAAAGGTAGTGATAAAAAATCGGCTTTAATGCTATCTACGTCTTGCTGATTTTTTATAGGTTTTTGAATAAGGGGTACAAAATCAAATTTCTCAAGACTGTCGTTTTTTACAAATTTATAAACGGTCGGCACCGACATTAAATCTTTAATTCCCTGAATATTTTTAATGGTTTTGCTTAGCTCATACCAATCGTTAAATTTTTGGTATTCAAAAAGATTTTTGTCTTTAAAACCAATTACCATCACGTTGCCATCTTCGCCAAAGTGTTTTTTAAAAGTTTGGTATTCAATAAATGTACTATCGTCGTCTGGTAAAATTTGTGCAAAGTCGTATGATAATTCCACTCTTGAGGTTTCGTATCCCATCAGAACGGTAATTAATAATACAACTGTTGTAAATACAGCTTTATTTCTTAGTAGTAATCCAGCAAAATATTTCCACATAGTGTCGTTTCTTTTTAGTAAGCTCTTAGTTTCTAGGGAATTAACTCAGTAAAATGAAATGAGTTGATTAAATTCCAAAAGGGCTAATTTAACGATTAATTGTTTTGGATTTTAGAAATTGTTTTACACAAAACACCAAATAGTTAACAGCTTATATAACATAAAAAAACCTGCCCAAAATAATATTCGGGCAGGTTTTTGATAGTTTATCTATTCTAATCTTTTTTTAATTCTTTTTTTACCATTTTAAGATTTAATAAGTTCATCGGATTAGTAGTTAAATCTTTGATGTTTTTGTGAACCAAACGAATTACTTGGTCATAATATAAAGGTACAATTGGCGCGTCGTCTATCAACATTTGGTCCATTTGCTGATATAAAACATTTTTAACTTCTCTGTTTTGCTCACGAATAACTTTTTCAAACAATACATCAAACTCAGGATTTTTATAATGAGTGTAATTAGAACCAACAGGAGCAAAGTTTTTGCTATAAAACAAACTCATAAAGTTTTCCTCATCAGCATAATCTCCAACCCAAGATTTTTTAAAGAAATTGTATTCACAACTAGCAACCGCTTGTCTTAATACCGCAGGTTTATCTACGCTAATTTTTACATTAATATTATTATCTGCCAGTTGAGATTGTATAAACTCTGTTTGTTCTAAATAGTTATCGGTAGTGTGTAATGTAATTTCAGGTAATCCTTTTCCATCAGGGAATCCGGCTTCCAATAACAATTGTCTTACTTTTTCAGGATTATATGTATAGCCTTTTACTACTTTATCATTAAATGATGGAAGCCCATTAGGAATAAAACCTGCTGTTGCCGGATAACCAATATTATTTCTAAAAAATTTCACCATTTTAACTCTGTCAAAACCATAATTGATTGCTTTTCTCAAAGCTTTAATACGTAATGGTGATTTTTTTACGATATCTATATTTTCGTCAATTAAAATTCCTAAGTAATCAGTTTTCAGGAAAGTTTGTTTTTGCATGACGAATTTTTTTGAATACTCCGGTTGTAAGTTGCCATTTTTATCCAACACTTCGTTAATATTAAATGCGTCAGCTCCGCTAAGCATATCGTACTTTCCGTTAAGTAATTCCATAAAGGCTGTTTCACGGTCTTTAACAAACGAAATAGTAACTGCATCTAGATATGGTAAACGATTTTTACCATCAAATTCAAAGTAGTTCTCATTTTTAAGTAAAACAAGTTTGGTGCCTTCTTCCCATAACTTAAATTTAAAAGGGCCTGTACCAACAGGGTTTCTTCTAAAATCCTGACCATAAAAATCAACAGCCTCATAAGGTAAAACCGAAAAGTATTTCATGGTTAACACACTTAAAAAAGCACTAAATGGCTCTTTTAAATACACCACAAATGTCGAATCATTTGAAGCTAAAAATCCTTTGTATCCTGTTTTTTCAGTTCGATCGATATTAGATAATAAAGATACAGCACTACTTACACGAGCATCGTATAAGCGGTTAAACGAAATTACAAAATCTTTGGCAGTTACTTTTCTTCCCTTTCCACCTTCAAAACATTGGTTATCATGAAAATAAACATCATCTCTCAATGTAAATGAGTAAGTTAAACCATCGTCGCTAACAGCCCATCTTTTAGCAATACAAGGAGTTACTTTTAATGAATCATTTAACTGTACTAAACCGTTAAACACCTGGTTTACTCCCCAAATATCTTCTGTGTTATTAGCCGATGCCGGGTCAAGGCTTGAAATGCCGGCCATTTCGTTGTAGTTAAATACGGTTCGAGTATCGCTATTTTCTTTGGTATCAGTACATGTAGTTGTAATGGCAATGGTAAATAAGCCAATAGCCATTAATTTTACCAATTTCATTGATGGAATCATGTTTTTGGGTTTAAGGGGTCTTTGAAATCAATATTAAGCATATAGGCTTAATTTTTTTTAAACTATTTCAACAGTTTTTCACATTAGCGTGTCAATTCTACTAAATTGTATAAATTAGTGTTTTATTACTAAAAACAACTTCAAATAATGAAAAAACATTTTTTATTGCTTGCATTATCTTGCTTATCCACTTTTTTAAATGCTCAAGAAGATGGGTTAACTAAAGTTACTCCCGAAGAAGCAGCTAATAAAATGAAGTTAGGAAATTATGAAGATGCTTTAATGGATTATCTTCAGTTACTGAATGAAGATACAAGAAATGAGTTATACAACTACAATGTAGGTGTTTGTTATTTAAATAATAGCATGAATAAGGCAAAAGCGGTGCCTTATTTGGAGATTGTGACCCGTAAAGAAAAGCATGATCCAAATGCTGACTATTTATTGGGAAGAGCTTATCAATATGCAAACAGATTTGATGATGCTATTGCGACTTTTAAAAAATTTAAACAGGATGCTAAAGGAACCGTATTTAATTTGGTAGACGCTGATTTGCAAATTCAACATTGTATTAATGCTAAGGAATTGATGAAATATCCGGTAGATGTAATGTTTCAAAACTTAGGAAATAATGTTAATTCTGAGTATAGTGATTACTATCCTTTTGTAACATCTAATGAGTCGTTTTTAATATACAACACCAAACGACCTGAAAAAAATGCCGAGAAGATGGAAAATGGTTCGTATAATAATTCCATTTACATTTCTAGAGTTGTAAATGGGGAATATATGAAAGCCAGCCCTATTGGTGCACCAATTAATGCTGGTAATGCAGGAATGGAAGTAATTGGATTGAGTGAAACAGGAGACAACATTTTATTGTATATGCCAGAGGGTTTAGGAAAAGGAAATATTTACATTAGTAAGTTAGATGAACAAGGTATTTATGGTAAACCTGAAAAGTTAGATGCAAAGATCAATTCAGGTGGCGATGAGATTGCTGCATCTATTTCATCTGATGGAAATACGTTGTTTTTTGCAAGTAGTCGTAAAGGTGGTTTAGGAGGTACTGATATTTATATCTGTAAAAGAGTTGGGAAAAAATGGTCTGAGCCAAAAAATGCAGGCCCTGAAATTAATACGCCATATGATGAGGACTTCCCGAATATTTCTCCTGATGGAAAAACTTTGTATTTCTCATCAAAGGGACATACGAGCATGGGAGGTCATGATATTTTTAAATCTAATTATGATGATGCGGCAGGCACCTTCTCAAGCCCTAAAAATTTAGGTTACCCAATCAATACAACAGATGATGATATGAATTTCCGTATCTCAAAAAACGGAAAATATGGCTACATAGCTGCTGCTAAAAATAATGGTTTAGGTGATTTTGATATTTACCGTGTAACATTTAACGAAGTAGAATCAGACTACTCTGTTGTGATTGGGGAGTTTACTACAAAGGATAATGCGGAAATTAATTATACGGATGTGTTCATTTCTGTAAATAATAATATTTCAAAAGAGTTGGTAGGGAATTATCTACCAAATCCTGCAACGGGAAGATTTGTGGTTATTTTACCTCCCGGAAAATATCAAATGAATATTGAGGCTCCAGGATTTAAAACTGTAACTAAGAATATCGAAATATTTGATAAAGTCTCTTATCAGGCTGAAATCAATTTAAATATTGAATTGAAAAAATAAGATTAGTTCTTCGTGGAGTTTTCATCAAAGTTAATAGAGCAGGCTGTAGGGCATTTTTCTGGCTTACCGGGTGTTGGTAAAAAATCAGCATTGCGTTACGTTCTGCATCTTATTAAGCAGGAAGAACAAGATGTATCGAATTTTGCTGAGGTGTTAAAAGCCTTAAAACATGATTTAAAGTTTTGTAAAAATTGTCATACCATTTCTGATCATGATATTTGTGAGGTATGTTCTAATACAGCCCGAAATCAGCAGGTGGTTTGTGTGGTTCAAGATTACAGAGATGTTATGGCAATTGAAAATACAGGATTATATAAAGGAGTATATCATGTACTAGGTGGATTGATTTCTCCCATGGAAGGTATAGGACCAAGTAATCTAACAATAGATTCGTTAGTAGCCAAAGTAACCCGACAAGAAGTAAAGGAAATTATTTTAGCACTCAATGCAACCATGGAAGGGGAGACCACTAGTTTCTTTATCTTCAAAAAATTGGCACCTTACAATTTAACTTTGTCAGCTATCGCCAGAGGTATTGCAGTTGGCGATGAGTTAGAGTATACTGATGAGGTTACTTTAGGACGTTCTATTGTTAACCGTATTCCATACAACAATAGTTTAGCAAAATAATTTTATAGTCATTTATGGAATTTAGAATTTCTGTTCATCCAAATAGAAATTTTAAAAATCTGTTTATGAAATACATTATCCTACTTGCTTGTTGCTTAAATATGTTTAATGCAAAAGCTACCGAATCTGAAAAAGTAATTAAATCAAAACCTGAAAAAATTATTGTTTATACACAAGGTGCTCAGGTTCATCGCAATTCTCAGGTTAATTTAGTAGCCGGCCAAAATACTATCATTTTCTCAGGTCTTGAAAATTGCATTAACACATCTGCTATTCAAGCATCCGGTAATGGTAATTTTATTATAGCTGACATTCAGCATGAGGTTCATTATCCGGAGTTAGATAAAGCAAAGTTAAATGGTGATGTGCGTTATAAAAAGTTGCTAAAGCATGTAAATGATAGTATTCAAGAGCTAAATTATTTGCTTGAAGAAAATGTTGCAAAATCAGATGCTTTAACTACCGAAAAAAATGTTTTACTTAACTATAGTTTGTATAAAGGTCAATCTAAACGAGATAGCATAGCCTCTTTAAAAGATGGGCTAAGTTATTTAAGAGAGAAGTTATTTAATATTAATTCAGAACAATTAAAATTAAAGCGTGAACGAGAAAAATTAGATGCAAAGAAAAACGCATTAAATGATCATCTTCTTAATATAAGTAACGAACTTGCCAATCAAAATAATTCAGGTGAAGTTGAAAAAGTAGATTACAGAATTCTTGTTCATGTAATTGCAGATCAGGCAACGCAAGCAAGTATTAATTTAAATTATTATATCACTAATGCGGGCTGGACACCTTCTTACGACTTAAGAGCAATTTCCAACGAACAAAACATAAAGTTAACCTATAAAGCTCAAATTCACCAAGAGTCAGGTATTGATTGGGGAAATGTAAAATTAGTTTTATCAACTGCAAATCCAAATCGATCTTATAAATTACCGGAATTATCTCCCTGGTATTTAGGTTATACAAATTATGAATACAAGGATAAAAAAGTAAATTCGGGAACAGTTCCGAGCTTGTCTTACAATTCAAATAAAGAATATGCAGCAAAAGCAGATTTGGATAAAATGAACGATCAAGAAGTGGTAGCACAAAATGCTTACGACTACACCACCGTAAATGAAAATGTAATAGAAACAGAATACGAAATCAAATTAAATTATAATATTCCAAGTGATGGTAAAGAACATTTTGCTGCTATTATGGTTAAAGATTTAAAAACCTTATATCGTTACAAAGCTATCCCTAAACTAAACAATAATGTATATTTAACAGCAGTGCTGCCGGATTGGGAAGATGCAATAATTATGGGAGGAGAGGCCTCAATCTATTATGATGGTTCATATACAGGAAATACAAATTTAACTCCGGGTGGAACAGAAGACACGATTCAATTATCTTTGGGAATAGATAAGAATGTGGCGATTAAGCGTCAAAAAATAAAAGACAAATGTTCTCAAAAAGTTTTAGATAATGATATCTTACATCAATACACTTTTGAAATAACTATGAAAAACTCTCGTTCCAATAAAATAGAAATTGACATTGAAGATCAATTACCTCTTGCTTATGATAAATCAGTTATTGTTGAAAGAAAAGAATTATCAGGTGCTAAATACGATGAAATAACTGGTGTTTTAAAATGGAGGTCTACTATTCAGGCAAAAGATAGTAAAAAGCTAACGCTAATGTATCAAATAAAGGCTCCTAAAACAATGCCCGTGGCAGTTAACTAGAATATGAATCAGATAATAAAGAGGGTTGAATTTTTCAATCCTCTTTTTATTTGCATGCACAATTTGGTTTTATACATTGTACCAGAATTTGTTGTGCAGCTTTTGAAGACATTAAAATATGACCTTTGTTTTTAGTTCCTAATTTAAAAGAACTGTCGTATTCATTAATTTGTTCTACGACTAACTTATCATTTAATCCAATTTTTTGTTGAGTTAAATAATTTAAAAAAACTTCACTGTGCTCACTAACTCCCAATACAACACATTTACAGCCTTTAATACTATCCGATAAAGGTCTACGATCTGATTTTGGAAACTTACCCATTTTATTTGGGATTGGATCGCCGTGAGGATCAAAGTCAGGCTTCCCTAATACATCATAAATTTTATCAATTAGTTTGTCTGAGTTTACATGTTCTAGTTGTTCTGCAATTTCATGAACTTCACTCCAGCTAAATTTTAATTCTTTATATAAATAGGTCTCCCAAATTCTGTGTCGACGTACAATGTTTAATGCAATTTCTTTCCCGGTTGATGTTAATTTGGCTCCTTCAAATTTGTTGTAGGTGATGTATCCCTTTTTTACTAAAATAGCTAATTTTTCTAGAACTGTAGGTGGTTTTAGCTCCAGCCAATTTGCAATATCTGTTGGGCTAACTTGTTTGTGTTTATCAATGTCACTTAACTGATAAATAGCTTTTAGGTAGTTTTCTTCACGATAAGTTTTCATGCTATAAATGTATTGATATTTTTAATAATTAGGCTTACCTAATTCATAAATATAGTATATGCTTATTTTTGAAATATGTTAAGAATTATTTGGATAATTGTTTTTGGATTTCACTTTCAATTTCTGATGCCGCAAGCTTTAGGAACAATTAATGGAACAATTACTTCAAATGGTCAGGCATTACCTTTTGTAACAGTAGGTTTGAAAAACACAACCTATGGAACCACTTCAGATACAAATGGTTATTTTGAAATCAAAAATATTCCAGCAGGAACTTTCGAGATTACTGTTTCAGCGATAGGTTATGAAAAGCAATCTAAGAAATTTGTTATTTCAGAATCTCTATTTGAACTAATGTTATCATTTGATTTAAAAGAGATTCAAACCAATTTAAATGAAGTGGTCGTTTCAGGAACGATGAAAGAGATTTCAAAAACGGAGAGTCCGGTTCCTGTTGAAGTATATACACCTACATTATTTAAAAAAAATCCAACTCCTAATATTTTCGATGCTTTACAAAATGTGAACGGGGTTCGGCCACAATTAAATTGCAATGTTTGCAATACAGGCGATATACATATAAATGGCTTAGAAGGGCCTTATACAATGATTATGATAGATGGAATGCCAATTGTAAGTGGATTGTCAACCGTTTATGGATTGTCTGGAATTCCAAACAGTTTGGTTGAGCGAATTGAAATTGTTAAAGGGCCAGCATCTTCTTTATATGGTAGCGAAGCAGTTGGAGGTTTAATAAATATTATTACTAAAAAAACAGCAAATGCCGATAAGTTATCTTTAGACCTCATGGCAACATCTTATCAGGAATATAATTTGGATGCTGGTGTAAAATATCAGCCTAGTAAAAAAGTAAATGCTTTGTTGGGAATTAACTATTTCAATTATCAAAATCCGGTTGATCATAATCAAGATGGATTTACAGATGTAACCCTACAACATCGGTTTTCTTTTTTTAATAAATTGAATTTTGAAAGAAAAAATAACAGAGAAGCATCAATTGCTTTACGATATTTTTATGAAGACAGATGGGGAGGGGAGATGCAATGGAATAAACAATGGAGAGGAACTGATAGTATTTATGGAGAAAGTATTTTTACTGGCAGATATGAAGTGATTGCAAAATATCAACTACCATTGAAAGAACGTTTTTTTTACAACATATCATTTAATAATCATGATCAAAATTCATATTATGGGACAGTTAAATTTAATGCTCAACAAAAAATACTTTTTAATCAGTTGTATTGGGAAAAAGAATTTGAAAAACAGTCTATGTTATTAGGTTTAGCTTACCGATATACCTGGTATGATGACAATACTTTAATTACACAAACAAACGACTCCGTTAACCCTAAAAATAAACCTAATAATGTAGCCTTGCCTGGCATATTTATTCAGGATGAGATAAAATTCAATTGTAATCATAAGATATTATTAGGGTTTAGGTATGATTACAACCAATTGCATGGAAATATTTACACACCTCGTTTTGCATATAAATGGGCTATAAATTCAAAAAATATTCTGAGGTTTAATTCAGGAACAGGTTATAGAGTGGCCAATGTGTTTAGCGAGGATCATGCTGCGCTTACAGGTTCTCGAGATGTTATTATTGTGAGTGATTTAAAACCAGAACAAAGCATTAATGCTAACTTAAATTATGTGACTAAATTCTATAAAGAAAAATTCAATTTTGGAATTGATATATCGGCTTTTTACACGAGATTCAGTAACCGAATTATTGCTGATTATGATACAGACCCTAATAAAATTTATTTTAATAATTTAAATGGTTATGCTATCTCTCAGGGAATTAATTTTAATCTGGATATAGAACTTTTAAAAATTCCACTAAAAATATTACTTGGAGGAACATTTATGGATAATTATAAAGTTGAAAAAGGAATACGTTCATCCCAAGTATTAACTGAGAATTATACATCTACATGGTCTTTATCCTACGAATTTAAAAAAATTGGTTTAAGTATGGATTACACAGGAAATATATATAGTCCAATGCGTTTACCGCTATTAGGGGAGTTAGATCCAAGAGATGAGTATTCTCCTTGGTGGAGTATTCAAAATATTCAACTTACAAAAAAAATCAAGCGTTTTGAAATTTATGGAGGTGTAAAAAACTTATTGAATTTTACCCCCCCTCCTAATAGTATTGCACGTTCATTTGACCCTTTTGATAAAGGAGTTCAATATAATAGTTCAGGTCAAATTATACCAACACCAAACAATCCTTATGCCCAAAGTTTTGATCCAACATATATGTACGCTCCCAATCAGGGAATTAGAGCATTCTTGGGTGTTAGATTCAAAATTTAAAACAAGTAGATGAATTATTCTTCATTACTAGCATTTACCTGTTTCATTTTTCTCAAAAACATATCGCGTTTAGTAGGGCTGCATGTTGTAAACTGAAATGATGGTCCGCTTTTTACTTCCTGTTTTTTATCTTTCGATTTTAATTCTTTAATAGCATTATTAAATTCTGCATTACTACTAACAACACTCATAACTCCCTTAAAATAATAGAAGTAATACCAGGTTTGTGGATCCAGTTCAAAATACAAAGTGAAATTATCGCCTCCTTTTTTACGTTGAATTTGTATATATCCTGGAACTTGTTTGTATATCTCAGACTTATTAATAGCACCTAACCCAATAGCTCCAACAGATATAAATGAACGACTTGTTTTATCATATTTCATTTCTGTATTAGTAATTAAAAATGTTTTTTCAAATTCATCAGGGAATTTTTTAATGGAACCATTTAAATTTAAATCAGCAATAACTTTATCTGCTCTGTCTTTTCCTAAAATTTCAGTTATACCTTTATTAAAGACTTTGTTACTGAAATCAATAGCAGGTAGTGTGTTGTTATAAACTTCCACATCTTTGATCATTTTTTTCAATACACCTTTATCAAAAAAGAAGTCTATTGTACTCATTAATTCAAATGTTGCAGAATCATTAATTGTACTATGCGTTGCAATACCTACTGAGTTAAATTTAACCTGACCTAAATCAGCACCCAAATCCATTTTACCTTCGGCATACACCTTACAATTTTCAGTATTTAAACTTATGTAGTTGCCAGGTAAAGATTGTTCTACAAATTTTTCTTTATTGGTAATTCTATATTCTCTTGATTCTTTATCAAAACCTAAATAACCATCAGAACTGATGACATCCACATCTTTTCTGCCTCCTCTTAATGATACAAACGAAGAGTATACCATGTTTGTATCCTGACCATAAATAATTGCAGAGCCTACAGGTTTACCATTCATGTCGGTTGTGTTGGGAGGTAATGGAATCAAAATTTCATTTGGGTCAATTTCTCCGTTAAACTTTAAATATGCTTTTCCAATTTTACCACATGCATGAACAATTTTAGTTCCGCCATCGTATGTTAAAAATTTATTGTTTGCATACAAGTAAACCTTACCAGCAAAGCTAAAGTAGTCGTTGAATTGAAATTTAGAATCTTCAGAAATATCACCTTCTGATACAGTTTGACCAATTGTATCAGGTTTTATCTTGTTAAATTTAATAAGATATGGTTTCTGGTTTTCATCGAGATATTGATAATCTCCGGTTGCTAAATAACTCTTTCTTCCAAATATATTTGCAGTTACGTTTCTAATATGATGATATTTAGTTACAGTATTAGCCATTATTACAGAATTTTTTAAAGTATCAATTACCGCATTTTTCTGAATAATAACTTTTCCGGAGTCGGGATATAATCGGGCATCAGCAACATTGATAAATGGAACATTTATACACGAGATAATATATTTCCTTAGATTGTATTTTGCAGCTGGCGCGAGGAATCGGAGCGAGTCTTGTTTTGGATGAACTGAAATGAACTGTGGTCCCTCTAAATCTAATGCATTCTCAACACTACCATCTAATTTTTTGTTTTCATCACCTAATTGAATTTCTTCAGTGTCCATAAACCATTTAAAACGCTCCATATAGGCGATGTATTGGTTTTTTGGAAATCTAACAATTGAGGCATTTCCATTAGCTACAAATTCTCCGACACGTTTTTCTAAATCCATTTTTGCATTTACATTGTCTGATGCAAATGTCAAACCTTCTTCACCAATTGCTTTTAGATGGAAGTTGGCGGTGTCTGAAAAATATTGATGTTGTTTAAATAAAATATTTACAGCTTCAATATCTGCTTTCACCATATCTACCACTCCATTTCCATGCAGTTCTTGAGGACTTAAAGAATATCTACCTCTGAAAGTACATTTGTTATTGTATGTTTTAAATGGACTAGCTTTATCTGTAGCATTCATTAAATCTTTATAAGGAACCCAATGCACATATACAGTATCACCGTGAGCTTGTGGAAATTCTATAGGATCAATTTGTTCTTTAATGTCAAATGAAGTAGCAAGAGTATTCATGCTATCAGGAAAAAAGATAAAGTCTTTTGATTTGGTTGTGGATGTTATATAATTTAAATCTCCATCCGCTCTTAAACCTTTATTGCTTAATCTGATTTCATTTTCAAATTTTGCTTTTCCTCCATATACCTGAAAGCCTCCGGGAGGTGTATTTCTAACAAAACCTAATGAATAATCTTTTTGTAATTTTAGCTGCTCTCTAAATGTAGGGAAAATACCGGCTGAAGAAAATTCACCTTCAAATACTAAACCTTCATTTCTAAAGTTGTCTAAGCTGTCCATAGTAAACGGATCGAGCTTATAGTAAAACTTATCCCTATTGTATACACCTTTAAAAATAGATTTTTTGTCATAGAATGTATAACTTTCTTTGAAACTTTGAAATTGTGGGAAAGTTGGAGCTTTTCCCCATCCGCTGTGATTTTTAGGGGCGTCAATTCGTAGCTCACCATTTAAATTTTCAATAACTGTTTGAACTCTTCTGAACGGGTAATTTCCGTTAATATCAGGCTCTCCTGATACAACATAAATCCTACATGAGTCAATGGTCTTCATTTTTAATTTAAACATATCATAATCAAAAACGAAATCTTTTCCATGAAATTCGAATTTCCCGGAAGCAACAGTTCCAGAGAAATCAATTGTTCTATTCTTCTTCAATACAAGTTCATTGTGTTTTGGAAAAATAAAAACTTTTTGTGTGTCACTTAATAAAATGTTTTCTACGCCCCTAATAGTAATATCGTAAGAGTTATTGATTAAACTCATTGTTGCATTATTTTGATTAGGAGCAAGCTTCCTGTATTCTTCTGTAAAAAATGAGTGAATCGTTAATATGTCATAATCTTTCTCGTGTTTTATATTTTTTATATAGTCAAATAATCTAGGTTTAATAGTAATCATATCGGTTTCAGGCTCATAGTATATTAAACCAAAAATTGCCATTTTAAAAATAAGAGGCCTTAAGTCAACCGCCAAGTATTTAATATACTTAGCGAAATCTACCACAGTAAACGTTAATGAATTACCGTTGTTATTGTAGTAATCATTCATTTTTTGAACAGGACTAACAGTCTCTTGCCCTTTAATTGCATCTAACCTTCCTCTTGAAAAGAAATCTTGTGATTCAAAAAAGGCTTCACCTTGTGTATTGTTAGGTAAAAAATTAAATTCAATTTTTGGTTCATCCGTTTTCCAAACCAATTGCTCAAAGTACATGTCAACCTTGTGGAAAGTATTGAAGTAGGGTGATTTTTCAAGCCCATCATCTGTTCTCAAAAGGGTCACCGTCTTCTTATCTACTTGATACACGAAACTTAGACCAGGATGATAGATAGAGTCTTTTTCCAAATAAAATTTTACGGATGCTGGTTTAGCATTTATTTTATCTTTAGTCATGGCAAACGATCTAGCCGATATTTCTAAAAACCTAGCATTGTTTCTTTTAAATAATAGTTTTGCAGGATTTTGCGCATTACCTGAACCAACAAATTTATTACCTCTCATGCCAAAACCGCCGTCATAATCCACATCAGGATATATGTTTTTCACAACTAATCGTTTACTGTATGAATCAAAACGGGGGTAAGTAGGGGCGCCATTTTCAGTAACGATTTTGTCGGTCACTCGTCCTTTTTGCGGTACATCAAAATATTGTTTACCAACAAATGTTGCAGAGTCAGAGGTGTATCCCCCTGTTTTACAATCTAAGTTAACTCTTATTAAATCAGCATAAACTTCATCTCCAACACCAGTTCTTTTCCAGCTTAATCTACCTCCCTTACCAACAAATTTGCCGGATGATGGGTAGTATGTTCCTTGAATGTTTTCTATAGAAATTGAATCTCCTCTCGGGCTTGAGCCTATTAAAGTAAATTTAGGAAATACAACTCTTGGAATAGAGTCGAATTCAAATTTATAATTTGTTTCAGCACTTCTGTAGCTATACGTTGGCGATTTATAAAACACATTATCAGAAAAAATATTTTCACTCATTTCTAAGTATTCACCATAGTTTTTTAGATTTTTTGAGTTGAATATTTTCTCTATACATAACTGCCAATTATCAAATACTTCAGGGTTTTGCTTGGAGTCAATAAAATTTACAACAGCATTTAAATAGCTAATAAAGTACGGATAAGGTTTTAGTTTTCGCTGTAACATCGCATTACTTGTCTTGTAAACTGCAGTTCTGTATTTACTCGAAAAATCAGGCGATTTCCATATTTTACCAAAATTTAAAACATACTCCTCAGCATCTTTTTTATTCGCTGAGTTATCATAAAAATAGTCGTTTAATTCCTTAATGTATTTTACTGAATCAGAACTGAACTGTGTTAACTTTTGTGCGTTAGTAAAGAATGATACTAATACAAATAAGGATGCTAGTGCCGTTTTTTTAATCATAAGTCTTTTCTTGTATTTCAAATATATCGATAGGAATCAATAAATGTTACACATTTTACAAACAAATAGTTAAACATTTATATTTTACAGTTTATCTAAAACTAAAATCAATATTTCTCAACTTTATAAAAATCATTACTTTTATCCAAATTACATTTCAATTTTATCCAAATCATAATTTTTAAATAATATGCCTTCATTTGATATTACAAGCAAAGCCGATCCTCAAACACTTGATAATGCTATTAATGTAGCAAAAAAAGAAATTTTAAATCGTTTTGATTTTCGCGATTCAAAAAGTGAAATTGAATTAAATAAAAAAGATTTAATCATCAATATTACTACTGAACATGACATGAGGTTAAACTCAATTATTGATGCTATTCATAGTCGCATGATTAAACAAGGCCTAGATCCAAGATGCTTAGATGAAAGCAAGGTTCATTACCCTTCAGGAATGTTTATAAAAAAAGACATTAAAATTCGTCAAGGAATAGAGAAAGAAGCTTCTAAAAAAATCTTAAAAGACATTAAGGATAGTAAAATCAAGGTTACGGCGCAGGTTATGGATGATATCATCAGAGTTTCTAGTAAAAGCATTAATGATTTACAAGCTGTTATTGCGCTCTGTCGCAAGGGAGAATACGAAGTTCCATTACAATTTGTGAATATGAAGTAATTTTTAATTGTAAATTATATTATAAAAAGTTACTCTTTACAAAAGCGCAAATCACATGATTTGCGCTTTTTTGTTGGTTAATAAACTATTTTTTACAAAAAATAATATTCAGTAAATCAATACTTTACAAAGAATATTTAAAACATTAAAAAAAACATCAAAAAAACGTTTGCCAGAAAGAAAATAGTTTATACATTTGCAGCCCGTTATTTGAGTAGTGGTTG
>DAORKG010000048.1:0-18275 GCA_035439445.1 Bacteroidia bacterium
GCATATGAAAAACGAATATATGTATCATCTCCAAAAGCCGCCCCCGGTACTAATGCCACATGAGCCTCATCTAATAGGTACATCGATAAATCAGTGGCATTATTAATCACAAAACCATTATGTGATTTTCCAAATAAAGCAGATACCTCAGGATACACATAAAACGCTCCATCAGGAACATTTGTTTTTAATCCAGGAATATCTTTCATTAACTCAAGCACTAAATTTCTTCTCTTTAAAAAAGCATCTCTCATATAGTGAGTACTTTCCGCAGGCAATTCCATAGCCGCATGCATCGCTTTTTGCGTGATACTGCATGTGCCTGAAGTAAATTGCCCTTGCATTTTATCACAGGCTTGAGCTATCCATCTTGGAGCAGCCATTATTCCGCCTCTCCATCCTGTCATAGCAAAACCTTTAGATACACCATTAATTGTAATGACTCTATCTTTAATATCAGGAAATTGAGCCATACTTTCGTGACCACCTACAAAATTAATATGCTCATAAATTTCATCACTCATAATATACAATTCATCATTTTGCTTTACAACATCTGCAATTGCTCTTAACTCTTGTTTGCTATACACGGAACCTGTAGGATTACAAGGAGTGCTAAACATCATCATACGAGTTTTTGGTGTGATGTGAGCCTTTAACTCTTCTGCTGTAATTTTAAAATCATTTTCAATAGATGTGTTGATAATAACCGGCACACCACCTGCTAATTTTAGAATCTCCAAATAACTCACCCAAAACGGAGCAGGTATGATAACCTCATCACCCGGATTAATTAAACATAATACTGCATTAGCAATACTTTGTTTTGCTCCAGTTGACACAACGATATCATCGGCAGAATAATCTAAATTATTATCTCTTTTGAATTTTTTAGCAATTGCTTCACGTAATTCAACATAACCACTTACATGGGTATAATAACTGAAATTATCATTAATTGCTTTAATTGCAGCTTGTTTTACAACTTCTGGTGTAGCAAAGTCGGGCTCTCCTAAACTTAAACTTATGATGTCTACTCCCTGAGCTTTCAATTCACGACTCTTGCGAGCCATAGCAATTGTTTGCGACTCTGAAATAAGATTTATTCTATCTGATAAATGTGCCATATAATGCGTTTTAAAATGCGTAACAAATCTAATAAATACTATAACAATTCAAACTTATTTTCGATGAATTTATTAGGTAAAATGTTATCAAATTCTTTTGTAAATCTGTGTCTTATTAGTTACTTTTCAATTATAATTTTAGCAAACAAATTCATGAACTATTGGCTTATAAAATCAGAACCATTTAAATACAGCTGGGAACAGTTTAAAAAAGATAAAATCACGTTTTGGGACGGAGTGAGAAACTACGCTGCACGCAACAATCTAAAAGCAATGAAAAAGGGAGACTTAGCCTTTTTTTATCACAGTAATGAAGGCTTATGTATAGTTGGTATAGCCAAAGTTGTGAAAGAAGCGTATCAAGATCCTACAACAAAAGAAACAGCATGGGTAGCTGTTGACTTTGCTCCCTTCAAAACATTTAAAAAACCGGTTACACTGGCACAAATTAAAGAAGACGAATACCTGAAAGATATGCAATTGGTTAAACTTCAGCGATTATCTGTTAGTGTTGTAAAACCTGAAGAATTTGACAGAGTATGTATGCTGGGAGGTATGTAATTTAAAAAAACTAAAAATGAAATATATATTATCTTTAATTATAATTTGTTTAGCAATTAATTTATCTGCTCAAACAAAAGGACAATTTCCACAGCTAGTTGGTCATACTCTTGAAGGGAACTCAATAACTCTACCTTTGGCAGGAACAAAAAAATTCACCATTGTTGGGTTATGTTATAAACGTTCGGCTGAAGAAGATTTAAAAACATGGATACAGCCTATGTACGATGTATTTGTGGCAAGACCAAAAGGAACAGATTATTTTGATGTAGCGAGTTATTTTGATGTGAATTACTATTTCATTCCATTAATTAGTGGGTTTAAGAAAGCGGCAGCCGACTTTAAAGCAGCAACTCAACAAGATTTATGGAAGAATGTAATTGATTGTGATACAGACATCAAATTACTAAAAGAAAAAATGAAACCTGCAGATGAAAACATCCCCTATTTTTATGTAATTGATACAAACGGAAAAATTGTAGAAGTTGTTACAGGAAAATACACAGAAGCGAAAATGGACAAAATACAGGAAGCGATTGATTAATTTATTAATTCTGCTTTTTAAATTTATAACATAGTCCAATATTGAGCATGTTGACTCTGTAACCAATGCCTCCCTCTATATAAAATCCTGTATTTTTAAAAACATAGTACTTAATTGCTAAAGTGATTCCAAGAGCTGGAACTATTTCGTTATTTTTTTGGGGAGAAGCTAATTCTTCTCCATTCACTTTATATGAATGATAATATTTCAGATTAAGTCCTGCAATATAACCACTACAGACATCCAATTTCTTTCGGACAAAATAGGTAGCATGGTGAGTGAATTTTACCGCAAATGTTGTGTTGGAAAACAATCTTTCAATTTTTTGATTATTCTCTTCTGTTTCTTTTACACCAACCCACCCTGTGAAATATGGACCTAATCCCAAATACGCATTACTAGCATGAGGATAAATACAAAAATCTGCCCCTAATACAATCGCAGGTGACTTCGCAAATTCTTTCAAACCGTAATCTATTCTATTTAAATCAAAATGTCTCTTAAAGGCTCCAGAACCTATATAATATGAAGAACTACCTTTTCCAAAAGACTGATCTTCAAAAACGGGATGTTGGTTCTGAGATAATAAACCTAATTTTAAGTAAAAAAATATAAGGCTTAATAATAATCTACGAAACATAATTTAATTCGTTTTTAATTTTCAAACAAGTATATCACTTTTACTTTTATAGTTTGACGAATTAACGATTTTTTTCAAACAATAATCTTTGACCTAATTTATTATTATTAAAAATGCCATTATCATATGCTAGATGACCATTGACATATGTTTGAATAATTTTACTGGAGAAAATATTATTTTCAAAGGGAGACCAACCACATTTATATAAATTTGTTTTATGTGTTGATTGCCATTTGCTATTTAAATCTATCAAAACTAAATCCGCAAAATAACCTTCTCGAATATACCCTCTATCAATCATTCTATATATCTCTGCAACATGATGACTAGTTTTAGCTACAATTTTAGGTAAAGTAAAGTGCCCCTGATGATATAATTCTAAAAGAATTAATAAAGCATGCTGAACTAACGGACCTCCTGATTTACTTTGAAAATAGCTTCCATCCTTCTCCGATAATAAATGAGGAGCA
Organism: Bacteroidia bacterium; assembly: GCA_035439445.1. Classification (GTDB taxonomy): domain Bacteria; phylum Bacteroidota; class Bacteroidia; order B-17B0; family Aurantibacillaceae; genus UBA4416. The sequence goes on from DAORKG010000048.1 coordinate 3,346, forward strand.
TGATCAGTCGCAATAATATCAATCACATCCTCATTCAGCGCTTTAATTAACCCTAATTTGTTATTCTCAGATTTTACCGACGGATTCCATTTTATGAGGTTTCCCAAACGTTCATAATCCTTATCCGTAAACCATAGATGATGAATGCAAGCTTCAGATGTTATTCGTTTTTCTCTTAATGATTTATTCGACTTAAATAAATTAACTTCTTTTTCAGTAGAAATATGATAAGCATGAAAACGAGCGTTGTATTTATTAGCAATATCAACAACTCTTTTTGTTGCTATGTAGCAAGCTTGATCGTCTCTAATTAATGAATGATAAAAGGGAGGAATATCATCTCCGAATTTATCTTTATAATAAGTTGTTTTATTATGAATTAGTGAATCATCTTCGCAGTGCAAAGCAACTAATGAATTTGATCTTGAAAATAGTTTCTCTAAAAAATCAGGATAATTAGCTAATATCCCTTCATTATTATCAAAGTATAGTCCATCATCAGTAAGACCACAAACTATTTCGTTATCAATCCTTAATGCTTCCTCTAAATTATGTTTTGTAATACCCATAAAAAAGGAATAATTAGCAACTGATTTTGCTTTAGCCAAATTGTACTTTTCTTCTAAAAGTTCTAGCGATAAAGTATTAGGATTGGTGTTGGGCATATCCATGAACGAGGTAATTCCACCCGCCACAGCTGCTCTAGACTCAGAATATATATCAGCTTTATGAGTAAGCCCTGGCTCTCTAAAATGAACTTGATCATCTATAAAACCTGGTAGAAGATACATACCTTCTCCACTTACAACCTTACAATTAACGTTTGGCAAACTGATATTCTTGTCAATTTTCTCTATTCTCTCATCTGCAACGAGTAAATCAGAACAAAGTACCTTCCCTTCATTAACTATATTGACATCTTTAATTAAAACGTAATTCATAATAATATAATCTTTTAAGGAAAAACTTATTACAGATTTGAAATATCATCTATAATCAGAAAATATTTTTAATTACTTGATTTAAGCATAAATTCTAATTCCGGTCTAAGCCTATTTATAAAACCACTATAAATAGCAACACTAATTGTTTTTCTCAAGTGATGTTGCTTTTTGTGAATCATAAACTCTTTAGGATAAAAGTTAAATTGCATATTAGCTCTAACTCTATCAAAATAATTTTGAGACGTATTCTGAAATAAAACACCTTGATCAGAAATTTCAAATAAACTTAATTCAATACTATGAGAACTGGTAACATTATTGAAGCTGATTTTACCATTAATGGTTATAACTTTTGAATTATGATTAGATATTGAGGGAAGCGTTTCGTGACTTAAAACCCCTGAAAAAACAAGCTTTGAATCATCTAAATCGTCTAACCAACTATCTAATGAATCATTATTAATCAAAAATTTTTTAAAATCTATAACCAGAGAAAATTCATTATTCTCTGGATTATAAAAAATGAATGAGCCTCCATTATCGCTATAAGAAAAACATTGATGCTTATTAAAACAAGAATAAACAAAAACTTTGGAGGAATTAAGATTTTGAGCAAAAGCAGAATAGTATGAAAAACAAACTAAAAAACTTAAAAATGAAAATTTTCTCATACTAAACTGCTTTTAAATTTATTCTTAAATCCTCTCCAAACTCAGCACTGATATGACTAACAGGAGATGCATATATCAGCAATTCTTTAGAATAGAATTTCTCCATCACTTCCTTATAAATCAAATCAAACAGTAATGCCTTGGTTACAAAAAATAGCCTGATCGTATTTATTTCCGAATCAGAAGTCAAAATTCTATTTGTATCAATGTGCACTTGAAGTGCATACTTATTATTTATCAAGAACTTTGAAATCTTGATTGCGACCTCATTACTCGGCTGAATAACATCAACAATAATCATATTATTTAGGGACTCTTACAACGGGTTTAATAATTATAGTTCCATGAATTTCTAAATCCATATTATTGTTTGAAGCATCAGTAATAATAGATTTCATAAATGCATATGCCTCCCTAAGCTGAGCGGCTCTTTCATCATGCTTTATATGGTTTCTGTTTTTGTAATTGTTTTCTTGCAGCCTATATGATTCTAATACATGAAAATTAATTTTACTATTAAACAATGAAAACAATATGTTTGTTGCATCTGAAGGACTAAATTGCCCTTCTACAAGTTTATAATTTTGTACCTTATCCATAACAGTTTCGTTTAAAATGATATTTCACTTTGTAAATTTATTTTTCCACTTTGTGATTCTATATGTTTTCTCACATCCATTAAGTTTTTTTGTAATTTCTTAATACGTGTTTCTCGCATATTAATATCTTCTTCAGCAGATTCTTCATGTATTTTATCCTCATGATACTTAATTTTAACATGTATCATCTTTGTAACAATATCTAATGCGTCTTTCGCATCAAAATTCCCTTCTATTAATTGTATTTTCATATTTATAATTTTAGAATTAGTTTGTTATTGACCTTGACCAAGAGAGAAAGAAGGTTTTCCATCAAAAGCATAGAGATTCTCAGTTTTAATAACATCAATATTTTCTTTTAATGCATTACTTAATAACTGAATTATCTCACTCTTTGTAATCTCACTTGAATTACATGGTTTAAATCTACATCTCCAGTGATCTGTACAAAATGTTTCTTTAAATCCATCGGGCCAAACTTTAATACCTCTATTTGTAATCATGGACAGTTTTACCCCATTAGCTTCAATTTTTTTAATCCTATCAGCTAATTCATTAGGATTAGTTACACTAGAATGAACAAAAACATCAACGCCTAACAAATCTTTTTTCATTGTCTTTTTTCTATTATACTTAGGCAAAACCAGTGCCTTTCCATGAGCATAAGAAACAGGTTTTAAAACCGAAGGTTTTTTACCAAGATTTGCTATTACGGCATCTGCAAACTCCTTAGTCCCTACTTTTTGTTTACTCACACCTTCTTTATAAATGTCGTAAGTATGAATACCTTCCTCAATTGTTTTTAGCCAAGCATTTTGAACCTTCTCCGCAACATCTGTTTGCCCTATATGATTTAACATCAGAACAGCGCCTTGCAGTAAACCTGAAGGATTGGCCATATTTTGTCCAGCACGACGAGGGGCCGAACCATGTATAGCTTCAAACATTGCACATTCTTCACCTATATTTGAAGAACCAGCTAAACCAACAGAACCTGCTATTTGAGCAGCTACATCAGAAAGCACATCTCCATATAAATTTAAAGTAACAATGACATCAAAAACTTCCGGAGTATCAGCCATTTTAGCCGCACCGATATCTATAATCCAATGTTCATTCTCAATTTCCGGGTATTCTTTAGATATTTCATCAAAAACAGAGTGGAATAATCCATCCGTTTGTTTCATGATATTATCTTTCGTAAAGCATGTTACTTTTTTTCTTCCATATTGTTTTGCATACTCGAATGCATAACGAATTATTTTTTCACATCCCGGTCTGCTAACTAATTTTAAACACTGAATAACCTCATCTGTTTGTTGATGCTCAATACCTGCATAAAGATCTTCTTCGTTTTCTCTAATAATTACAATATCCATATTAGGGTGCTTAGTACTAACAAATGGATGCAAACTTGAACAAGGTCTTACATTAGAATAAAGACCAAGAAATTTTCTTGTGGTAACATTCAAGCTTTTATATCCGCCACCTTGGGGTGTAGTAATAGGTGCTTTTAAAAAAACCTTATTCTTTTTAATTACATCCCATGATTCAGGTGCAATACCAGATGTGTTCCCGGCTAAATAAACTTTTTCACCTACTTCAATTTCATCAATTTCAATTTTAGCACCTGCCGCTAAAATTATTTTAAGAGTGGCGTCCATTATTTCAGGCCCTATTCCGTCTCCTTTTGCTACTGTAATTCTTGTCATGACTTTGGTTTAAATGATTAATTTTTATATGTAATAGAAATTTACAACGCAAAATTAAATCATATTATACATAAATTTTTATTTATATTTAATATTATTAACATAAATTTTATTTATACATATTTTCACAAAATTGACAAACAAATCATAAATGATTAAAAAACAGAATCAAAAAGAAGTGCGAGTTACATTGAATAAGAAACTATTTCAATTACAAACAGAATGAAAACAAATGAATTGAATTATCAGAAGAAGAGTAATTATAGTTGATAATTCAAACTACCATTTAAATAAATAATAGTTAGAACATTTTTAATAAATTTCAATTTATACTCTGAAAATTTTAACTCAGATTCAAGCCACTTATTTTCACGAGAATTAAGAATAAATAAAGAACTTTCTCCATTAGAAAACTTTAACTTCTCAGCGTCTACTAACAACTTATTGTACCTTACAGAACGTTCTGCATTTTGAAGTTGTTCCGCCAATACACTGATATTTTGTTTCAAAGCACTTAATTTAAACTCAATTTCATTATTTTTATTTGCCAATTCCAATGTATTATTTTGATAATTCAATTTCGACATTTTATATTCGTTTCTAGATTTTCTTAATAATAAAGGAAACGACAAATCAACTCCCCATTTATAATTATTTTGAGTATAAACAGGACTAAATGAATTATAATTATATGATAAAAAATTATAGTTAACATTTAACTTTGGCTTTATCATCTCTTGTTTTATTCTATTCTCAATTTTTAAAACCGATTGTATCGACTTATATTTTTCAATTATGGGATTGACTGAAGAATCTTGATACAAATTTAAAACAAATTGATTTTTTACTCTTTCAAAATACTTATCCAAACTATCTTGTGGCGCATAAATCGACATTGCTGGCATTTCCAGAGACTGCCAATTTAGACTTGCCACATTATAATTCTGTTTCTGACTCTCAATAATAGCCGTTTGTAATTCCAATAATCTACTTTGATAAAAAATAGCAGCTTCAACAGTATCAACAGCTGCTTTCTCACCAATACTAGCCAAAGATTCAATACCCAATAACCTTTGACGAGCTAAATCAAGAAAATAATTATTTAATGAAACCTGTTTAACACTGAATAACCAGTCAAAATACTTTAAAGAAGATTCGAACAACAACTCATTTAACTGTATTTTTTTTTCTGCTGAATAATACCCAACATATTCCTTTGACTTCATTACTTCAGCTCTTCTGTAATCCAAAAATAATCCCTGCAATAAACCAACCTCTATTCCTAAATATGGCATCCCGTAAGATGAAGTATATTGTTCCGGATTCACATTAGCACCCACACCATACTCATATCCTACTTTTAAATTTTGAGCTGTAAATAATGGGATTTTCACACCGCTGCTTAAAACACTATAATAATTTGAATTATTAAAAAATTTATTGTCATAAGTTCCACTTAAATTGGGATCAAAATTTCCTTTTGAAGCCTTATATTGTAATTCTCCGTACTGCTTGATATTATTAGCTTTTTGAGCAACAGGATGATGTTCCAATATATTTTTCAAAAAAGTTTCGTAGCTTAAAACATAAGATGTTTGAGAAGAAACTTTGAATGAGAATAAAATGAAAAGAATATATAAAAGATTATTTTTTCTCATCTTTTTTTACTGGATTAGGTTTTACATAAAACTCCGGAGGAAAACCATTTGCTTGACGCCATAACTCATATATTAATGGCACATTATTTAAAAGAGCAAACCCTTTTACACCACTTCCTATTTGAATAGCCTCAGGCCAAGGCTCACCAATATTTTTAGCTAAAACCCTGAATTTTCCATTATCAGATAGTACTTTATCAAAAGCAACTATTTCGGCTTTATAAGTTCCATAACTCACACCTGGCCAACCCGAAAAAACAAATGCGGGCCAACCGTCAAATACTAATTGTATAGTTTGCCCCTTTTGTATTAATGGTAAATCAATCGGGTTGACAAACATCTCTACAGCTTGCTCTGCTAAATCTGGAACAATAGAACACAAGGCAGAACCTTCTTTAATAATTTCACCAATACCTTGTACATAGGTTTTAGTGATATAGCCATCTTGCGGGGCAAGCACATAATAAAACCCTTTTCTAATACTATAATTAGCCAACTGGTTTTGCAACTTAGTTAAAGAACCTTCGCCTTCATATAAGGCTGAAAGTGCAGAAAACTTATCGGATTCTGCTTTCATTAACTTTTCTTGATAATCCTGCTGAACAGTATTCAAATCAATTTCCGTATTCAACAATTCGTTTTTAGTAGAAATAAATTTATTATCAGCAGATGTTTTTTTGGCAAGCGCTTCTTGAACTTTTACTCGTCTATTTTCCAAGTCAGTTTTAGAAATAACGCCTTTAGACAACAATTCTTCATATCTTTTCAATTGTTCTTCAGCTGTTTTATAATTATTAGAAGCTGTCTGTGCTTCAATACTATCAGTAGTAACTTTAATCCTTGATTGTATAATTTTATTTCGAGCCTGCTTCATTTTCAATAGAAGCGTTTTATTTAAGGCGTCAATTTGAGAATTAACCGCATTAACTTTTTGCTCATAGGACTCTAAAGTTGTTTCTTTGGCTTTGATTTGTTGCTCTGAACGATTAATTAATTGTGGATCGATGTACTCATCTTTTATCTCTGATATAAAAGCAATCGTATCATTTTTTCTTACAAATTGCCCTTCATTAATAAACCATTTCTCAATCCTTCCTCCTATTCGGGAAGTTATAGTTTGCGGCCTATTTTCGGGATTTAATGTTGTTACTTTTCCGTAAGACTCTACACTTTGTGTCCAAGGCATAAACAGTATTATCAAACCCGAAATACCAAGCGCTAATAATAAATATTTAATAGCCTTAGAATATTTTTTGACATAAATATTGGAAACACTATTTAATTCGGAACATTCCTCTTTTACAAATGAATACGTTTCATTCTCGCCAAAAATACTCTCTACCTTGTATAATGAAGTAATAATATCATAACATGTACCAAGACTTCCAACTAGTTTTTCAACTGAATTAATTACCAAAAAAATTATGATTTCTGAGGCAATAAATTGTCCGGTATTTAGCTCACCAATTTGAACTAAGTATGCTCCAAAAAACAATACAACGGCGGTAAATAAAACTTTAAAAACTATAATACCCTTAAATTGAGCCTCTAATACACCGTAATATTTTTTTCGTTCGTCAAAATAATTATTTAATATACCATCAGTAGTGTCAATAAATTTAGCATCATCTAATTTATGCTCTCTTGCATTTAACTGAAACCATTTAATAAGATTATACTTCTCGTTCGATACCCTAATGTTTGTTTCTATTCCTTTACCTCCATAATACCTTATTATGAAGTAAAATGTAGCCCCTGACAAAAGTGTAAATATTAAAAACCAAGAACTGTAAATAGGTAATATCAACAAACCAAATACAATACTTATAATTGAAAATGAAAAATCAAGTAATATTTTACTAATTCCTTTTTGTAGAGTAACTACTTCAAAAAACTTATTTAGTTTATTAAATACCTCATCAGTACTGGTGTTTGAATTTAGATAAAAACTAATTCGTGAGGCTATACTTCCAAATATCTTTTGATGAAGTGTCTCATTAATTCTCATTTGCCATATTTGGAAAAAACCAATAAAGCAAGTAACCAGAATAGTTATAGAACTTAATAAAATTAAAGATGCAGAAAAAGATCCTGCCATTATATATGTTACAACCCCCTGAATTCCCAATGGTATAGCTAAATACATAGCTCCCTGAAGCAAGGCCAGTAAATATATTCTGCTTATAACCTTTCTTTCGTTATACAACCAGGTAAATAACAACTTAGATTTATTTTTTTTATACATTGCTGATATTTTTCACGAAAATAGTAAAAACATTTAATATAATAGTAATACTATTATTAATTTGCATTTTTTAATAATTTATAATAATTTTACTTCCATATTTTAAGATCATGGAATTAGACATTAGAATAAAAATGAATGAAAAACTGTTTCTTCGGAACCCTGAAGAATCAGTGCTCGGTAAAAAAATTGTAAAAAATGGATTAATTTTAATAAACAAACTAGGCTTTGAAGAGTTTACATTTAAAAAACTTTCAATAGAAATATCTACAACAGAAGCTTCGATTTACCGTTATTTTGAAAACAAACACCGCTTTCTAGTTTACCTTATAAACTGGTATTGGAGTTATTTAGAATATAAAGTAGTATTCTATACAAACAACATATCCAATCCTGAAATAAAATTAAAAACCATTATCAAATTACTAGTAGAAAACCCAGGCGATAAAGGCCTAAATTCAGATTTTATTTCCGAACAAGAGGCCTACCAATTAATTATGTGGGAAGGATCAAAATCATACTTAACAAGAAATGTAAGTAAAGATAATAAAGACAGATTATTTAAACCCTATAAAGATTTATGTGAAAGAATCTCACTAATAATTAAGGAATATAACCCAAGATATAAATTCCCACATTCAATAGCCAGTACAATTTTGGAGATGGCTCACTCTCAAAAGTTTTTTATGCAAAACCTTCCTGCTTTAACTGATTTTGCTAAAGAACAAGATGATAAAAAAATAATATTATTCCTCGAATCTATTTTATTCTCTTCTATAACAAATAAAAAATAAAAGTATTTTATAAATTGATTTTTGTATTTTTAATTCAAAAAATCAATGAAAATAAATGCATACTTCAAAAAAACATTACTATTTGTTGTATGCTGGATTTCACTCAGGAGCATTGCTCAGCAGACTCCCGCGAATGTTTTATCTAACTATGTAAAAATCAAAAGTGTATCAGGTAATGAAAAAACTGCTGCGCTTTTTATGAAAAAATTATGCGAAGACTCGGGGCTATATATTTCCGTATTTTCAGACTCAGATTCTTCATATAACTTTTGCGCCTCACTATTTCCTCTAAATAAAAAATTACCGGCAGTAGTTTTTATAAATCATTTAGATGTAGTTCCTGTTGATGAAAAAACAAATTGGAAACACAATGCCTTTTCGGGTAAAATAGACAATGACACACTTTATGGGCGAGGTACATTGGACATGAAAGAACTTGCAATAATGCAATTATTTGCTTTAAAAAAAATAAAAGAACAGTTTAAAACAGATTCAATCAATAAAAATTTCATCCTGTTATTTTTATCTGGTGAAGAAACCGGTGGATTAAATGGGGCCGCTAAAATCATTAAGCCTGAAATTTTAAATCAATTAAACCCTATGGTTATTTTTGGTGAAGGTGGCGGCGGATTAAAAGGAGTAATTGAAGGAAAAGAAAATGAGTTATGTTTTTTTGTTTCCAATGCGGAGAAAAAAAGTATCTGGCTAAAACTTGAAGCAACAGTTAAAACTCATGGACATGGTTCTGTTCCTTCATCCAAAACAGCGAATCGAATTTTATTAAAAGCAATTTCAAAAATAGAAAACACAGAAGAGCGAATTGTTATCGATAAAAATGCAAAACAAACTTTTAAAACTCTTGGTAAAATTATGGGAGGTTATAAAGGTTTCATATTAAAACATATTGATTGGTGGATATTTAAACCTTTAAGAAAAAAAGTAATCCATTCTAATGACGCATTACAAACCTTGGTAACAAACTCATATCAATTAACACGGATTCAAAACCCTGAGGGCTCAATTAATCAAGTATCTCAAACAGCCACTGCCTATTTTGATTGCCGTTTATTACCTAACAAATCTGAAAAACCATTGCTTTTAAAATTACTATTCAAGATCGTTGATCCAAGAATAAAAATCACTATCCTTGATGAATCACCTGAAGCCGAACCATCCAAATTAGATGAGCATTATTTAAAAATGAAAAAAGCTATTGAAACAGTTTATCCAAATGCTAATGTGATTCCATTATTATTTCCTGCAACAACAGATAACAGTTATTTTAGAAATGTTGGAATTCCTTCTTTTGGTGTTTTACCATTTGAACTTAATAAAGAAATGATAGAGAGTGTTCATTCCAACAATGAAAAAATTCCTGTTAAAGCAATTGAACAAGGCATAAGTGTATATGAAGAATTATTAAAGCTATATATAAAATAAAAAGCTGTTTAGTAAAATTACTAAACAGCTTTTCATAATAAACAAACAAACAAAACACTTACACGAGTAACAATTAATGGTTCTTTTGCTTTAAAAAAGAAGTAAACAGAAACACACCTAAACCTATAACACAAACAACAGGTATTGCAAAATTGAAATTCACAGAATAAATCAAAGAAACTAACTTATTTTGAGAAAATACTGAAGACGAAACAGTTGATAAGATCACTAAAAACAAAATCCCTTTGTTTTTAATATTTAAAATTGGAGTTTTCATACTTTTTATATTTATATGGTTATTTTATTCTAACTATTCAATTATACCGCCACAAATGCCAAAGGTTTGAGCAAATAGGTAAGTGGCAGGAATTTTTAGGTAAGTGGTCGGTTTTTAGTAAAAACTGGATTAAATAAAAAACCTACCGAAAATAATTCCGATAGGTTTTAAGTAAACAACAATATAATTTTTAAGAAAGACTTATGATGGGTTTTCTATCTATAAAGCCCCCCCCTACTAAATCATCACCTTCATAAATAACAGCACTTTGTCCTGGTGCTATGCCTGTAGCTGATTCATGAAAAACAATATTTAACTTATCACCAACTTGATTAATAGTACTTAAACGCCCCGCATCCTTGTACCTTATCTTAGTTAAGGCAACATAATCCTGAGGTAATGTTTCATATTTAATTAAATTGAAATCGCGCACATTAATTTCCATTTCTTTTAAATCTTCTAAATCACCTAAAACAACTGTATTAGTTTCAGGAATAATTTCTTTTACAAAAACGGGATCTCCTAATGCTATATCAAGACCCTTTCGTTGACCAATAGTATAAAATGGATACCCTCTATGTTTTCCTACTTTTTTGCCTTTAAAAATATAATCGCCTCCTTCTACACTTGCTTCTAAATTGGGTAAACGATGTTTTAAGAAAGCTCGATAATCATTATCAGGAACAAAGCAAATATCGTAGCTTTCGCTTTTATTGGCTAAATCAATAAATCCGGCATCTTTTGCCATTTGTTTAATTTCAGCTTTTTTGTAACCTCCTAAAGGAAACATGGTTCTTTTTAAACTCTCTTGTCCCAGGCCCCACAATACATAAGTTTGATCTTTTCCTTGGTCAATTCCTTTAAAAATGACTTTACGATTATTTTCTTCCCTGAGTTGAGCATAATGTCCAGTAGCAATAAATTCACAATCCAGCATATCGGCTCTTTTTAATAAAGCTTCCCATTTGATATGCGTGTTACATAAAACGCAAGGGTTTGGAGTACGGCCAGCTAAATATTCTTCAACAAAATTATTAATGATATGGTCGCCAAATTCTCCTCTGATATCTAAAATATAATGAGGGAATCCAAAAGTTACAGCCATCGAACGGGCATCATTAATACTATCTAAACTACAACAACCAGTTTCTTTTTTACTACTTCCTGATGATTCGTAATCCCAGGTTTTCATAGTAATACCAATTACTTCATATCCCTGTTCATGCAACATCATAGCAGCAACAGAACTATCAATCCCACCACTCATTGCAACTAATACTTTTCCGTGCTTGCTCATTGTTCTTATTTTTTAGTCCCTTTTGATTGAGATGTTGTTTTTGCTTTAATGCTTGTTGTTGATGTCTCTGTGGCTTTTGGTTTTTCGTCTGACGCTTTGTTTTTATTAAAAAATTCTTCCATTTCTTTTGGAGTTGCTAACTTCCCACCAGCTTTATACAATTCTTTTTCTTTAACTTTTCCTGTTTTATCTCTATAAATCCAAGGGCCTGTTTTATATCCATTTTTGTAATAACCAACAGCAGCAGTTACTCCATTTGGATAATAAAAAGCATTTTTTCCATCTAGTTGTCCCTTAACATAAATACCCTCGCTCTTAACTAAATTTTTATCATAATACAGTTTAAACGGTCCGTCCATTAATCCCATTTTATATCTTCTTTCTTCGCTCACCACTCCATCCGGAAAATACACATACTCAACTCCATCTTTTTTTCCCTTAACATAACTTTCTCTTGAAATTAAAATCGATTTTTCATCGAAATACGTCCAAACAGAATCTTTATCCTCGCCAATATATTTCCCATAAGCCATCTTCTTGCCGGTTGGGTGAAACATAGTTGAATAAGCTATTTTACCATCCTGTTTAAAGTTCATGATTGCTTTAATGGTATCATGAGGATAATAGTACTTAAATATTCCCTGAGGCTTATCATCCTTAAATAAACCTTCGTAAATTAACTTATTTGTTTTTTCATCTTTTTTTCTCCAGTAACCTTGTTTTTTTCCATTAGCATCTGTTTGGGTTTGAGAAAAACATGATACAGAGAAAATAAAAGAAAAAATAATTAAATAATATCTATTCATAAAGCTGCTTTTTGCTTATAACTTATAATTGATACAAAGTTACATTATCTATCCATAAAAAAGGGCTTTGTAACAGTTTTTTCTGAAATTTTAAGATTCAGAAAATAATTCCCACTAACGGATATATATTTGGAAATATAAATTTCAGCTTTCCCATTTATAAATAATACTCTTCCTGATTGAATTATCTCTCCTACCAAATTAATAATCTCGTAATTTACATCTTCATTAATTTTCAAACACTCAAGTTCTATTTTATCTTTTACTGGATTAGGAAATATCTTAACACTATATTTATTACTTAAGTACTCAATTCCTACGTTGGCTCTCAAACTAAAAGTATCTGATAAACAATTTAAAGAATCATTAACTATATAATCTGCGTCTCCACCATAAGTAACTGTTTCTACTTTAGAAATAGAACCATTAAACAACCAATTGTAATTACCTACCCATGAAGCAGTAAGAGAGATCAATTGATTAACAAATACCGGAATATACTGATGGCGGTTTACATTTTTTAAGATAGTAAATTTATCATGAATTAAGCTATCCTCTTCTAAATAAAAAGCGTCTAATCTGTTTCCTTCTACTTCCAAAAATAAAGCTCCCGCTCTAGTTGTTTCCGAAAAGTATTTTGAATCATGAGGATAGTTTGCTTGCGGAGTACCAATTTTCCCTGACTCTCCTGCAACTATATATACAGTACCTTTATTGTTGGCTGTGTCTTTTTTATAAGGACAAGAATTTAATGATCCATCATATCTTGCACTACTACTATCCAAGGTGTGAATATTTTTATTAAAAGAAGCCTCTAAATCATAATGACCATTTTGCAACCAAGAACGTTCATATGTGTGGCTATGTCCGTTAATTACTAAATCTACTCCATATTTTTCTAACAATCTTGCAATGTTTTGCCTAATAAGAACCAAATCACTTTCTGTATCAGAATTATGGCTTCCCATTGTAAATGGCGGATGATGAAAATAGACAACCTTCCACATACTATGATCTTGTTGCAAATCTTGTTCTAACCATTGATACTGAGGACCTAGTGAATCCCATAAGTGATACATACTCTGCTCAACACCATACGAATCAAGTGAAATAAAATGAACATTACCATAATTAAAAGAATAAAATTCCTTGTGATTGGACGGAAGACCTCCTAATTCTCCGCCTTGCGGTGTTTTAAAAATCTCATAATAAGGAATCTGATGATTAAGAGATAATGTATAGTTATTTCCATAATCGTGATTTCCTGGCGAAGCGTAGATACATGAGTTTCCTAGTATAAAATTAGTTTTATATGGATCAAAAAATCCTGTTTGATATTCATTTTGCACACCACTTACATAAGCATTATCACCTAGAAGTAATATCCCATTGATATAATTAGCTTTATTATAATAATTTATGGCAGCCTTTACATTATATTGTTGAATATATCCGGATCCACAATCTCCTAAAGCTAAAAATCTTAATTTTTGACCAGAACCAATCGGAGGAGCTGTATAGAAATAAAACGTATCGCTACTCATTTGAGAAGATGATTCATTAATTTTATAAAAGTACTTCGTATTTGGTAATAAACCGGTCAAATAATTGCAATGATTAGTATCCAGATTATTACTAAACGAAATCATCGATAAATTATTTTTTGAAGCACCATAAACTACTTTCGAATTACTCAACTGAGAAGTTTTCCAACATATGTAGGTAGATGCAGAACCTGTTAACTGTAAATATGGACCTCTAACAATAGAACCTGTTTGAGCAAAACAAATGACAGATATTAATATTTGAAAAAATAAAAAAGCTTTTTTCATTATGTTAAAGATATTAAAAAAGCATGAGATTATGTAACTATATACATAGTAAATCGTTAGAAACAAATAAAAAAATCATGAGAAAAATTTCGTTAATTATATTGCTATCAGCTATTGTTTTTAGTACTGTAAATTTTAATTCAAAAAGTACTTTCAAAGACGGAGATATTATTTTTCAAACAACTAGTGGATTAACTGGGAAAGCAATTCAATTAGCCACACATAGTAAATATAACCATTGTGGCGTGCTATTTTTTGAAAATAATGAATGGGTTGTATACGAGGCAGTTCAACCAGTTAGAAAAACCAGTTTAAAAGAATTTAATGCAAGAGGTGAGGGAGTTGTAAAAAGACTAAAAAATAAAGTTTTAACATCCGATGAAATTAGCAAACTTAGAACTGTTTTTAAAATCTATGAACATAAAGATTATGATGAGGCATTTAGCTGGAGTGATGAGAGAATATACTGCAGTGAGTTAGTGTATAAATTATATAATAATGGATTAAATATAGAACTTTGTAAACCTAAATCTTTAAAAGAATTTGATTTAACTAATCCTTTAGTTAAAGAAAAGTTAAATGAAAAATACGGAAATAAAATTCCTTTAAATGAATTAATGGTTTCGCCTGAGGATATTTATAAATCCTCTTTATT
>DAORKG010000048.1:18375-21226 GCA_035439445.1 Bacteroidia bacterium
AATTTAGCTGCATAGGTTCTGTCAAATGCATGCTCAGCATCTATAATTGCTGCTATTCCGCCAGCTTTTTGAACATTTGCAATAGCATGAATTGCTAAGGTTGTTTTACCAGAGGATTCAGGTCCATAAATTTCTACAACACGACCTCTAGGAAAACCACCAATCCCTAATGCGATATCTAACCCTAAAGAACCTGTTGAAATAGAGTCCATAGGTTCTACTGTAGTATCACCTAACTTCATAACTGTACCTTTACCATAAGTTTTTTCTAACTTATCTAAAGTCAATTGTAAAGCTTTTAATTTCTCGCTGCCTACTGTTTTTTTGTCAATAGTTTCAACTGAATCGTCTGTTTTTTTTGCCATGATATTTATTTATAGTTTTAAGTTACGTATTTAATATTGAGTTTGCTTAACAACTTTATAACAATCTCAAATTCTTTACAAAGCTAAATCAAAATTCTAGCATTTGATTGCTATATTTTGTAGCATTACTAAAAATAGCAGTAAAATCAAGCACTACAAGAATACTTTTCGCTATAAAAAATAGTTTCCTAACGCAAATTATTTCATTAAAAGAAGATGATAATGTGTCAAATACATGGAAAAAATCGCTCCGAACAACAAAAAAAGCCTTTCATTTCTGAAAGGCTTTTTTCTCCGTCGGGATGGCCAGATTCGAACTGACGACCTCCACATCCCAAATGTGGCGCGATACCGGGCTACGCTACATCCCGAGGTTTTATAAAAACATTATTATAAATGCTACTATAAAATGAGAGTGCAAAGATATAACTTTTTTTATTCAAAAAAAGAAAATCTGATTTTTTTTAAATAAAAAAGGAGCTACCGAAGTAACTCCTTTTAAATGAAATAAATAACTGATTATTTTTCTACAGCAAATTTATTAGTAATTGCTTTATTATTTGCGATTCTAACTTGATAGAAATATAAACCAGAACTTAAGTTGTTTAAATTAACATCAACCTTGTTAACTCCAATGTTTCCATTTACAGAAGTAGAATAAACTATTTGACCAACTGAATTTAATATAGCTAATTCCATTTTTGCATTCTCATTTAATACTACTTCAATAGTACCATTTGTAGAAGCTGGATTTGGATAGAAACTTAAATTAGCAACAGATGAATTAATTGCTTTAATTCCTGTTGGGATAGGACAGTTACCTAAATCTCCTACAGGGATTTTAGCGTAAACTATATCATTTTGATTATCCACGTTATCAGCATCAGGATTAGTTCCAGATGACGGAGGAACTCCATATCCAGGATAAAAATCTCTTTGATATAATAAGTGAACATTTCCATCTACATTTTTAGCCATAGAAGCAAACATACCTTCATAAGGCGCGCCTGGTACATTTTCTACAACATCGTAAGGAGCAGTAAAGTTTACACCACCGTCGCAAGATTTCATAACGTAAGCATGTCTTACTAATTTAGTAGGACTAGTAACAGAAATTAAACTATCTACGATAGAGCAATATGATAAATATAAAGTATTAGAATTATCAAAAGCCATACTAGGATAAGAAGTTAATGAACAACCATATCTTCCGAATGCTAACTCACCAGTTGGAGGAGTTGGGAAATAAATAGTTCCTTGTTCACCTAAGTCTTCAATTCCTGCAACAATAGTACCACCAACATCCTGAGGCATATTTTCATTCCATAAATATAAGCCATCAGTGTAAGGGAAATAACTGTAACCACTAGCAGAAGGAGCATCATTTAAAATTCTTTGAGCTCCGTATGCTACATAAGCTAATCCATTATTATCTAAAGCAACAGATAAGTTTCCATCATTAGTATCTAATGTGTCAGCAATACCATCACTATTAATATCTGTTGTTGTAGTTGTATAATCCCATAATGGTAAAGGGAATTTTAAAACAGTTTTTGAAGACCAAGTAACACCACCATCAGTAGATTTTGATAATACTAAGTCTTTTCCCGAATCACCTGCAATAATTGCAACAGTACTACCTTTTGCAGCAATTGCATAAGCATCACCACCAAAACCTTTAAATGTAGCTGCCGTTAAACCAGCTGGAACTACGTTGTTGATATCCCATGATGTCCCACCATTAATAGAACGATGAAAAACAACAGCACCATCTAACCCTTGCCATAAAGCTCCACCAGAAGCTACTGGGTAAGTTAAAGAAATTGCATAAATTGTATCTCCACCAGCTGGGTGAGAAGAAACCATTCTTGGCCAAAAATTACCACCAGTTGTTGCAGTAGGAACTGCGGTTGTGCTATTTGCCCAGGTACCAGAACCTTTAGTTGCTCTAGAAGCTACATGCAATTTACTAGCACCTCCATTGTGAGATAGGATATATTCTTTACCCGCACGTGTATTAACGATATTTCCCCAACCAACACGAGCGTTTTCAACTCTTGCAGTAGGAGCTGCAGACCATGCTGAACCATTATAGTATGCATATCCTGTACCTCTCTGACCGTAAACACCAGCATCTGCGGTAGGTTGAAAAGTCCAACAAGTAGCAATTGTACCATCAGCATTAACAACAATACGATCACCAACACTACTGTTTGATTGTAAATCATAGTAAGTATTACCAATAATGTCTTGTTGTAAAGCAGATACTTTTAAATTGTTTTTTGGAGTAGAAATTTCCGCTTTAGTTTGATAAGGAATTGGATTCATTATTTTGTCCTCAACCTTCACAAATTTCTTTGCAGAAACATTTGCAAGATTTGCAGGAACTTTCGTTGCTTTATTAGCAACTTGAGCACATAGTAATCCCGAAACGAAAATACTAGAAGCAAAAAGTAATTGTTTTTTCATGATTTATTTGGTTTTTT
>DAORKG010000049.1:0-20282 GCA_035439445.1 Bacteroidia bacterium
TTTTAACATAAAAATGCCCCCAATAAGTATCTAACTTTTTGGGGGCAGTGCATTTATTGTAAGACCTTTTTTATTTTCTGTTTTTTATTTTGATTTCTTTTGTCTTAAATAAAGTACATCTCCCACTTTTAATTTATCAGTTGGCTTAAGATGATTTTTTTTACATATTGAACTTAGTCTTATACCGTGTAGCTGAGCTATAGATCTTAGTGTTTCATTTTTTTGAACAACATGAATAGGCTCAAGAGCGCGTCTTCGTTTTTTCTCGATATATATTTTTTGTCCATAACTTAGTTTATCGTCTTTACTTAAATCATTGTATTCAAGTATTTGTTCTAACTCTAAATTAAAATCGTTGGCAATTTTATAAAAAGAATCATTTTCTTTAGCAATTACAAACTTTATATGATTAAAACGATATACTTCTCTGATAGATAAATCTCCATTAATTACATGACGTGACGGCAAATCTTGTTTTGGTGTATTTTCCATCACATTTAAATCTTGTAAATGGTATTTCTCGATTAGTTCAATTAAACGTTGAGGATATTTAGGATCAGTTGCATATCCTGCAGCCTTTAAGCCATAGCACCAGCCCTTATAGTCATTAATATTTAACTCAAAAAGTGGAGCATATCTTGATCTGGAAAATAAAAACATGCTATGGTCGCTATATGATTCTAAAACATCATTATACTTTCTAAAACATTCTCCTGCAGAATCGTCATCCATAATGTAAGTTTCCCCTCCCCATTCTTTATGGCATTTTATTCCAAAATGATTATTTGCATTTTTAGCTAAAGGACTATTTCCGTTTCCACTTTCCAGCATACCTTGCGCTAAAGTTATACATGCGGGTACTTTGTGTAAATACATTTCCTTTACAGCATCTTCTTTATAGGCTTCAATATATTCCTCAGGTGTCATTTTTTTTTGTGACCAAAGACACTGTGATAATAAAATGAGAATATATATGTATTTCAACTTCACTGTTTTTTTCGTTTTTGTTTAAGAGCTTGTTTTTGTTTTTCGGACATTTTTTCTAAGCATGTTGTAAATGCTGTTGGACTTATCTGTTTGATATGTTCCTCAATAAACATATACGTTTGTGAAGGATAAACGTTGTAACTTTCTCTCAACGTCCAGCCAACAGCCTTTTGAACATAATATTCTTTGTCGGTGAGTAAAGGAGTTATAAAATCTTTTACTATATCAAAACTAATATGGTTTTTTTTGGTTCTTGAATAATAAAATAATGATATCAATGATTGTCGTCTTTCCCATAAGTTTTTTGATTTATTCCATTTTTTTAGAATAGATAAAATTTCATTTTTTGTTGATTCATGTTCTACCAGTTTTGATAAATATTTTGATAGCCCATCTGAATGCGCCCAATTATCAACTTGTTTCACCCATTTTGGTAATACTTTAAGTTGAGTTTGATGTGGGATGTGTTTATGGTTTTTATCTAAGAAAATAAAAGCAATGTTTTTTGCTTCAAAAATATTGCTTTGTCGATAGACATTATCAAGTATGCTAAAAACTGTTTCTTTCGATTCAGAATAAAAACTAAAGCCTTTTTTATGTATTACTCCTTGAATTTTAGATTCAAGGCCTAGTACATTCAAATTGGTGCCAATATATTTTTTAAGTTTTTCTGCCTTTGCTTTATCATTTTTTAATGATAAGCGGTTTAGGGTATCTTCTACTTCTTTGGTATATTTGTTAATATCCGTTTTCATCTAATCCCAAATGTAAATACTATGTATATACCAAAAATTAGTTTACTTAGCCTTCTATTCACAAGTTTATGTTTAAATACATTCAGTCAAATGATATATCCTGAAACTAAAGTTGTAAAACAAACTGATGATTATCATGGTGTTAAAGTGGAAGATCCTTATCGTTGGTTAGAGGATGATAATTCTATGGAAACGAAAGCTTGGGTAGCGAGTGAAAATAAAACAACCAATCAGTATTTAAGTCAAATAATATATAGAGATAAGGTAAAAGAAAGATTAACAGCTCTTTGGAATTTTGATAAAATGAGTACACCTTTTAAAAAAGGTAAACTGTTTTTTTCTTTCAGAAATAATGGTCTGCAAAACCAATCAGTACTATACTCTCAGAGTTCTTTATTAGATAATCCAACAGTTGTTCTTGACCTAAATACTTTGTCAAATGATGGCACAGTATCTTTAAGTGGTATGGATATTAGTAAAGATGGGAATTATTTGGCCTATGGTATTTCAAAATCAGGGAGCGATTGGGTTGAAATTCACGTAAAAAATATCCAGACAAAAGAAGAGTTAAAAGATGTAATTAAATGGGTTATATTTTCTGGAATTGCATGGAAAGGAAATGGTTTTTATTACAGTAGATACGATGAGCCATCAGGAGATAAAACCTACACGCAAAAAAATGAATTTCATAAAGTATATTATCATACTATTGGTAAATCCCAAAGTGAAGATGAGTTGATTTTTGAAGATAAACAGCATCCCGATAGAAACTTTTCAGTTCAGGTTACTCATGACGAAAACTATTTGATTATTTATGGAAGCGAAACTACAAGTGGGCAAAGTTTGATGATGAAAGATTTATCAAATCCTTTAAATAAATTTATTCCAATTGTTACAAATTTTGAAAATGAATATGGTGTGATGGAAAACATAGGAAACCAATTTTATGTTTACACAAACTATAAAGCACCCAGATACAAACTTGTTAAAGTGAGTTTAAATAATCCTTCTCAAGATAACTGGGAAGATATATTGCCTCAAAAAAATGATTTATTAGAGGGAGTTTCTTTTTGTGGAAACAAAATGATTTCAAATTATTTAGTAAATGTTTCCTCTAAATTGTATATACATAATATGAGTGGAAAGATTGAGAAAGAGATTTTTTTACCTGGCATTTGTAAAGTTAATGGCGTTAACTCATCTCGAGAAGAAGAAAATGCCATGTATTCTGTTGTTTCATATACTAGTCCTGAAGAAGTGTATTTTTATGATATGAGAGCAGGAGTTAGCAGACGTATTTTTAAACCTAATTGTTCATTTGAATCTAGCAAATATGAAACTAAACAAGTGTTTTATAAAAGTAAAGATGGCACAAAAGTATCGATGTTTATTACTCATAAAAAAGGGATTGAGTTAAATGGTAGTAACCCTTGTTTTGTTTTTGGTTATGGTGGATTTAATGTTTCTTACACCCCTGAATTTAGAATTGATAGAGCTGTGTTTTTAGAGGCTGGTGGAATTTATTGCGTACCTAATTTGCGTGGTGGTGGAGAGTATGGTGAAGACTGGCATATAAATGGAACAAAGTGTAAAAAACAAAATGTGTTTGATGATTTTATAGCAGCTTGTGATTATTTGGTTGAGAATAAATACACCTCTCACGAAAAATTGGCAATACATGGCAGAAGTAATGGTGGTTTGTTAATAGGTGCTGTAATAACTCAGCGCCCAGATATTGCAAAGGTTGCTATACCAACTGTTGGTGTATTGGATATGTTGAGGTTTCATTTATTCACTATTGGCAGAGCATGGACTGTTGATTATGGATGTAGTGAAAATAAAGAGGAGTTCGAATGTTTATATAAATATTCTCCGTTACATAATGTTAAAAAGGTGAGTTATCCGGCTACTCTTGTTTTAACAGGAGATCACGACGATAGAGTGGTTCCGGCTCATTCGTTTAAGTTTGCAGCAACTTTACAGAAAAATAATACTGGGAAAAATCCAACCCTAATCAGAGTTGACGTGAACGCGGGCCATGGAGCGGGTAAACCAACAGATAAACAAATTGCTGAGTTTTCAGATATGTGGAGTTTTGTATTCTTCAATTTAGGGATGAATTATTAAAATCCATATCCTTTAAAGTTTTTTTGGAATTCTGAATTTGGAATTGGTTTGTTTACCTCCAAGTTATAAAAATCATAACTTTCAAACAAACCTATTTCATCATAAATAGCTACACTTACAGGGAGCATTGTTTTTTCATCAACATGAAAAATTGCTTTCTTGCAATAAAAAGTGGGAACTTTTATAATACTACCTTCTTTTAAATAACCATACTCGTCATAAAGTTTATTTTTACACCTAAGCATGTAATCGTTTACAGTTAGTTTTCCTGCTATACTACTTACGGTTTCTTTATGACCAACTGTATAATCATAATATGAAAATTCAGTATTCTCATATACAAGCAAATGACACATCATTTTGTTCTTTTCTATTTTGCCCATATAAGTGAGATGTTTAGCGATTTGATCTTTCTCTTTGCTAAGTGCAATTGCAATAGTACGTGCGGTAAAATCAAAACCAATATCAAGTATTGTGAAATGTTGATTTTTTCGCATAATGTTGCCTCTGGGATCTAAACTCATTGTAAAGTATGGAAACACATGTGGTTTTACAAGAGCTTTAGAACCTAATTCAACTTCATGATATAATACCTCCAGTTTGTTGTCTGTATTCACTAAATATGATTTACGTGGATGCGTTTGTAGTTTGACTTTAGTATTAGAAGTTGAGTAACCTGTTTCAATCCGTTCAACTGATCTCATACCATAACGTAAAAAAGATACCTTTTTTGCTGAATCCAGCATATCAGTGATTAATTTAAAATCCTTAAAGTGTTCGTGAGACACTTCTTTAGGGTTTTCGTTAAGATGATTTTTAGAGTGTTTTTTAGAGCGTTGAGAGAACGCGTTTATTGAAACGAAAATTAATATGATTGGTAAGTATTTAAACATTGTTACACGAAGATAAGCTTAGCCAGAGATATTACAAACAAGTATTTAAGTTTTTTGTAATTTAGAGCAAATTTTAAAATTATTTATGAACCCTATTTTAGGAATAATTCCCGCTCGTTATGCTTCTAGCAGATTTCCAGGTAAACCATTAGTTGATATACTAGGAAAAAGCATGATTCAAAGAGTTTATGAACAAGCTACAAAATCAGCTTTACTTACGGATGTTGTTGTTGCTACTGATGACGAACGTATTTATAAACATGTTGAATCTTTTGGAGGAAAAGTAGTTTACACTAAAGAAGATCACCCAAGTGGTACAGATAGATGTTTTGAGGCTTTTCAAAAAATGGAGAATGATTATGATTATGTAATAAATATACAGGGGGATGAACCATTTATTGACCCTACACAAATTGATTTATTATGCGAGGTGTGCACAGGAACTACTGAGTTAGCTACTTTAATGATTCCGGTTGACTCTCATGAAGTATTATTTGATATGGGAGAAGTAAAAATCACTCTTAATTCAAATATGGAAGCTTTGTATTTTAGTAGAATGGTAATCCCATTTATTAAAGGTAAGTCTCAGGAAGAATGGCATAAGCACCATAATTATTACAGACATGTGGGTATGTATGCATACAGAACTGATATTTTAGAACAGGTAACTAAGCTAAAACCTTCTTCTCTTGAATTGGCAGAGTCTTTAGAACAATTACGTTGGTTAGAAAATGGTTTTAAAGTAAAATGTGCTATCACCAATTTTGATAGCCATTGCGTAGATACACCAGAAGATATTGAGAAAGTGATTCGATTAATGAATATTAAATAATGGAAGAAAAGAAATTAATATTTATATGTGGTTTTATGGGTTGTGGTAAAACAACTCAAGGAAAAAAACTTGCCAAAGAAATGGGTTATTACTTTATTGATTTGGATGATTATATCTCAAATAAGTATGATAACACAATCACTGATTTGTTTCAGGAAGTTGGAGAGGATGAATTCAGGAAAATTGAATCTAGCTCACTACAAGAGTGCATCAATGACAATATGAAAGCCCTTATTGCAACAGGGGGCGGAACGCCATGCTTTAACAATAATATGGATTTAATGAAGGCTAATGGTAAAGTTATTTATTTAAAAATGGAACCTGAGGCTCTATATAACCGTTTGTTTAATGCTAAAAATGAACGACCTCTTATCAAAGATAAAGCAAATGAAGAGATGTTACTCTATATTGAAAATTTATTAAAGGTAAGAGAACCATTTTATAGTAAAGCAGATATTATTACTAGTGGCGTAACGGTTGATATTACTGCCTTAAAAGAAACAGTTTTAAATCATAAAGCTTAGTGATGAAAAGAATAAAATTTATTATAATTTTTATAATAGGATTTTATTCTTGTTTATTTTCTCAATTACACATAGGCAAAAACTATGGCTTTAATATTGGCATTGTTACAGCTTTAGGAACACATGTGCAAAGAATTGGATTTACAGTTCAGGCTTATGGTGTTTATAAATTTGCGCAGTTAAATGCGTCTTATAGAGTATATCATAATTTCAGGAATCTTGGTCCAAAACAAAAACATACAGAGTTTAGTTCATCTTTTGGATTATGCATTGGTTATGGCAAAAAAACACACTATAAAAATTTATTTATAAATTCTGTTGGTAACCAAACAGGATACAAAAACTCAGTAGCCTACAGTTATAATATTTATTTTAATCATATTAAAACCAAACAAGTAACCGGTACAGTTGCTTTTCAATTTAATCACATATCTGTTATTACCGAAAATGATATTTTGGCTAAACCCATATTAGACAGGTTTAGAACTGGAGCAATGATTATTCAATATCAAACTAAACATTTTCAATATGCCATTAATGCCACTATGTGGACAGGGCAGCTAGGAGATGTTGTAAAAAATGATTCTTTGTTTCCTGGAAATGGTTATATAAATACAGTAGGTGGTTTATATCAAAATTTATCTCACGGTTTATTAAGTGCACAGGTAAAATATGCAAATTATTATGGGCAGTATTTACAGGCAAATGCCGGGATTGATGCAGAGCAAGTTAGAAATACATTGCAAAACAAAGCACTGCATGATATACTGCCTAAAAATTATCATATGCCAATGATTGATACAAATGGAAATCAATATTTATACAGAAAAGAACAGAAAATTAGGAAAGCAAAATTGTATTTAAATGGATACACAGCACCTAATATTTTTTATTAGGAGAAAACAAATTTCAAAACATCGTCAATAATTTTTCTGTCGTTATTTAATCTCGGAACTTTAAACTGCCCGCCAAGTTTGTTGTTTGCTTTTAGCCAATTGTAAAAACTTCCTTTAGGTAAAACTTTAATTTTTGGTGTTTGCAAAATATAATTATTGAAACGTTTTGCTTCGTAGTCAGAATTAATTTGTTTTAATGTGTCATCTAAAACACTAACAAAATAATCTAAATTATTTGGTTCTTGTTCAAATTCAATTAACCATTCATGTGCCCCCGTATTTTCATTCATAAAAATAGGAGCCACAGTAAAATCAATAATATGTGCTTTAGTTTTTTCGCAAGCAATCTTAAGAGCCTGTTCAGCATTATGTATCATCAACTCTTCACCAAATGCATTGATGTGTTGTCTGGTTCGTCCTGTAATGATAAAACGATACGGACTTAAATTTGTGAATCGAATTGTGTCACCTATTTGATAACGCCATAGACCTGCGTTAGTAGTAATAACTATGGCATAATCTTTATCTTTTTGTACTTCAGATAAATTATAAATGCGAGGATTTTCTTTTCCAACTTCTGCTACTGGAATAAACTCATAGTATATTCCATAATCTAACATTAATAGCATTTCATCACTCACGCGTTCATCTTGTATTCCAAAAAAACCTTCAGATGCGCTGTATAATTGCATGAATGCAACCTTGTTATTATTAAATAGTTGTTCAAACAATTCTTTGTAAGGAGTAAAACTTACTCCTCCATGAAAATACACTTCTAAGTTCGGCCAAACATCTCTTAAATTGTCTGTTTTTTTTATTTCTAAAATTCGTTTAATAAGAACCAGCATCCAACTTGGTACTCCTGCCAAACTTGTTACGTTTTCATTTGCCATGGAATTTGCCATTTGCTCTAGCTTATCTTCCCAATTATCCATTAATGCTATATTTACATCAGGAGCTCTAAAGTACTCGGCCCACATGGGTAAATTTTGAATAATAATAGCACTCACATCTCCATGATAAGATTTATGATCGCCAAAATCATCGGTTTTAAAACTGCCACCAAGTGCTAAATTTTTTCCTGTAAATAATTTTGTATCGGCGTTATTGATACATTGAAAAGTAATCATATCTCTGCCGCCATTATAATGACAACCGTCTAAAAACTCTTTACTTACAGGAATGTATTTACTTTTATCTGTGGTTCCACTACTTTTTGCAAACCATTTGATGTCTGAACTCCATAATAAATTTTGTTCACCTCGTCTTGTTCTTTCTATGAGTGGTTTTAAACTTTCGTAATCATTGATGGGAATATGTTTTTTAAATTGCTCATAGTTATTTATGGATTTAAAACCGTGTTGTTTACCAAATTCTGTATCCTTGGCTGATTTAACAAGTTCATGCATCCATTCATCCTGAACATCATGAGGATATTTCATGAAGAGTTCAATTTGGTGCATGCGTTTCTTCATGAGCCATGATGCTATGGAGTTAAGAATTGCCATTTATTTTTTATAGTTTTTTAAAAATGATTCAAAACTGTTTAAATCCATTGCATTTAGGCAATGTTCTTTCGTTAACATACCTTTTCTTGCTGCTAATGTTCCATAGCGCATGTCATGATACCCTTTTAATTGATGTGCATCTGGATTAATAGAAATCATTACTCCTTTTTCTAAGCAATATGGTATCCATCTCCAATCAATATCTAAACGATATGGGTGTGCATTTAATTCAATCACCACTTTATTGGCAGCACAGGCATCAATTATTTTTTTGTGATTAATCGGATAGCCTGGTCTCCCTAATAATAAACGCCCAGTCGGATGACCTAAAATAGTTGTATATGGATTTTCAATGGCTTTTAATAAACGAGCAGTTGCTTTTTCTTCATCCATTTTTAAATTAGAGTGCACAGATGCTACAATAAAATCAAATGATTTTAAAACATCCTCTTCGTAATCTAAATCGCCGTTACCTAAAATATCACTCTCAATTCCTTTAAATATTTTGAATGGAAATAATTTTTGATTCAACTTTTCAATTTCCTGATGTTGTATTAAAACTGTTTCAGGTTTCAGTCCATCAGCATATACTGCTGTTTGAGAGTGATCGCAAATTCCTAAATATTGATAACCTAATTCTTTGCAATAGGTTGCCATTTCTTCTAAGGTATTCATTCCATCACTATAAGTAGAGTGGTTGTGTAAAATGCCTTTTAAATCTGTGTATTCTATAAGTTTAGGAATTTGATTATTTTTTGCTTTTTCTAATTCAAATAAACCTTCTCGCAATTCAGGCTCACAATACTGAATGTTTAAACTTGAATAAATAGATTGTTCAGAGTCGTATTTTTTTGTGGCGAGAGTGCTAAAGTTTATACCTTCTAAATGCTCTTTTGTGGAAGAGGTTTCAACTAGTTTTCTGTAAAATACGTTAGGATTACATTGTATAAAATTCAAAGGAATCGTTTCTGAAACAAATTCATCTAAATCAATACTCTCATCTCCAACTAAAATATCGATTTCTTCAATCACTTCACAACATCGATACATAGCACCAGTGAAACTTACCAAATCAGTTTGCTCTTTGATAGCGCCAATAATTGGTTGACCAATTTTCTCAGCATAAGCATAATGAAACCAACCGGTGTTTTTTATTTTAAATTCAATATTTTGAATTATGGTGTTTTGAGTTTTTTCTCCAAATCCTTTTAACTCTACTAATCTGTTTTCGTGGCAAGCATAAAGTAATTCGGTTACGCTTTCAATTTCTAATTCATGCCATAATTGTCTGACTTTTTTTGGCCCTAGTCCTTTAATACCAAGCATTTCTATCACACCTGTAGGTGTTTTCGCCATTAGGTCTTGTAGTTCTTTGCTGGTGCCTGTAGAATTAAACTCAATAATTTTTTCTGCTAAACTTTTGCCTATACCTTCAAGTTTAGTTAATTCCTCCACGGTGGGAGCGCTTAAATCAATTCTTGTTTTACTTAATTTATAAGCTGCACTATTGATAGATTTTATTTTAAATGGATTTTCATCATGTAACTCCATTAATTTTCCTGTAATTTCCAGAGCGTCTGCAATATCTTCTGTGGTCATGATTTGTAATTTCTATTTGTTATTAATTGTCAAATCGAATACGCCATGATTTTAAATAGTTAAATGGCGCATGGCTATTTCATAAATATAATTCAGCAAATTTTAAATCGTATGGGTTGGTAATTTTTATATTTTCAGAATTACCCTCTACCAAATTAATAGTTTCATCCATGCCTTCCAATACAGTAGCATCATCAGTAAAAAATGGAGAATAATTTTGTTCAAATGCTTCTTTAATTTTTGATACAACAAAACATTGAGGAGTTTGCACTATTTTATAATCGTCTCTGCTTACTGCCTTATTGATGCTATTTGTTACCATTCGTAAACTTTCGTTTATTGGTGAAACAGGAATAGCATTTCCTTTTTGAGCAGCTGTTTCAAAACAACGTTTAATGGTTTCTACAGATACAAATGGTCGGGCAGCATCATGAATACCAACTACATCATTTTTATTTGTAATAGTATTTAATCCATTTTTAACTGAATGAAAACGAGTTTCTCCGCCTACAACTATTTGTATGTTTTTATCGGGAAAGTGTTCCGCTAACATGAAATTAGCATCTGTCATATAATCTTTATGGACACAAACAATGATATTAATGTATTCATCAAATTCAATAAATTTTTCAATTGTATGTATCAGGATTGGTTTTCCTTTGATTTCGATAAATTGTTTTGGGATGTTAGACTGCATTCTAGAGCCTGTTCCCCCGGCAACAATTATGATATTATATTGTGAGTAATTCATTTTAGTAATTTTTTATTCGTTCAATGCTTGCATCTATAGCTTTATATGATTTACTGAAAAATTGGAATCTTTGTTTTTCTGCTACACTACTTATTAGTGTTGATTTTTTAATTAAGTTTTTCATCCAATGTTCAATCTCTTCACAAAACTGACTATTACTTGTTGTTAAAGAGTTTAAAGTATTAAATGAGATGTATGATATAACAGATCCTGCAACAGTTACATGTATGCAGTTTGTGCCAATCACTAAATCACTATTGTATAAATTAAATATTGAATTGTTTGATTTTTTTTCTTCTTCAGAATACTGATTAATTGTTTGGGCCATTTTTTTAAGTTCCTGTAAAACTATAATAGCATCTTCTTTTTCCTTAAAAGCACCCGATTCAAAGTAGTATTCGATTTGTTTGATGGTAGTATTAATAGTTTCATTTGTCCAAATTTCTGTACTTGGTACTTTCAAATATGTATCATGGATTTTTTTAGTCAAATCCAGTTGTTTCTCTGAAATTACATTCCAATCAAACTTTTTAGTTTGGTATGCAGGAATATTCAAAACCGATCGTTGCCAATAAAATAGTTTAAACGAAGCTAATTCTCTTGAGTGAAACGAATGAAAAATAGGAATTTCTTCTGCAGCATAAATGATTTTTGAATCTTCTGCTTTTTGAAGTCGCTCTAGTTGATTTAAAAGACTTGTTAAGTAACTATCAAAATTCTCTTCAGAGTCTGTTAGTTTTATATAATTGCAAGTCACAGAATCTCCTTTATTTGAAAACACTGAGTCAACTGAAATTCGATAATGTTTACAGATTTTATAAGTTTCATCTAAACTTAATTCTGTTTCACTTCGCAAACGTCGATAAGCACTATCATTGCTGATTTTTAGCAAATCGGCAATATCATCTACTAAAGATACATTAGCAGGCACAACTTGTTTTAAGTGTTTAATAAACACTTCCTGCATTTCAAAATCAGTTTTTTTACTTGCCATTATTTTGGTATTTATTACTAATAAATATAAAAATAATTTGCAAAAAATGCAAATAAACTTATTATATGGAGTTTTTAATGCAAAATCCCATAATATTTGAACATTTTTTGACATGGTTATCATTGTTTATTGCAACAACAGTAAATAGCTGCCTTAAAATCCGTTTCAATCCCCTTAACTATCCATCTAATTTTGAACTATAAAACCAAACAATTATGGAAGCCTTAAATGATATAGAAAAAATCACACTATTGCTTAGCACAAGCATTGTTGGTTTGATAAATCTATTAGTATTAATTGAAAGAATAAAAAAATCAGATAAGCAATTATCAAGTTTAATTATTCAAAAACTACTTGGTATCAAAAATACATTCTTAGTATTCTGTATAGTGGTATTAATGAGTTCTTGTTCAACTAGTAAATTTTTGAATAGAAAATACACTTTCGGAAGATTTACTGAAAATGTGAAATCATTAAAACATAATACAATTTATGTTGATACAACAAAACGATATTCTTCATCAAACAATCAAATAGAATTTAAAAAATCACCTATTAGTTTAAATGAAATTTCTGATAAAGAAATCATCAATAAAAAAGTTGGTTTGATTATTAAAAAGGACAGCATTTTTATTTTCAAGAAAAGAGGAAAAGACATCAAAACAGTTATGAAAAATAACTTGCCAAATGTTACAATTATTGTTAACGACGGAGTAAAAACTATAAAACAAGCTAAAATTATTGATTATGAAAAAATTAGACTTAAAGAGAAAGCACAAGCGGTTAAACTTTATAAACAATGCTTATTTCTTTCTGTCGTTCCTTTTGTAGGGCTTGTATTTGCCAAAGTTGTCAAAAGAAAAGTATTGAAATATCAAAACGAATTTCCTGACGATAAAGAAAAATTTAATAAGTGGAAAATCAATTTGGCTATTACTATTGGAGTATTTACTTCGTTATTAGGGTTAGTGGCTCTTGTATATGGTTTCTTCTACCTTTTTCTCGCACATACAATGACAGCAATTTATTAAACATCAATCGATAAAATCTAAATCATGAAATCAACAACTCTAAAAAAATCAATTCATATTATCACGTTTTGTGTTTTGATTCTTGCAATAGTAATCATCACAAAAAGCACTTTTAAAAGCATAAAGCATTTGTATTGTTCAGAAAAAACAACTCATACAGTTATGACCTGCTTCACAGATTTAATTTATTAATCATTAAAAAAATTCAATCATGAAAACAACTTTTAAATCAATCATTTTATTAGCTACAGCTTGTTTGTTTATAAATACAATTAAAGCTCAAGAGGTTAAAAAAATTAAGCCAACGCTTACTGTTTTATCAATTGATATTACGGTTTTAAAAAACGAACCACAGCAAATGGGAAATTTAGTAAGAACTGAATTGGAAAAACTTGATACGTTTGAAGTCATGGATAGGTATGACGTGGCATATATGATTGAGAAAAATAAATTGAGTATTAATAATTGCTATGGAAAATTGTGCTTAACTGAAATTGGAGAAACAATTCATTCTGATAAGATGTTAAGTGGCAGCATAGAACTTTATCCAAAATCAATAATTTATACACTTCGTTTGATTGATGTTAAAACAAAATCAATTGAAAAAACAACAGTAATAGAATTTTTGAATTTACCTGACGAGTTACAAGCTTTTACTAATGTTACAGTTCGAACTATGTTTAACAAATCAATTGATAAAAACGTATTAACCAAATTAACACAGCGTAATGGTTTTGATAATTCATTGAATAATCCACAAAAAGAAAGATTAAGATTAGACGGACCACGTTTAGGTTTTGTCGGTTATACAGGTAATATAGCTAACATACTTCAAGCTGATAAATCAGTAGGTGGTTTTGAGGCTTTTCCAATGATGTTTCAATTTGGCTATCAGTTCGAAAAACAATATTTAAACGAAGGAAAAATTCAAGCATTATTTGAATTTGTTCCTCTCATCACGGGAGTCGATCAAGGTTATTTTATTCCAAGTTTCACTTTATTACATGGATTGAGAAGTAATGTAAATGGTTGGGAATTTGCCTTAGGGCCAACAATCAATTTATCTCCTAAAGCTAGAGGGTATTATGATGATGCAAACGTATGGCATCGCGAACAAGATTGGAGTAATAATCCTGAAAATGAAAATGTAAAAAATCCCTTTACAATTAAAGAACGTCTGGATAGTAGAGGTGATTATGCTTTACAATCTGGTTTTGTATTAGCATTTGGTAGAACTTTTAAATCAGGTAAGTTGAATTTGCCTGGAAATATTTATGTTATTCCTAATAAAGATGGTTTTAGAATTGGCGCATCACTTGGATTTAATGCTAAAAATAAATAAAAACAATCATGAATCTTTTATATAATCAACTATTAGAATTTATTTTAATTCATTGCATCGCTTTTTTCGAGGGATTATTAGTTAAACTTTATGGTTGGAGAGTTAATTATACTCGTAAAATGAACCACTTTTTTGTTTTCTTTTCACCTTATCTAATTAAACTTATTTTTCCTTTTCAAGAAACATTATTAACACAAATTATAATTGCTTTAGTTGGCTTAGCAACTTTAGTCATTTATATCAAACCTATCAGAACCAATATTAATATTATAAATGTAATGTTTGCTGCATTTGATAGACCCGAAGATCAACCACATAGTCTTAAATGGTTATTTACTCAGTATTTAGCAACATATTTGGTGGCAATACCATTATGGTTAGCTTTTGATTATATGAATCATACAGAGGCTATTATGATAATTATTTTAATTAATGCTATTGGAGATGGAATGGCTGAACCAATTGGTATAACTTGGGGTAAGCACAAGTACAAGGTTAAAGCATTGTTTACAACAAAAACATATACAAGAAGTTTTGAGGGTAGCGCCTGTGTTTTTACAACAGCCTTAATTGTACTTATAGGTTTTCATAATTATATGTCTACAACACAATTTATAGTTTCTCTTTTAGTTGTGCCTTTAATTGCAACTCTTGCTGAAGCAAAATCACCACATACATGGGATAGTCCTTTTATCTTCTTTTTTACAGGTATTACTTTATTAATAATTTATTCAATTTAAATTTCATGAAATATTTAATTTCGATGTTTTTCACATCTGCCATTTTTGCTCAAAGTTCATATTTAAATATTGGTATAAATGGTCATGGATTATGTTTTGGGAATCCAACATATCATAACGGCATCAATCTTTCAATGATTTCTAGAACAAAAATAGCAAATGGGGTATCAATCGGATTATTTGCAGCATTAGACTCTTGTTCAAATGGTGTTAAAGTAAGTTGCTTTGGTTCTGATGCAGGATATCATAATGGGTTAGTTATTGCTGGACTAAATATTATCGGTAAAAAGATTAATGGTTCAGGAATTGCTTTGTGGACTGTTTCCGCAGACACAATGAATGGAGCATTTTTTGCTATAAATGGTGGGGTTGCTAAATGGAGTAGTAGGGATACGGTTAATTTAATAAACGGCGCAGCAATAGCTGCAACTGATGTCAGTTCAAAAAAGATGAATGGTTTTTCTTTCTCATTCGGGTTTAACTTATTTGATACAATTAATGGAGTATCAATTTCGTTAGTTAATAGAGCTAAAGTTCTTCGGGGGGTTCAATTTGGTTTAATAAACTATGTTGCCTGTAAAAGAAAAATATTTAGATGGATGCCTTTTGTGAATTTTAATTTTAAAATTAGAGAAAAGCACCCTGTGTATTCAAATTAGGATACAGAATACGTAAAATTTACATAACTAACAAATTACTGTTTACAATTACCTGCTTTTGTCTAAAACTTAACGTTTTTTTTGATTTAGTTTTGTTTTTATCGAGAAAACAACTAATTTAATCGATTATTAAACGATAATTTTATGAATAGAATTTCTACAAAAGTTTCTTTTTTAGCGGTTTGCTTAGTTGTTATTAATGCTGCTTATGCTCAATTGTCGGTTACCGCTCAGGCCGGCGGTCTAAAGTTTTTAGGTGATGTGGGTAAAAAAGGTAATGCTAACTTTTTTAGCGATATGAGATTAGGTTATAATCTTGGTGTTGAGTATAGAGTTGGTAAAGTATTAGGTATTGGTATAGATGGAACTTATGGGAAATTAGCAGGTACTGATAACGATAAAAGTTCTCATTTAAATTTTCAATCCACAATTATGGGGGGAGCCTTAAATGTTTATGGCTTTTTTGATAAATTAAAAGGAGAGGAAAAAAATGTAGCTCCATACATACATGCAGGTTTTGGCTATTTAATGTTTGATCCTTATGGAGATTTAAGGGATAGAAATTCTACTAAGTATAATTATTGGAGTGATGGCTCTATAAGAAATTTAGAAGAGTCTACTGCTAATGAACCCTTATCTACTATCATCAAAAGAGATTATACCTACGAAACACAACTAAAGGATTCACTGGTAAATTATTCAAGGAGTACATTCTATATTCCCGTAGGAGCAGGTGCAAAATTTAAAATGGGTTTTAGAACCAGTTTAAGAGTAGGCGTAACTTATAACATCTGTTTATCGGATTATATCGATAATTATAAAAGTGGAGGAAACGACAGTTGGGCTTCCGCTAGTATTGGGCTCAACGTTCATTTTGGTAAGAAACCAAAAGATGCCTATAGCAATGTTGATTTTAAAGCCGTTGATAATTCAGATACAGATGGGGATGGTGTAAAAGATTTAGATGATAAATGTTTAGGTACTCCAAAAGGAATTAAGGTTGACGGTAAAGGTTGTCCTGAAGATAAAGATGATGATGGAGTATTTGATTACATGGATAAGGAGTTAACTACTAAAAAAGGAGCAAGAGTTGATGGAAATGGTGTAACAATCAACGAAGAAGAATTAGCAAAGCGTCAGTTGGCTTGGGATAGCTTGGCAGTTGAGAGAAGTGAAGGTTTTAATGCGGCGCCTAGTTTATCGTATTTAAAAGAAGTTGAAACTAAATCAAAAGAAAATCAAAATAAAACTGGAAAAACATCATCAATCCCTGCTGAATTTGTAGAAGCAGATTACAATAAAGATGGTGTTATTTCTGCTGCCGAAATTACAAAAACAATTGATGGATTCTTCGAAGGAGTTAATTCATTCAATGTTGAAAAGATAAACAAGCTCATCGACTTTTTCTTTGAGCAGTAAATTAAGCATATGATAAAACCACTAATTATTTTTTTTAACACTGTATCAGTTTTCTTATTTAGCTTTTTCTTCGGCGATACACCTGTAACTTTATCAGGAAATTTTCCTAAGAGCGCTAAAGTAGCCACAGAGTTTACGGCAGAAATAAAAGTTAATAAAGGTAATATTGGTGGTTTCGCCAAGCTTCAGCTAGAAGTCCCTCAAGGATTTACTGTAAAAGAAATGGATAGTAAAACAGGTAATTTTTCGTTTGCTTCCAATATTGCAAAAATTATATGGACAGCTATGCCAAGCGACCCTGAATTTACAGTAAAATTTAATATCAGTGCAGATGCTACTGCTTCAGGAGCTAAGATTATTGCTTCAAAATTTTCATACGTAAATAATAATAACAAAGAGGTAGTTGAAATGACTCCGGCAGAAATTACAATAGGTGATACTCCTGCCGAAACTCCTGTAGCTACATCCAATTCTGCTACCGAAACCACTTCAACTCCTGTTCCTTCGTCCTCACCTGCTACAACTTCTTTCGAAAATCCAACTGAACCAAATTCTAATATCTTATGCTCAAGAACTATTACCAGTGGTTCTAACGCAAATGAGTATAATGTTGAGGTGAAAATAAAAAAAGGAGCAGTAAAAGGTTTTGCTAAATATCAAGAAGTTCTTCCTGCAGGTTTTAATGCTAAAGGCGGGAAAACTAATGGCAGTTCTTTTTCCGTATCAGATGGTAAATTAAAGTTTGTTTGGGTGTCTTTGCCCACAGAAGAGGAATTAATAGTGTCATATATTTTGGAAAAAGGTGTATCATCTGATGCAAATGCGAAATTAGATAATGGAGAATTTTCTTATTTGGAAAATGATCAAAGTAAAAAAGTAAAATTTCCTATTGATGCTCTGACTTCTAAAACATCAACTTCTGATGTTGCTAAAACAGAAACGCCAGTTACAACTCCTACCATTGCTGCTGAACCTACTTCACAACCTGTTACAACTACAACAGAATCTACAAAAACAGAACCAGCTTCTGTAAATACAACAACAGAGCCTGTAAAATCTGAACCAGTAAAATCTGAGCCAAAAGAGGTAGTAGCTAAAAAAGAAGGAAATGTTCAATATAGTGTTCAGGTTGGCGCATTCAGAAATGCTATTCAATCAGATGTTTTATCAAAAAAGTTTAATATCTCAGAAACAATTAAGAGTGAAATGGCTGAAGGTTTCAATAAATTTATGGTTGGTAGCTTTGGTGAATATAAACAGGCTCGCAATCATAGAGAAGAAGTTAAGCAAAAAGGTTGTAATAGTGCTTTTGTAGTTGCTTATAACGGAGCTAAAAGAATTACAGTTCAAGAGGCATTAATGATTACTAGTCAAAAATGGTTTAAATAACCATTTTTATTTTTTTTCGTATAATCACGAGTAGATGCTTAAAAAGGTACTTATTATATTTTTGTTTTCTATTTGTTCTTTTTTAAAGGCGCAAACAGATTCAGCTGCAAAGGTAATAACTACTCCTACTGTCAACTTCACTCCAAAAAACAACGATAAACAACAAACAGATCCGCCTGCACTAGGGGATATATTTAAACCCAAAATTTCATTAGGTGTTGGTATGTTATCTTTTCATGGAGATTTGTATGCTAAACATTATCAGGCTCCCTGGA
The DNA here is from genome assembly GCA_035439445.1 of Bacteroidia bacterium. GTDB lineage: Bacteria > Bacteroidota > Bacteroidia > B-17B0 > Aurantibacillaceae > UBA4416. Next base: position 18,722 of record DAORKG010000049.1, read on the forward strand.
CAGCAAGGGTTGGTTACGATTTAAATATTTCTCAGCGTTTATTTAAGCCATTACAATTAAATTTTAATGTACTGTTTGGTAAACTAGGTGCCAACGAATGGATAGATGGTAGACAGGAGAACTTTCAGTCAGAAATTAGATCAGGAGGTTTAAGCTTGTTATACGATTTCGGTAATTTCATACCTGATAATTATCGTATCAGGCCCTGGGTTTCGGTTGGTGTTAATTCTTTTGAATTCTTATCTAAAACAGATTTATATGATCGATTCGGAAATAAGTATTACTATTGGAGTGATGGCTCTATCAAAAATATTGATGAGTCAGCTCCAACTGCTTCTTTGGCTGTTAATCTGAATCGTGATTATGTTTATGAATCAGATATTAGGGAATTAAACAGAGATGGATTTGGTAAGTATCAAGAGAGAGCTTGGGCTTTCCCTGTTGGTGCAGGTGCTTTAATGAAAATTACAGATAGGTTTGATTTTAAAATTGGTTTTCAATATTATTTTACTACTACTGATTATATAGATGGCATTACAAAAAATAGTTTAGGTACAAGAAGTGGAACTAAACAAAAAGATAATTTCGTTTATACATCTTTTGCTTTACAATATGATTTAGTATTTAAGAAAAAATCTAAAGGCGATACATTGCCAGATGATTATTTTGATAATGTTGATTGGTTAGCAATTGACAATGGTGATTATGATGAAGATGGGGTGAAAGATTGGGATGATAAATGCCATGGTACTCCTAAAGGTGTTAAGGTAGATGCTAATGGTTGTCCTTTTGATGATGATAATGACGGAGTAGCCAATCATGCGGATGACGAATTATCTTCTCCGCCAGGGTTTGAAGTAAATATGAAGGGTGTTGCTTTAACTGATGAATACTGGCAAAATTGGTACAACACATATATGGATAGCGGAAATGTTGTGAAAACTGAAATTGTAGAAAATTTTTACAAGGCAAAAAAAGATTCAGCTTCTAAATCATCCAATGAGGCTGCAAAAAATGAAAATCAATACACGGTTGAGTTGGCCAGATATTCAGGGCCTGTACCAAACGATGAAATGGCTTATTTGTTAAGTATTGGTGATGTGAAATCTACTGTGTTGCCTGATAATTCAACAGTTTTATATACAGCCGGAACATACAAAGAAATACAAAATGCTGTGAAACGTCGTGACGAATTTATAGCAGAAGGAAATAAAAATGCAAAAATCGGTTATTTTAAAAATGGAGATTTAGTTACACTAAGTGATAGCGAAATAGATAAATTAATGGGTGGAAAATCTGCGCCAACTAATACTCTAAGTTCTTCTGAAAATCAGAGCACTTCTCCTAATAACGAAAATGAATTTACAAAAGGAGAAATAGTTTACCGAGTTCAGTTAGGAGCATATAAAAACAGAATTTCCACAGGTATATTCAGGAATGCTGGTAAAGTGGTTGAGTTAAAAACAGATGATAACTACTATCGGTATGCTACCAAGGGTTATAGAACTATAGAAGATGCGGCTAATGCCAAAGCAGATTTAGTTTTAGAAGGTTATGGGGA
>DAORKG010000050.1:0-19634 GCA_035439445.1 Bacteroidia bacterium
GTTTAAAGTTAAAAAAATCTACTTTTAAACTGTCCTATTTTTTGGGAGGGTTACGATTTTATAAAAATTAGATGTTATATAAGCATAAAAAAAGCGCCTCATGTTTTATGAAGCGCTTTTTTATTTTTATAATTTGAATCTTATTTAAAAGTAGCTGCAGTTAATTCTCGATTCATACGAGCAATATTTTCTAAAGAAATTCCTTTAGGACACTCTGCTTCGCAAGCCCCTGTGTTTGTACAGTTACCAAATCCTTCAGCATCCATTGCCTCAACCATTTTCTTAACACGCTCTTTACGCTCAACTTGTCCTTGAGGTAATAATGCTAATTGAGATACTTTTGCAGACACGAATAACATAGCAGAACCATTTTTACATGCTGCTACGCATGCTCCGCAACCAATACAAGCTGCTGCTCCAAAAGACTCATCTGCGTCAGTTTTAGGAATTAAAATGTTATTTGCATCTTGTGCATTACCAGTGTTTACAGAAATGTAACCACCACTTGCAATAATTCTATCAAATGCACCTCTATCAACTGCTAAATCTTTAATTACAGGGAATGCTGCACTTCTCCATGGTTCTACAACAATTGTATCTCCATTTTTGAAAGAACGCATATGTAATTGGCAAGTCGTCACACCTTGTTTTGGTCCATGTGGACGACCATTAATGTACATACTACACATACCACAAATACCTTCGCGGCAATCGTGATCAAATGCAATAGCTTCTTTGCCTTCGCTGATTAATTTTTCGTTTAATACATCAAACATTTCCAAAAACGACATGTCAGTTGAGATGCCAGTTAATTGATGTGTTTCAAAGCTTCCTGTTGCTTTAGTATTTTTTTGTCTCCAAACTTTTAAAGTTAGATTCAATTCTGTTCCGTGTCCTGATCCCATAGTTTCTATTATTTATATGATCGTTGTGCGATTTTAATATTCTCGTATTTTAATTCTTCTTTGTTTAATTCCCAGTTACTTTCGCCTTTGTATTCCCAAGCGGCAACATAAGCAAAGTTAACGTCATCACGTTTTGCTTCACCATCTTCTGTTTGGTGCTCTTCACGGAAGTGACCACCACAACTTTCTTCACGGTGTAAGGCATCTTTACACATTAATTCTCCTAATTCGATGAAATCTGCAACACGACCAGCTTTTTCTAAATCCGGGTTAAACTCATCAGCACTTCCTAATACACGAACATCGCTCCAAAATTCTTTACGTAATGCTTGTATTTCAGCAATAGCTTCAGTTAAACCTTGTTTATTACGAGCCATACCACATTTGTTCCACATAATTAATCCTAAACGTTTATGGAAGCTTTCTACTGATTTAGTTCCTTTAATGTTTAAGAATTTATTGATTAGGTCCGTTTGCTCTTTTAATGCAGCATCAAACGCAGGATGTTTTGTTTTTAATTTATCAATAGAATCTGCTTTATCTTTTTCAGCACTCATACGAGAAACTTCGTCAGATAAATACACACCTAATGTATAAGGAATTACGAAATAACCATCAGCTAAACCTTGCATTAATGCAGAAGCACCTAAACGGTTAGCTCCGTGATCAGAGAAGTTAGCCTCACCTAATGCGTATAAACCTTTTACAGTTGTCATTAAGTTATAATCTACCCATAAACCACCCATTGTGTAGTGAACTGCTGGATAAATACGCATTGGTACTTCGTAAGGATTTTCGCCAGTAATTTGTTGATACATATCAAACAAGTTACCATATTTTTCTTTTACTACTTCTTTACCTAAGCGCATGATTTCTTCTTTGCTTGGGTTTTGAATATTTTTCTTTGTAGCTTCTGTTCTTCCGTAACGCGCTGTATTAAATGCGAAATCTAAATACACGGCCATTTTAGAATTACCTACTCCATAACCAGCATCGCAACGCTCTTTAGCTCCACGAGAAGCTACATCACGAGGTACTAAGTTACCAAATGCAGGGTAACGACGCTCTAAATAATAATCTCTTTCTTCTTCAGGAATATCTGTTGGTTTACGGTTATCATCTTTCTTTTTCGGAACCCAAATACGTCCATCGTTACGTAACGATTCTGACATTAAAGTTAATTTAGATTGGTGATCACCAGAAACAGGAATACAAGTTGGGTGAATTTGTGTGTAACAAGGATTACCAAAGAAAGCACCTTTTTTGTGAGCTTTCCATGCAGCTGTTACGTTACTTCCCATAGCGTTAGTAGATAAGTAAAACACGTTTCCGTATCCACCTGTACATAACAACACCGCATGACCAAAATGTTTTTCCATTTCGCCAGTAATTAAATTACGAGCAATAATTCCACGAGTAATACCATCAATAGTAACTACATCTAACATTTCGTGACGTGCACATAATTCAACAGCACCCATACCAACTTGGCGTTGTAAAGCTGAGTAAGCTCCTAATAATAATTGTTGACCAGTTTGACCAGCAGCATAAAATGTACGTTGTACTTGAGTACCACCAAACGAACGGTTACTTAATAATCCGCCGTATTCGCGAGCTAAAGGAACACCTTGAGCCACACATTGGTCAATGATGTTTGAAGATACTTCTGCTAAACGATGAACGTTTGCCTCACGTGCTCTGTAATCACCACCTTTAATCGTATCGTAAAATAAACGGTAAGTTGAGTCACCATCGTTTTGATAATTTTTTGCTGCATTTACACCACCTTGTGCTGCAATAGAGTGCGCACGACGAGGTGAATCCTGAAAACAAAATACTTTTACTTTATATCCCATTTCAGCTAAAGTAGCTGCTGCAGAAGCACCGGCTAATCCAGAACCAACTACTAATACTTCTAAACTTCGTTTGTTAGCAGGGTTTACTAATGGAACTGTAGAACGGTATTTTGTCCATTTTTGGTCGATGGTTCCTTCAGGAATTTTTGAATCTAATTTACTCATATGAATATTGTATTAATTCGTAATTTTTATTTTTTACTTCTCGACTTCGCTCGAAGTGACAATGTCTAATTTTTATTTAATAACGCCTACAAACATTAGTATTGGCATTAAAGCGAAAATAAAAGGAATGATAATTGAAAACGCTACACCAGCCTTTTTAATAATTGGAGTGTATGTTTTGTGGTTTAACCCTAATGTTTGGAATGCAGATTGGAAACCATGTAATAAATGGTATGCTAATGAAATCATTGATAAAGCATATAATACTACAACCCAAGCCATTTTAAATGTTTCTTGCATCACCGCATATAAGTTTTCATTTCCGTTAGCATCTTCGCCCGGTAAACCAGTGAAACGAGATTTTACCCAGAAATGAACTAAGTGAATGATTAAGAACATTAATAATAAAGTTCCTAATAAACCCATTGAGCGGCTATACCAAGAAGAGTTAGCAGCCCCATCAACTTTAGCGTATCCAACAGGACGAGCCTTTTTGTTTTCTAATGTTAAAAGTAAAGCTTGGATAACGTGAACAATTAATCCAAAAAATAAAACTAATTCACCGGCTCTAATTAACCAGTTGTGTGCCATGAAATCAGCACCAATGTTAAACGTTAAACCGCCATCATTAAAAAAGATAAGGCAGTTAATGAAGCAGTGTACTACTAAAAATGAAATAAGGAATAAGCCGGTTAGACCCATTACAAATTTTTTTCCGATTGATGATTTTAAGAATCCTTTACTCATAAGAGAAATGTGTTTAATTTTTACTTGGCAAATGTATAATTGTGAAGCATTTAATCCAATAAAATTTCATGCTTTTATCAACTAAATAACAAGAATAAGCCTAATTAGGTTTACAAATAGACCAATTTAGGCTTATTTGGAATTGTTCTAAATTTCAAACAAACTAACTAGAGCACTGTTTTTTGAAATTTATTCTACAATTGTTCTGAATGTTAAGTTAATGCGTGGTCGTTTTACGTGAGTACTTGGAGGTAGACGATGTAGCCAATGAGTTTGTGTTTCATCTTTCATTATTAATAAACTACCATGCTCTAAGATTATAGAAGTTGTGTCGCCGGTTGATTTGTGTTTAAATGCAAATTTTCTTTCGGCACCTAATGTGAGTGAGGCGATTGACCCATTTTTTTGAAGCATTTTTTCGCTGTCACTGTGCCATGACATCCCTTCTTCACCATTATTATATAAATTTAATAAGCATGAATTATAAGTAGCTTCTGTTTTTTCTTCAACCAACTTTTTTAATTCTAATAATTCTTTTGTCCAGGGTAGTGCTTTTTTAGTTGTGTTTGAATAAGTATAATCAAAAGTTTTATCTCCATACCATGCCACTTTTCTGTTTGTTATAATATGTTTCCCATATACTATTGCTTCATCATGTTTCCATTCAATAGTGTTAAATAACTCATTAAAATAATGGTTGGCTTCGGAAACAGATAACACCGTTCCGTAATATAATACAGTTCCATCAAAAGGCAATAAATTGGTGATTTGATTTTCAGAGAATAAATCCATATTTGGATTGTAAAAGTAATATTTAAATAATTAAGCTACCAGAGTCCAGAACTTTGGCAGGGTTTTATGGAATTATAAATTATTTCTTTTTGGAAACCTTTTTAGCAACAGCCTTTTTGGTGGCCGAACCCTGAGCTTGTCGAAGGGTCGAAGCCGGCAACTGTTCCTCAATACGCTCCACCGCTTTGGTGAGTTTAATTATGGCATGAGCTAAATCGGCTACTTCATCTTTAGTAGCGAAACCATATTCTGATTTGGATTCTTTTAGATTAGATTTTGATGACTCTTCGAAAAAGTCTCCAACACTTACTTTCAAAACTTTTGCAAGTGTAATCAATCGAGAAGAGTCAATATCAATTTCGCCACGTTCTATTTTGCCATAATTGCCATGGCTCATTCCGATTTCATCAGCGATGTTATCCTGACTTAAACCGCTTATAACCCTTAATTGACGTATTTTCTTTCCTATTTTATTGCTCACACTCAAATTTCAGTTCATTTTGAGTATTTAAAAAATCATTGTGTATAACATATTTGTCATTATATGATTTATATGTATTATTATATGATATTTGATACAATACCATATAATATAATTAATGCTAAAACAGTACTTATCGGAAATAGCTAATACCACTATTCAAGGTGATGCAAGAGAAGAAAGTTATTATCTTCATCTCTCTAATCTTGTTAAGGCGTTTTCTGATTCTATTGGAAAAACAAAAACTCACATTACTATATTACCAAAGAAGACTGAAGCGGGTAATCCTGATTTCAGAATTTGGGACGGACAACTAAATATAATAGGATATATAGAAGCAAAAGTACCAGGCTCTGATTTAAATAAAATTGAATCAAGCGAACAATTAAAACGATATCGAGAAACATTTCCTAATGTTATACTAACTGATTTTTACGAGTTCAGATTATATAGAGAAGGTAAATTAATTGAAAAAACATTTATAGGAAGACCTTTTATTGCTGGTAAACTGAAGACACCTCCTCCTATTGAAAATGAGGAAGCATTCACAAAGTTATTCGATAAGTTTTTTAGTTTTTCATTACCTCAAGTTTTTTCAGCTGAGGCTCTAGCAATTGAATTAGCCAAAAGAACACGATTTTTAAAAGAAGAAGTTATTCATCAGGAGTTAGAAGATGAGGAAAATAATGGAAATCAAGTTTTAGGTTTTTATGATGCTTTTCAAAAGTATTTAATAGCAGGACTAACTAAGGAAGAATTTGCAGATTTATATGCACAAACAATAGCCTACGGGTTATTTGCCGCAAGAACTAGGTCAGTTGGTGAATTTAGTAGACGTCTAGCCTATAGTTTTATTCCACCAACTATTGGGATATTAAAAGATGTTTTTCAATTTATTTCACTAGGTAATCTTCCACAACAGATGGAGGTTATTGTTGATGAAATTGCAGCAGTGCTTAATACTACTGATATATCAGCAATTTTAACAGATTATTATAAAAAAGGAAAAGGCCAAGATCCTATTATTCATTTTTATGAAACGTTTCTAAACAAATATGATCCTAAAACGAGGGAACAACGTGGTGTTTATTATACGCCAGAGCCGGTTGTTAATTATATCGTTAATTCATTGAATGAGGTTTTAAAAGATGAATTTGGAAAAGAAGATGGATTTGCAAATACAGATGTTACAGTTCTTGACCCAGCTGGAGGAACTCTTACTTTTTTGGCGCAAACAGCAAAATTTGCTATTGAAGATTTTACTGAAAAATATGGTGAAGGGCATAGAGCAAATTTCATAAAAGACCATATTTTAAAAAACTTTTATGCTTTTGAGTTAATGATGGCTCCTTATGCTATTGCCCATCTTAAGATGTCTTTTTTACTAGATGAGTATGGTTATAAAATGCAAGATACAGATAGGTTTAAATTATATTTAACCAATTCATTAGAAGTTGAAGATTTAGAACAAACTCGTATTCCAGGTATGGCTTCCTTATCTGAAGAAAGCAAACAAGCTACCTTAGTAAAACGCAAACAGCCCATTCTAGCAATTATGGGAAATCCACCATACTCTATTGCGTCTTATAACAATTCTGTTTTTATCGATGGTAATGGTAAAAAAGGAAAAGATGAAATTAAAGGGTTGATGGACTTATACAAAGAAGATGTAAAAGACGAAAAAAATATTCAATTGCTTTCTGACGATTATGCTAAGTTCATTAGGTTTTGCCATTGGAAAATAGAAGAGGCAGGACAAGGAGTAATGGGATTAATTACTAAAAACACATACTTAAATACTTCTGCATTTAAAGGATTAAGAAAGAAGATGCTAGAATCTTTCGATAAAGTTTATGTATACAACTTGCATGGAAAACTGTATGAAAAAACACCTAGTGGAGGGAAAGACCAAAATGTGTTTGATATTAGAGTTGGTACAGCCATTTTAATTGGCGTGAAAACAGGAAAGAAAAAGGAAAAAGATTTAGGGAAATTACTATTTGCCGAATTGTATGGCGATAGAAATACTAAATATGATTTCTTAAATTTTCATAATATAAATAATACATCTTTCGAAGAATTAAAAACCGACAAGGCGTATTATTTTTTCGAAAAAAAGAATTTTAATGATGTAGAATTATATAATAGTTTTTTCAAAATCAATGAAATTTTTATTTTAAATAATACAGGCATAGAAACTGGTCGAGATCATTTTGTTTTGGCTGACACAAAAAAAGAGTTAGAAACTAGATTCAATCTTTTTATCACTAGTAATCTTCCTTTGGAATTTCTTCGAGAAACTTTTGATCTTAATGACCAGCCTAATTTTAAATTAGATAAAGTAAAATCAAATTTTAAGAAATATGAAAATAGTAGAGTCGAAAAATATTACCATAAACCCTTTTACTATCGACATATATATTATGACAATATGTTTCTAAGAAGGCATAGTGGAATTGTAATGAAGCATTTAAAAGGGGAAAATGATAATTTTGCATTAATACTTAAAAAAAGCAGCACGGAACCAAATTATAGCCATTGTTTTTGTTCAAATACCCTGACTGATAGAAATTTTTTAGGTGGACAATCTTATGTATTTCCCCTTTGGATATTTGAAGACGATGGAGGATTATTTGGAGCAAGTAAAAAAAGTAATTTTAAAATTGAATTTGAACAAATCCTTGAAAAGCAATATAAGCAAGGAGAACTAACGGAAAAGATATTTTATTACATCTATGCAATTCTATATTCTCAAAAATACCGGGAAGGTTTTGCAGAACAATTGCAAATAGATTATCCAAGAATTCCATTTACATCTAATTATAAATTATTCACTACAGTTTCAGATATAGGAAAATCTATTGTTGAGTTACATCTTTTAACTTCAAAAGAGTTATCTAAACCATTAATAAAATTTAACGGCAAGGGAAATAGTAAAGTCTCAGAAATTGAATTTAAGGAAGCCGATGAAGTATTATATGTTAATGAAACGCAATATTTTTCTGGTATTAGTAAAGTTATGTGGGAATGGGAGGTTGGTAAAAATAAACCTATTCAGCGTTGGATTAAAAATGCAAAGGATAAGGAACTGGGATTAAATGAAACAATGGAGTTTTCTAAAATTTGTACAGCTATTTATTTAACTTTCGAAAAGCAATTACTTGTTGATAGTGTATACACTGACATTTTAACTGACTTAATAAAAAGTAATTAAATTTTCACTTTTTCTATTCTCACTATTGTTGATGTTGTAGTCAATAAGAGATTATTATAAGTATATAAAATATCATTTATCATAATTTAATATTATATTTAATAATCAGACAGTGTTACACAATGTTTGTTGACACTTGTCGTTATAATAATATAAATTAAACTATATGACAGGATTAACTGCGGTTAAACTAACCGAGCGTATTAAAGTGATGGATGTAATTCGTGGCTTTGCTGTATTAGGTATTTTATTAATGAATATCCCAGGCTTTTCTACACACGAGTTTTTTCTGTATTGGCACGATGCATTAAAAGGAGAAACCACTACCAATGGAATACTTTTTAAAGGAAGTATGATTTTGTTTGATGGTAAAATGCGTGGCTTATTTACCTTATTGTTTGGGGCAGGCTTAATGTTGTTTATCGAAAATAAACAAGACAACTCTATACGCGTGGCCGATTTGTATTTTAAACGTATGATGTGGATGTTGTTTTTTGGATTGATTCACGCTTACATATTTTTGTGGGGAGGTGATATTTTGTATGAATATGCCATGTGCGGGATTTTTGCTTTTGCTTTTCGTAATATGAAAGCACGCAACTTGTTGTTTTTTAGTCTTTCTATTTTAGCAGTAGTGATTTATTTTAGCGGTAGTGCATTTTTAGAACGTAAAGAAAAATATATTGAATATAAACAAGTAGAAAAACGTTTACAAGAACACAAGCCAGTTAATGAAAAACAGCAAGAAGTGTATGATGAATTTGTAAATATAAAAGGAACGTTCTTGCCATTTTCAAAAGAACACATACATAACCTTACAGAAGATATTTATAAAAGAGAGGTTAAAATAAAATCAGACTATTCGACTCTAGTAGTCAAAAATGCTGAAGAGATTAGCGTGTATCACACTCAAGAATTTTTTATGGATATGTGGGAATCGTTTGCTACCATTTTATTGGGAATGGCGTTGTTTAAATTTGGATTTTTTCAAGAAAAATTAAATAATAATATTTACAGAGTTTTTGCATTTATTGGTGTTCCATTAGGCATTGCATTATCTGCTATATCTGTTTTAAATATGGTTTATACTCAAACTGGGTTAATTGATGCAATGGAAAACAGAAATTTTAGTATTAATCATATTGGAGGTATAGGACGTATTATATTAACTGTAAGTTATGCTTCTACATTGATTCTACTATTTAGAGTAAAATGGTTGAAATCATTTTTTGCGTTATTTGCAAATGTAGGCAGAATGGCATTAACCAATTATATTATGGAAACTGTTTTGTGTTCACTTTATTTTTTTGGTTTTGGTTTAAATCATTACGGAGTGTATGACGCTAAAGAGTTAGTGCTTTTTGTTAGTGTTATATGGTTGATACAAATTACCTACTCAAACATATACTTCCGTTTTTTTGAAATGGGTCCGCTGGAGTGGCTTTGGAAGAGGTTAACTTATGGCAGAAATTATAACAAATCGTAATTGAAAACAGAAAAACTAAATAAGTGTAGTGGCAGCATTAAAAAGCAAATTCTCTATTTGTTATTTTTTACATTTTCTTTTCAAACTTTCCAAGCTCAGGTAAACGAAACACAATTTTTTGCCTATAATACTTTATTAGGCGGCGTTACCGGCGGTATTGGTGCATTAATAAATAAAAAGAAAGATCAAAAGTGGCATAAAGTGTTATTAAAGGGATTCATGATTGGTTGTGGCGGTGGCGCCATTTCGTATTCAGGTAAGAAATTAAATTCTATGGTTTCCCAAAAACAAGAGTTAGGATATTGCTGGTTATCTAGAGCTGTATTTAGTGCCGGAAATTCTATTATTGAAAACGCGTCTTCTAATAAAAAGTTTTGGTCACGGTGGCACTATGACGTTGGATTTATGAGATTTGAACTCGAACTGGAAAATGGAGCGTCATTAATGCCAAAATTTATGCCCTCTGCTTTTGGCGGAATTATTTTTATGGCTGTTAATGGTGAATTTGATGGAAGCACAACTTTAAAATCAGGAACTTTAACTTTTAGGGCAGATCAGGTAAATTATGCAAACAATTTATCTGCTTCTACCGCTTCCAACGGTTTTTTATTTATTAATTCACTAAATAAAGGACATAAATTTTATGATACATATTCGCATGAAATGATTCATGCGTTTCAATTTCAAGAATTTTCAGCAATTAACTACTTTTTTAATCCTATAAAAGCTAAATGGCAATTAAGATCAACAAGGTTTGAAAATCTTAATAGGTGGTTTTATGGAGATATAAATTTTGAAGCGATGCTGTTAAATTATTTTATTATTCATAAAGGATATATTGATAGTCCTGAAGGATATTGCGATAATTTCTTGGAAAATGAAGCAGAATTTTTATCCGTAGGGAAGAGTGCTTGTGATTTTAGTAATTGATAAATTAAAACAAAAAACCCTTGAAAGTTTTGACTATCAAGGGTTTTTTTGTTTATTTGTGAGGTCCCGAGCGGATTCGAACCGCTGTACAAGCTTTTGCAGAGCTCTGCCTAGCCGCTCGGCCACAGGACCTTAACTGTTTGGTGATTAAATTTAATTAAATCATCAATGAACGGGTGACAAAAATAAGATTTTTTTAGCAACTTGCTCTAAATATTATAAAAAAAATGCAGATAAATTCAAAATTGCCCCATGTTGGTACTACCATTTTTACTGTAATGAGTGGTTTGGCCAAGGAATATAATGCTATAAACCTTTCTCAAGGATTTCCTGACTTTGGGTGTAGCCCAAAATTATTAGAGTTAGCCCAAAAAAATCTGGCGGATGGATTCAATCAGTACGCGCCCATGACAGGTGCCCAGGCTTTAAGAGAAAGTGTTAGTCAGTTATTACAAAATTGCTATCAGGCTTCGTATCATCCCGAAACAGAAATTACTATTACTGCCGGTGCTACACAAGGTATTTACACAAGTATTGCTACATTTATTAATAAAGGCGATGAAGTGATTGTTTTTGAACCGGCTTATGATTGCTATATTCCTGCTATAGAGGTTCATGGAGGTATTGTGAAACCAATCTCTTTAGAGTACCCTAATTTTACAATAAACTGGAATGCCGTTAAAACAACAGTAACGGATAAAACGCGAATGATAATCATTAATTCGCCTCATAACCCAAGTGGTACAACCTTAACTGAAAATGACTTATTGGAGCTTCAAAAGTTAGTTGCCGGCACTAATATTATTGTTGTGAGTGATGAGGTGTATGAACACATGGTTTTTGATGGTAAACCACATCAAAGTGTGGCGCGTTTTAAATCATTGGCAGCTCAATCAATCATTGTGTCATCTTTCGGAAAAACCATACATGCAACGGGATGGAAAATAGGTTATGTAGCCGCTCCCAAAGAGTTGATGATTGAATTTAGAAAAGTGCATCAGTTTTTGGTATTTTGTGTTAATCATCCTTTTCAATTGGCGCTAGCCGAATACTTAAAAGATGAATCAACCTATAAAGAGCTTCATCAATTTTATCAAACTAAAAGAGATTATTTCAGAAAATTAATTTCTACTTCTCGATTTGAATTGGAGCCATGTACAGGAACTTATTTTCAATTATTAAATTACAAACGTATTACGGATGAAAATGATACCGACTTTTCTATTCGATTAACTAAGGAAAAAGGATTGGCATCGATTCCGCTTTCTGTTTTTTATACTAATAAACAACAACAACATTTGCTTCGTTTTTGTTTTGCTAAAAAAAACGAAACACTTGAGAAGGCCGCAGAGATTATATGTAAAATTTAATAGCTATATTTACTATATATACCTCAGTTTATGAAAGCCATACTTTTAATAATTGGAATATTAGTAGCAAATATTTTTTTTGCGCAAGACACCCTTCACTTTTTTAGTAAGCCTGCACAGGTTGTTAAAGTCAATGAAATTGGCATAGATGAAATCAAATATCATCGATTGGATAATCCAGATGGACCAATGTATATAGCTAACAAGAGCGACATTCATTTTATTAAATACTCAAACGGGCATGTAGATACTTTTAAAGTTACTCAACCTAAGACTCAAGAGCCCTCTTCTTTTACAATTATTTCAAGCGCTTCGCCTGCAAATGAGAAAATAATAGTTCGAGGTTCCAAGCTCATATATATGAATCATCAAGTGGGAGAGTCTCGTTTGCTAAGAATTATTAATGCTCACCCCGATACAGAAAAAAAATCGTACTTGTTAAAAGAATACAGAACCATGAAAAGTTTTAAGAAAAAACAATATTTATTTGGTTTTGTTGGTCTAGGAGTTGGTTTGGCTTTGCCCTATATTGGATTCGCGGCTACAATTTTAACTGAAGAAATTTCTCCGGTTCTTATAGGAACCGCTGCCGGACTGACAGTAGGAATTACAGGTGGGGTTTTATCCGGAATTAATAAGCATAAGCGCACCAAGAAAAAAATTGAAATAGCTAATCTCTACAATAATTAAAATCGAACACATGAAACCTATTCTATTTACAATATTCTTTTTTTCTTTATTTTTTTCGGGATTAGCCCAGGATACCCTTTTATTTAAAGACAATAAAAAGCTAGTAGTTACTGTAAAAGAAGTTTCGCAAACGGAAATTCAATATAAGAAAATTGAACTACCAGATGGACCGATGTATATCGTTAACAAATCAGATATTCAAAAAATTATTTATAAAAACGGTTATTCAGAAACAATTACAGTAAGTTCGCCACCTCCTGCTTCTCCCTCCCAAGATTTTAAAGTCTATAATTCAACTAATGAGTCGGGAAGAACACTAATATCATACAGAGACACAAAAAGAAGGAGCTATTCCATAATTAATTTAATAGAAAGACATCCTGACAAAAACCGTCAGCCTGAATTATTTAAACTACAAAGAAGTATAAGAAACTTAAAGGCAGGACAAGATGCTACTAAAACAGTATCAATTGTTTTTGGTGGAATAACAATAGTTTCAGGAGCGTTTATCGGATTTATAAACTTAATAGACTCTTCAGTAGGAGGGTTTGAAATACCTATTGTTACAGGATCTGTTGCCTTAGTTACCTGTGCGAGTGCCATTACATTTCATATTAATTTAAAAAAGAAGAGACAAAATTTCGTTAAGTTATATAATGAATAAATTTTTGTTCATATTATTTTTTTCCTTAACAGATTTATTTCTGTTTTCTCAAGACACTATTTTTACGAATACATCCCAAACACTTTTGGTGCGTGTGCTTGAAATTTCAAGTACTGAAGTGACTTATAAAAATTTTTATAACCCCGACGGCATTATTCGTAAGTTAGAAAATGAAAAAATCTTAAGAATTGTGTACGAAAACGGTAAAGAAGAATCACGTTTTCAATTAAAACAAATGACTTCAGGATCAAAACCTTTATCAGAACTTTTTGTAGTTGAAGGCAAACATATTGCACGCAACAATATTGATATTACTCATAAAGAAGCTTACAAAATTATGATGAGAAAAGATCCTTACACCAACTCAGAAGAACTAAACACAGCCTTAATAAATGCTGATAGTAAACGTAATGGTCAAATTGCATTTAATATTATAGCACCTGTAAGTTTAGTAGGTGGGTTTTATTTTGCGCTTCAACACAGATATAACGATCCACAACAAAAACTCATTGCCAAAACATTTTTAATTAGTGGTGCAAGCGTATGCGTTATTTCAATTGTAACCGCTCAAATTTATAAATCCATAAAAAACAAACATATTCGTAAGGCGGCGTTACTTTTCAATAACGAGTTGCTGTAATTATTTATACCATAGCCAAATGAAAGCACTAATATGTTTCACCTTATTAATTTTTAATTCAATAGCATATGCTCAAGATACTATTTATAAAAGAACAGGAGAAATTATTACAGCCAAAATTTCTGAAATTAATATTAAAGACATTTCTTATAAAAGAGCTGATTTAATAGATGGACCATTATTTGTGTCGAATAAAAATGATATTTTAAAAATAAAATATGCAAACGGAGTTACAGATACGTTTGAAATTGTTAAGGATTCAGAAAAACAGGAGCCAGCATATCAGTACCCCGTGTTTTTAGTACCTGCCAGTAATAACGAAATAACAAATTCGGTTAGAAGAGGTGTTTATCTGTATCAATCTCAAACAATCTCCGAAAGAAATGTAATGTATTTAGTTGCAAATAAAAATCAAATGTGGCAAAACAAAACTATTGATTATCATATATCTGAATACAAAAAGAATAAAACTTTACAATATGCAATTGGTTTTGGCGGAGCAGCATTTTGTGGCGCTACATTAATGGGTTGTTTATTTTCAACAGAAGTAAATACCACTGCAAGCGATAATGTTATAAACGCCAGTATTGCTTTTGCGGATGTGTCTTTATTTATCGCTTCACAAGTTATATCCGCTTCTTTTAAATTTAAAGCTATAAAACACTCAGATAAATTGGTTCAATTGCATAATCAATATTCAAAAAATTAGATGAAAGATTTAATAATAACAACAATACAAACACATTTGCTATGGGAGGATGCTCAAGCCAATATTGCTCATTTTGATAAAAGAATAAATCAATTATCCGAGCAAACTGACATCATTGTTTTGCCTGAAATGTTTACTACGGGCTTTACTATGAACCCTTCTAAATTAGCCGAAGAGCATGGAGGGATGGGAATGCAATGGATGATTCAAAAAGCCAAAGAGAAAAATTGTGTAATTACAGGTAGTATTTCAGTAAAACATAATGAAAATTTTTACAATCGCTTGTATTGGATAAAGCCCGATGGTACTTATGAATACTATGATAAACGACATTTGTTCAGAATGGGGAATGAACACCAACATTATAAAGCAGGTGATGAAAAATTAATTATTGAATACAAAGGCTGGAAGATATGCCCATTGGTATGTTATGATTTACGTTTCCCTGTTTGGAGTAGAAATACAAAAGACAATACTTATGATGTTTTGATTTATGTTGCAAATTGGCCTGAGGTTCGCTCTTATCCTTGGAAACAACTATTAATTGCCAGAGCCATCGAAAATCAATGTTATGTTGTTGGAGTTAATAGAATTGGAGAAGATGGAAATAATATTAAACACTCAGGCGATACCTCTATTATTAATCCAAGAGGAGAAGTGCTTAGTAAAACGCTAGCTCATGAGGATAAGTCAGAAACATTGATTCTTTCATACACATATCTTCAGGAATTTAGAAAGTTATTTCCTGTGATGATGGATAGCGACGATTTTAAAATTATTTAAAATTATTTATATAGTTCGTGTACATATTTCCTTTTTACCTTTGCTACCAGCCATTTTTCGTAATTCTCATGTAAAATATTAACCGATAATTGGTTTAACTGCTTGTTTTTATTTAACTCTTCTACTAGTGCCTGAATAAGCAATGTTTCTTCTTTAGGGCTTAAATGTTTTGAGTTAGTTACCTTGTACAACACCTTTAATATATGCTCTTCAAATAAAGTTAATATACTTTTTGATAGGTTTTTTTTGAGGATTTGTTTTGATAATGAAGTCACTAGCGAATAATTCTTTAACTCATAATGAGTTATTACATTAAGGACTTCAATTCTTAAATACACTTGTGGTCTTGCATCAAAAACAAACTCATTCAATGTTTTATTTATAAATTTTAGTGCCTTGTGAAATTGACCAACATATATTAAAGTAATAGCATGTAAATAATAAAAATAGATAATGTGATATGGCTCGATGTCCATATTTAATTTTGAGATTTCTTTCTCAATATCTTTTATTTTATTTAAAGCTGCTTGAAAATCATTATTTATTAAATAGTATTCTAACTCATGTGTATTTGCATGAATGAATACTCTTTCTGCAATAACTTCTTTTCGGATATTTATTTTTTTAGGAAATTCCTGTAATACTTTTATGTCTTCAAAAAACGTTGATTTAGGAAAGAATTTTTTAATAGATAACAAACGATTATATATTGAAACGTAATCCAGTGGGTTCTCTATTGCATAGGTTTTCGATTGATTAAGAATATCTACCAGTTTTTGAAGATGATTATATTCTTTCTGTTTATCATCTATTGAGTAATAATAATTGGAGTATATTAGATAATAAAATATTTTAGCTGAGAAAGACAGTGCATTATTTTCATTTTTTAATTCAGGCTCATTTAATATTTTTTGAAATTTTTTTAATACTTCTGATTTTGAGTATTTCTCATTATCTGCCTGAATTAAATTACTTTCATAGTATAAATCCGTGATTCGCTTAAAATTATTTAACAATAAAATGTATTGATCAATTTCTAAATTTACTTCAGCGGCCTTTTTTAATCCCAAAGAATAACCACTGCATTTCTTTTTCCATGTTAGTATATCAATCATTAACTGAAAATTTTCGCATTCTCTAGCTAAATCCTCAGCTTTCGCAACTAATTTTAGGGCTTCATGGTATAATCCTTTATGAAATAGTATTTCTATGGAGCCCAACAATTGTTTAATTTCCAGATTATAGGTCTTTGAATCATGGAAAACATTTAAACTTCTTAGAATGAGTTGGTATAAGTAATTTTTGTCAGCAGAAATAAAATCAGGATTAACTCCGGATTTTTTCAGATTTTTTTTATTTCTGTATCATTTTCTTCTACAGCTTTATCTAACTCATCAAATAAGGCAATGTACTTGTTTTGCTCACCTATAGTATGTCTTTCCGAAAAGATCTTAAAGTATCTTTTTTCAGACATAGAGAGATTTTTTATGACAACAAAGGCGTTGCTATTTTTTTTCATAATTGATGTTAGACTTACTAAATGAGACTATTTTATCGTATTAAATATAGGAAAATGTCTTGAAATGCAATATTCAGAAGTATGAAAAAGAAGGTTACATCACAGTAGAAAAAAACTATGACATTACTTTAGACATCAACACGGTGATTGACTTAAAGGAAACGATGCGGAAGTTAGAGATTGGAGCAGACATTGCAAAAAGTTATCCAAATCAATCCTATTTACTTCGACTTAGCTAAGCGGAACATCCGTGCTGACGCTGCCAAAGAACTTGACAAGATTGTGAAAGTAATGCAAGAGAACCCAACGATGACTATTGAATTAGGCTCACACACCGATTGTCGTTCATCAAAAGCCTACAACTTATCCTTATCCGACAAACGTGCTAAATCATCAGCAGCCTACATCGTATCAAAGGGCATCGCTAAAAACAGAATTGTTGGAAAGGGTTATGGCGAAAGCAAACTCATCAATGGTTGTGAGTGCGAAGGCAAAGTTCAATCAACTTGCTCGGAAGAAGAACATCAGGCCAATCGTAGAACCGAGTTCTTGATTACTAAGTTTTAATGGGTCATGCTGTCCGCTAGCTGGCGGATCAGCATCTCACAGACCCTGAAACAAGTTTAGGGTGACTATATGAAAAAGCCGCCCTATTCTTGTGGGGCGGTTTTTTCATGCAATGAAGTATAGTTATTCTTTAATAAATTTTATAATTTCTTGTTCGTTGTTTTTTATTATTCGAGCATAGTATACGCCACTTGCTAATTCTGTGGTGTTTAATTTATAGCATGAAGTATTAAAATTAGATTCTAAAACAATCTCCCCTAAATTATTAATAATACTAAGTGTTATCATATCCATCGTTTTATTTTCTAATAAAATATGTAATGTTCCATGATTAGGATTTGGAAACAGCGAAACATTATTTTTACGACTTGTTATTTGCTGAACACCTGTAGTTGTACTTTGATTTAATTTTTGTACAAAAATATCGAAATCACTCACATTAAAAGTAGTAAGATTAAAGGAACCATTCGGATCAAAATTTACGGTACCCGTAAACATACCAGTAGTGTATATACTTCCATGCTTATCAACGTCAATTGATTTCATCAAATCAAAATCACTGCCTCCAAAACTTTTGGTAAATATCAGTACGCCATTTGAATCTAGTTTAGAAATATACAAGTCATTAGAGCCATTAGAGGTTAAATTTATAATTCCACTATTTGGATCAAAATCAACTACATCGCTGTATCCACCAGCAATATAGATGTTTTCAAGCGAGTCTAATTTAATACCACTAACGTGTTCGTATAAGGTTCCTCCAAAACCTTTTGTCCAAATTAAAGAGCCGTTAGCATCAAACTTATTAATATAAATATCTGCGCTTCCTAATGATGTTAAATTTGTAACACCCGCATTTGGATCAAAGTCAACAGTATTTTCAAACTGACCCACTAAGTAAATATTGGTGCTTTTTTTATCTAACACCAAATCAGTACCATTATCATAGCCAGTACTTCCCATACTTTTTGCCCAAACTAAATTGCCTGCGCTGTTTAATTTCGACATAAAAATATCTGTGGCGCCAATTGAATTTAAAGTTAAAACAGAAGCGTTTGGATCAAAATCTACCACTCCTTGATAAGAGCCTGTAACATATACATTTCCTTGTATATCAATTTGTATTCCTCTTGCTTCATCATCAGAACTTCCTCCAAACGCTTTAGCCCAGATAAAATTTCCATTAACATCTAGTTTGCTTATAAACACGTCATAATCTCCATTTGATGTTAAATTTGTAACACCTGCATTTGGATCAAAATCTACAGTATTATAAAATGAACCAGCAATATAAACATTGTTTGAAGCATCAAATGCTAAATTGGAAACCACATCATAGCTACTTCCTCCAAACGCTTTAGCCCAAATAAAACTTCCGTTTGAGCTTAGTTTAATAATAAAGCAATCAGCTAAACCATTTGCTGTAAATGTGGAAACACCTGCTGTTGGATCTAAATCAGAAACGCCACTATAGTATCCTGTTAAGTAAACATTGTTTTGTTTGTCAATAGCAACTTTTGCAATATTAAAATCAGTATCGTTATCAATTTTATGTGCCCATAATAAATTACCTAAAGCATCTTGTTTCATAACATAGCCTGTTTGGGTAGCGGTGGTTAAGGTGTAATTTGTAGTGCCCGAATCAAAATTATAGGTTCCATTAAAATAGCCTGCCGTGTAAACATTGCCCAATGTATCTACTGTTATGGATTGGGAACCGCCAAAACTGGAATTGTCTGTTTTAATAATTTGTTTAGCCCAAGCCAATGACGGTGATTGTGCTTTAATGTGAGCGCTACAAAAAAGCATTGCTGCTAAAATGTAAGTTTTAGTATAAAGTAGTTTCATAGTTTTTATTTTGTAGCGAAAATACTTTTTTATAGCACAAAACTAATACCCAATGATGGGTATATTGATACCAAGCTAATCGTAGACCTGAGTTCTTGATTACTAAGTTTCAATGTGAGATGCTGTCCGCCAGCTGGCGGACAGCATCTCACAGACCCTGAAACATCCCGATAGCTATCGGGACAGGGTGACTATATAAAAAAACCGCCTTTGTTTGAAATGCCCCCAAAAAGTTAGACACTATTTGGGGGTATTTTTATGGAAAGAA
>DAORKG010000051.1:0-18558 GCA_035439445.1 Bacteroidia bacterium
TTTGCTGCTTAAAAAAAGTTGTTAAATTATTTGTTTTTTACCTTGGAATGCGGCTAAGCGCTACTATTTATTTGTAATTATTTACAGTCGTTTGTAGGCACTTGCAAGAGTTGCTATATCAAATATAATAAAAAAACGCCGCTAAATTTCTTTAGCAGCGTTTAAATAGAGTAGGTGAGGTTTACATCCAAGCAGATACAATACCGCCCATAATTGTGCAGCAAATAATCCAGTAGCCAAAACTAATTGCCATGTATTTAAAACTTCTTCTTTCAAATAAGGATACAATTACAATTACCGGAGTAATCATAAAAATACCTGTAATGGTTCCGTGCAAAGCACCGTGTTTAAAAGTACGGTAAGCTGTGCCGTATTGGTCCATAATGGTTTTGTACATAGCTCCAATTTCGGTATTTGGATCTTCAAAACCTGTTTTAAATAACATGGATCCAAAATGAAACTGATGGATAACCGCAAACTGCAAAGCAAATGCAAATAAAAAACTCATTACAAAGCTTACTCCAAAAACTACAGCCATGTTGGCTCCTTTCAACTTTTCTTCGTCCAATCCGGCTTCTCTTATCCATGCCGGAGCAAACGTTTTTGGGCTATACCAAATAAAACCCATTACCATTGGCACTAAGGCCGCTACTAATACTGCTAAAAAATTAATATGCATATGTTTTGTTTTTTATGTTTAAATCAAATTTAAGGCAGGCTAGGGGGAGTTTTAAATAGTTTGGAGTGTAAATTATAACAAAAAGATGTTAGTAAGCTTAAAATGGGTTTTATAAGGCTGATTTAATAGCGTTCATACTTCGATTCTGCTCAGTATTACTTTTTGCTTGTCAGTTCGAGTAGCGAAACGGAGTGTAGCGTATCGAGAACGCTTCTCGATACATTCCTCCTTACGTCGGAATTACTCGAAGCGACATTGTCTTTTGAACTTCGACATTTTAACCATTCGCCTGACATATTCATTATTGTTGGAGTAGGGTGGCTGAGGCTCTCGAAGCCACCAAAACAAAAAAGCCTTAAAACTGTGTTTTAAGGCTTTTTTAATATAATGTAATTTATAATTACTCTGCAGATTCAGAAGCTGCATCAGCACCTTCAGTTTTTCCTGTAGCTTTTTTAGCACGGCTACGACGAGTAGTTTTAGTTTTTTCTGCTTTAGCAGCTTTACCATTAGAATAGATTTCGTTGAAATCAACTAATTCAATTAAAGCCATTTCAGCAGCATCACCTTGTCTATTTCCAGTTTTGATGATACGAGTGTATCCACCATTTCTTTCAGCAACTTTAGCAGCAACATCTTTAAATAACATTGCAACAACTTCTTTGTTTCTTAACGAAGCAAATACAGTTCTACGGCTGTGAGTAGTATCTTCTTTAGATTTTGTAATGATTGGCTCAACATAAGTTCTTAAAGCTTTAGCTTTAGCTAAAGTTGTGAAAATACGTTTGTGCTCAATTAAAGAACAAGCCATGTTGTTCATTAATGCTTTACGGTGAGAAGCTGTTCTACCTAAATTATTTATTTTATCTCCGTGTCTCATTTTAATTTACGATTTAAGATTTAAGATTGACGATTTAAGAATACTTCTGAAATCTAACTTCTAAAATCTAATTTATTAATCTTTGTCTAATTTATATTTAACTACATTCATTCCAAATTGCAACCCTTTAGTTGATACTAAATCTTCAAGTTCAGTTAAAGATTTCTTACCAAAATTACGGAATTTTAATAGGTCGTTTTTGTTGAATGATACAAGTTCTCCTAAAGTTTCTACATCTGCTGCTTTTAAACAGTTTAAAGCACGAACAGATAGATCCATATCAACCAATTTAGTTTTTAATAATTGGCGCATGTGTAATGAAGTTTCATCAAATTCTTCTTCAGATTTTTTCTCCTCAGAATCTAAAGTGATTTTCTCATCAGAGAATAACATGAAGTGATAAATTAAGATTTTAGCAGCTTCTTTTAAAGCCTCTTTCGGGTGGATAGATCCATCAGAAACGATATCTAAAATTAATTTTTCGTAATCTGTTTTTTGTTCAACACGGTAGTTTTCAATCGTGTATTTTACGTTTTTAATTGGCGTGTAGATAGAATCGATGAAGATAGTACCTTGAGGTGCAGAATTAGTTTTGTTTTCTTCTGCAGGCACGTATCCACGACCTTTATCAATAGTTAATTCGATTTTTAATTTAACACTACTTTCGCAGTTAAAAATAACTAACTCTGGGTTTAAAATTTGGAAACCATTTGCGAATTTACCGATTTCAGCTGCAGTGAATTTTTCACTTCCTGCAAAATGAATAACGATTTTTTCTACATCGTGGTTATCTAATTGCTTCTTAAAACGAACTTGTTTTAAATTTAAGATGATTTCAGTAACATCTTCTACAACACCTTTAATTGTTGAGAATTCGTGATCAACACCTTCAATTCTAACGCTAGTGATAGCATGTCCTTCTAATGAAGATAATAAAATACGACGTAATGAGTTACCTATAGTGATACCGAAACCTGGTTCTAAAGGACGGAATTCAAATTGTCCTTCAGTTTCGGTAGAGTTAATCATAACAACCTTATCTGGTTTTACGAAATTTAATATTGCCATTTTATTAATTTATATAGGTTAAAAAAAAATGCTAATTGCTATTATTTAGAGTACAACTCGACGATTAGTTGTTCTTTGATGTTTTCAGGAATTTGAGAACGCTCAGGAACTGAGATAAATTTACCTGTAAATGAAGTTTTGTCAAAGTCTAACCAAGAGTATTTATTAACTGATCCTGATAAAGAGTGGTTAATAGCCTCTAAAGATTGAGATTTTTCACGAACACCAACAACATCACCAGCTTTTAAAGTAAAAGAAGGGATATTTACTACATTACCGTTTACAGTAATGTGAGCGTGAGAAACTAATTGACGAGCAGCACGACGAGAAGGTGCAATACCTAAACGGTAAACCACGTTATCTAAACGAGATTCGATTAATTGTAATAATACCTCACCAGTAATTCCGTGAGCACGAACAGCTCTATCGAAAGTTTTAGCGAATTGCTTCTCTAAAATACCGTAAGTATATTTTGCTTTTTGCTTTTCCATTAACTGGATAGCGTATTCTGATTGTTTTGCACGCTTTTTACCAGCACCATGTTGTCCTGGAGGGTAGTTCTTTTTTTCTAATGCTTTGTCCGGACCAAAAATTGGCTCTCTGAATTTTCTTGCGATTTTCGACTTAGGACCTGTATATCTTGCCATTTCTTTGTATTAATTTCGTTTATAATTTATTCTTTTTTCCCTTAACTGTTTCGTTTATTAGCAACGACGACGTTTTGGAGGACGACATCCATTGTGAGGCATTGGAGTGATGTCAATGATTTCAGTTACTTCAATTCCTGAAGTAGCGATAGTTCTAATTGCTGATTCTCTACCAGCACCAGGACCTTTAACATAAACTTTTACTTTACGTAAACCTAAGTCAGCTGCTACTTTAGCGCAATCTGCTGCTGCTAATTGAGCAGCATAAGGAGTGTTCTTTTTAGAACCACGGAATCCCATTTTACCAGCACTAGACCAAGAGATAACTTGACCAGCAGAGTTAGTTAAAGAGATAATGATATTATTAAACGTAGCGTTTAAGTGAGCTTCTCCAACTGCTTCTACCTTTACTACTCTTTTCTTAGCGTTAGCTTTTGCAGCTGCTACCGATGATTGTTGTTTAGCCATTATTATTTAAATGCTTATTTTATTTATTACTTAGTAACTTTTTTCTTGTTTGCAACAGTCTTACGTTTTCCTTTACGGATACGTGCGTTGGTCTTAGTACGTTGTCCACGAACCGGTAAACCATTACGGTGACGGATACCACGGTAAGAACCGATATCTGTTAAACGTTTGATGTTTAAAGCGATTTCTGAACGAAGACCACCTTCTACTTTGAAGTTGTTGTTAACTATTGTACGGATAGCATTTTGCTCATCATCCGACCACTCTGATACTTTTTTATCAAAGTTAACGCCAGCTTCAGTTAATATTCTTTGAGCTCTGCTACGTCCAATACCAAAAATGTAGGTTAATCCTATCTCTCCTCTTTTATTTTTTGGTAAATCTATACCTGCAATACGTGCCATTTTATATACTTGGTTTTAAAAAGTCTGCGAAAATACGCAATTATTTTTGTCTTTGTTTAAACTTTGGGTTTTTTTTGTTGATTATATACAACTTTCCTTTTCTACGCACAATTTTGCAATCTGCGCTTCTTTTCTTAATGGATGCTCTAACTTTCATTTCCTTAGGTTATTTTAATTTTCTTAATTACTTGTATCTGTATGTTATTCTTCCTTTTGTTAAATCGTACGGACTCATTTCCAATTTAACTTTGTCGCCGGTTAATATTTTAATGTAGTGCATACGCATCTTTCCGGAGATATGCGCTAAAACTATATGACCATTTTCTAATTCCACTCTAAACATGGCGTTACTTAATGATTCAATGATAGTTCCGTCTAACTCAATATTTGCTTGTTTTGCCATATTAAGCTTGTTGCATTGCCATTTGGTTACTACTACGACCTTTTATTCTTCCGTTTTTCATTAAACCATCGTAATGACGATTTAACAAATACGTTTCGATTTGTTGTAAAGTATCTAATACCACACCTACTAAGATTAATAAAGACGTTCCACCGAAGAAATCAGCAAACGCATTATTAATACCTAATCTCATTGCGATAGAAGGTAAAATTGCAACAAAAGCTAAGAAAATTGAACCTGGTAATGTGATACGTGACATTACTTGATCAATAAACTCCGCTGTGGTTTTTCCTGGTTTTACACCTGGAACAAACCCTCCGTTACGTTTCATATCATCTGCTAATTGATTTGGATTAATCATGATAGCTGTATAGAAGTATGTGAAAGCGATGATTAGGGTAGCAAAAATTAAATTGTACCAAAAACCATATCTATCAGCAAATACTCCACCTGTACCACCAGAAAAACCAGAAATAGCAGCCGGTATGAACATGATTGCCTGAGCAAAGATAATTGGCATAACCCCAGCCGCATTTACCTTTAACGGTAAATATTGACGCACACCACCTATTTGTTGATTTCCGACAATCTTTTTAGCATATTGTACCGGTATTCTGCGTGTACCTTGTACTAATAAGATACAGCTTACAATGATGAATAACAAGAATACAATTTCTAATAAGAACATAATTAAACCACCACCCGCACTTTGTAAACGAGATCCAAATTCAGATGTGATAGCAAAAGGTAAACGAGAAATAATACCAATCATAATTAAGATTGAGATACCATTACCAATACCTTTGTCAGTAATTCTTTCACCTAACCACATGATAAACATGGTTCCTGCTACTAAAATTAAAGTAGATTGAATACCAAACCAAGTAGGGTCAATTCCTACAACACCCGGTTTAGTATAAACTTGAGCTGCTAAATAACCAGGAGCCTGAACAGCAGTTACAGCAACGGTTAAGAAACGTGTATATTGATTAATTTTTTTACGTCCGCTTTCTCCCTCTTTTTGCATTTTTTGGAAGTAAGGAACAGCCATTCCCAACAATTGGATAATGATAGACGCCGTAATGTAAGGCATAATACCTAAACCAAAGATAGAAGCTCTTGAGAATGCTCCACCTGCAAAGGCATTAATTAAGGCAATAATACCACCATCATTGGCAGAGTTCGCGTTGGCTGCTGCTAATACCTCAGTATTAATACCAGGTAACACAACATACGAACCCAAACGATAGATTAAGATAAGGCCAAGGGTTGTTAAAATCCTTTGCTTTAGCTCTTCTATCTTCCAAATGTTTTGGAAGGTTTCTATAAAACGTTTCATATAATATATTAAATTTCTGTTGCTACTCCGCCTTTAGATTCGATTGCTGCTTTAGCAGTCGCAGTAAATGCGTGAACTGTAATATTTACTTTTGATTTTAATTCACCTCTTCCTAAAACTTTGATTAAATCGTTTTTAGAAGCTAAACCATTTGCTAATAAAACTTCGCGAGTAATATCAGTAATGTTTTTAGTGTCAACTAATTTTTGGATAGCATCTAAATTTACACCTGTATATTCTACACGGTTAACGTTTTTGAAACCGAACTTAGGAACACGACGTTGTAAAGGCATTTGACCACCTTCAAAACCACGCTTTCTTTTGTTACCAGAACGAGATTGAGCACCTTTGTGACCTTGAGTAGCTGTACCGCCACCACCAGAACCTTGTCCGCGACCTCTTCTAAAATTATTTTTTACTGAACCTTCTGCAGGTGTTAATGAACTTAATTTCATTTTAATTTCCTTTTATAATTAAATATTTTCTACTGTCAATAAATGAGCAACTGCATTAATCATTCCTTGAACTTGAGGAGTTGCTTCTTTAATAATGCTGTGGTTTAATTTTCTTAAACCTAAAGCTTGAACTGTTGCTCTTTGTCTAGCGTTCCTTTTGATAGGACTTTTAGATAATGTTACCTTTACTTGTGCCATCTCTTTTCTGATTATCCGTTAAATACTTTGTCTAAATTAATACCTCTTTGACGAGAGATTGCTAATGGATCACGCATTTTAGCTAATGCATCGATAGTAGCTTTAACCACATTGTGAGGGTTAGAAGATCCTTTAGATTTAGCTAATACGTCTGTAATACCAACGCTTTCTAAAACTGCACGCATCGCACCACCGGCAATTACACCTGTACCGTGAGCAGCTGGTTTTAAGAATACGCGAGAACCACCAAATTTACCGTTTTCAGGGTGCGGAACTGTACCTTTTAATACAGATACTTTCACTAAATTTTTCTTTGCATCATCAATACCTTTAGTGATAGCGTCAGTAACCTCGTTTGCTTTTCCTAAACCGTATCCAACAACACTTTTCTCATCACCAACTACAACGATAGCTGCGAAACTGAAGTGACGACCACCTTTAGTAACTTTAGTCACACGTTGGATCGCTACTAATTTATCTTTTAGTTCGATGTCTGTTGACTTAACTTTTTTTACAACTTCTTTTGACATGTTATGTATGTTCTTTTTATACTAATTAAAATTTTAAACCTGCTTCGCGAGCTCCTTCAGCTAACGACTTAATACGACCATGATATAAGTAACCATTTCTGTCGAAAGCTACTGCGCTGATTCCAGCAGCTGTTGCTTTTTCACCGATTAATTTACCTACAGCTTTTGCTTGGTCAACTTTATTAGCTTTAGAAGCTTTGATTGATTTGTCATCAGAACCAGCAGCTAAAATTGTCTTTCCAGCGATATCATCGATTAATTGTGCAAATATACCTGAGTTACTTCTGAATACACTTAATCTAGGTGTAGTAGCAGTTCCGTTTACAGTTTTACGGATTTTAAGTTTAATGCGTTCTCTTCTTTGTTTTTTATTGAGTGCCATCTTTCCAGTTTTTTAAAGATGATTAATACTAATTGAATTATGTTATTTTTTGCTTGCAGATTTACCAGCTTTACGGCGTAAAATTTCGCCAGAAAACTTGATACCTTTACCTTTGTAAGGCTCTGGTTTACGTAAGCTACGAATTTTAGCTGCAACCATTCCTAATAATTGTTTATCAGAACTTTCTAATACTACTTTAGGGTTTTGACCTTTTTCAGAAGAAGTAGTAATTTTAATTTCATTAGGTAATTCAAACACAACGTTGTGAGAGTAACCTAAAGCTAATTCTAATAATTGACCTTTGTTAGAAGCACGGTAACCCACACCTACTAATTCTTGTTCTGTTTTATATCCTTCAGAAACACCTTTAACCATGTTAGCGATTAAAGAACGGTATAAACCATGTAATGCTCTGTGGCGTTTTTGATCAGTTGGACGAGTAACGTTAATTACACCGTTTTCTACTGCTACATTAATATCTGCATCAACTGTTTGAGTTAATGTTCCTAATTTACCTTTAACTGAAACGGTTGTTCCAGAGATGTTTACTTCTACACCTGCAGGTACTGTGATTGGTAATTTTCCTATACGTGACATGTTTTTTCCTCCCTCTAAATTATGAAATGTAACATAAAACTTCTCCACCAACGTTTAGTTTCTTAGCTTCTTTATCTGTCATTACACCTTTAGATGTAGAGATAATAGCAATACCTAATCCGTTTAATACTTTTGGCATAGTCTCAACGCCTGAATACTTACGTAAACCTGGCTTAGACACTCTGTCTAAAGTGCGGATAGCAGATAATTTAGTTGTTGGATTGTACTTCAAGGCTATTTTAATAGTTCCTTGTTTCTTTTCATTTTCTTCAAACTTATAGTTTAAGATGTAACCTTTTTCAAAAAGAATTTTTGTAATTTCTTTTTTAAGATTTGAAGCTGGAATCTCTACGATTCTGTGGTTTGCGCTAATCGCATTTCTAACGCGAGTTAGGTAATCTGATATTGTATCTGTCATTTTATTTGTTTTTATATGTTATCCCGACCTCAGGATAATTATACATTAATACTCTTTTCTTAGAAGCTTGATTTGGTAACACCCGGAATTAATCCAAATAATACCATTTCACGGAATGTTACACGGCTGATACCGAAATCTCTCATGTATCCACGAGGACGACCAGTTAATTTACAACGGTTACGCATTCTCACTTTACAAGAATTTTTTGGTAATTTTTGTAATGCTGTCCAATCTCCTGCTTTTTTCAACTCTTCGCGTTTAGCTGCGTATGTATCAACTAGTTTTTTTCTTTTAGCATCGCGTGCTATCATGTTTGTTTTTGCCATTGTTCTCTTTTTTCAGGGCTGTAAATATACTATTTCTTTTTGAATGGAATACCAAATTCTGCTAATAATGCATAAGCTTCTTTATCTGTAGGTGCAGAAGTTACAAAAGTAATGTCCATACCTTGGATTTTGCTTACTTTATCGATATCGATTTCAGGGAAAATGATTTGCTCAGTAATACCTAAAGTGTAGTTACCACGACCATCAAATCCTTTATCGCTCACGCCTTTGAAATCACGAATACGAGGTAATGAAGATGCGATTAAACGATCTAAAAACTCATACATTTTGTCGCCACGTAATGTTACACGAACACCGATAGCTACACCTTTACGTAATTTAAAGTTTGAAATATCTTTTGTAGAATATGTAGGAACTGCTTTTTGACCAGTAATTGTAGTCATTTCTTTTACAGCAGATTCAATTAATTTCTTATCAGAAACCGCATCACCAATACCTTGGTTAATACAGATTTTCTCTAATTTAGGCACTTGCATTGCCGAAGTGTACTGAAATTGTTTTTTTAAATTAGTTACAATTTCCGCTTTATATCTGTCCTTTAATCTAGGAGAATAAGTTGCTGCCATTATTTAATTACTGCTTTAGTTTTTTTAGAAATACGTTCAATTTTGTTAGTTTTTTCGTTTACAACACGACCAATTCTAACAGTTTTACCACCTTCTACAAACATTAAGTTAGAAATATGGATAGTACCTTCTTGTTTAACAATCCCACCATTAGCATTTTTTGCGCTAGGCTTAGTGTGCTTACTAATCATGTTCACACCCTCTACGATGGCTCTTTCGCTTTTAGTATCAATAGATACAATTTTACCTTCTTGGCCTCTGGATTCGCCAGAAATCACTCTTACAGTGTCGCCTTTTTTTAATTTTAATTTTGACATTTCTTTCCCTATTATTTTTTAAAGCACTTCTGGTGCTAATGAAATGATTTTCATGTATGATTTATCACGTAACTCACGAGCAACTGGGCCAAAAATACGAGTTCCACGGATTTCATCTCCTTGATTTAATAACACGCAAGCGTTGTCATCAAAGCGGATATATGAACCATCTGCACGACGAATTTCTTTTTTAGTTCTCACTACTACAGCCTTATGAACTGTGCCTTTTTTTACGTTACCAGAAGGTAATGCGTTTTTAATTGTAACTACAATTTTATCTCCTACAGATGCGTAGCGTTTTCTTGTACCGCCTAATATACGGATAACAAGAACCTCTTTTGCTCCACTGTTATCTGCTACTGCTAGTCTTGACTCGTTTTGTACCATTTCTTCTTAAACTTTATATAGTATTATTTCACTTTCTCTAAAATCTCTACTAAACGCCAGTTTTTAGTTTTACTTAAAGGGCGTGTTTCGCTAATTTTTACTGTATCACCAATGCTGCACTCATTTTTTTCATCATGAGCTACGAAAGTAGACGTTTTGTTTACGAACTTACCGTATTTTGGGTGTTTTACCTTACGCATTACAGCTACAACAATAGATTTTTCCATCTTGTTGCTTTTTACGATACCAACTTTTTCTTTTCTTAAATTTCTTTCTTCCATTGCTATTATTATTTAGAAGCTTTGTTTCTTTTTGTTAATTCAGTACTCACGCGAGCTACTGTTTTGCGGCTATCGCGAATTTTAATTGGGTTTTCTAATGGAGAAATAGAATGATTTAATTTTAACTTGTTTAAAGCACCTTTTTCCTCTTTTAGTAAACTTTGCAATTCTGCTGTTGACAATGCAACGATATCTGTGTTTTTCATTTTCTTAATTCCTTATTTGATTAAACTGCTGCGTCTTCTACGTAATCTCTACGAATTACAAATTTAGTAACAATTGGTAATTTTTGAGCAGCTAAGCGTAAAGCTTCTTTAGCAACATCTAAAGGAACACCTTCTGCCTCAAATAACATACGTCCTCTTTTTACCGGAGCAACCCAATATTCTGGAGCACCTTTACCTTTACCCATACGAACCTCTGCTGGTTTTTTAGTAATTGGTTTATCTGGGAAAATACGAATCCACACTTGACCTTCACGTTTCATAAAACGTGTAATTGCAATACGCGCTGCTTCAATTTGACGTGAAGTTACCCAACTCTCATCTAATGCTTTAATACCAAAAGATCCGAAGGCTAATTGGTCACCACGTTTGGTGTTACCCTTCATCTTCATTTTGTGCATTTTTCTATATTTCGTTCTTTTTGGCTGTATCATGACTTATTATCTTTAACTAATACGTTTCTTTTTATTAAAATTATTTGTCGTTTCTTTTGTTGTCTCTTTTAGGACCACGACCTGCGAACTTAGGAGCCGGAGCTGAGTTACCACCTTTTTTCTCTTTGTCTAAACCAAAGTTAGGCGATAAATCACGTTTTCCATAGATTTCACCTTTACAGATCCAAACTTTGATACCAATACGACCGTAAGTTGTGTGAGCTTCAGCAACTGCATAATCGATATCAGCACGTAATGTTTGTAATGGAGTACGTCCTTCTTTATATCCTTCAGAACGTGCCATCTCAGCACCACCTAAACGACCAGAAACTAAAATTTTAATTCCTTCAGCGCCCATACGCATTGTAGATGCGATAGACATTTTTGCTGCTCTACGGAAAGAAATACGTCCTTCAATTTGACGAGCAATTGAATCACCTACTAAACGTGCGTCTAATTCAGGACGTTTAATTTCAAATATGTTAATTTGAATTTCTTTTTTAGTTACTTTTTTTAACTCTTCTTTTAATTTATCTACTTCTTTACCACCTTTTCCGATAATGATACCCGGACGAGCAGTATTGATTGTAACAGTAATTAATTTTAATGTTCTTTCGATAACTATTTTAGAAATACTTCCTTTTGGTAAACGAACTTTTAAGTATTCACGAATTTTAGTATCTTCTACTAATTTATCAGCGTAGTCTCTTCCACCGTACCAGTTAGAATCCCAACCTTTAACAACACCTAAACGTAAACCTATTGGATTTGCTTTTTGTCCCATTTCCTTATATATTATTTATTATCTTCTGTTTTTGAAATTGCTGCTGCTTTTCTTGCAGCTTTTTTAGTACTAGCAACTGCAGTACCTACTTCTAAAGTAACGTGGTTTGAACGTTTTCTGATTCTGTATCCACGACCTTGAGGTGCAGTACGTAAACGTTTTGCCATTATAGCGCTATCTACCATTATCGAAGTAACAAATAAGGTATTTTCTTCCGGACGAGATCCTGTTTTTGCTTCGTAGTTAGCAATTGCAGATTTTAATAATTTCTCTAAACGTCCTGATGCTTCGCGTGTATTGAATTTTAATACATTTAATGCTTTATATGCTTCCATTCCTCTTACTAAATCTGCTACTTGGCGCATTTTACGAGGTGAAGTTGGGCAGCTGTTTAACTTAGCAAAATAAGTACTCTTATTTGCTTCTTTGCGTGCCTCTGCTACTAATCTTTTTCTTTTACCCATGACTAAATATCTTTATCGACTGATTATTTCTTGTTATTACCTGAATGACCTTTGAATTGACGTGTTGCAGAAAATTCACCCAATTTGTGACCTACCATGTTTTCAGTAACATAAACAGGAATAAATTTTTGTCCATTGTGTACTGCAAATGTATGTCCTACCATTTCAGGGTAAATAACAGAGCGACGAGCCCATGTTTTTAAAACAGTCTTTTTGTTACTCTCATTCATTTGAGTAACTTTTTTCTCTAAGTTGTGGTCAATAAAAGGACCTTTTTTTAATGATCTTGCCATTTCTTGTTTTTTAGTTATGAACCCTTCCAAAAACCTCACGGTTGGAAGGGCCATTAAACGTTAATTATTATTTACTTCTTCTTTTAATGATATGTTGATTTGAAGACTTCGCTTTGTAACGAGTTTTGTAACCTTTAGCAGGTACACCTGTACGAGAACGAGGTTGACCACCTGATGCACGTCCTTCACCTCCACCCATTGGATGATCAACTGGGTTCATTGCTACAGCACGTACGCGAGAACGACGACCTAACCAACGAGAACGACCAGCTTTACCAGAAATCTCTAAACTATGATCAGGATTTGAAGTAGCCCCGATAGTAGCTTTACAAGTAATTAAAATCATACGAACTTCTCCTGAAGGCATACGTAATACTGCGTATTTACCATCACGAGCTGTTAATTGAGCATAAGTACCTGCAGAACGAGCCATAGCTCCACCTTGACCAGGACGTAACTCAATATTATGAATAATTGTACCTAATGGAATATCTGATAAAAACATACAGTTACCAACTTCAGGAGTTGCTGTTGCACCAGACATGATTTTTTTACCAACTTCTAAACCTTGAGGAGCAAGGATGTAACGCTTTTCACCATCTTTGTAAACAACTAAAGCAATACGAGAAGTACGGTTTGGATCGTACTCGATAGAAACTACAGTTCCTTCGATACCATCTTTATTACGTTTAAAGTCAATAATACGGTATTGTTTTTTGTGACCACCTCCGATGTTACGGATTGTCATTTTACCTGTATTATCACGACCACCGCTATTTTTAACCGAAGTTAATAAACTCTTCTCCGGAACGTTAGTTGTGATATCAGAATTATCAGCTGCTATTTTAAAACGTTGACTTGGAGTTAACGGTTTGAATTTCTTTAATGCCATTTCTTCTTTCTTTTATCAAATTAAATATTAGCGTAAAAATCAATTGCTTCGCCGTTCTTTAAAGTGACAAAAGCTCTTTTTGAACGGTTTACTCGGCCTATTGCAAGACCACGAGTTGTGTTACGCATTTTTACTTTACCTACGTATTGTTGAGTGTTAACAGATTCAACTTTCACACCGTACATTTTTTCAACAGCTTGTTTTATTTGTACTTTGTTGGCGTTTCTATCAACCACAAAACCATAGCGATTCAACTTCTCTGCCAAAGAAGTCATCTTTTCGGTGATGATTGGTTTAATTAATATTTCCATTTTATTTGTTTAATAATGATTCTAATACTTTTACAGAACTCTCACATAAAATTAATGACTGAGCATTAACGATATCGTAAGTGTTTAAATCAGTTGCTTTTACAACTTTAGCCCCCTGTAAATTTCGGGACGACAAATATACGTTATTATTCGTATCGCCTAACACTAAAATTGTTTTTTTGTCAGCTAAGTTTAAGTTTTTCATTAAATCAACGTAATTTTTTGTCTTAGGAGCATCAAAACTGAAGTCTTCTAATACAGTAATTGCGTTTTCTTTAGCTTTGTAAGTTAAAGCAGATGCACGAGCTAACACTTTAACTTTTTTGTTTAATTTGAAATCGTAGTTACGAGGACGAGGACCAAAAGCACGACCACCACCAATAAACACAGGTGACTTCATAGAACCTGAACGAGCTCCACCAGTACCTTTTTGTTTTTTAAGTTTTTTAGTTGTTCTTGAAATCTCAGCACGCTCCTTAGATTTGTGAGTTCCTTGACGTTGAGCAGCTAAATAATGCTTAACATCTAAATATATACTGTGATCACTTGGTTCTACACCAAAAATCACATCTGCTAAATCTACTTTTTTAGCAGTCTTTTTTCCGCTTATGTTTAATACTTCTACTTGCATGATTACTTCTCGATTATAACGTAAGACCCCTTAGCACCCGGAACAGAACCTTTAATTAAAAGAACGTTCTTTTCTGCCATTATTTTTACTACAACTAGGTTTTGGATTTTCTTTCTAGCTCCACCAGTTCTACCAGCCATACGCATACCTTTAAATACACGAGAAGGATCTGAAGACGCACCTAATGATCCAGGAGCTCTTTGACGATCATGTTGACCATGAGTTGAACCACCAACACCACCAAAACCATGACGTTTAACTACACCTTGAAAACCTTTTCCTTTAGAAGTACCAACGATATCAACGAAGTCACCTTCAGAGAAGATATCAAGAGTTACTACATCACCTAAATTTTTTGTTTCCTCAAAAGAACGGAACTCAACAATTTTACGTTTTGGGGTTGTTTTTGCTAATTCAAAATGACCTTTCATAGCAGACGATGTGTGTTTTTCTTTTTTCTCATCGTAAGCTAATTGTAAAGCTGTGTAACCGTCTTTTTCATTGGTTTTTACTTGCGTAACAACGCAAGGACCTGCTTCAATAACTGTGCATGGCACATATTTGCCATTGGCATCGAAGAAGCTAGTCATTCCTATTTTTTTACCAATAATTCCAGACATTTTACTTTTTTATTTATTGTTTCTTAATTAATTTAATTTGACTGTTGTTACGTTTAGTTCCTCGGCAACTAGAGGCCCAAAGGGTTAAACTTTGATTTCTACCTCAACTCCACTAGGTAATTCTAATTTCATTAAAGCATCTACTGTTTTTGAAGAAGAACTGTAGATGTCTAATAAACGTTTGTATGCACAAACTTGGAATTGCTCACGTGCTTTTTTGTTAACGTGTGGCGAACGTAAAACAGTGAAGATTCTTTTGTTTGTAGGTAATGGAATTGGTCCGTTAACTACTGCTCCTGTCATTTTCACAGTTTTAACAATTTTCTCAGCGGATTTATCAACTAAGTTGTAATCGTAAGATTTTAATTTTATTCTAATTCTTTGACTCATGTTATATCTAATAATACGTTTATGCGTTTTCTTTTTTACCTTTTGACTTAGCAATTACATCTGCCGCAACGTTTGCAGGAGCCTCAGCGTAGTGAGAGAATTCCATTGTTGAAGTTGCACGACCAGAAGTTAAAGTACGTAATTGAGTTACGTAACCAAACATCTCTGACAATGGAACTTTAGCTTTAATAACTTGAGAGTTATTTTTAGAATCCATTCCTTCAATTTGTCCACGACGACGGTTTAAGTCACCTACAACATCACCCATGTTTTGTTCTGGAGTTAATACTTCTACCTTCATGATAGGCTCCATTAAAACTGGTTTACATCTAGATAATGCTTCACGGTAAGCTTGACGAGCACAGATTTCGAATGATAAAGAATCTGAATCGACAGCATGGAATGAACCATCAATTAAACGTACTTTTAAGTTATCTAAAGGATATCCTGCTAATACACCATTTGCCATAGAAGCTTTGAATCCTTTTTCAACTGAAGGAATAAATTCACGAGGAATAGATCCACCAGTAATTTCATTAACGAATTGTAAGTCTGATTTTGCTTTTTCTCTATCAAAGTCTTCATCCACAGGACCTAATACAACTTTGATATCAGCAAATTTACCACGACCACCTGTTTGTTTCTTATATACCTCACGGTGTTCGTAAGTAGCAGAAATAGACTCTTTGTAAGATACTTGAGGCTCACCTTGATTTACTTCAACCTTAAACTCACGTTTTAAACGGTCGATAATAATTTCTAAGTGTAACTCACCCATACCTGAGATAATAGTTTGACCAGAATCTTCATCTGTATGTACACGGAAAGTTGGATCCTCTTCAGCTAATTTATTTAAGCCCACCCCTAAACGATCTAAGTCACCTTGAGTTTTAGGCTCAATAGCTAAACCAATTACCGGCTCAGGGAAAACCATAGCTTCTAATACGATAGGTGCGTTTTCAGCACATAAAGTATCACCTGTACGAATGTCTTTGAAACCTACTGCAGCTCCAATATCACCAGCCTCGATAAATTCGATTGGGTTTTGTTTGTTAGCGTGCATTTGGAAGATACGAGAGATACGCTCTTTGTTTCCTGAACGAGTGTTCAATACATAAGAACCAGCATCTAAACGTCCTGAATAAGCACGGAAGAAACATAAACGACCTACGAATGGGTCAGTAGCAATTTTAAATGCTAAAGCTGTAAATGGATCTTTTGCATCTGGTTTACGAGTAATTTCTTCACCTGTATCAGGGTTTGTACCTTTAATATTTTCTTTATCTAATGGAGATGGCATTAATTCCATAACCAAATCCAACATAGTTTGTACACCTTTGTTTTTGAAAGATGAACCACAAACCATAGGAACTATTTTGTTAGCAACGCAAGCTTTACGTAATGCGTCTAATACTTCTCTTTCAGTGATAGTCTCAGGAGCTTCAAAGAATTTCTCCATGATCTTATCATCAAATTCAGAAACAGCCTCTAACATTTTCTCTCTCCACTCAGCAACTTCATCAACCATGTCAGCAGGGATAGGAACGATTTCGTAAGTCATCCCTTTGTCATGCTCATTCCAAACCATACCACGGTTGTTGATTAAGTCAACAACACCTTTGAAGTTCTCTTCAGATCCAATTGGTAATTGTAATGGAACTGCATTACCTCCTAAAATTTCGCGAGTTTGTTTCACTACTTTTAAGAAGTCAGCACCTTGACGGTCCATTTTATTAACGAAACCTAAACGAGTTACGTTATAGTTATCAGCTAAACGCCAGTTAGTCTCAGATTGAGGCTCAACACCATCAACAGCTGAGAATAAAAACACTAAACCATCTAATACACGTAATGAACGGTTTACCTCAACTGTAAAGTCAACGTGACCTGGAGTATCAATGATGTTAATTTTGTATTGGTTATCACGGTATTTCCAAAAACAAGTTGTAGCAGCAGAAGTAATTGTAATACCACGCTCTTGCTCTTGAGCCATCCAGTCCATTGTAGCAGCACCTTCGTGAACTTCTCCAATTTTATGGTTAACACCTGTGTAATATAAAATACGCTCAGTTGTTGTTGTTTTACCAGCATCAATGTGCGCAGCAATACCTATATTTCTTGTATATCTTAAATCAGCCATTTCTTAATTAGAATCTAAAGTGTGAGAATGCTTTGTTTGCTTCAGCCATTTTGTGAACGTCTTCTTTCTTTTTGAAAGCAGCTCCTTCTTCTTTAGAAGCAGAAACGATTTCTCCAGCTAATTTTTGAGCCATTGATTTTTCGTTACGTTTACGAGCGTAAGTAATCATCCATTTAATAGCTAATGCTAATTTTCTTTCAGGACGAACCTCTGAAGGAATTTGGAAAGTTGCTCCACCAACACGGCGAGAACGAACTTCTACTTGAGGAGTAACGTTAGCTAATCCTTTTTTGAATACTTCTAATCCATCTTCGTTAGTACGTTTTGCAACGATTTCGATGCACTCATGAAATATTTTAGATGCGGTATTTTTCTTACCGTCATACATTAAACTGTTTAAAAAACGTGTTACCAATACGTCATTGTAAATTGGATCTGGTAACAAGATTCTTTTTTTAGCGGTTGATTTTCTCATTCTTGAAATCTACTTAAATTTTCTATAATTATTTTTTCTTAGCCGGAGCTGCAGCAGCACCTGCTTTAGGACGCTTAGTCCCGTATTTTGAACGTTGTTGTTTTCTACCTTCAACTCCCGCAGTATCTAATGATCCACGAACGATATGGTAACGAACCCCTGGTAAATCCTTAACACGACCACCACGTACCAATACGATACTGTGCTCTTGCAAGTTATGACCCTCACCTGGGATGTAAGCAATGATTTCTTGCTTATTCGTTAAACGTACCTTAGCTACTTTACGCATAGCTGAGTTAGGTTTTTTAGGGGTAGTTGTGTACACACGTGTACAAACACCACGGCGTTGTGGACATGAATCCAAAGCGGCCGATTTACTTTTGTTAGGTGCTTTAAAGCGACCTTTTCTTACTAATTGCGATATTGTAGGCATCTTAAATCCTCTGTATTACTTGATTTTACTATAATTTACGCTTTCTCCCCATTTTGGGGACGGCAAAGATAGAATTATTTTTTTCATCAACAAAAAAA
>DAORKG010000052.1:0-17586 GCA_035439445.1 Bacteroidia bacterium
TTTATTCTTCCTTTTTAATCTTTTACAAAGCTAAAGGACATCAAAGCATTTGCAAATTTCAAGGTCGCTGCGCGAAAATTATTTCATTTTGCAAATGTCCAAAAAGCAGTTAGCTTTGTTAAAAGCTTTCGGTAGACGAGTGCCTTGAGCCGCACTACTGGTAGCTTGAAAACGTTATAACCAATAGGGTCGGACAAACATTTTAGTAAAGAAAAATAATTCCTTTGACATATAATATTACAGACATATATAATGGAAGAGACTATATTTTAATTAATATAATAGTAATTTTTATGTTTCTTCTACCAGTTTTAAGACACTGTATTAAAAACAAATTGTTTCGTGATTTCAAGTTCAGTAAGCTGACAAAAACTTTTAATAATGCTATTTTATTACAAATAATTGTTGGCGTGACAGCTTTGTTAATTTCTTCTATCCTTGACAAAATTTTTTATACAAATGGTAACGGTAATGCATTTACCGAAACTTTTATTGAATCATCATACAACTTTATTGTAATAGGACTTTTTTACTATTTACCAGCTCTTGGACTTCTAAATATAATAAATTGGTTGACAAAAAAAATACACTTGGGTTCTTAGGCAGACACGTATCATGACGTGACCTAGGTGTGCCCCTACTGGTTATAACACAACCTACCAGTAATTCGGGTGGGACACTAAAGCATTTGCAAAAGTTCATTAAACATTTATCTTTATTATTAGCGTTTCGGCAGACACTGTTTCAAATCAAACCGTTGCTTAGTGTGAAAACGTTTTATGTAAGCGCAGGAAAGTAACATAGAAACTAAATTGCGGCAACCAAGACACAAAAAACAAACAGATATGAAAAAAAATATTCTCATTATCTTAATCTTGACCTTCCTTCTAACATCTTGTAAAAAGGACTATACTTGTACTTGTTCACTTTTAGGTGGGCCATATCATGATGTAGCAAGCTACCATGACACAAAAACGCATGCTAAGAAAAAGTGTATAGACGATACCAAGGACCTACAAGAGACAAACTGTAAAATAAAATAGGTTCAATTAGGAAATCACCTACAAACAGATTATAATTTAATAAATATACCAACTTAGATAAAAGTTCTATCCATTTAAAAGGCTTCTGTTACACGCAGAGGGCTTTTTTATTCTACCTCCAAGCCTACTCTTGCTCTGCGTTCATTTAGTTTTTCGGGTTCAATTACTGGAAACATCGTATAATTAAATTCTTTATCATAAGAACCTTGAGTGCCATAAATTTGCTTTTCGCCCTTAGCCACTTTTAGTTTATCAATAAAATAAGCTAAAGATTTCCATGATATATCATCTCTATCTGCAGCTAATATTAATTGGTTTAAGTATTTTTCTTTTATAGTTACGGGTGCAAAACTTAATATATAAAACGGAATACTGTTTGATTCGCCTGCTATGGCTTTAGATGGATAATCAAAAACATCTATGATATGCGTTATTTTACTAAATGATATACTATCTAAATACTGCAATTCCCTTTGAAGTTTGACAC
Source organism: Bacteroidia bacterium (assembly GCA_035439445.1). GTDB lineage: Bacteria > Bacteroidota > Bacteroidia > B-17B0 > Aurantibacillaceae > UBA4416. Next base: position 1,531 of record DAORKG010000052.1, read on the forward strand.
GTAGCTCCTTATCTTTTAAATGTGCATTAATACTATCAGTTAAAATAGTGTTGTGCAATGTAAATTCTTTATCAATACTATTTAAAACTTCAATAAGCGAATCATTGGTTTTATTGTTTTTATCTAAGTATTCTGTTTTAACAAGTTCGCCTTTTTCGTAATACTGGTTTTTTACTAATATGCCACTATCATTAAACGATTGCCATTTCCCATAAAAGTAATAATGTACTTTATCCGTTAAATTTTCAATGCGAGCATTACCTTTTAATTTCACTTTTCCGTTAGGATAGTAAAAGTTAGTTTTCATTTTTTTAAAGCGATTGATTTCTCTTCTTTCTAAAACACCATCATTAGTATAATAATAACATTTACCTCTGGTAATTCCATTTCTAAATTTACCTTCAAAAGATTTTATTTTCTTAGCATCATCCATGTAAACAATCCATTTACCGGTTCGCTCACCATGTTTGTTTAAACGATTGATGCGTTGCGCATAAAACGTTTGAAATAATAAAATAAAAAAGAAAGTAGATGTGATTAATTTGTTGATGAACATCGATTACAAATTAATTATTTTTTTCTTCGGGAATATCTATGATAGTTTTAAAAACAAAATTAGCAGGGCCTTCGAGCCAAATATTATAAAAGGTACTTTCTAAAACTTTATCAAACTTTACGTTTAAGTTACCACCCAATGTTTTGATAGCACAATTATTTTTATCGGTACTCTGCCCTTTAAATGCTGCAATTAAAGCGGCTGCTGTAACACCTGTGCCACAAGATAATGTTTCATCCTCTACTCCACGCTCATAGGTACGAACAAATAATTCGTTATCTATTTTCTCAATAAAATTCACATTGGTTCCTTCTGCTGCAAAACGATCGTTATATCTAATTTTTTTTCCTTCTTCAAACACATTCACGTTTTCAATATCATTTACAAACTTAACGTAATGCGGCGAACCAGTATTTAAATAAAAGAAATCATCCCCTACTTCTACTTGTCTCACATCATTCATTTTTAATGAAACAATTCCGTTGGTAATTTTTGCTTCGTGAATACCATCAATCGCTAAAAATTTTGCAGTGTCTGAAATAATTCCCAATCGTTTAGCAAAAGCTGTAATGCATCTTCCTCCATTGCCACACATACTACTCTCGTTACCATCGCTATTAAAATAAACCATTTTAAAATCAATGCCCGGTTCTAATTCTAATAACATCAAACCATCGGCGCCAATTCCAAAACGACGGTCGCATAACCATTTAATTTGTTCGGTAGTTAAAGAAATTGTTTTTTCACGATTATCTATCAGTACAAAATCATTTCCTGTACCTTGATATTTATAGCATTCTAACTGCATAATGAAAATTAATTAATTCTTGCTAATAACTGAGAATCAGAAACTAGTTCCATTGGTTTAAACTCGGTACCCGAAGATATTTTATAAACCACATCATCATCTTTCAAGTAATAATTATCATCTACTTTGTAAATAGTGATACTACTAAAATCTGATAAACCATAAAGGATTACTCTGTTGCGTGTCATTCGGTATCCTTTAGAGTTTAAAGGTGTTTTCCAGAACTCTACAAAAAACATATTTGGATAATCTGAACTTGTAACTCCTGCTAGTTGCCCTGTTAATGTATCTTTCTTAACAGAACCATCTAAGTCAATTACCTTAATATTTTTTACTGATAATAATTCTTCTTGTGCAACCTTAATGTCTTCTTCTTTAAGCAAAGCATCAACCTCACTGTAATTAATGTTAGGAGAATTTTTAGTATTAATGCTTGCTTTTTTTCCAGACTTTGTTTCTTCTTTATTTTCAGAAGGTGTTGTTGTAATAGTTTGCTCAACAATTTTAATATTGTCGATATCAGGCTTATTAATCTTCTTTAAATAATCATCGATTTTAAAAATAAAAAACGCCACGCCTACCAATAATCCAATAGATACTCCAAAAACAAAAGGTGGTATTTTATATTTAAATCTCATACTAATAAGGGAGACTAAAATTACAAAAAAACTCTAAATCGTTTTCAACTATTTAACTATAGTTTTAAGCAGTTTATCTAACAATATTAACAAACGTAATAGAAATCAGCCCTACTATTTTTAACAAAATTTTACGATAAACCTTCTGAAAGCCTTGCTGCCGTTAAGTATTGTTAAAAACAATATAATAGTATAACTTCCGTTGTAATTTTGCGTTATTAATACAACAATCAAATTTTATTAATTAACTCTCTAAATAATATACATATGAAAAAAGTAATTTCATCATTGTTTGTAGGCGCTTTAGGTGGCGCATTTGCGTTGGCTGGTAACTATTACTTTAATCAACAGCATAACAACCAAGCAACAAACTATAATCCTTATGCTGCTCCTGTTCAGTTAACAAACTATAGTAGTTTAACAGCTGCAGCTAATGCTCCTGATTTTGTGGCATCTGCCGAAAAATCGGTTAACTCGGTTGTTCACATAAAAACCATTGTTGAACAAAGAAATAATTTAGCATACGATCCGTTTCAGGATTGGCTTTTTGGAGGCAGACAACGTCAGCCAAATATGATGCAAGGAAGCGGTAGCGGTGTTATTATTAGTCAGGATGGGTACATAGTTACAAACAACCACGTTGTAAATGATGCAACTAAAATTGAAGTTGTATTAAATGATAAACGAACTTATGTTGCCGAAGTAATTGGTACAGATCCAAACACAGATTTAGCATTATTAAAAGTGAAAGAAAAAGATTTACCATTTATTAATTATGGTAACTCTGATGATGTAAAAGTTGGTGAGTGGGTGTTAGCAGTAGGTAATCCTTTTAACTTAAACTCAACCGTAACAGCAGGTATTGTAAGTGCTAAAGGGCGTAACATTAATATTTTAGAACATAATGCACAAGGTGGTAATCTTGCTCCAATCGAATCGTTTATTCAAACAGATGCAGCTGTTAATCCTGGAAATAGTGGTGGTGCATTAGTTAACCCAAATGGAGAATTAGTTGGTATTAATACGGCTATTGCTTCTAACAATGGTTCTTATCAAGGTTATTCGTTTGCAATACCTGTAAACATTGTTAAAAAAGTAGTATCAGATTTAATTGAATATGGAACTGTACAACGTGCGTTTATTGGCTTAAGCATTCAAGATATTGATGCAAAATTTGCAGAAGAAAAACGCATTAAACAATTAAAAGGTGTTTACATTAATGGCTTAACTCAAAACGGTGCTGGTGAAGAAGCAGGGATTAAAATTGGTGATATCGTAACTAAAATTGAAAATGTTGCGGTAAAAAGTACATCCGAATTATTAGAACAAGTTGGCAAATTCAGACCAAGCGATAAAATTAATGTAACTGTTGTAAGAGATAAAAAAGAAGTGATAATACCTGTTGTTTTAAAAAATAAAGAAAACAGTTTAGGTATTATTAAAAAGCCTGAAGTTTACAGAACTGCTGTAAACTCTTTAGGTGCTGAATTTGAAGAGTTAAACCAAGAGGATTTGGCAAAATACAATATTACTTCAGGCGTAAAAATTTCTAAACTACAAGCAGGTAAATTAGCTAATGCCGGAATTAAAGAAGGATTTATTATTACCTCAGTCGATAAGAAAAAAATCAGTAACCTAAAAGATATTCAGTCCATGTTAGAAAATAAATCAGGCGGAGTGTTAATTGAAGGTGTTTATCCAAATGGTATGAGGGCATACTACGGTTTTGGTTTATAAATCGACAAATAAGATAGATTTATCGAATGAATTAGGTGGTTATGTCTTGACTCATCTGCTATAAGTCTAAAAACTTAAAATTAAAATGTTAAAATCATAACAAAAACCTAATCATTTAATAATCAAAGCGATACAGAATTGGAAAAAAGCCCTTTTTTTTCTACATTTGTTGGCTTATAAAACCATCATACACATCATGAGACAACTAAAAATAACCAAATCGATTACAAATCGCGAGAGTGCATCTTTAGATAAATATCTTCAAGAAATTGGTAGAGAAGAATTAATTACTGCAGAAGAAGAAGTTGTTTTAGCGAAGAAGATTAAGGATGGTGATCAAGACGCTTTAGAAAAATTAACTCGTGCTAACTTACGTTTCGTCGTATCAGTAGCAAAACAATATCAAAATCAAGGTTTAAGTTTACCAGATTTAATTAACGAAGGAAACTTAGGTTTAATTAAAGCTGCTCGTCGTTTTGATGAAACTCGTGGTTTCAAATTCATCTCTTATGCTGTATGGTGGATTCGTCAATCTATTTTACAAGCTTTAGCAGAACAATCACGTATTGTACGTTTACCATTAAACCAAGTTGGTTCATTAAATAAAATCAATAAAGCATACTCTAAATTAGAGCAAGAATATGAGCGTGAACCAAGTGCTGATGAAATTGCTGAGTTATTAGATTTACCAATTGATAAAGTTTCTGATACCATGAAAGTATCTGGACGCCATGTAAGTATGGATGCTCCATTTGCTAACGGTGAAGAAAGTTCTTTATTAGATGTATTAGTTAACCATGATTCATTAAAAGCAGATTCAGGGTTAATTATGGAGTCTTTATCAAAAGAAATTGATAGAGCTTTATCTACATTAACAGAAAGAGAAAGAGACGTAGTTAAATTATTCTTTGGAATTGGTTTAAACCACGGATTAACATTAGAGGAAATTGGCGACAAATTTGATTTAACTCGTGAGCGTGTTCGTCAAATTAAAGAAAAAGCGATTCGTCGTTTACGTCATAGTTCAAGAAGTAAATTACTTCAACAATATTTAGGATAATCTTAAGAGATTATGACCTCCAATTAAAGCAAACATCTACAAGGTGTTTGCTTTTTTTATGAGATCCCATTTTACCATAAAAGTTTCGCTCAAACTTTTTTAATTTCTTGGAAAGGGTATGTTTTTGAGATTTTGATTTAGAAGACGAGCTTGATGATGATGAACGAGAAGGCATTTTAAATGATAGATTTAATTCTATCGCAGTAACAGAACTTGATGATTGCCTCACATTACTCAAACCCTCATCACTTATATCATCAATACTATTATTTTCATCGAAATCACCTTGCTGGCTCATTTGAATAGCTGCATTATTATCTTTATCTATGTTAATCAAGTTTGTTTGCACTATTTGAATTGCGAGATTACTATTATTACTTAAATAGACATTTGATAGTTGTTGTTGTTGTTGTTGTTGAGATAAAGCAGATGTTGACCAACCAATTAATACAAAGAAAAAAGTATAACGCATAATATAGATATTGAATAAATCAAATATCAAAAAACCAAATCACACAACGTATCGGTGAATTGTTAAGGAAAGATAAAAGGATTTTGAATTAACGAATTTTAGGAATCTAAACTCTTTTACCTAATTCTATCACAGCCAAATCTTTAATTTCAGAACCATCAATTACAAAACGTAATACTGTTTTGATTTGATGAAATCCATGAACACCACATGCACCCGGATTCATATGTAATACATCATATTGCGGTTGATACATCACTTTTAAAATATGAGAATGCCCACAAATGAATAACTTAGGTTTTTCAGCAATCAAAACATCTTTTACTTCTTTTAAATAATTAGTAGGTTGCCCGCAAATATGGGTGATAAACACTTTTACATCCTCACAAGTAAAAATCAAATTCTTGGAAAACTCTTTTCTTGCATTAGCATCATCTATGTTACCGTAAACCGCTCGCAATGGCTTTATCTTTTTAATAACATCTGTTACTTCTTCTATATTTCCAATATCTCCGGCATGCCAAACTTCATCAGCTGTTTCAATATGTTTTAGTAAAGCCTTATCTAAATGACTGTGCGTATCTGATATAAGAAGAATGTTTTTCATTAATATGCTAAAGTTGCAAATTTAATTTAATCATTAAATCATTTTTATTTGCTCTTGACACAGGTACATTTGAACCATCCTTTAAAACAACTGTTCCTCCATCACCCTTTATATATTTTTCAATTTCATTTAAATTAATTAGATGCGCACTATGTGTTCTAAAAAACATAGAATTTGGCAGCTGATCTTCAAAACTTTTTAGAGTTTTAGCAACCGTCATTTTCTTTTTGTTTTTTATAAAGACATGCGAATAGTTAGAGTCTGCCTCAAATCTAATTATATCATCCAAGTCTACCCAAAGTATACCATCTTGTGATGGAATAGATATTTTTTTGCTTTTTTGGATAGCATTTAAAATGAGTGATTCTATTGCTTGATTATTATTTTTATTTGATGCTGAAATTCTTTTCTCTGCATTTTTAACGGCATTTACTAATTCATCTACATCAACCGGTTTTAGTAAATAATCAATTGCATTGGTTTTAAATGCTTTAATGGCATAATGCTCATAGGCTGTAATGAAAATGGTTTCATAACCAACCTCATTGGTATGTTGTATTACATCAAAACCGGTGCCTGTTGGCATTTCAATATCCAAAAACACCAAATCCGGTTTGTTTTTTTGAATGGCATTAATAGCACTTTCAACGGAGTGCTCTAATGAGATAATTTGAATATTGCTACAATTTTGCTGAATCAAAAACTGTAATACTTCTGCTCCATCTTTTTCGTCATCAACTATAATAGCTTTAATCATTTTGAGAGTTTTTAATATTAATTGTTATTTCAACAGTTGTCCCAACTGAAGCACCATCTTGTTCCTTATCAATTATGATAACTTTTGTGAGCAAATTGTGATTTTGTTTATTGAGAATGTCTATTCTATCCTGTGTGACATTCATTCCCATCGATTGATGCGACAACATTTTTCGCTCTTTAATTTCTTTTGCTTTTTTTCTACCAATTCCATTGTCGTCGATGATACATTTTAATACTGAACCTTCTTTTGAAAATTTAATAGTTAATAGACCTTTTCTATCACTTAAAGGTGTGATGCCATGCAATATTGCATTTTCAATATAAGGCTGAATAATCATAGGAGGAATAAATAAGTTTTCGGCACTCAAACTATCTTCTAAAACAATTTCATAATCAAAACTAAATGATGAACGTAAGGCTTCTAATTCAACATATAACTCCAATGCTTCAACTTCTTTATTTAACCATACAAGTTCATATTTTGAATTTTCAAGTACAGATCGAATCAGCCTGGCAAATTTGGTTAAATATTTTTGCGCAGATTTAGAATCATTTTTTAAAACAAAATTTTGAATGGAATTAATGGCATTAAACATAAAATGCGGGTTCATTTGAGCCCTTAATGCTTTCAACTCTGACTCTGAAATTTTTCTGCTAAACTCCGCTTTTTCTTTTTCTTGCTGTTGAATTGATTTTATTCTTTGTTTGTAAAACAAATATGTTAAAGAGAAAATCAATATTACTAGCCCAAGATTAAACCACCATGTTTTATAGAAAGGTGGGTTAATGCCAAACTTAATAATAGCAGGGTTCGATGATATTTGACCATCCGAATTTAGTGCATAAACAACAAATCTGTAATTTCCTGGCGGTAAGGTTGTAAACTGAACAAATGTATTATTAGAGTATGTCCAAGATGAGTCCAATCCTTCTAATCGATACTTATATAATATTTTCCCCTCACTTTTCACATTAATTCCTTTATAAGTAATCTGAATGAAATTTTGATTATAATCTAAGGTTAAACTAGAGTCATAATTACACTTCACGGAATTAATGGTTAAATTCTCTATATAAACAGGTATAGTTACACCCTCATTAAAAGCTTGCTTAATGTGAATTTGTCCAAGTCCTTTATTTGTTGCAAAAAGCAACAAACTATCATGAACTAAAAGCTGATTAATTTCACTAGACACTAAACCCTCCGAAACATTAATTGTATTTACTTTGTAATGATTTTTATCTATTTTTTTAAGTCGAGAAATTCCTCTATTAGTTCCTACCCAAACATTTCCTTCCTTATCAGAAGTTAAAAACTTTGCCATATTACTAGCCAGGCCTTCTCTCTCCATATATCTTGCAATAGAACTTTGTCTATCATATATTAAAACACCATTCCCTTTTGTGGCGATAAATAATTTATTATCCTCAAAAAGAATATCATCAATTCTACTTTTTAATAACGGCAAACTGTCTCCTAAAAACGTAACCTTATTATTTGAATATTTATAAACACCAGTTTTAGTCCCTAAAAAAACATCATTACCCACCTTACATATTGCGAATATGGTAGGTAAATCTTTTACAATTTCTTCAACTAATCCAGTATGTTTATTTATAAAATACAAACTACCATATTCGCAACCTAATAATTTTTCATTATCATAATCTTCAATGTCTTTTAATCGAAGAAATTGCTTAGATCCATTTATATTCGAATAAATCGGCATTCCAATTGAAGTAGTTGAATTAAATAGCATTCCAGGACTTCCACAAATGGCATAAATTTCTCCAAATGACTTTATATTCCAAAAAGAAGCTATGTGGTTATATTTTCGATGATGAATTGAAAAATCATCTAAACTAATATCGTTAAACGAATAATCTGAAGCTACACATATGATTTTGTTTTTATATTTGGTAAGAGCGAAAATTTTATCAGCACTTAAACCACTTTCTTTATTATAAAATTTAAATTCTAATGTAGGCATGTAAAACAAACCATCCTCTAGTGTTGAAAACCAAAGACCTTTTGCGTTATCTTGAAATGTTGATGTAACACTCATACCTGAGAGGAAAGTCAAATCTGTTTTTTTTCCATTCAAAAAAACAGCAAAAGTACCTTTACTCAAAGTATTTAACCACAATCGATTTTCCAAATCAATGTTCGAAGTAATGATACTATAAGTAGAATCAAACTTAGTATTTAACGACTTTAATTCACTAAAACGGGCACCGGACAATTCAAATATTTTCGATCCAACAGACACTATTGCTCGAGAGTTATTATTGGTTAAATAAATAGCGCCACCAAATGATTTTATTTGAAATGAAGTATCTGTCTTTTCTAAATTTAAATCATTGGAATTATCAAATATCAAAGGAATTGTTTTAGCAGAAGGCAATCCTCCAATAAAACTCTTCCCATATAAATATTTACCGTTCTCAATCTTTTTTACAAATAAACAATTAGATGGATAGAGGTATGACTTAACTATATCATAATATGGAGGAAAGATTTTCAAATATCCTTTCCTATCAATAGAAACAAATAAAGTATCCTTTGAATCAAAAACAAAATCAGTAGGTAAAGTTTTTACAACTTTCGTTAATTCTTCATTTGCCTTTATGGTATAGATAGAGTCTGTTTTATGAACATAATAAGCAAAACGCCCGGAATAAGATGAAAACCAAATTCTTCCATACTTATCCTCGTGGATTTTAAACACTGTATTATCCGGCAATCCATCTGCTGTTGAATAAGTTTTAAACTCATAGCCATCATACTTTACTACACCGGCATCGGATGCTATCCATAAATACCCCTTACTATCCTGTGTTACAAAATAAGTCTCTGAACTTGGCAAACCTTGATTAACCCCATAATGCTTTATAACGGTGTTTTGCGCAAATGAAAAAAAACTTAAAATAAGAAAGTAAATATGTAGGTATCGTTTTTTCAATTACAAATAACAAACACTTAAGCTAGTGCTTTTAGAGCAAAAATACAAACCAATTACATTACAATGATGTTAAACACTCAGTCAAATGCGTTAAATACTAAATGACGTATTTTTAGCACAATAGTAACTATAAATTTGAGTTTAATATCCATAACATTAATACTAGCAAAATGAATTTGTTAAATATTTTAAAAAAGAAAACAAAAAAAACAACGACACCAAATACTCAAAAATTAGAGAAAAATCAATTAGAAAAAGTAATTGGTGGAAATGGAGGATTAACTGTTGATGAAACAACCTCAAAATTTAAAAGGCAAATTGAAACAACAGAAAACGAAAAATAATTATTAATCTTAAAAATAAAAATCATGAAACTATTAAGCATCTTTAAAAAAGAAAAGAAAAAACAAACGATAACAATTGGTCAAAAATTAGAAAAGAATCAATTAAACAAAGTAATTGGTGGCGGTGGCTCTGACGTCCCTGATGAAGTACAAGGCCCCATCAACACATCACGCTCAAATATTAGAACTAATTAATACATATAACGAAAAACAAAAATCATGAAAATTTTAAACATCTTCAAAAAGAAAACTAAGACTGCAAATGCAAATACTAAAAAGTTGGATAAAAAACAATTAGAAAAAGTAATTGGTGGTGCAGACAGCACTTCAGATAGGAAAAGTGGTGCAGTAGTTGCGGCTGATTATGAATATAGATAATAACAACTAAACATTACCACATGAAAATTTTAAATATTTTTAAAAAAGAAAAGAAAATTGCGAATAGTATAAGCATTCAAAATTTGAACAAAAATCAATTAGCAAAAGTTGTAGGTGGAGATGGTGAAACTTCGGATTTATCAAAAGGAACCGGAAGAACAGTTGGTGCTGGTCAAGTTATAGAAATTATTAAATAACGGATATTGAAAAACCATTTATTAAAATATAAAAATCATGAAAATCTTAAACATCTTTAAAAAGAACTTAAAAGAGAAAAACCCATCATCCATTCAAAAATTGGATAAAAAACTATTAGAAAAAGTAATTGGTGGTGCAGATGATTCTCAAGCAGGAAAAGCACACTATGGTTCTTCCACAGCCGGAAAAACAGCCTAAAAAAAAGCAGCAAATACTTGCTGCTTTTTTGTTTACCCTCCTACCCTCTTTAATTTATAAATCAATTTATCAATCACCTTAGTGTTTTTGGTAATAATTTCAGCATCGCCCAACATACCAAATCTAAATTTCAATTTCTTATTCATATTGGTTGTAATACCATTAGGCAACTTTACTTTTACTAAATACTGTTTATTAACATCAATTTCAGAAATATTTTCAATCGTACCTCTCACAACTCCATATTCTTCAAAAGGATAACTCTTTAATTTAATAATAACTGTTTGTCCACTTTCTACCTTTCCTAAGTTATACTGATCTAAATACACTTCTCCCAGATAAGTAATATTATCAGGCATGATATAGCATATTTCTTGTCCCTTGGCTACCGACTGAAATTCTTCAACGCTTCCCGCAAAAGAAACCTTACCATCGTCACCAGCAATCAAAATATATTGATGTTTCCAGTTAGAGATTTCATTTTTTAAAATATTAAATTGTTTGATAAAATTCAGTTTCTCCTGTTCAATGTTATCATTAATATCTACTAGCTGTTTAGATGTACTAAACTGGCTATTATGGTTATTTAATATACTGGATTGAAGCTGCTTGTAAGCTAGCTTCTTGGCGATATATTTAGATTCGATTTGTTGTAATTCAATAAGTGGAATCACATTATCAAAAAACAAATTAAGATTAGCTTTGTATTCATCCTCTGCCAACTTTAAATCTTTTCGAAGTTCTTTTTCTTGTTCTGCTAAATTGGAACTTAAACTCGAAATTGTTTTTATCTCACTCTGGATTAATTGCTTTTTGCCCGTGTTTAAATTTCCATTCCAATAAGCTTGTAGTGTTTGCAAAGAAATGTAAAATGTTTCGAAAGGGCTTTGTATCTCGCCAAAGCGATTAAATTTTATAAAATCAATGCTTTTAATAACATCCCATTGATTGTGAATTAGTAATGTATCTATTTTAGATAAATTATTTTCTAATTCCGTAATATCATCAACATTTGCAAGCCCTTCTAAATACCCGAGATATTGACCACGTTTAACGATATCTCCATCTTTAATTAATAGCTTTATTAATTTACCATCAAACTTAGCAGTAACAGGCTTAGGATTTACATTTGTTTTAATTGTTATTTGAGATAAGATTGTGTCAGGATATTTGATAATCCAGCATAAAGAAATTAAAATAACACAAATCACAAACATAAAGGTATTACCCCAACGCACAATAAACGGAGGATTGGTTCCAATAATATCTTGGATACTTTCGCTACTGCTATTTATATCATCTTCTAACTCTTCCATTATTAAGAACCAAGTTCCAACTGATTTTTAACTAATCCATAATAAATACCTTGTAAGGCAACTAACTCTTTATGAGTACCAACCTCGGCAATTTCTCCTTTATTTAAAACTACAATTTGATCTGCATCAACCACTGTACTTAAGCGATGTGCAATAACTACTACTGTTCTGTTAACACAAAAAGCATCTAAATTTTGCACTACCATTCTTTCATTTTTTGCATCCAAAGCACTTGTTGCTTCATCTAAGAACATGAAATTTGGATTTTTATAGAAAGCTCTCGCTAATAAAATACGTTGCTTTTGTCCCAAACTCATAGGCACACCTTCATCTCCAATCTGTGTATTATATCCTAAAGGCAAATTCTCACTAATAAATTCATCAATACATGCTTGTTTTGCACATTCAACAACACGCTTCATATCAACCTTTAAACCTAACGCAATATTGTTTGCTATGGTTTCCGAGAAAATTTTCCCTTCTTGCATTACAACCCCAATATTATTTCGCCACACACTATAAAATATGGAATTCATGCTATCCGTACCAACCATAATTTTCCCCATACTTGGTTCATAAAAACGTAATAGCAATTTCATTAAGGTACTTTTACCACTTCCACTTCCACCAACAATGGCAGTTGTTTTTCCTGCAGGAATGGTTAGATTAATATTCTTTAATACCAAACTGTTAGGGTCTCCTGTGTATGAAAACGATAAATTTTCTAAAACAATATCTTCTGCTTTTTCAATAGCATTTACCGTTTTATTAAAATGTGTTTCTTCCGCCTCTTGTTGATGAACTTCTAAAATCCTATCCAATCCTAACTTTGCTTCCTGCAACATAGGAATAAAATCAATAATTTGATTAATAGGAGAGCTTAACTGCCCAACTATCATATTAATAGCAAACATAGACCCTAATGAATACTCTCCATTAACAACTGCCTTAGCAGATAAATAGGTAATCAAAATCGTAGTTAAATGATTGATAATATTGGAACCATTATTTTGTAACTGTTCAACTGATAGTGCTTTGGTATTAATTCTAAAAATCTTTGCTTGATTTTCTTCCCACTCCCAACGCTTTTGTTTGTTACTATTACTTAGTTTAATCTCCTCAACACCTTTAATAATTTCAATTAATTTGTTGTAGTTTTTAGAATAAGTTTCGAAATATTTGAAATCCAATTTCTTTTTTTGTTTTAAAAACAAAGTCACCCATAAAATACTTAATGTACTGCCAATAAAGAATACCGAAAATATCTTTACATCATACACAACAAGTATAACTCCAAATAAAATTAAATTAATAAGGGAAAATACTGTAGATAGGGATGTTACTGTTAATAACCGTTCAATACGTTTATGATCCTCCACACGGCGTAAAATATCTCCAATTAAGTGACTTTCGAAGAACTGTACTTTTAGACTTAATAACTTTTTTAAAAAATCAGAAATTAGCGAAACATTAATTCTACTTCCAATATGCAATAAAATCCAGCTTCTGATAATCTCTACAAAAGCACCGCCCAAAAACAAAATAATCTGACCTATTAAAATTAAATTGATAAAATTAACATCCAAACCATTTATTCCTTTATCAACGATAGATTGCGTTAAAAAGGGAGTAAATAACATGATGACACTTCCAATCATCATACCTAAAAATATCTGAACAAAATGCGAAGAATAACCACGCATATAATCCAATAAAAATTTAGTAGAGCTAATGTGTTTTTCTTCAACGCTATCTATTTCATTTTCATAGAAGTCGCTACTTGGCTCAAAAAACAAGGCAAAACCGGTATCCGAGCCGTGACCCCAACCATCTAAAAACTCCTGACGGGTATAGGTAACCAATCCCATTGCCGGGTCGGAGATATACACTTTGTTTTTACTCATTTTATAAAGCACAACAAAGTGGTTGTTTTTCCAATGAACAATACATGGAAATGGTTTACTTTCTAATAAACCATCAAAGTTAATTTTAACCCCGGTAGACCTTAAACCAATTGTCTCCGCAGCTTCAGAAATACCTAATAAGTTAACTCCTAACTTTGTAATAAAGCATTTTTCTCGCAAGAAGGAGACCGAAAAATCTCGTCCGTAATGCTTAGCAATCATTTTAATGCAAGTAGGTCCACAATCCATTGCGCCTAGCTGTCTCACATTTGGAAATGATTTACTAAAAATACCCATGAACACTGAAATTTGTATGTAAAACTAACAAAAAACTTGAAATGACCTTGACATTTTTGGGCCGTTTTTATGGTAAATACTAAATCAGGTATGGTAAATACTAAATCATGATTGAAAATAGAATTTTATGTGTTGTTATTTGTATTGAAATTATAACTAACCTAAATCAAATTATCATGAAATTATTTAGCTTATTCAAAAAAGAAACTTCAAAAGAAGTAAAAAGTAATATCCAAAAAATGGATAAAAAACAATTAGAAAAAGTAATTGGTGGTGGAGATGATTCTAGTTCTACAGATATGAAAGTACCTCCATCAATAAGAGGAGTGGTAATTGATAAAGAATTAAGATAATAAATTACATAATAAAAAATAAACTATTGATATATGAAACTATTCGAATTATTCAAAAAAGAAAAAAAACAGCCTGTAATTATTACAGAAGAGACATTAGTAAAATGTCTAAATTCTTTAAATTCATTATCCGACAGAAAAGTATATGAAGTAAAAGACTTAGTTAAAACCAATGATAACCAATGGCAGTTTTCTATGGTTTACATGATAAATGGTGCTAGCGACTTTTTAATTGATTTAAAATGCACCATTTCTGAAACTATTTATGAGAATTTTTTGAGCTCTAAAAGCAAGGTTCAAAAACTTGATGCTCGCGCATTAAGTTATGTTATTGGAGGGGGCGATGGAACTTCATTAGATGGCACTACTGCTACAGAAGGAGGTCCTTTAAAAGGTATTGATGTTAAATTAGGTAGAAATCCAGGTCCGGGAATTACAACAGGATAATTAATTCTTTATAAATCCAAAAAAATGAAACTATTTGACATTTTCAAAAAGAAAGCTTCAAAAGAAGCTAAACATAGCATGCAAAATATGGATAAAAAACAATTATCTAAAGTAATTGGAGGTGCAGAAACTTTAGCGCACGAAGTCGCTCATGTAAAACAAGAAATTACAAAACAATAATCAATTAAAACAAGAATTATGAAACTATTAAACATTTTCAAAAAAGAAACAAAAAAAGTTGTAAAATCTAATGTACAGAAACTGGAGATAAAACAATTAGAAAAGCTTGTTGGTGGCGCAACTGAAACAAATCCTCCACCAAAAGGTGATTATATACCTCAACATAATTGGTAGATTTAATAATTATATAATAAATTAAATAAATAAAAAAATCATGAAACTATTCAGTATTTTCAAAAAAGAAACTTCGAAAGCAGCTAAAAAAAATATCCAAAAAATGGATAAAAAACAGTTAGAAAAAGTAATTGGAGGAGCTGAAGTCACATTTGTAGTTGAAGAAGGAAAAAAAGGCATTAATGCAGTTAATGTAAAATAATAATTTAATAAATCAAGAATGAAACTATTAAACATTTTCAAAAAAGAAAATTCAAAAGAAGTAAAAAACAATATCCAAAAAATGGATAAAAAACAATTAGAAAAAGTAATCGGCGGAGCGGAAGGAGATCCAATACCAGGTGTTGGTGTTAATTTAGGAAGAGCTGTAAGTACCCAAGGTGTAAAATAAAAATATAAAAAAATGAAACTATTCAACATTTTCAAAAAAGAAACTTCGAAAGAAGTTAAAAACAACATCCAAAAAATGGATAAAAAACAATTAGCCAAAGTAATTGGCGGAGGTGACGGTTCAACTGTTTATGAAACTGCAGGAGCTATTAACACTACACGTTCAAATATAAAAAGCCCTACCTAATTATTTCATATCATAACAAAAAAGGTTTCTCTATCGTAGACTGAACCCAAAAGTTTAGACAAAATTAAAAATTAATTTGGATTGTAATGA
>DAORKG010000053.1:0-16807 GCA_035439445.1 Bacteroidia bacterium
TGCAATAGAGTGATTAATGAAAGCAAAGATAAAGAGTGCAAAAGAAATCGAACGAGTCATAAAAAATTATTTTTACAAACATCACAAAAAAAGAAAAGCAAAACGCTATGATTAAAAATGATTATTGGAATTCTAAAACAGGCAATCTTTGTAATTATCAATAAAATCAATATTTTTAAGACGCCATCTTAATTTATTTACAAAACGGCTAATGTATAAACGCCACATTTCAACGAGTTAATTTTGTTTTTGAAAGAGTAAACAAATCTTTTATTTGTATACTCTTTTTACGAAAATTGTTTCTTACTTTTACCACCTCATGTGGTGGAACGGATTATTTAGGAACTCCCTACAACAAAAAAATGTAAACTTTAATACAAATGTATTTTTTTCGGGTTTACGCGGGTCTTCTATTGCCTTTTTGGTAAATGATTTATTTCAAAACTCGTCTTCCAACTTTTTTATTGTTACTAATGATAAGGAGAAAGCTGCTTATCTTTTAAATGATTTACAATCGTTATTGCCGGAAAAACACATTCATTATTTTCCGGAGAGTTATAAAGTTCCCTACAAAGAAGAAAAAACCAGTAATGCTTCTGTTCAAGAAAGAGCAGAAACATTAAGTCAGTTAAGTAAAGAAAACTACTCTGGAATTGTAGTGACTTATGCAGCCGCTTTAGCAGAAAAAGTTGCTTCAAAAACCAGTTTAAATAAAAATACTTTAGTAATAAAAAAAGGTGATAAGTTATCTCTTGATTTTATCGAAGAGTTTTTGTTGAGCTACGATTTTCAATTATGTGATTTTGTGTCGGAGCCCGGACAATATGCTATTCGTGGAGGTATTGTAGATGTATATAGTTTTGCGCACGAATTGCCATACCGTATTGAGTTGTTTGGTAATGATGTAGATGCAATCAAAACCTTTGATCCTGCATCTCAGTTATCCAATCATAACTATGATTTTGTAACTATCATTCCAAACATTCAGTCAAATCAAGTCATTGAAGTGCGTCAGCCAATTTTTGATTATTTATCTGACGATACAGTAATTTGTTTTGATGACGCTTTGTTTACCAAAGAGCTAATTGATAAACAGTTTGAGAAAACAGAAAAAGCATTTTCCCAATTATCAGGTACAGTTGAACAATTGCCTCCGCATGAATTATACATTAAAGGCGAAGAGTTTTTTAATTTGATTAAGCCATTCAAAATTATTGAATATGGTATTAATAAACATATTGCTTCACAACAAATAGAGTTTAATCAAAGTCCGCAACCACAGTTTAGTAAAAACTTTGAGATGTTGATTAATGACCTGAAAGCCAATAAAGCTAAGGGTTATAAAAACTATCTAACGACTGATAATACAAAACAAGCAGATAGATTACATACGATTTTTAATGACATATTATCAAAAGAACATCGCACGGCAGATAGTTTAATTGAACACGTGAATATTAATATTCATGAAGGCTTTATTGATCATGAATTAAAAATTGCTTGTTACACCGATCATCAAATTTTTGAACGCTACCATCGATTTCATTTAAAAGAAACGAGATATAAAACAGCGGAGTCTTTAACGCTCAAAGAAATTCTTTCACTTAATCCGGGAGACTTTGTTACCCACATCGACCATGGTATTGGTCGTTTTGGAGGATTAGTGAAATTGAATGTACAGGGCAAAGAACAAGAAGCGGTTAAGTTGGTTTATAAAGACAATGACTTCTTGTATGTGAGTATTCACAGCTTACATCGCATTAGCAAGTACACTGGTAAAGAAGGAAATATTCCTCGTATTGATAAAATTGGTTCAACAACCTGGAGTACACTTAAGCAAAAAACAAAACGTAATGTTAAAGAGGTTGCTTACGATTTAATTAAATTGTATGCACAGCGTAAAGCGAAGGAAGGCCATCGTTTTCCGCAGGATAATTATTTGCAACACGAATTAGAGGCATCTTTCATTTACGAAGACACGCCCGACCAATACAAGGTTACCAATGATGTAAAGCGCGACATGGAAAAAGCCTATCCTATGGATAGACTGGTGTGTGGAGATGTTGGTTTTGGGAAAACAGAAATAGCCATTCGTGCTGCGTTTAAAGCCGTGTGTGATAGCAAACAAGTTGCTGTGTTGGTGCCAACAACTATTTTGGCTTACCAACATTACAAAACATTTAGTGAGCGTTTAAAAGGCTTGCCTTGTAATGTGGAGTATGTGAATCGCTTTAAATCAACCAAAGAGACTAAAGAAACTTTAAAGCGATTAGAAGAAGGTAAAGTTGATATATTAATTGGCACTCATAAAATAGTTGGCAAAGATGTAAAGTTTAAAGATTTAGGTTTATTGGTTATTGACGAAGAACAAAAGTTTGGAGTTGGAATTAAAGACAAATTAAAAACATTTAAAACAACGGTAGATACTTTAACGCTTTCTGCTACACCAATTCCACGTACTCTACAATTTAGTTTAATGGGAGCGCGCGATTTGTCGGTCATTTCAACACCACCACCAAATCGTTATCCGGTGCAAACTGAATTGGCAACTTTTAGCGAAGAGTTGATTAGAGATGCTATCGCTTATGAATTAAGCCGTGGAGGTCAAGTATATGTTGTACATAATAAAGTTCAAAATATTCTGGAGGTTGCCGGAATTATTCAACGACTTGTTCCTGAGGCAAGAGTAGTTGTTGGTCACGGACAAATGGAAGGAGATAAACTCGAAGATAATTTAATGAGTTTTATTGAGGGAGAATATGATGTGTTAGTAGCAACAACAATTATCGAGTCCGGATTAGATATTAGTAACGCCAATACTATCATCATTAATGATGCACAAAACTTTGGATTAAGTGATTTGCATCAAATGAGAGGTAGAGTAGGACGAAGCAATAAAAAAGCATTTTGTTATTTATTAACCCCTCCGTTTATTAACCTAACAACAGAGGCACGTAAACGATTACAGGCCATTGTAGAGTTTAGTGATTTAGGAAGTGGTTTTCAAATAGCTATGCGCGATTTGGATATACGTGGTGCCGGAAATTTATTAGGCGGAGAACAAAGCGGTTTCATTAACGATATGGGTTTTGATACCTATATGAAAATTTTAAATGAAGCCATTGAAGAATTGAAACAAGAAGATTGGTATAAACAATCGATAGAGGCAGATGAGTCTGCTAATGCAGATAAGTCAGTTTTCTCTCGTCAGTTTGTAAAAGAAACCGTTGTAGATACCGATTTACAATTATTGATACCTGATAGCTATGTAAGTAATTTAACTGAACGTTTATTGTTATACAGAGAGCTAGATAATATTTTAAAAGAAGAAGAATTAGTAGTATATCAAGAACATTTACGAGATCGTTTTGGTCCTTTGCCAAATGAGGTAATCGAATTAATTAATGTGGTGCGTATGCGCTGGAGCGCGATGAAATTAGGCTTTGAAAAAATTACGTTGAAGAACGGAAAAATGCTCGCCTATTTCTTAAGCAAGCAGGATAGTGATTATTACAATTCACCAATGTTTAAAGCAGTGTTGTTATACGCTCAAAAATCACCTAAACAAACTGCTTTAAAAGAACAAAATAGTAAGCTATGGTTAACTATAGAAAACATTAAGAGTATTGAAGAAGCTAGGAGTGTTTTAGAAAAAATAGACTCATTGATTGTAAAGCCTGTCAGTTCGAGCGATCCCGATAGCTATCGGGACGAGAACAACTAGTTACTAAAATAAAAAGCCCCTATCATTTGATAGGGGCTTTAATTTTATCATTGAATAATTAATTATTCAACAATCATTTTCTTAGTAGTAACGTTACCATCTACATTTAAAGAGTAGTAGTATAAACCAGCAGCATAAGCTCCTAATTTAACAGTATGAGTACCTGTAGTAGTTCCAACTTTTTCAGAAGAAATTACACGGCCCATAACGTCAGTTACAGTGAAGATTGCAGAGTTTACATCTTTTGGTAAGCTATAGCTAACAACTGACTCTTTAGAGAAAGGGTTAGGCATATTTTGAGTTAAACCATAAGCGTTTAAATCAGCAATGTTTTGAAGACCAGTTGGACCAGTTAATTTGAAAGAAATTAAGTGGTGCTCGAAACCATAAGGCGCTGTATAAGCCATTGCTGGGATAAAACGACCGTTCCAAGTTCCTGCAGCATTGTAACGAACATCTTGAGGTAAAATGTGAGAAGCATTGTAGTCACATGCAGCAGAACCGAAATTACAATCGAAGAAGTTGAATAATGTACTTGCTCCATTTTCTTCTAATGAAGTAAAGAAGAAAGCATTAGCAGTAGCATCGATTTGTTGAGTTAAAGTATAAGTGTATCCAGGGATGAATTGTACATCCGCTACAACTACTTTACCACCAGTTGAAGCAAATGGAGTAGGAACTTTAACAGCTAATTCTCTGTATGCAGCAGCAGCAGTATCAGCAATAGTTAAAGCATATTTGAATTTTTGTTGACCAGTAGGTAAGTTAGCTGTGTTACTAGCAGCAGCGATAATGTTAGCTGTTTGTCTGTATCCTAATCTTTTGAAAGATAAAGTATCAGCTCCACCAGGGAAACCAGAACTGTTTAAAAATCCACTATTACCAACGTTTGTAGCAGTTGTATTATCAAAAATAGTAAACACTAATGTATCTACGATGTTTGGATTTGGGTGATTTCTTGTATACGCATAGAAAATAGATAATGAGTCAACAGTAAATGGAGTACCGTTAGTTACCCAGTTAGTGTTTGGATCAGAAGAGAAAGCAATAGATCTAAAGTCACCAACTTCAGCTAAGTGATGAATCCAAATACCAGCAAAGTTACCAGTACCAAATTCACCATAACCAGTTGAATCTGGGAATAAGTAGTTAGAATTTAAGTCGCTAGTTGCAGAAAGTAAAGCTTCTACAGCTGTTCCGTAGTTGAACCAACCAGATGGAGCTGAAGCAGTTTTGTTTAACGCATTAGACTTAGTGTTGTTGTTAGCTTTTAAAGCTGAACGATCAAATGCTCTTGCCTTAGTCACATTCTTATTTGGCATAACCAAAGAATTTGGTGCTTGAGCAAAAGCAGCAGATGTAAATAATACACCAGCTAATAAAGAGTAGATTTTTTTCATGTTACTTTGAGTTAATTTTAGTTTACACAAATGTAGTAATAGATAATAATAAAAACAAAAAAACCAGCCTAAAAATAGGCTGGTTTATGTTAAAAATGAGATGAAATTTACTAATCAACAATCATTTTTTTAGTAATAGCGTTTCCGTCTACCGTCAATGTATAGTAATAAACACCAGACGCATAATTTTTTAACTCGATGCTGTGTTTACCAATTTCAGTAGCTACTTTCTCATTTGAAATCTCTCGACCCATTACATCAGAAACCTTAAAACTAGCTTCAGAAGCAGGCTTAACTAGTTGATATTCAACCACAGATGTTCCGTTAAACGGATTTGGAGCATTTTGTCCTAAAGCAAATCCTTTTTGGTTGATTTCTTCAATACCTGTAATATTTACAGTTAATTTATATCCAAGGTCATGATGCTCATATCTGAAAGGAGTTGTATATGCAAAAGTTGGTAAAAAATAACCATTCCATCCATTTGCATTAGTATTATATCTCACAGATTGGTCTAAGATGTAAGACATATTCATATCAGATGTATAATCATTTGGAACACCAAAAACTGTAGGGTCGGTATTTGTACCGTTTTCTTCTGAGCTTAGGATAAAGAAAACGTTTTTGTTTGCAATATTTGTTCCGTCACCAATTAATAAATCTGTAGTAGTATAGGTGTAGCCCGGCTTAAACGAAACAACCATTCCTATTTTTTTAGAATTTGTTTGTGCGGCAATACCGGGAGTTGCTGCTTTGATTTGCTTGTACAAACCACCTGCACACGTATCAGCATACGTTAAAGGAATACTTAATCGCTTTAGAACAGTCATGCCGGTTAGATTATTTGAGGTATAGGTATAAGTAATATCTTGATATGGGAATCCCGGAGGGCCGGTCAAGGTATAATCAAGTGCATGATTTTCTGCAATTATTTGAATAATTAATGAGTCAGCTGTATTATTAGATGTTCCTGTATTTCTCTCATACAAGTAACCAACTGAAACAGAATCTATAGTGTATGTAGCAAATTTATCTGTTATGATATTTTGTTGTATCATAAATGAAGGATCCATATAATTTGCTGCTTTATGAACCCATGGATAAATTGGTTGATTTCCTGAGTCGTATCCTAAAATAATTGTAGAATCCGGAAACACATGCATAGCGCTAAAAACTTGTGTTTGTGGAATAATGAACTCTACATAGTCTACTTTATTAAACCAAGCAGAACCTGTCTGATTTAATGTTTTACTTTGCAAGAAAGACGAGTTTGAGGCCTTATATGCCGAAATATTTGTTTGCTTAAAAGTGTGAACATGCTTCCCCGGAGAAGTTATTACTAAGTTTTTGTTTTGAGCATTTGCTAAAACAGAAAACATTAACATGGATGATAGTAAAGCTTTTTTCATAATTTTTATTTTTTAGTTAATAATCCCATTTCTATCAAATTTACCATTTTTGTTTTAAATAAAAAAGAGATATCTAAAATAGTTAATTAAATAACAAAACAAACTAAACCATATCGTGTTATATCATTAATCGTTGTTACATTTGTTATATGTTAAAAAATCAAACAGAATCGCAAATTAAATTTAGTGAAGTTGATTCGCTTCGTGTTGTTTGGCATGGTCATTATGTAAGATATTTTGAAGATGGTAGAGAAGCTTTTGGTAAGCAGTATCAATTAGGATACATGGATGTTTACAAATATGGATTGGCAGTGCCGTTAGTAGACTTACAAATAAACTTTAAACGAATCTTAGAATATGGAGATACGGCCGTTATTGAAACAACATTCGTCAATACTCCTGCTGCAAAATTAATTTTTGAATATAAAATCACAAGTTTAAAACACGGCTATTTAGCATGTACAGGTCGCACTACCCAAGTATTTATGAATCCGTTAAATAAAGAGCTTTTTATTACAATGCCTCCTTTTATGGAAGAATGGAAGAAAAAGTGGAATTTGTCTTAAAGTTTCTTAACATTCTTGATATTAAAAACACCATGATTTATTTTTAATTTTGATTCATGTATAAAACACTAATCATTTTATTATTTCCCTTTATTTGTTTTTCACAAACATTCAAAACATTAAAAGATACAACACTTTTAAAACAGAAAATAGAAAGCATGAGTAAATCAACCTCATCTATTGAGGCAGATTTTGTGCAAGAAAAAAACCTGAGCATGTTATCTGAAAAGATAATAAGCAAAGGGCACTTTGTATTTAAAAAAGATAATTTATTACGTTGGGAGTATGCATCACCTTCTAAATATTTGATTGTGATTAATAAGGAAAAGGTAATCATTAAAGATGAAAAAAAGACCACTAAATATGACATGAATAGCAATAAGGTGTTTAAGGAAATCAACGATATTATGCTGTCTTGCGTTCAGGGAACCATATTCAAATCCAATAAATTTAAAACTAGCTATTTTGAAAACGACAAAGGATACAAATTGGAGCTTATTCCTCAGGTAAAAAACATGAAAGAAACCTTTAAAAAAATTAATTTGTATTTTGATAAAAACGTAACTTCGGTGTCTAAAATGGAAATGATTGAAAACAACGATGATGTTACATCTCTTGATTTCACAAACAAAAAACTAAATGCGCCAATTGCCGAAACGATATTTACTGTTAAGTAGTTTTTTTCTATTTACTATTTTAGTTTCGTGCAGTATTTCCAAATATCAAAGTAATGTTAAGCCATTTCCTGAAACCATAACTCATCAAAACCTATTACCGGTTATTGATCCTAATGGAACTTCTTCTAAGTTTAAAGCAAGCATTGATGTTTTAAACAAGCATTTTTCGGGAATCGTAATTGTTAAACAAACAGATTCTATTACAACTCATGTGATATTTGTAACAGAACTTGGAATGAAAATGTTTGATTTAGAAAAAAAAGACACAAGCCTTAATATGGTATATGTGTTTGAGCCGATGAATAAGCCTAAGCTGATTAATGTTTTAAAGACAAATTTTAAAAACATGCTCTTGATGGATGTTTATAACAGAAACTGTGAAACAGGTTTTTTGAAAAGCAAACAAAAAATCTATGAGCTTATAAATGGAAAAGAGAAGCGCTATTTTTTAGTAACAAGCTCTAATAAATTGACAACTCAAGCAACCTTTTTAAACAAGAAAAAAACCTCAAAAATTACTTATCTTTGCGATGCGGATAATACTACCTATAGCCAAATTAAATCGCTGCAGTATGGGCTAGTAAAAATAAAAATCGAACTAAACAAAATCGAATAATAAAATGACAAATACGTTTTTACTTAACGACTTTTATAACATTGAATCCACAAATAAAACTGACGATTCAACAATACACACAATAATCAAACTAAACCCCAATCACTCTATATTCAAAGGTCATTTCGAACAAATGCCTGTAGTTCCCGGAGTTTGTCAAACACAAATTATAAAAGAGGTTTTACAAAACGAGATAGGGATAAATTTAATAATGACAAAAGGAGATAATATTAAATTTACAGGAATGATTATTCCAACACAACATCCTTCTTTTACTATGGAACTAAAGTATAAAAAAGGTGAAGAAAATAACTACCTAGTTGAGGCTAGTTTGTTTTTTGAAAACACTACTTTTACAAAATTTAAAGGAACATTTATTCAAAACTAATTATGAGCACACAAACAGTATTAAATAAACAAAACGATAAAACAGTTTTTAAAATTGTGTTAGGGGTTAGCGCTCTAATATGCGTTGTTGTTGTTGTTTTAAATCAAAAACTAATTCCTGTTCCCGATACATTCCCTGCATTTATTTATAAATTACCCTTATTAAATGCGTTTTTAAATGGTTCTTGTAGCGTGCTATTAATTGCATCTTTATGGGCAATTAAAAAAAGAAATATTGAGTTACACAAAAAACTGAATCTAACAGCATTTTTATTATCAAGCTTATTTTTAATTTCATACGTTACCGCTCATTATTTTATTCCGGATACTAAGTTTGGTGATGTGGACCATAATGGCATTCTTGATGAAATGGAGCTTGCTGCGGTTTCAGGAATAAGACCGGTATATTTAGTTATATTATTAAGCCATATTTTATTAGCGGTTATTGTATTACCAATGATACTGTTGTCGTTTTATTTCGCATTAAAGGACGATAGGGTAAAACATAAAAAAATCACTCGTTTCAGTTATCCTATTTGGCTATACGTTACATTAACAGGTGTAGTGGTATATGCTTTAATTTCTCCTTATTATAATTACTAAACATTAGTTTATATTATTTAAAGAGCTTCGAAAAATATTCGAGGCTCTTTTTGTATATTTGCTAAAGATTATGGCTCTTAAGCAGACACAACAATTAAAACTATTGCAAAAACTTTCTCCTCAACAAATTCAGTTGATGAAGTTGTTGCAGTTGCCAACGGTTGCTCTTGAACAAAGAATTAAAGAGGAGTTGGAGCTTAATCCGGCTTTAGAGGAAGATAATACGGAAGCTGAAACCGAGGAAGTAGAAAACGAATACGACGAAGTAGATAACAGCGACTCAGATGACTCAAACGATTTTGAGGAGAAAGAAGTTGATAAAATTGATGATGGTTATGAGTTAGAAGATTACATGGATGCGGGAGATTTGGATGCTTATAAATATGAAATATCCAATAGAAGTGCAGATGATGAGGTTTTTCAAACAGTTGTTGTTGAGGGTCCCGATTTTCATTCTCAACTCGAAGAGCAGTTAGGTTTAAGAGATTTAACTGAAAAACAATTTTCTATTGGTTTATATTTAATTGGTTGTATAGATGAAGATGGATATATCAGAAGAGATTTGGATTTAATTGTTGATGATTTGGCTTTTTCTCAAAATATTCAAGTTACGAAAGAAGAATTAGAAGAAGTTTTAAAAACGATCCAAGAGTTTGATCCTGCTGGAGTAGGTGCCAGAACGTTACAGGAGTGTTTGTTAATTCAGCTTGAAAGAAAACCGATTAAAGCAAAAGAAACTCAACTAGCTATCGAAGTGGTAAAAACCATGATGGACGAGTTTTCTAAAAAGCATTACGATAAAATTATTCGTAAATTAAATATTGAGGATGATGATTTAAAAGAAGTAATAGCAGAAATTACACATTTAAATCCACGTCCTGGAAATTCAGAAGGAGACAATAAAGGACAAATGTCTGAGGTTGTTCCTGATTTTAATATCAGCGTTGTGGATGGACTTCCTGAATTAAGCATTAATCAAAGAAATTTGCCCGAACTAAAAATAAGCAACGATTATATTGAAATGCTTAAGGAATACTCAAGGGCAAAAGAAAAATCTATAAAAGAAGCAAGCTCTTTTGTAAAAGGTAAAATAGAATCTGCCCAATGGTTTATTGAAGCACTTCAGCAAAGACATCAAACAATGCTTGTTTCTATGCACGCTATTATGGAGTACCAACAAGAGTATTTTTCTACAGGTGACGAGTCTAAAATCAAACCAATGATTTTAAAAGACATTGCTGATAAGGTAGGCTTAGATATTTCTACGGTATCCCGTGTAGCAAACAGTAAATATGTTCAAACCCCTTATGGGACTTTTTTATTAAAGACGTTTTTCTCTGAATCTTTGAGCACCGATGGGGGGGAAGAGGTAAGCACGAGAGAAGTTAAAAAAATTCTTCAGGAATGTATCGCTAATGAGGACAAAAAGAAACCATTAACAGATGACGCTTTGTGTGAAATATTGAGAGAAAAAAAATATAACATTGCACGACGCACAGTTGCTAAATATCGAGAGCAATTAGACATACCAGTTGCCCGAATGAGAAAAGAGATTTAATAGAGGATTTCTACAAAGTTTTTACAAAAAGATTTATTTTATACCTACTCAAATGAGTAAAGAAGTATCCTTAATTAGTAAAAAAACGCCCGTTTTTATTCTAATATCATATCTTTGGGGTAAATAAAAACCTATTATGAAAAAAATAAGCGTCCTGATTATATTCTTTTTTGTTTTCTGCTTGAGCTACGAAAAAGCGTTTTCACAAAATAAAACTACCATAAAAAATAGTTTTGTAATTCATGGGGAAAACATTTCTTCTTCAGATTTAGCATTTTATACTAAAAGCATTGAAGCTGCTGATTTTGAGCAATTTAGACTTCAAACTCAAAGTGTATTAATTACTTTTAAAAATGGCTTCAATTTGGAGTTGATTTCCGCAAAAGATTTAGTGGTAAGAAATATAAAGCCTGATTTAGATATTAATTTCTATACAAATTATCCAGCAATGCCAAATTATAAATACCCACTATTTGAGATTTTACCTAGTGGTTGGATTGTCGCAGGAGTAGAGTCAGGTCAAACTAAATCGAACTAATTATTAAATTATCATGAAAAAATTTTTTTTCTCTGTATTATTTCTTTCCTTACTTTTTATAAATAATTTTTTAGTTTCACAAGTTAATGATAACTGTGGTGGAGCTATTAATATTCCAATAGGAGCTGTTCCCGCTTGCGGTACAGGTGTGAAAACTAGTACAAACTCTGTGGTTACAGGTAATTTAAATACTGCGACTCCTGGAAATCCTTATATCTATCAAGCAAACTGTAGTGGAGCCGCTGCTACCCAAAATTTCCCGGCAAATGATGTATGGTATAAATTTGTGGCAACAGGGTACCATGCTAATATTACCGTAAATTCTACTTTTTCTACTCCAAACATTTCATTTTATTCTGGAACATGTGCTTCCCTTGGCGGAGGCGTTGGAGGTTGTGCTGTTGGATCTGCGGGAACAGCAACTATGGGAATTGATCAATTAATACCAGGTAATACATATTATATGCAAATTAGCGGTGCTACTGGTCAGACAGGAAGTTATACGCTGACTATTAATAACTCACAGGATTGTGCCGACTGTTTACAAGGAACCACTCTAACAGTTAACCCACTTCCAGTAAATGGAGCATATCCTCCAAATACAACTGTGAATATTTGCTTTCATGTTAATCAGTATAATCATGTAAACACCAATTGGTTGCATGGCGTTCAATTAACTTTAGGATCTGGTTGGAATGCGGCATCTGTAGTGCCAAATTCTCCAACGTCAATGAGTACTGGTGGGTCTTGGCAATATACAACTGGTTCGTTTGTGAAAAATGGTGTAACATGGGGTCAAGGATGGTATTGGGAAACATCAACTCCATTTAATCCATCAAATAATTTAGGAGATCCGGGTATTACAGCTACAGCTTCTCAGTGGAACTTTTGTATTGACGTCACAACTGCAGCTGCTTGTTCACCAGGTTCAAATTTATCAGTATCATTTAATACAAGTGGAGATGGTGAATCAGGTTCGTGGACAAATTCAGGTTGTGCTGGGGATGCACCAACAATATTTAATGCAATAGGCTCATGTTGCCCGCCAACAATGTCCTCTATTCCATTAAATTGTAATGGTGTTTCTACGGGTTCAGCAACAGCTACCCCAGTTGGAACGCAAAACCCTTACACATATAATTGGACAGGTCCAGGCTCATATACGTCTACAACAACCGGAGCACCGGGAGCAAATACAATTACAGGATTAGCGGCAGGTATATATACAGTTCAAATTATTGATAAAAACTTATGTGCTGTAAATGGTACTGTTCAAGTTACACAACCAACAGCATTAGCAGCAACAGTTACACCTGTAAATGCAACTTGTGCAGGAGCTGGTTCTATTAGCACTTCTGCTTCAGGAGGGACACCTGCATATACATATACTTGGACTGGTCCTGGGGCGTTTTCATCAAACGCACAAAACCCAACAGGACTTACGACTGCTGGAATTTATACATTAACTATGTCAGATAGTAAGGGTTGTACACTAACAAAAACAGTAACAATTACAAACACTGGAACAGTTACCTCTACATTTACGGGAGCATCAACACAATGTTTAGTTGGAAATTCATTTACATTCAATAATACAGGAACTACAGCAGCAACTCACCAATACTCTTTTAATCCAACTGCAGGTGCCCCTGCTACAAGTACTCAAACAAATTATGTTGGCGCAACGTTTACAGCACCAGGAACATATACTGTTTCGCATACGGTTACAAGTGGTGTTTGTGTAAATACAACAACTAACGTTGTGGTGATTAACCCTAATCCTGCAGCAACATTAACATTTACAAATCCTACATGTGGTAATAATAATGGCCAAATATTTATAAATAATACATCTTGTTGTGCACAAACGATTGCGAGTTTTGCCAGTAGTTTAGGTTCTGTTTCGGGTCAAACAGTAACAGGTCTTGGAGCTGGAACTCCGATAATTACTTTAACAAATAGTTTCGGATGTACATTTACGGTTTCTGCCACATTAACAATGACACCAGGACCAACAAACATTACATTAGTTCCAACAAACGCTACGTGTGGAAACTCTAATGGAAGTTTTACATTTGGAACTCCAACCGGCGGAACACCATCGTATAGTTATGCTATAAACGGCGGAGCATTTTCTGCAACGTCACCAACTACAGGATTAGCACCAGGAACCTATTCTGTAACTGTAAAAGACGCTAATAGCTGTGTGTTTACTAAAACAATAAGCATAGTTAATATACCTGGTCCAACTGCAATAAATGGAACAGCTGGTCCTGCTACTTGTGCAGGAGCAACCGGAACATATACAGTTACTGGTGTAACAGGCGGAACTCCTACATATAGTTATTCATTAGACGGAGGAGCATTTGCAACAACATCTACATTTACTGGTTTAGCAGCCGGAACACATTCATTAACTGTAAAAGACGCTAATGGTTGTACATTTCCAATAACATTTAATGTTGGATTAACAGCAGGAATAACCTCAGCAACCGTTAATGCTTCAACAGCAAGTTGCGGTACATCTAATGCCACAGCAACAGTGTCTGCTGTTACAGGTGGAGTACCTACATATAGTTATTCTTATGACGGTGGACCATTTGTTGCAAGCGCTACAACAACAGGCTTAGCAGCGGGTCCTCATACAGTAATAATTAAAGATGTTAATACATGTACTTTATCGGTGCCATATACGGTTATTAGTTTAGGAAGTCCAACAACATCGATCACAAATATCTCAAATGTAACATGTTTTGGAATGTCTAATGGATCTTGTACAGTAGCAATACCAACAGGAGGAGCTGGCGCACCATTTACTTACACACTTACATCACCAACACAGGTATTTGGACCAACAGCTGGTACAGGAGTTTTCAATGGATTACCGGCAGGTTCTTATAATATTTCTGTGAAAGATGCAGCGGGTTGTATTGCTACTACCAGTGTTACAATAACAGAACCAACACCTGTATCAATTACACCATCATCATTAATGGTAAAATGTTTTGGTACAGCAACAGGTACGATTAATGTTGTTGGTTCGGGTGGAACACCAACATATTCTTACAACTTAAATAATGGGGTCTATCAAACATCTACAACATTTGTAAATCAATTTGCGGGAACATATTTAATCGGGATTAAAGACGCAAATGGATGTACAGCTACTCAATCAGTTGTTGTTGCTCAACCATCTGCTTTAGCAATTTCTGTTTCTTCTCAAAATGCTAATTGTACAGCAGCAAACGGAGTTGGTTCATCAACAGTAACTGGAGGAACAGGACCATATACCTATTCTTGGACACCATCAGGAGGAGCAGCAGCTACTTCAAATAGCGTTGTAGCTGGAAACTATACAGTAACAGCAACTGATGCAAATGGGTGTGTAATTTCAAGCCCAGTAGTAATTGGAGTTACACCTGGTGGAGCAGCATCTATTACCGGTTCAACAAACGTAACATGTAATGGAGCTAATAATGGTATAATGACAGCTGGTATGACCGGAGGAACATCGCCATTTACTTATTCATGGACGACAACACCAACACAGACAGTTGCAACCGCTACAGGCTTAGCACCAGGAACATATTCTTGTGTAATTACTGATTTTTATGGATGTAAATCAACAGCAGTTGGAAGTATAACACAACCACCTGTATTAACATCAATCATGAACTCCAATAACGTGAAATGTTTTGGAACAGCTACCGGTACTGTATCAGCAGCTGGCTCTGGAGGAACAGGACCATATACCTATTCTTGGCCAACTTTAGCGAGTACTTTAGCAATTGTACCAAATGTTGTAATAGGCACATATTCATGTGTAATTACTGATATAAACGGATGTTCAATCACATCTTCAATCTCTGTGACTCAACCTAGTTCAATTACATTGACGTCATCTGTAACCGCTGCAAATTGTGGACAAGCAAACGGATCTGGAACAGTATCAGCATCTGGTGGAGTAGGAGGATTCTCATATATTTGGAGTTCCCCTGGTTCACCAACTACAACTGTTGTTGGAGGACTATTAGCAAATACTTATACTGTTCTTGTTCAAGACGCTAATAACTGTTCTCAAGCAGTAGCAGTTACAATACCTAACGTAGCGGGACCTAGTATAAGTGTAACAAGTCAAACAAATGTTACTTGTTTTGGATTATGTAATGGAATAGCAACAACCTCTGTTACCGGCGGTGTAACTCCTTACACATATTTATGGAGCAACGGACAAGTTACGTCAACTGCTACAAATCTATGTGCCGGTTTATATACTGTATCTGCAACTGATAACGCAGGTTGTGTAACATCTACAAGTGTTTCAATTACTCAACCAACAGCATTAACAGTAACAATTTCTCCAACAAACCCAAAATGTTTTGGTGCGAATAACGGAGCAGGATTAGCTGCCGCTTTTGGAGGAACACCAACTTACACATACACTTGGTCGAATGGAGCAAATGGGACAACCGTTACCGGTTTAACAGCAAATAACTATGGATTAACAGTTACTGATGGTAATGGATGTGTAGTAACATCTAGTATGTCATTAACAAATCCTCCAGCTATGGCGGCAAGTATTACATCAACAAATGTAACTTGTTTTAGTGCTTGCAATGGTTTAGCCATTGCTTCAACAACAAACGCAATTGGTCCCATAACATATGTTTGGACAGGTGGAGCAAGTCCAGTGTCATCACAAACCTTAACTGGCGCTTGTGCAGGCACATATACCATGTTAGCAACAGATCAAAATTCTTGTACAGCTAGCTCACAAGTTACAATTACAGAGCCAACACAGGTAACTGCTAATATTACTTCAACAGGAAGTATTACTTGTTATGGAGGGAATAATGGTTTTGCTGTGGTAACTCCAGGTGGAGGTACAGGAGCGTTTACATATACTTGGACACCAAATGGAACTATTCATGCAGCAACCGCGAGTTCGTTAACTGCTGGATCTTATGTTGCTACAGTTGCAGATGCTAATGGTTGTATCGCAACAGCAACAGCTACAATTATTGAACCGGCACCATTTACAACAACTTTAACTACAACAAACGTTAAATGTAATGGAGCTTGCGATGGCACTGGAAACATAGCATTTACAGGAGGAGTTGGATTACCAACATTCTTATGGCAGCCAGGATTACAGTCTGGAGGTTCAGTAAATAATTTATGTGCTGGTAGCCAAACAGTAACTATTACATCTAATGGATCTTGTACAAACGTATTGACATTTACACTAACTGAACCTGCAGCATTAACAGCAGTTACAAGTGCTACAAATTCTAATTGTGGACAGGCAAATGGTAAAGTTTGTGTTGTT
>DAORKG010000054.1:0-16420 GCA_035439445.1 Bacteroidia bacterium
TAATATAATCATCTTCTGAACCATGGATCCAAATAGCGAAGGCATTAATCTTTACTTTCTGATTACTTACATTATTTTACATTTGATTCAGAAGTATATATTCTTTTTTTGCTGCTTTGTTTGGTCTCTTCTTTGCAGTTTTCTTATTACTCGCATTAATTAATAATTATATACTCTTAAACCTCTGAACTTTCGCTTTATTTTGATTAATCAGGAATAAAACTGTTCAATAATTGCTTAAAATCTTCGAATCTTTTTAATCTTTAGATGCGACGGTGTTCATAATGCTATTTCTTTTCTTATTATGAGATAACTGCCTTTATAATTGCTTACTTTTTCTTATTTATTTGGTTTTGAGTTACAACCCCAACCCCATTTACTCTCATCATATTAAGTTTATAAATATTATTTGATGTCAATTCATTCTGAAAATACCAATGACGATCTGCAGTATAGATAATTATAACTGGGTTAGAATCTAATTGTGGAAAAACTGGGAAATCAAACGCTAATAATGAAAAAATATAAAGGCCGGTTCTGGTGGGGTTTATCAATTGTCAATGCGCAAGGCTAGTAATATTATACGCATAAAGCTGTTAAATTTGATAGTAAATTGTTAGTCGATAGAATATTCCGTGATTTTGTTATGTTAAAAAGGTAATTTTATGATAAAAAAATCACAAAGACGTATGAAGGCAGTATTATGCTCATTATTGATTAATATAAAGGTCATAGATATGTTGGGATACGCCATTACAACTATTATGCCGATAATATACAGCCAACACGTTATGGATTTAACTTACGGTGGAATTAATTTGAAGGTTTTATGCGAAAAACATAAGCTTACCTTAAATGATTTAAATGTGTATCATTTATGCTATCTTTAATGATATGTATATGGTTGAGCATTTTTTAGAGGCTTTCTAAGCTCGATCTTCTTCTTAAACTCATGCAGCAAGTTGTTAGAATAGGTGATTCTCTTGGGAACATAACTGTGATTTTCCCTTTATATTGATGCTTTGGGAAAAGAAAAAAATAAAAATAATAAAAAAAAATATATATATGGAAATGTATGTGCAAAGATAGTCTATTAGATTAAATCCAGATTAATAGGTATGTTATTTTATGATTATCTTAAATTGATATGTATATCATTTTGTTTATCTTATTATTGGTATTTATATCGTTTATGCTTATAATTAATGATATATATATCATTTATGTTTATCTTAATCTGTAACGAATAGGTAATCTCTTCTAAAAGCTTTTACTTGGATAACTGTTTGACTTAATGTTAATAATGCTATCAATACGGTTAATAAGGTCATCAAATTATCATTTGCACATGAAACTTCAATCATAGTCCACTCCAGTTCTTATCAAATATTTTATTATTCTTAAAATTTAAAAATATGAATTAATGTGCTTGCATTTTGCTAACTAATTCTGAGAACAATGTTTTCCCTATATTTGTTCTAATCTACTTCCAACAACTCTAAGATTAATACTTATTAGTTCCGAATATAATCAGCCCGTTGAGACAGGTACGCATAAACTTTGGAAATGATGTCCACTTCTGTGATGTTACTACAATAGAAATAGTGCCATTATTTAATAGATGTCTTCTATTATAGAACAGTTGCTGGAGTCTATGAGAAATATTACTTTCTTTTAATTGAGATATTACATCATCAAAAACTATTAACATGTTAGTACATCCCCAAACGTTTGCTTATCTAATATGATTGTAAACCCAATCAATATCGAAATGCTTTTTAGTGTTGAATTCATCTTGAAGAAGAGATTTGTAATTAGATTATCCAACGAAAATAACTCTTTAGAATTTTTTAGCGTAAAATAACTAGTTATTTAAGAACTATTATATCAATGTGCTTTTCCCTGATCCTGGAGGACCAAGTACTCCTATTATAAATGATGATAGTAGTATTTTCTAAGTGCTTTAATGGATCTATACTCCTTATTTGTTTTATTAACGCTTTATTCTCATCAGAATATTTTCAACTGGCTTCTATCTTTACTTAACATCTAAAAATTTAAATTCAGGAAATGACATATCGATTATATAAATCAAAATTCTGTTTTCTTTGCATGAATAACAAATGGCTTATCGGATCCATATCTTTACATCATTGTAGCTTTTCTTTTCTATATTATCGCTCCATAATCTCTTTTGGGTTTAGTTTGTTGAATTTACCGCCAATTTGCTTGTATTAGAGGCCTCATCGCTGATAACACATTTTAAGTGAATTATGGTCCAGAAAATCCAATTATAGCTCTCCAATATTAATGATGTAATGGATTGTTTTTATGTTTCATTGAATTTAGAACTCTCATTCTTTATCTTTAATCCTTAGTGAAAATGTATTCATTTCCTTAACAAAAACTTATCTTCTTATTTTTTATCTACCCAGTTCTTTTGTCTAAATATGTTAATTGAACTTTCATTCTTCTGTTGACATTAGGGCTTTATTCCTTAGTAGGTGGTGTGTAGTAAAGCAGTCTATGTTTATTTTAATCCCAAACAGGAACTTACTACTTTATTTTTTCTTATTAAACAAAAGACAAAAACCTAGCTGGGTTGACAATAGATTATGATGATATTCTTTGCATATCAATTTTAGCAACACCGTCACTCTATCCCATTTTAATATTATAAAATGGCGGCAATTAATTAATTAAAACAGATAAAGATCTATTTATACATCATAATCGTTAATATAATTAATCATTTGTATCTTGATTTCATAATAGACTTTCTATGCTTTAACGGCATGTACTTATGATCTTAATGCTATTAATCCTACTATGACTATACTAATGGTGCTTAGTAGAACGATTTAGTAGGTAATCTGCTATTTTGTTTTGCCATTACACTATTTGCTGCAACTCTTGGTGCTTGGTAAATCCCTCCACCTGCAATTTTTGAAATTTTTTCACCTAACTGTAGCACTGGACCTCTAAATCCTGGAGCAATATAAGTGTTCCCAAAATTTGATGTTATTAATTGATTTACACCCCAAGAAATTAATTGTGGCCATATTTGTCTCATTAGTGATCCAAACATACCTGCTGCTGCTCGTCCTACAGCTATCATATTATAAATGAATTAATATTATAAAAATTATGAACTAAGGCTAAAAGAAGCCAGAGATAAACTTTAGAGACCTCAGGTTAAAAAGGACAACTTTAGCTAGATTAAGGATAAAGTAAAGGTTCAAAATGTAAAATAACCAATTAATAATGACATAAGCTAATAATAAAGAATAATAAGATAGGCTTCTTAAATTCTTAGAAGAAGGTAAATTTCCCGTTAATTAATTCTAAAATAGCAAAGAATAAAGGATGGTCGTGAGTTTATTAGCAAAATAGATGGCATAAATAGATAAAACAAATAGATAGCTATAAATTCTAGTATTAAATAGCGAGATTCTACAGTATGTCAAGTAAAATAAGATCCTATAGCTTATTAGTAAATTGTAAAGTCTTTCACCATAACAAATGAAGATGATTAACTAGAGTGTTAAAATGCAAAGTAAGTAAAAATTCGATAAGGCCGCTTTTTAAGCCCATCATAGAAAGGTATTGCAATAAAGAACAACATAAAACAAGGATTGGACATAAAGGTTATGGAAGAGCGAAAGCTGGGCTTAGGTAGTAAAACTACATAAGTAGATACATCCATAATACGAAGATATCCTCATTAACGATTTTTTACATATGTACCACCTGTAGGCGAAAAAACTTAAATAGCAAAACCAGTTATTACCAAATCTTGATTTTATGTTATAATCAATTTGATTAATGAGTATTTAGGATTTTTTACCTCCATAATTATCATACATCGGACCAAGATTACGAGGACAAGCAACAACTTTTCAGTAATGGGTGATTTATCCTCTTTCTTCGAATCAATTCTGGTAAACTAATGCAATTGTAAAATTAGCTTCAAATATAAATACGGGTTTGGTAGATTGGTATCGATCACATGTTTAAGCTACAGTATAAGTTCCATTAGCTTTATGTCCTGTTGGAGGAGTACAAATAGATAACTCAGCTTTTGGAATGATAAGCCAAATGGTTATAACGCATCAAGGTTATTAGATTTAAAGAATCATGTAATACGATACAATATTAGCATATCTTTGTGATATTGGATTTAGCTAATGGGTTTGTTAATCTAGATAATCATAGGGGTTAGGATACGTAAACATACCAACACAATCATCTATGTCCACAACTAGAAGATAAATTAGATCAAATTTAACAGTAGCTACATCATAAGCAGCAAATGCACCTATTGATAATCAATTATCATATTAGCAAACATTTTCTAATGGTTATAGTCCCACGTTAACTCCAATTAATCAGGGAACATATCAAGCTACTATTAAAACATTAACTCCCTTTAATAATACTAATATCACAGCTAATAGAGCTCTGTAAGGAGGCACGTATAATACTCATCAAAGCTATAGCAATTTTGCATTAATCTCTGTGGACTCTGCTGCAAATGCTGTAGCAAATAGACCCACTGTAAATATTGTTGATTCATATAAAAGAGGACCTAATCTTAGAGCCTAATACAAATATTATATTAATAAGAATTAATATCCAGATTCACCAGATTCAAACACATTAGTTAATCCTAGAATTAAAAATCAAACATGGGATTATTCTACTTGGGACAGTAAAGGATATAATGTTAACTCACCATATTAGATTTAATTTGGTGATGGAATAAATCCATTGAAAGCGTACTTATAAGCACAAAATCCTACAAATACTAAAGCTCATACCTAACAACCTTGTGGTGTTTCAGGATATGCTAAACCATTGTGTGCTTAATTTTGTACTGGAGGTTTTTAACCTATGCTGTCACCAACCATTCCTCAGTGTCAGATGGCATACGGTGTTATTCAAAACGTTCCTGTTCCTATCTCAAAACGTCGTTATAGAATGCCTTTAGCTTCTTCAATTTGCGGAGTTCTAATACCTCCAGATCAATTCAGACTAATACCTGCGGGATTCTATTAAAATCTAATTCTATAACTAACATTAAATCCTTATTGGATGTTTAGTACAGGCTTAAGCGATGTACATTAATTTGATCAAGATGGAATGAATAATCAGATTAAAAGAAAATGGTACTATTCATAAATTAACTGGACCTGGCACATCTATACAATGAATAATTAATAACTAATGCAAAGAGTTTAAGCACAATTATATAAACCCATTTAATTCTCTAGCAAGTCTTGGCAACTTCTTGCTCAATATCAATTACCCACAGGGTCTTATGTTAAACAAACCAATCAAATACCTTGTAATACCTAATCTCTAGCTCAAATTGTTGTAATTTTCCTTTCTAATTAATACTTAAAGTATTCCTATTGTAGAAAACAATTTAGACTATCAAACAATATTACACAAATGCAGTTAAGAGCAAACACTATTTACTATCCAATTCAACCAATCGTTGGTAATGCTGGTAATCCTTAAATGGTCGATCAAACTGGTGATAATTGGCCATATTATTAGTTAATTTTACTTTCAAATAACTTTTTATTCAATACAAATATCCCTCATCCTAAAATAAATAAAAAGAATTTCGCTATTAACAGTCGAATTTATGATGCTAGTAATACTAAACCTTTATATAATAGATCATTATGCTCAAAAGGAAAAACTTCGTACAATTACAACTAAATGTAGTCTGTATCTATAGTAAATGTTAATGCTGATACAGCTATGGGTCAATCATGGTTTCACTAGAATAGGTATATAGGAAAAGCCGCATTCACCTATTCTTTTTAACCATATGGACATTCTAAAACACTAGTTAATGGAGTTAATACGATAGGATGGAAACAATTTTAAATAACCTTCAATAACTCAACAGTTAATCAATTCCCTTATGATCAAACTTAATATATATTCGGATAAGCTAATGTGGTAATAAAAATGTAGGCTGGAAGAACTATTAAAGTGATGGGTTTATGAATTATTTGAATTATTTAATCAGAATGTTACATCTGTAATTTATAGGTCTCCTGAAACAGAGTCAGTAATTGGATAAGAAGCCGGTCTAATTCGATCCTTCCCCATTGATATGTTGAATATCAATTATGGCATTCCTGTTATGTCAACGATTAGTGGATTCCCAGTTGTAGAAGTGTATTTGATATTGTACGATATAATTCCTCCGGCTCTTTGAATTATTGTAGGGCTTCCACATATCTTCATAAATCCAATTGCGTGAGTATCAGCTCCAGCTGGTGTCTTATATCCGCTAACGTTCTCTAATTATAAGAATATTATTTAGGGAAAATCTGTATTAGCATAGTCCATTAGATTAAAATCAAGATGTTGAACAGTAAGAAGTGATTTGTTGACTCCAGGCTGAATAGATCTATTTATTGTAAATAATGAATTCCCAGAGCCAGTTTAAGAGAAAAACACTCGTTGTTGAGCAGTATTAACTCCTTAAACATTAGGATTAAGTTGATTGTTCTTTTAGTGAGAGAAAAAACTCATTACAGGTTAATCAAATTCTTAAACCATGCTCAATTTGTAGTTAGGTTTATCCATTTTTTATCTAATGAACTCTTTGATGATAGATTGTGGTCTTTTTTCAGTGGAATTTTATCTTTTCCTATTCAAAAACATTTTAAATTATAAACAGATAAATGATCAATCAATTTAGTTTTTCATAGCATCTATTAGTTCTTGTTGTTGTATATTCATTTTTTCTTATTAAATGTGTTGTTATTATTACTAATTGATTTGATCGAGTGGTGTAGAAAACTTGAATTATATTTACTTAATCGCTTGACTTTGTTAATTCAAACATAATGATATGTCCTCCAATAGTTAAATTATCGATTATTAGTCGTATTGCTAATATTGATTTTGTATTTTTTAGTTCTATTATTACATTTTATAATTATAACATGACTTAACCAAATTTAACTTCATTAGGGAAGAGCTGGGGTAGGGATATTGGACAGTCGGTCAAAAAATACAGTTAAGCTAGAGGGATTATAGATCAAATTAATTCTTCAACACCTAATTTAAGTGTTAAAGGACAATTTTAGAAATTTTTTGTCAAAGAAGCAAAAAAATTAAATTCAAGACCTTAATCTAAATCATCTGCTTTATAAATGTTTGCCTATAATCATGATAATCCAAATTCTAAGATACATCAATATGAAGCTCTTCATGATAAATCTATGTAATTTAATAAATAAACTAAAACATGGTAAGGAAAAACTGTTTAATCAGCATTAAGGCGTTATTAAAATAATAGTATATCAAAAGCTAAAAATATACAAAGAAGTCAAGCTTTAACCAATCATTCTCTGAGCCAACCTTAAATTCAAAAGTAAGTACCTACTATTGTAAAAGATATTGTATAGGCAAGCTAATAATGGGGTGTTTCAGGCTTTGGTCCTCTTTCTAAAAACTCTTCTGTATTATATGTAGGAAGATATGTGGATCCCCATACTAGGAAAGTTAAAACTATACCAAAACCTAATGCTAGATTACTTGATCCCCTTTCGTATCAATAGCGAAAGAAATTTCTATAAGCTTAAATATTGTATGATTGGAATAAATTTATTTAAAAGTAGCAAGCATATTAAAAGCTAAAGAAAATGACCTAAAAATAATGGAATTAAAGGTAATTGAAGAAAATGTCTAATACTATTTAAAGCTCACTAGATCCTTACAATTTCTGGAAACGCATCTAACCTTTAATAATGAAAGTTCATTCAGGATTGGCCTCATAAAAATCTTTCACAACTCAAGTAATTGCTGGTGTTTTGATGAGACAAAACCTTGAAGATGCTTTAAAAATACCATTAGTTTGGATAGGATCTCACATAAGACAGCAATAAAAATCTAAAAAATTAGTTTCTAATCAATAATAGTATAACCAATTAAAGTAATATGCTGTAATGTGGGATATGTAAGTGTAGGCTGTTGCTGCTCTTTACCTTGGAGCCTTAGACAATGCAATGGAAAGACTTAAGTAGTTGCCTACGACGCCCTAAAATTTACAGAAATAGAAAAAATATATGTCAGCTATTAAAAAAATGTTAAGTGCTAAAGCCTCATTATCGTTTTCAGATGGTAAAAAATTAGCTCCAGTAATTAAAAAGATACTTAAATCTTAGTTAGTTCCAGGAATGGCTACTAAAGGTGCTGTAATACGATAAAGTGTTAAAAAAATAGCGTAACTGAATAAAAGCTTAAATAGAACCTTAAATTATGGTGAAATATCGGGGAATATTCTTAAAGAACAAGCTCAAGCTCTACTTAACGATTATCAAAAAAACACTCAAAGTATGTAACCCATCGCAAGGATTAGCGATTTATATAGCAGACGTAATTAAGAAGCAGACTCCTTACACCCCAAGCCTCTACCTAAATATTAAATTAAATCTAATTTTTCTAATTATAAACGAATTCAACCCTAATATAAGTACTCTGAAAATTATAATGATGCTGTTAAGTAAAAAAAAAGAGTTAGTTTTCAGACAGAGATGAGGAATGGATCTATATAATAGGCATTAAAACGTGGATTAGTTTATTCAAATAATAGATTCAAAAAATATGATGATGATTTACAATACAGTATGTAAATGAGTAATAGCGCTATATCAGCTAACAATAGAGCTTCTGATAGAGTTGCTAGTAATAGATCTGCTAGTAATAGATCTGCTAATAATAGAGCTGCTAATAATAGAGCTGATGATATGATCCCGTAATAAAATATACCTATGCCTAATGTTTAAATTATCCAGCCTTAACTCCAGCCTTAACCCCAACCCCAACCCCAACCCTAACCCCAATCCATTATTATTAGATCGAGTCCATAATATAATAGTTTAGCAAATAAGGGAATTTCAGTACAAGTAATCAATCGAAAATTATCTGATTTTGCATAATCCATTGCGAGAAACCCGGCCTTATCAAGATTTCCTAATACAGTGTTTGATTTATTTGTTAAACGTATGGTGTTAGGTAAACCTGATGATACAAAACAGTACTCTAGAGCTCTTCTTAGCTTAGCAGTACAACAATATGTCACGACAGATGATGACACTATGTTAACCGAATGTCTATAATACTTTACTGATTTAAAAACGGAATCCAGAAAATTTTAAGCTATTGCTTAAGCTATTGTCATTAATAGTGCTAATGAATCATAACATTATAGATCAGTCTCACTTTTTGTACTAGCTATTTCGTATCAATAATTTAAACCACTAGTTAACGCCATTCTTTCAGAGTTTATTGCGGATTCTAGACCTGGATAATCGCTTTTAAGATATTATTAAAGATATGCAGTAAATGCTTAACAAAATGGGATTCAGAACGATTATATCAACAGGATTCGAGATGTTGTTAGACGCACACGTCCTATTCTAGGAGCAAATGCTTCAATGAGTCAAAGTATAATTAACGATGATTAAAATATTCCATAACAACCTTTTCTTAATAGATCAATTAATTTCGGTTAAAATAGACGAGTTAATAATGTTAATAGATCATTATTAGTGTAAAGAGCACCACGAAATGCTGGCGATGGTAGATCCTTAATAGCGTAAAAAAGGGAAAGGAGTAGATAGTAGAGTAAACGAAATAAATCAAGAGGTGATTCTAATTAATAAAGAGGAAGAAGCGGAGCTTTTAGAATTGGTAATGGGCGGTTTGACCCAAACGCTCTACCACTATAACAATAATAATAGCTTCCTAAAATTGCGTAAGTTAGCATGATAAGACCGTCCCAATCAAATTATAATCCCTTGGATGTTAGTGTTATGAGCGGTTTTAGTCAATTTAAAGTACAATGATATCTATGTAGAATAATTAAAAATCTTTAATATAAAAGGCTCCTAGAGTTCCAAGAAAAATAATAAAACCCACAGTTATTAAATCAATTAACAAAGCGTAAGTAGGGAAGAGTTCGGTATTTAATACCAAATCGTTAAGAGTTAGTACCCCTTATCATGGAACAAATCTCATTATTTCTGGTTTAGTTAGATTTATAAATTAATAAATGAGTCAATTTGGAATAAGATAGAGACAGTAAGCATAAAGAAACATACGATTAAAACAACCATAATTTGTTTTAGCAATGTAAAGAGAATTTCAATTTGATTTAGGCCAATAACAAACTAAATATCAAAGAAGATTAAAATTCAGATAGTAAAACTAAAAGAAACTCCTTAGAAGCTGGGTTTAATAAAATATGTTTCAATTTAAGTTATAATAATCATTTTTTACAGATGATTTAGCAAATAGAACATTACTTCATGGTTGGCCTTCGTTTATTACATAAACTATGCTTTCTTCTATATCAAAAGGATGGTTCTCTCAACATAGATCACAATATTTAAACCCTTAAAGAGTAGGTTTTCTTTATTGGGGTATGATGTACAGGCACAATTCCGCACTTAAAAGATAACTATAATAATTAGGCATAAAATATGTATATTCAATTATAAATGGTGTTACCAAAATAATACCTGACATTAGTTAGGGTCAATTAACTGATTACATTTACGACTAGTTTAAATATTGGTTATTAGGTACAGCAATTTGTTAAGCTTCTTAGTAACCCTAATAATAAAATCAAAGAGTAATAGATTTAGCCTTTATGGTATTGAATCTTTAATCTAAAGAATAAACAAGATATCTAATTAGAAATAATATATATGTCAAATTGCTTGTTATGAAATCACCCTAATTCAAATATGACTACAATAGATCCTTTATATAAATATAAACATCAGGTGATTAGTCGAAAAGGAATTTTGCTGTGAAAAATTTTGCTGTGAAAGTAAATATTGTTAGACCTTTTAAACCTTAAGGATTATATGACAAAATAACACAACCTTATATTGCTACAAAAGACGTATTTTCTTGGATGGATGCTGCAATGAATAAAGGTCTTTATGGTAAGAAATATTCGTAGATTATGACAATTGGATATAATCGAGCAATATCTGGTTCTTCGTTTGATAGATATCTTTAATTCTTTTGATTATTGTTATTATTATATTTATTAAATAACATGAATCTTAAAAGAAAATTTCAGACTGTAATGAGACCTATTAACCCCTAACTTTAAGAGGCTTTTTATTAGGATGATGATGTTGTTACATAAAATTTCAATCCACAATTCAGCTTTCTAAAACTATTAAATCAAGGCACAATAAAGAAACAACACCAGATAATAAAAAGGAGAAAAGATTTTATAAAAAAAGAACTAATCGGTCCTATAAAAGAAAAAGTGAGAAAATTACAACGTAATAGACAATTTGTATATTAAAATAAAAATGTTCCTATTCCTCAAGCTATAACATAAATACACGATTAGCAAGTTAGATAATAAATGCAAAAATGGTTTAAACGTGCTTTTGTGCATAAATATCAAATAAATTCAGCAAATGTAGTAAAAGTAAGTCCTATTTGGAGAAAGATTTATGCAATGCATATGTAAGCGCTTAGAAAATAAAGATAAACAAGATAAAGGTAATAAGAGTAATTTATGAAATATTTTAAGTAAGGAGGACAACGTAAAATTCTTTCTTAAGATGTATAATAACATGACATACTGTTTAATTAGTCTTTTGGTTTATAACATTTTGGAACTAGATAATAGCCTATAATATAAAAGCCTGTAATTTAATAGCAGCCATCTATAAAAAGATCATAAAATATATTCACAGTGCTTAGGTAAAATAAATAATAATAACGAAGACTAAAACTATAACTTTAGAAAGTTAGCAAAAAAGATGTAGGCTTTGGTATTAAATAAAAACAATGGCTAAAATAAAATATCTAATTATATTAGACTGCTATTGCG
This sequence comes from Bacteroidia bacterium, assembly GCA_035439445.1. GTDB lineage: Bacteria > Bacteroidota > Bacteroidia > B-17B0 > Aurantibacillaceae > UBA4416. The sequence continues at coordinate 11,900 of DAORKG010000054.1, forward strand.
GATAGATTTTTCAATAAAGTAAGAGTGAAAAGGTCTATAAAGTTTTTGTAATTAGCTGAGACTTACCATATTGATGGAGTTAGAGAGATTATTATGCTAAGAAATATGGTTTAAAAATAGTTTAAAAAGTCTGATGCGGGTTTTCGTTTTTTAGCAAGATAATTTTCTGCACTTATTTCGAGATATTACCCTTTAGCTAGGGCAAGAAAAGTCTTTGGTTAAATTGATTTCCAAAAATCTATTAAACTTGTACGTAGATAAGCATATTGGTCTTTGCCAGTCCATATGGTTGGGTTTAACAAATAATATGGTATAGGAACAACACAATAACTATAAAAACAAAAATAAAAGTATGTTTAATTCATTTATCCTACTATTGCGATACCCTATGAGGTTGGACGTTACCTACAGTATTACACATTGGCCTATTTTAAAAAATAACCGCTATTAGTAGTCTTAGCTGCTTTAAGATATTTAAAAATTCTAATATAGCTAACATTTTTAAACCTTATGTCATTCTTACATGTAAAAATCTAAGGATAGTCTTTAAATCCCTTATAATAATAAAAACAAGTTCAATTGCTTAATAGAAGATTATATATTAATTTAAGATAGGACGCTAATAATATGTTTACAGTAAAACAATTGTTTTATACTATGGTATGCTAGTTGATCAAGTAGGGTCTTGATTTAAGAAGCAAGAATTAATAATAAAGTATTGGCTAATCATTATTGGGTTTTAGTCGTAGAATAATAAATCATCGTAATAAAGCCACAGTAAAGTAAGATATTTAGAAATCACTTTGGTAAAAATCTGTCCGTAAAGCCGTAAATCTTGCACACGACAATTAAGAGCTCATTGCCATGCTTCTAACTCTTAATAGACTTTGATACTTCTTGATAATTTTTTAAGAAATTATTTAGTTATTTTAAAAGATTTTTATGTTATGCATGTGTGATTGTTTAAATATAAGGGCAAAGATTGATTATTTATGAATATCATTAGGAATCGTAAATCTACTCTTCAATGGGATGGAAAATGATGCAATGACAAAATGTACACTATATGCCAAAATGTACATTACTAGTGCAGCGCACTTTTATTTTTTGCGCCAGTGTACATTTTGTCATTGCATCATTTTACTATACTTACTCCAACCCTTTGCCAAAATGTACACCCCTATTTTATAAGAGTTTACTATACTTAGCAATGAATTTATGGTTTTATAGGGAGTCTATGTATAGTAAAATGGTGCATTGCCAAAATGTACACTTCCGGGTTGGGATTTTTTTTTTTTTGGCAAAGTTACTTTACTTCCGGGTTGCAACCTTTGAACCGAAAAATTAAATTTTATTTTAACTTCCTAGGAAAATATGGTAAAAAGGACATTATGGGTTGCAGTCTCGTAATTTTATAAAAAAGGAAAATGAAAAAAAGTATTTCTGAAGCTAGTAAAGTTTATAATAATTAAATAACATTGGACGAAATGGACGTAATTCATCATGAATCGGAGAGTTCTGACTCATAGAGCATTTCTAATGGCTCTAAAACAAAGAAAATCGGCAAATAGGTCGATTAAAGGTACTAGGCAGGTACGAAGGCCACTTCTCACACAAAGAAGGAGTGTTTGCATTGCCATAAGATGGTAGGTAAGCGCCGATACAATGAACACATGTAAAAGTGTGATTTATATGGTTTTTTGCCTGTAAGAGCTGCATAGGATGCGACAAGGAAGTAGTACCTGTACAGATGTACACAAGGAGGATGCACCTGGCAAGGACGGAAATTCCAGGCAAAAAAACACCAGCAAAAGGTCCACGGTGACAAAAAACCTACTGTACTTTCAGTCACTGCTCCATCAATTAGGCCTACATAGATTCGGCTGAACCTTGGGCAATAAGTCATCTAAGTAGAGGACAATGTAGCCTTTTAGGAAGATGAGTTTGATATTGAACTGCCACCTGAGGATACCAAAATAGTTGCAATTGTTACCTCATGCCTCCTCAGAGCATATGGAAAGATGGTTGATGGTAAATGGTCACAAGGAAGGCGAAATCGCACCTTTAGCTAGCTTCGTTAAAGGATCACAGCTGCATTCCCATGGACTTCAAACTAACCATTCGCGACAATGAGAAATCACATCATAAAAAAGTTCACCAGTCCTTTGGTAGGAGAAGAAAACACGATGGTATTATTGGATTTTTAGTAACTCCTAGCGGCACATCAACAATCTACCTCACTACTTGTGAACTCAGCTATCAGCCTTAGAGCAATGTCGGCTCGAATCAATAGCCTTAACGTTGAACATTTTGCAAGGAAAAAAGTTGCTCCTGGCTGGAATAAGGCTAGAAAAAGACTATACAATCTCAAATAGCATCGTAAGACACTACTAAAGCCTAATAAAGCACGTTCAGGAGAGTATATTCAGTAAAGGTTAGATGAAAATGCTGAGAAAATTATTGCCCTAACCAATAGACTTGAGAGAGTGGATTCATCCTACAGAAGAATGGTATTGTTTAAAGTATAGGATGCACCATCAATGTCAAAACGTAATGCTTTTGCCAGGCAATAGTAGGCCTTTAATTATACGTACTAGAGATTAACTGACTGTCTATGCAGCTTAGCTTTATGTTCTGATCGAGTATTAGCAGGCTATGCCTTGAAGTAAAACCCATCTATGTAATGGTAGTACTTGAATCCTGCATACTTTGACCTACCATAAATGGCATAATGGTTCCCTTTGACAAGGACTTTCCTCAGGCACACGGCATCGTATACCTACTAACAATACTTGCAAATCCGGCAGATGTTTACCAGAAGCCGTTAAAGCTTGCCAATTTATGAAAAGAAGTAATAATTCCTATAGAAATATTATGCTTGGCTTTCATCAAAGAAGTTGATTCATCTATACAGTAATGACCCAAACTAGTAACGACAGGATAATTAGTTTGTCATGAGGAATGAAGAGCTTTGGGTATAGCTCCATGCTGCTCTTGATCAAAAGCTTGATGAACTCCATAATCGGCTCATGAACCCACGAGCATTCAGCTTTGATAGGGTTGTGTAACCTTAAGTACCCTAACAAAGGCCACCCACCACAACAATTCTCCCTATAGCAATATAAATCGAAGAATAGGTGATAAACGAAGATAAATGGGAGCAATTCGACCTATAGCGAACATAGATGCCGAACTCAGCCTTTTCATCAACTTTCATGTGTCATCGTAAAGTAGTTAAAAAAGGAATAGCTTGCTTAGTATGCAACAATTGGATTGACCAAGGAGTGTCATGTGTAGATTGCGCAGCTGCTTTTCATTAGGAATGCAGGCCAATGATCTGCCCTTTCATTGCAACAGCACCCTTTTTCAAGTTTATGAACCATCCAACGATTGCTCAGGCATTTACTATTGGTTCTTTGGGGCCGATCGAAGCTAAAAGAACAACTAAATCGCAACTATACTTCCGCAGTATAACAGCTCCACAAAGGATATCAAAAGAGGAGTGGCTTAATCAATCAGGAATAAGCCATCCTGAACGTTACTCGACATAAAGCTTGTACCACAGAGATTGCAAATTCTTCCCAGGCTATGTGCCATCAGGTAAATATCCTAAGGCTTTTGATTAAAAAGATCAGGCTGCTATATAAGACTTCAAAAAGAATACATATCCTCCTATCTATGTCAAGGAAATGCCTATCAAAGGGCGAGGAGCATGCGCGGTAAGAACAATCCAACCAGCAGAGATTATCGGAATGTACACAGGCAGGATTCAGCCAGTTGCAGCTTATACACATTCATCATAACTGGAAGCCATAGATGTTCCATATGCGTTCAATTTAGCAACTGGACCAGGAACAGCTTCTGAGCTATGTATTGTAAGCTCAGACACATAACCATTCGGGTCTATGATGTACCTGAATCATGCATCAAAGGGTAATGTCAAGGCAATCATTGGATATCACCACCGATAGCTTGTCATTGTTGTGTATGCATCCAACAGAATTGAGAAAGACGAATAGCTTCTTCTCAATTATAATGCCGAAGACAAGACATTCCCCATCCACTGGTAAGAAGAGGAAGAAGAAGCCCCAAAGACAAAGCCCCGTGAAAGTGAAGCCTTTAAGAAGTTCCCATGGAACCAATGATTTAACATATAAGTAAATGCATTATTAAATATTTAAAATATGATTATTCTTGACCACTTATCACCACAGTTGCTCGAAAGGCACAACCGTATCTCAATGACAAGATAAGTTAATAGCTAAGAGCTAAGCTTCATAATCAAAGCATACAGACCTGTTGTCATTGACTGCCCTCGTCAATCAATTTAACCTGCATTGAAGCGATTCCCTATATTGGGAAAGCTAATACCTATACTACACTCTTCCTCTCAGGCTGATATAAAACTGTATGACGTTGGTATGTACAAGCTTGAAGTATGTTAAATTTATGGATCAATGATATTTGCTATAAGTTATAAATGAGGGTTTGGGGTTGGGGTTGGGGTTGGGGTTGGGGTTG
>DAORKG010000055.1:0-16137 GCA_035439445.1 Bacteroidia bacterium
CTTTTTAACATAAAAATGCCCCCAATAAGTATCTAACTTTTTGGGGGCAGTGCATCGAGAAGCCTTTTTTGTTAAAGAATAAATCTATTGTTTAATCAATTTTTTACAAAACTCTTGATTATTGGATTTTATCTTAACCCAGTAGATACCATTACTGAGATTTAATTGATTTGCATCGATTGTTTTTGAATACACTCCTACACTCTCTTTAGATTGATACGAAATTATTTCTCTTCCTATAGCATCTAATAGAGTCATATTAACTTCACTATCCTTATCTAAATTGAAGGATATTACAAAAGAATTATTAAATGGATTAGGATATATCGTCACCAAATTGCTCTCGCTAAGTTCCTTTACGCCTGTTGGAATTGTAACGGTTTGACCATTTGTACTGATTACATTACTAAATAAACCGGCTCCGTTTTCAGACTTCACATTAAAATAATAAGTTGTTCCGTTTACTAATGTTAAGTTTTTTGCAGTAACAGTAGTATCTCCCCAGTTACTTGTCCACGTAAGTGTATTTACAGCACCTGGACTTGTACCAATTGAATACCAATATCTTGCAATTGCAGAGTTAGGATCATTTGATGACGACCAATTTGCAGATAAAGAATCACTGGTTACAACTACATTAATATCAGCTGACTTTCCATCGTTAATTGTAGAGATATTTGAAGGATTTGTCCAATCAATATTTAAGTCATGATAATAAATAGATGATAAATTTCCAGCAGAATCATTTACGATTGATTTAACCTTAGCGGCAAATTGTGTAGGGTTAGGATTTTGATAACGAACATCATTAGCATTTCCGGATCCCACAGAAACACTTACAGAAGCAGTTGGACGTGATCGATACACTTTAATTTCATCTAAACTCCATTTACAGTTTCCACTTCTAAACGAAATATGTGTTCCATTACTCAAAGGCATTGGATCTGTCCATGTAGCAATTATCGAATTATCTTTATAAACTGTTATCTTACCTGTAATTCGATCATAAATCACTTTAAAATCGTACCATTGCCCTGCTGTTAAATTACAAGCGGCTGTGTAGGTTGGCGAACCAAACACATTTACACCACCTGAATAAGAAGTTTTATAAATTTGAACTGCCTGATTATCTAATCTAAACCAAACAAAATAACTATTACCTCTGTTTACACTATCAGGAGCATCGCAAAAGAAATGAAAACCGGCTCTTCTGTTTGTTCCAGCACCTTCTAGCTTTCCTTTAAAGTTATATAAGTATCTATTGGATAAGTTTTGTGTTAAAGCTGCGTAGATATTTGTGTTAGCAGCTGCCGTGCTCACTTCGTCTGTTTGTTCAATAGCATTATTATTAATGCCCCACGTACCAACTTTTTGTGTCCATTCAGGATGAATGGCTACATCAAAATTATCTGAGAAAAATCCATGTGTATAATTTCCACGCCATTCTGTTCCATTATAATCAATTACTTGATAGTAGCTTTTTTCTAAACCAGAGCCACCTAAATTATCAGCATCGTTAAAAGAAGCCGTAAAGTTAGTTGTTTGCCATGTTCCAATTGTTGATACTGAAGTGGTTGGCACTACATTATCGGCAGTATTTGTTGGAGTTGGAACTGCATTGGATGTATAAGTTGCAATCCATCCTGTGGCTGTAGTTGCACAATCAGAACGGAACTCGATTAACAAATTTGGTCCAGTAGAATTGATGGTACCAGGTGAAACCGTACTCGTATATTTACCTATTAATGTTGAACTGGTTGAGTTTCCATCATAAATAAACATGTAATCATAATTATTTTCCAAACTAAAAGAGGTGAAACTCATACTCACAGAAGTTGCACCACCTGAAGGTTGAAACAACCATAATTTACGTTCATCATCTGTATAATTACCTGCAGCCCCTCCCGAATCATAAAAAGTCCCTGATGTTGTTGTTACCGTAGTTACTGTTGGTGTATTGTTTAATAACTTATAAAAAAGATCCCAATTCCAGTATGGTCCCGGATCATTATGTGTTTGATTGGGATACATTTGATGCCCTTTAATTTTCACACAGGTTCCTTGCTGACATTGTTGAGTTGTACCCGAACATCCAGGGCCAAAATAACAACGCAAGGGATTGATATTATTACTTGTACACATATCTCTTACTAAATCAGCACTTGAAGTTAACATTGCAGTTGTATACCAATTATATCCGGTACTAGCATAGCCCTCATGCTCAATACCCAAAGTATATGGATTTTCTGAGCCTACATGCCATGCCTTATCTGCTTCGTAAACCATTTGAGTTACCTGTCCATCAGAACTTCTAACTACATAATGCGCCGATGCTGAAGCGCTACAGTTTTTAAACCATGAAATACAACCTGCATAACTTCCTTCTACATCATGAATAGCAACCATCGTAATAGCTGTTCCATTTCTTGAACTATAATTACAAGTTGTTGGGTTCCAAATTCCTGGAGGATAATCGGGAGACATTACAGTATTAGCCACTCCTGAAGAACGATAAGTAGAACCTGATGAGTTAGAAATCCCGTTTGGATTAATAATGATTGAATTAGAACTCAATACTTCATAATTGTTACCAAAAATACTTTGCAAATTTATTTGATAATCAGGGAATCCATAAAAATCCTGGAACTCACCGTTTGACATAAACCAATACAATTGATATAAATGCGAATTCATCGCAAAATCATTTTGCAAATCATTCACTAATGGCAATTCACTTAATGCAACCAATATTGGTTTATATAGTGATAAATCATTACCTGTAATTGACATTTGTGTTTGCAATATTGAAAATGCTTTCGCATACGCTAAAATATTTTTTTCTGGATTTGATTTAATATCTAAGATTGAATATCCTGATAATTGAGAAACATACACTAAGTTATTTCTAAAATAACCTTGTCCGTTTTCTGTTAAACCCATCACGCCATAAGCTGTAGGATAACCAATACAACTTGGCTCTTGAGTACTAGTACCTAGATGTGTAAATCTACTTTGAGAAAAAGCAACCGATTCTAAAACTCCTCTTGGAATAGAAGGATTTAAACTATATGCTTTCCTAAAAAAAGCATCGTATTGATTGGTGATTAAAAGTTCGCCAACTGAGTTTGAAAACGCTTGAAAAGAAAAGATACAAGCAACAATGAGTAATAGTTTCTTCATAGGATTGTTAAATTCCTTTAAAACTATAAAAAATCAGATAGAGTAAAAAGTTAAAATTTCGCTAAACAGTTTTAGAGATAAAGAATTAAGCCAATTCGAGCATTTTTTTATAAACACCATCCACTTTATCTGCTAATTCAGAAGTTTGCCCCTGCTCTATCACCTGCCCTTTATCCATCACAATAATTTGCTTAGCATGATGAATAGTTGATAAACGATGGGCAATGATAATAGAAGTTCTGTTTTTAGCCAATTCTATAGATGCTTTTTGAATTAATTTTTCTGTTTCCAAATCAATAGAAGAAGTTGCTTCATCTAATACAAATATTGGAGGATTGTATACATAAGCTCTTACAAAGGCTACTAACTGCCTTTGACCGACGGAAAGCATTGCTCCTCTTTCTTTTACATTATAATGATAACCTCCCGGCAATGAGGTGATGAATTCATGAATGCCAATATTTTTAGCAGCTGCTACAACTTGTTCTTCTGTAATGTTAGGATTATGAAGCGTAATATTATTTAAAATCGTATCACTAAATAAAAACACATCCTGTAGCACTACACCAACAGATTCTCGCAATTCATTTAATTTATAATCTGACACACTTACATCATCAATTAAAATTTGTCCTTTATTAATTTCGTAAAACCTACTCAATAAATTAATAATACTTGATTTACCTGCTCCCGTTGCTCCAATAATAGCAACTGTTTCTCCTTGATTAATTGTAAACGAAACTCCTTTCAATACATAATTTTCATCTTTATAGGCAAACCAAACATCTTTGAACTCCACTTTACCTTTCATGTTTTGAGTAGAAATAGTTCCTGTTTCAGATATTATTTCATCTGTATCAATCACTTTAAATACTCTCTCTGAAGCTACCACACCCATTTGCAACGTATTTAATCTATCAGCCAGTAAACGTATAGGGCGAAACACCATGTTAATCATCATGATGAAAAAGGTAATATCACCCAATTGCAAATTATAGTCGTTTGATTTTAAACCGGCAAACCATACAAATAAAGCGATAGACACTGCGGATAAAATTTCAACGACCGGAAAGAAAACAGAGTAGTACCAAATGGAACGAATATTAGCTACCTTATGTTTTTCATTAATTTCTTTAAATTTTCCGTACTCTATTTTTTCACGATTAAATAACTGCACTATTCGCATTCCAGAAATATGTTCGTTTGTAAAGGCATTTAAAGACGCTACAGCATTTCGAACTTCTGAGAATGTTGTCTTCACTCCATTTTTAAACAAATTAGTGGCAACCAATAATAAAGGAATCGTACTTAATGTTACTAAAGCTACCGCCCAGTTTTTCATCAGCATGGCTGTTACAAATATGACTAACATTAATATATCACCCATGATAACAATAAAGCCCTGAGAGAATACATCGCTTAAACTTTCAATATCAGAAATAGCTCTAGTAACCAAAGTGCCAACAGGTGTATTATCAAAATAAGTATTCTTTAATTTTAAAATGTGTGTATAAACCTGCAAACGTAAATCCTTTACAATGTTTTGTCCTAGTAGATTAGTAACATAAATATTAGTGAACTGTAATATGGCTTCAGTTAACAATACACCTATCAGTAACAATCCTATAAAATTGATGTAAGATACTTTTTCGCTGTCAGGCAAATAACCTGCATCCGAAACATTAACAGCGCCTATACAATTTAGCATCTTATTAATTAGTAAAGGGCGAACTATTGTTAAAGAAGATAAAGTAAGCGTTAGTATAATAGCACAAAAAAACAATCCCTTATAGGGCTTACTATAAGACAATATTCGTTTTAGTAACTTAAAACTAAATTTATTTTTTTGTTCAGTGCTAGACATTAAATATAGTTTCAGGATACTGAATATCGGTTAAATATAATGCATGACCAGGAGCAGACATCCCTGCATCTGATCGGTTTTTATTATTGACAATTGTTTTAAACTCTTCAATTGTTAGCTTACCTTTTCCAACTTCCAGTAATGTTCCAACAATAGCGCGAACCATGTTTCTTAAAAAACGATTAGCTAATATTTTAAACACATATTCATCCTCATTTTGTTTGATCCATTGAGCAAAAGTAACCGTGCAATTATTTGTAAAGGTTTGCGTATTCACTTTACTAAAACTGGTAAAATCTTCAACAGTCAATAAATAAGAGGCAGCTTCATTCATTGCTTTAAAATCAATATCCCCAAAAACATATAAAGAACTATTGAATAAAAAGGGGCTTTTGGAACGATGAATTAAATAATCATAAGTTCTCGAAACAGCATCAAACCTAGCACTCGCTTCATCTTTAACCGAGTATATTTTTTTGATGGCTATTTCAAAAGGTAATACTTTATTTAATTTATACACATAATTTTTATCGGTATGCAAATCAGTTTTCTCAGAATCAAAATGGGCATAATAATCTTTGGCATGGACTCCGGCATCTGTTCTGCCGCATCCTACAACCTCAATTGGATGACCAATAATCATCGACATTTTTTCCTGTAAAACATGCTGCACTGTAAGTGGGGTGTTATCCTGCACTTGCCAACCATGAAAGTTGGTACCATTATAAGCTAATTGGATAAAATACCGAGGCATTCGGTAAAGATAAGCATTAGATTAATGAAATGAAATTAATGAAACCTAATTTCTAAATACAGTAACTTTTTAGGCCAGTGGGCATTGTTTTCGGGCTTTAACCGTTTGTTTTTAGCTAAAAACAAACGGTATTTAGACACGCCAATATTTAACAAATAATCTCCAATATCTGACTTAACAGAGACTTCTGTATAACCATCCTCTGAATAAAAATCAGACAATGATATTTCAGATATACGATTAGTTCCATTTCTGGCAACAAAAGATTTAATGACTTTCTTATATTTATTTAAAACACTATCCGTTAATCCTTCATAATATATTCTGATAACCGTATCCATTAATGGAAAGCCCTTCCCTGTGGCTTCAATAAAATTTGAAGTATCTTTCCTTGTACTATCAATAGAATTAGATTTTTTAAAGTCACTCGCCTTATCGTAAGAAGAATTTTTAGGATATCGATTTGCGCTACTTTGCGAACCCTTTATTTTTCTTCTTTTACCTCCGGTAGCTAATTGTATTTTTCTTTTCAGTGGCTTTAAACTAAACTGCTGCCTCACACAACTTCCTTTAAAACAGATATAGGGAAATTCATGATGTATAGCACAGGAACTAAACAAACTCAAAATAACTATACAAATAATGACTCTCAAAAAAGTAAAAATGCTTAAAGTAATAGTATACTATGTTATAACACAATATGGTAACATGTATTATAACGATAAAATATCGGGTTTATTAGTTATAATGCCATCAACACCTCTTTTAGCTAATTTACGTGCCTTGCGCGGATTATTAACTGTCCATACGTATACAGTTTTACCCAATTTATGTATTTTTTTAATCACGCGTCTGCTGCAAAATTTATAGTACACATTAACACCTTCCCAGTTTTTAAAATCATCTTTACTAAAATGTTTATCAAAATTAAAACTGACTAAAGGCAAATTAAATACGATTAACTTCTGCAGATTAATGCTACTATCTCTTTTTGCAATATTTATCAATGGCTCTTTTTCAAAAGAATGAATGGTACTTATCCAACCATGAGCATTGTACTTATCTATTAAATCAATGATGTGTTTCTCAATATTTGGGTAATAAGAGTTTCCTTTTTTTAATTCAATCAATAACTTACAACGGCCATTGATAAGTTGTATCGCTTCTTCTAAAGTTGGGGGATGCATTTTTTCTTTTTGCTTCTCGACTTGCCCTTCGACTCCGCTCAGGGTGACACTCGAAGTGACAAAAAGTTGTTTAAAATCTGAAGAGGAAATATCTTTTATCAATCCTTTGCCGTTAGTTGTTCTATCCACACTTAAATCATGCATAATAACTACGACGCTATCTTTAGTTTGATGCACATCAGTTTCAATAACCATGGCTCCCATTTCAATCGCTTTTTCAAAAGACGCTAAAGTATTTTCGGGAGCATAGGCACTGGCTCCTCGGTGGGCGATGATGATTGGAGATTGGGAAAAGGAAATAAAGGATAGATTAACCGCAAAGAATGCAAAGATAAACCGCAAAGTGCGCATAAAAGGAAAAAATATAATTACTTGATTGTACATCGTTTAAACCTACTTCTCGACTTCGCTCGAAGTGACATGTTATTTATCTTATAACTCATAACTTACTTCTTATAACTAGTCTCTAACCAATTCAAGGTTTTCCATATTAACCGTCATTTTTAAAATACCAAAAGTGATGTTTACTTTTTCATCTTTTATTTCATTAACCACACCAATTTCACTACTATTTAAAATTTTGACTTTACTTCCTACTTTTAATAAAGGCTTTATACGTGCTACTTTTTTCTCAGCAAAAATATCACGCTTATTTTGTTTTTCAAGTTCCTTACGCTTTTTAGTTTCAGCAGTAATGCTATCTATGAAACGCTTGATAACACCTTTTCTGTCTTCATTCTTATTCCACTCATCCATCAACTTTAAGTAACGCTGACCAAAATCGGCTAAACGAGCTAATTCAATTTTCCGATCTCTATCGCGCTCTACTTTATCTCTCCAGTTATTGAATAAGGTATCGTATTTTTCTTTCGCAATTTTTCTTAAAAATTCCTGATGCTCTACTCTATCAGTTGCTTCTGCTAATTTCGTTTTTTGTTGTTGAACTTCTGCTAATAGCTTATTTAAATCAACTTTATCTGTATCAATTTTTGATTTAGCTCTTGCTATTAAATCTTTTGGGAATCCAACTCTTTCAGCTACTTCAAACGTATAACTACTGCCCGGTTCACCAACCGTCAAGATATATTTTGGATCTAGTGTTTCTAAATCAAAAAGCATACTTCCATTTGAAACACCTTTTAATTTATTAGCCAATAGTTTCACATTTGAATAATGCGTTGTAATCACACCAAATGTTTTAGATTTCACTAACTCCTCCAAAACAACTTCAGCCATTGCTCCTCCAAGCTCAGGGTCTGTTCCACTCCCAAACTCATCCATTAAAATCAAGGTTTGAGCATTGACCGTTTTTAAAATCGAAATCATGTTTTTTAAGCGGGCACTATAAGTACTTAATTCATGTTCGATACTTTGTGTATCACCTATATCAATTAAAATATGTTTAAAGAAACTCATTGTTGAGTTTTCACCAACACTCACTAATAAACCGCTCTGTAACATAGTTTGCAACAAACCAACTGTTTTTAAAGTAATGGATTTACCTCCTGCATTTGGTCCTGAAATAACGACTAAGTGACTATCTTTTTGTAAATGAATATTTAACGGAACAGTTGTTTTCTTTAATTCCTTATTCTGTAAAAACAAAATTGGATGATAAGCCTTGCTTAATTTTAATTCGGCACTTTCAGACAAATTTGGTAAACAAGCATTAATTAATTGTGCATATTTTGCTTTAGCTTTTAAAAAATCAAGTTCAATTAATAGCTCATTATACTGCTTTAATTGAGTTGCATAAGGGCGGAGTTTATCAGTGAGTTCTCTTAAAATACGGTTTACTTCTCTTCGCTCGTCAATCTCTAATTCAGCAATATCATTATTGATACTAATTGTAGCACCTGGTTCTATAAAAATAGTTTTTCCGGTTTCACTTTTGTTGTGAACAAATCCATTTACTTCAGATTTGTATTCAACTAAAACAGCTAAAGTTCTTCTTCCATTAAAAAAACTTTCTTCATTATCCCTTATGTATCCTAGTTTACGAAGTTCGTTTACATATCTATCAAATTTTGCATCGCTCTCTCTTCTTTTTTCCGATAAATCCTTTCTAATTTTCTGAAGCTCTTTTGATGCCGAGCTTTTCACTTTCGCATCAAAATCAATAATGCTATCAATCTCAGTAAGTATTAGTTTATTATCTTCTAATTCATCGGCTAATTGAGATAAATAAGGAAGTGTAGATTTTTTGTTTTTTAGAAATCTAATAGCAGTATTACTAATTTCTGTTGCCTGTTTAATCAATAAAAATTGAACTTCTGTAAGCATACTTCCATCAAGCCCCAACAATGAAGCTTCTTTTCTGAAATCTTCGAACTGTATATCCGGAAAAAAAGAATCTGAACTGAGTGTGTTTTTTAATTCAGATACGCGGTGTAATTCTGTTTTTAAATTCTCATGATTTTCAATAACAGAAACTTGTGATGCTTTATGTTTAGCTCCGTTACTATGACAAAAATCAGTAACGTATTTTATAATCTTGTGGAACTCTAATAACTCTAGTGCTTCAGTCTCAATAATGCTCATTTCAGCAATAAAAATAAACTTTTATTAAACATAAAAAAACACTTTGAAAGTTTTGTAAACTAAAATTTTCCTTTATTTTTGATAGGTTAAATAAAATTAAAAAAAGACCAAAATAACGGTTACAAAATGAAACAAGAGATTATTACAAAACTGGAAGAAATGCTTCAGCAACCTGAAGCTAGTGCTGTTGCTCACCAAATGCGCACTCTGCAAAAAGAGTATCAAAAACTGTGGACAGCCGAATTTGAAAAAGCAAAACAAGAATTTGTGGATGAAGGCGGCAAAGCCAAAGAATTTGAATATGCCAAATCACCTGAGGATGTTAAAATCTCAGATTTAATTGAAAAATTTGAAAAAAGAAAAAAAGACGAAGATGCTCGCTTAGCGGTAGAACAAGCTAAAAATCTTGTAATTCGTCAGGAAATTATTGCTAAAATAAACGACTTAAGTCAGGTAAGTGATAACATTGGTGCAGCTATTAAAAAATTAGTAGAACTACAAGCTCAATGGAAAGAAACCGGAGCTGTGTCTCCTCACAAATACAAAGAAATTCAAGCAGAATACAGTAAGGCTATTGAAGAATTTAATTATAAATTAAGTTTATCAAAGCAATTACAAGAGCACGATTTAAAACGTAATTACGAATTAAAAACGGAACTACTTGAAAAAATCAAGAATTTAAAAAATCTTGAAAATATTAAAGAAGCAGAGCGTTTAATTAAAGTGTACCGTAACGACTGGGAAGATATCGGACCTGTACCAAACGACAAATGGGATGAATTAAAAGGAAGCTTTAGAGCGGCATTAGAAGAAGCTTACTCTAAATTAAAAGCTCACTATAACTCTATCGAAGAAGAAAAAGAAGCTAACCTAAATAGTAAAAAGGAAATTATTGAAAAAATAAAAGCCATCATTGCAAAAGCAGAAACAGCTAATGGACAAGTTTGGAATAATTTAACTAACGAGTTAGTAGCATTGCAAGCAGACTGGAAAGGCATTGGCCGTGCTAATGCAAAAGACAATGACAAAGTGTGGGCAGAATTCAGAGAACTATGTGATGAGTTTTTCGCAAAGAAAAAAGTATTCTTCAATGAGGTTCACGAAAAAATGGCTGTGATTAAAGCTCAAAAACAAGAGTTGATTGGTAAAGCAAATGCTTTAAAAGATAGCACAGATTGGCAAAAAACAGGCTTGGCATTAATTAAATTACAAGACGCTTGGAAAAAAGTGCCGCATGCAGGAGGAGATGAAAATAAATTATTTAATCAGTTCCGAGCAGCATGTAACCACTTTTTTGATGCAAAGAAAGCTCACTTTGAAGCCATTGACGCAAGCTTTGAAAACAACTTAGCTCACAAAGAAGAGTTATTGAAAAAAATTAATGAATTTTCATTATCTGAAGATTCAGCAGCAAATCATGCAGCCTTAAAACAATTCTCTACTGATTGGAATAACGCCGGAATGGTACCAATGAAAGATAAGAAACGTATTAACGATGCGTTTTATAATAAGTTAGATGAATTGTATGATAAAATGAATGTGAGCAATGCTGAAAAATTCATGATGCAATTTAAAACCAAATTAGAGCGTTTATCTAATGGCGAAAACCCTGAGATAGCTTTGAAAAAAGAAGCAGATTATTTCAAAAAACAAATTGATGAAATTAATGCTCGCATTAAAACTTACGATAACAACTTAGGTTTCTTTAAAACCAGCAGCAAAGGCAACAATCCTTTTATGAAAGAAATAGAAGATAAGATTAATGCCGAAAAACAAAAAATTGCAGATTTTAACGAGAAACGTAAAATGGTAATGGCAGAGTTGTATAAATTAAAACCTGCTGTAGAAGAAGCAAAATAAAAATTTAAAAGCTATCACAATGTGATAGCTTTTTTTAAACTTGAAAATATATGGGGAAGAAATTAACAGTTTATATGATTGACGGAACTGAATACGGTCCAAGATTAAGTGAAATAGGCAATTGGGTCGGTAAAGCTATTTACAGTCCGAGAGCATCTGTAAATAAGATAATTACAAGACCTGAATTTGATAACCCTGGAATATATTGCTTGAAAGGTGATCCTTCAGATGACGCGTATAATGAAAAAATTTATATTGGAGAAGCTGAAAATATTAGAAACAGATTAAAACAACATTTAAGTGACCCCAATAAAGATTTTAAAGAATTAATTTTTTTCGTTAGCAAAGATGAATTACTTACCAAAACACAAATAAAATATTTAGAAGCTAGAATTATTCAACTAGCATTAGAAGCGAAAACTGCTCAGATTGAAAATGGAAATTCCCCAAGTCTTCCAACATTGCATGAAGCTGATATTTCTGACATGGAATACTTTCTTGAACAAATGAAATTAATTTTGCCTGTAATGGGATTTAATTTTTTAATTCCTTCAACTATTAAACAATTTGAAAAAGAATCACATTCAACAAAAATAGTAACTGAAGAAATATATTTTATTAAAACAAAAACACTTAAAGCTACAATGACAGAAACTGATCAGGGATATATAGTGTCTAAGGGAAGTGAAGCGAAAAAAGAATTATCTCCATCGTGCACTGATACATACAGAAGCATGAGAAAAAAATTACTCGAAACAAAAATTTTAATTGAAGATAAAGAAAATTTAATTTTTGCAGAAGATGCAATCTTTAATAGTCCTAGTGCAGCATCAAATATGGTATTAGGAAGAAATTCTAATGGTTTTACAGAATGGATCAATAAGGACGGCAAAACATTTAAAGATATTCAGGAAAAAATAATGAACAACTAATACAATGAAAGTAGAAATTTGGAGTGATGTGATGTGTCCGTTTTGCTATATAGGCAAACGTAAATTTGAAAATGCTTTAGCGCAGTTTCCTCACAAAGATAAGATTGAAATAATTTGGAAAAGTTTTCAGCTAGATCCAACAACAGTTACAGATCCTAGCTTAAACAGTGTAGATCATTTAGCTCATAAAAAAGGTTGGAGCAAACAACAAGCATTAGAAACAACAGCTCATGTGACTAATATTGCCAAACAAGTTGGTTTGGATTTTCATTTTGAGAAAGCAGTAGTGGCTAATTCTTTTGATGCCCATCGTTTATCTCACTTAGCTAAAAAATATGGCAAACAAAATGAGTTGGAAGAAAAATTATTTCAAGCCTATTTTACGGATGGTAAAAACACTGCCGACCACTCTACCCTATTACAAATTGGTAAAGAATTAGGCATAGATGAAAATGAGATTAATGAAGTTTTAAATAACACCACTTACTCAAACGAAGTTGAACAAGATATTAACGAAGCACAACAAATTGGAGTGCGTGGTGTTCCATTTTTTGTGTTAGACAGAAAATATGCTGTATCTGGAGCACAAGAAAGCGAAACTTTTTTGGGTGCACTAACCAAAGCGTATGAAGAACATGTAAATGGTGTCATTGAGCCTATTGCTGCTGGTAGTTCTTGTGGTTGTGGACCAGAAGGGTGCAAGTAATTCGTAACAAAAAAGCCCTCACACATATGAGGGCTTTTTTAATACATATTTATTTTAAAATTAGTCTGCTAATAAAGCTCTTGAAATTACTATACGTTGAACCTCGCTTGTTCCTTCATAAATTTGAGTAATCTTAGCATCACGCATTAAACGCTCAACGTGGTATTCTTTTACGAAACCATAACCACCGTGAATTTGAACTGCCTCAGTTGTTACCCACATAGCTGTTTCGGATGCAAATACTTTAGCTTGAGCACTTTCTTTTTCACAAGGTAAACCTTGATCTTTTAACCAAGCCGCACGGTGAACTAATAAACGAGCCGCTTCAATACGAGTAGCCATATCAGCTAGTTTGAACTGAATAGCTTGGTGCTGAGAAATTAATTTACCAAATGCTTTACGCTCTTTTGAATAAGCTAATGCTAATTCGTAAGCTCCTTGTGCAATACCTAATGCTTGAGAAGCAATACCTACACGTCCACCACCTAAAGTTTTCATTGCGAATTTGAAACCAAATCCTTCTTCGCCAATTCTGTTTTCTTTAGGAACTTTTACGTCAGTAAACATTAAAGAGTGAGTATCACTTCCACGAATACCCATTTTATTTTCTTTAGGCCCCACCACAAATCCTGGCATTCCACGCTCAATAATTAAGCAGTTAATTCCTTTGTGTCCTAACTCTACGTTAGTTTGAACCATTACTAAATAAATAGAAGCTGTACTACCATTTGTAATCCAGTTTTTAGTTCCGTTTACTAAGTAGTGGTCACCTTTATCAATAGCTGTTGTACGTTGAGAAGTAGCATCACTTCCTGCCTCAGGTTCTGATAAACAGAATGCACCGATTTTTTCTCCTTTAGCTAAAGGCACTAAATATTTTTGTTTTTGTTCCTCAGTTCCATAGTGTTCTAATCCCCAGCAAACTAATGAGTTGTTTACACTCATCACAACGCTGCAAGACGCATCTACTTTAGAGATTTCTTCCATAGCTAAAGCATAAGAAATAGCGTCTAATCCAGATCCACCGTATTTAGGATCAACCATCATACCCATAAACCCTAACTCCCCAAGCTTTTTAACTTGTTCTTCAGGAAATTTTTGAGTTTCATCTCTTTCAATTACTCCCGGTTTGCAGTCGTTTTGCGCGAAATCTCTCGCAGCTGCTTGAATCATCAATTGCTCTTCTGTTAGTTGAAATTGCATGGTTTTGTGTTTTTAATAGTTGAACTTTTTATCTTCACAAAAATAGAAGATATTTCGAATTATCAAATTCAAATTGTCGATTTGTTAAAATTATTTTGTTGAGAGTTTTTCATTAGCATGATATAAATCATAACAATTCTAAGTAATTTTAGTTCAAAATGAGAAATAAATACACAAAAATAGTTGGTGTTATGAGCGGTACATCATTAGACGGGCTGGACTTGGCTCTCTGTGAATTTAATTCTCAAAACGAGGTGGTTTCATTTAAGCTTTTAGCAGCAGAAACCATTTCGTATGATACAAACTGGAAACAAAAACTACAAACGATATTTAGTTCCAGTGCCGAAAACTATTTCAAATTACATAGCGAATACGGGCAATTTATTACTCAACAAATCACTCATTTTTTGTCTAAACATCAGCAAACTACTGATGTCATTGCCTCTCATGGGCACACTATTTTTCACCAACCTCAACTTGGCTTTACTACACAAATTGGGTGCGGAGCAACCATTGCTGCAAAAACAGGTATTACAACGGTTTGTGATTTCAGGAGTTTAGATGTGGCTTTAAATGGCCAGGGAGCGCCGTTAGTTCCAATTGGCGATAGAGATTTATTTCACCAATTTGACTCATGTTTAAATATTGGCGGCATTGCTAATATTTCGTTTACCAAAAACACTATTACCTCAGCATTTGATATTTGCATAGCCAATATGGCTCTAAACCATTTAACTGAAAGCATTGGTAAATCTTATGATGAAGGTGGAAAAATGGCTTACTCAGGAAGTTGCAATGATATTTTATTAAAAGAATTATTGAAATTAAATAATCAACAACAATCCTTAGGGCGAGAATGGTTTGAAAATAATTTCTTGCCAATTTTAAATACCTCCGCTCTATCACTAAACGACAAGTTAGCGACTTGTTGCGAGTATACAGCTATTCAGATAGCAAAGGTATTAAATCACCAACAATTAAAATCTGTTTTAATAACCGGAGGTGGGGCTTATAATCATTTTTTAATTGAACGAATCAAATATCATTATCAAGGAACAATAGAAATTCCTTCAGATGACATTATACAATTTAAAGAAGCAATTATTTTTGCTTACCTGGGATATTTAAGATTAAACGAACAAACAAATACATTAAGCTCAGTAACAAAGGCCAGCAGGGATAGTATTGGAGGAGCTGTGTATTTAGGTAGTAAATAATAAATGTCACATCGAGTCTACCTGTCGGCAGACAGGTGCATTTGCCGGCCTCTTGCAAATGTGTATCGAGAAGTTGACATTAAAATAATAGTTCTCGATATGTTCTGCAAAGAGGCAGCAGAACTACTCGAACTGACAAAAAACGAAATATGAATTATCTATTAGTATTTATTGGTGGTGGATTAGGAAGCTTATTACGTTTCGTAATTTCTTTAGGCATTAGTAAAACATCTATTACATTGCCATTAGCAACATTTTCATCCAATGTAATTAGTTGTTTAATTTTCGGAATCTTAATTTATACCTATCAAGAAAAAAATTTAATTCCTGATAACTACAAACATTTAGTTTTAATAGGAATTTGTGGTGGTTTAAGTACATTCTCAACTTTTAGTTACGAAACATTTGAACTCATTAAACAAGGTATGACAGCTTGGGCAATTATAAATATAATAGTTTGCTGCACTTTATGTACCGGATTATTTTTTGTGTTTGCGAAGTAGGTGGTGTTACCAGCAGTTTTTCTTTCTTTCGATTGCATGCAGAGTCTTAACACCGCTATTATTTGCCACTGAAATAATTCCAATACCTTTTGCGATAATTATTACTTCATTGAATTCCATTTGCCTTGTGTACTTGTAGTGGAATAAGCGTAAAAGGTAAAAACAGAGTACATAAAATGGCAAATAAAGA
>DAORKG010000056.1:0-15032 GCA_035439445.1 Bacteroidia bacterium
AGCCATCGAGATTCAGCTTTAAGATATGCTGATAAGGTGGTGGAGCTGTAATATTATTTACCAACAAGAACAATGAGTGAAGTCTTGTCACTTCGAGCGGAGTCGAGAAGTTATTATATACACAACCTTCTGTTCTCGACTTCGCTCGAACTGACATGCTTGAGTCTTACTTAACAAATTAGTAATAAACGACTTTCTCCGTTTTTTTCTTCAGGAGCTCTGTGAATACATGGTAAAACAGGGTTGTTAGGATGATCAACCGATAGCTTCCATAAATTGCCTAAACCTAGGTTAATGAGCTGTGTATTTGGTTTTGCCTGATAATGTAAATCAAAGAAATTTTCTGTTAGATATAATTCAAACTCTTCATCGTTTCCTGTGAATTGTTTCTTTAATTGTTCGCGTATTTCAGGAATCAGTATTTTTTTTTCGGCATGTGAGTTGGGTAAAATATCACTTGCAGCCCCGTAATATGTGCATAAAATAGTCTCCGTTGGAATAGGGGAGCGATCTACATGAAACGAATACACATCAGTTGGGAAAAACGGATGATCATTATCTCTCTCATAATATTTAATAATATTGATGGTTGGCGAAGCACCGTGTTCTTTTAATAAATGAAAATCATTTAAAATGATATCTCTGGCGATTTGACCTTCTTTACTCAGTTCAAGCATTAGCAATTGCTTTTCATCAAGTATGGTGATGTTTTCTGTTGTTTCTGCTTTTTTTACTATTTCCTTAAAATCTCCATCTAATTCTCTTTTCCAACAAATAGCATTTACATCTCCTTGAAAAGTAGTAGTAACAAATTCATTAAAATTTGTTACAGATTGAATTTGGCTTTTATCGGCATATAGATTGGTCATAAATTAAAAGCTAAATCCAATTATTTTATCTTTTTCCTGATTTTAGAAATGAAATATTAAATAGATAAGATCTAAAATACCTCGTCAATATCATTTCTTCTGATAATATCGCTGCTTGGCGTATCATCATCGTCCCACTTTGCAGATTGTACTGTTTTAGTGGCAGGTTGAGTTAAGAAATCTGTATTTTGCGCTAATCCAGAACTAGCAACATTACTTGTGTAAATATCCGAACCCTCATTGTAATCCAAATCTGTAAACTTGGCATATTGTCCAATAAATTTCAATGGAACATCCACAATGGATCCATGACGGTTTTTGGCGATAATAATCTCGGCTCTATTTTTAGTTGGCTGGTTATTTTCATCTACCTCAATACCATAGTACTCTGGACGGTAAATAAACATTACCATATCCGCATCTTGCTCAATTGCTCCAGATTCACGTAAGTCACTTAACTGAGGTCGTTTGCTGCCTCCAGGTCTGTTTTCTACCTGACGACTCAACTGTGATAAGGCAATGATTGGAATTTCTAATTCTTTTGCTAATGATTTTAAACCACGAGATATTTGAGAAATTTCCTGCTCACGATTTCCTTTGCTGTCTGGGCCACCACTCATCAACTGTAAGTAATCGATAATGATTAAGGAGATGTTCTGTTGTTCTTTTAAACGACGAGCCTTTGCACGTAATTCGAAAATAGATAGGGCAGGGGTGTCATCAATGTATAAAGGTGCTACAGATAATTTTTTAATACGCTCATTTAACTGAACAAACTCATGATTATCTAAGTTTCCTTTTAAGATTTTGTCCTGGTTAATTTCTGTTTCAGATGAAATCAAACGTTTTACTAATTGTAATGAAGACATCTCTAAAGAGAAAATAGCCACTGGCTTATTAAATTCAACCGCTGCATTTTTGGCCATAGTAACAACGAATGCTGTTTTACCCATACCAGGACGAGCTGCTAAAATCAATAAGTCAGATTTTTGCCATCCACCAGTAATTCTATCTAATGCTGTAAAGCCGGAAGGTACACCTAATAAACCGTCAGTTTGAGCAGCAGCCGTTTCAATCTCAGTAATAGCTTGCGCAATTAAAGAGGTCATACCTGCATGTTGCTTACGAACGTTTGAATCTAAAATTTCAAAGATGTGTTGAGTAGTAGAATCTAATAATTCAAAAACATCCGTACTGTCTTCGTAAGCCGATTTGATAGTTTCTGTGCTAATTCGAATCAATTCGCGTTGCAAATATTTTTGAGCAACAATACGTGCATGATATTCAATATTTGCAGCAGAGGCAATACGATTAGTTAAAGATGATACATAAAATGAACCACCAACTAATTCTAACTCCCCGTTACGTTTTAATTCTTGTGTTACGGTTAAAATATCAACAGGTTCAGAGCGATTAAACAAGTTATATATCGCTTTAAAAATAATTCCGTTTTGCTCTTTATAAAAACTCTCTGCGGAGAGTACGTCAATTACTGTACTTAATGCATCTTTTTCTAAGAGCATAGCTCCTAAAACAGCTTCTTCTAATTCGATGGCTTGAGGTTGCAGTTTACCAACTTCGTTAGTAGAAACAGGAGTATATAATTTTTTGCGGGTTTTATTTTGATTGTCGAAATTTTGCATAGTTTTTTTAGTACGGAGGGCAAAAATGCTCATTACTTTCTAATTATTGAATTTACGAAAAATTAGCGCGAATCCCAAACTTAACAATGGGTTAACAATGTTTTTTAATTGGTTGATAATCAGCTTTGAAATTGTTAGTAACCTAGGTTTAGTGGCAAGATTTGTTAAGAAAATGCATTATAAACTTTTTAACAATCCATTTGTAAGCTATATGTCGATAAATATTTTCGTTTTTATGTAATATCTTTAACATGAAATAAATCATTGGAAAAAACAAGACACATATTAAAAACATATGTTTTACTAGTCTTTTTTATTTTTGGTTATAACCAAATTATAAAGTCACAAATAAGTTACGAAAAAACTTTTTTGCGTTTTTTTAATTCTCAAAGTTTAGCCGGTAAAGTAAATGCTTTTGATACTTTAAATAGTATCGAAAAAATGAAATGTTATGATTTAGTTAAAGATGAACTTCGAGAAATAAAGGAAAAAGCTTTAGCTGATCAACAGGAAGAAGTTTTAGATAAATTATACAAAATAGATGGAGAGATGTTTTATCATCAAAAAAACTACTCCAAGGCAATTCCTATATTCACTGATTTATTAGCCAGAAATAAAGTCAAAACATTAAGAGATAGTGTGAAAATTTTATATCTCTTAAAAAATGCATATTTAAGTATTAAAAGCTTAAATAAAACTGTTGAAATTCATAAGACACTTAGCTCCCTTCAAAAAAGAGATAGTAATGTTAGTGTGTGGATGCTTATGCCACGTTTAAGTACAATTTATTATGAAATGAAATTGTACAGAGAATGTTTAAATGAGCAGTTGTTAGAATATGAGGATGCTAAAAGAGATAACTCTTTATTGACTAATTTTTTTAATAATAGGGGATTGTATTGGGAAAAATTTGGAAATCAGGATAGTGCAATTTATTGGTTTACCATGGCTAAAGAACAATTTTATAAAGACTTAGGAACTAATAAATTAAGTTTAGATAACGAATTCACGATAGGATTAATAGAAGGAAATATTGGACAAGCAATGATGAAACTTGGACAGTATGAAAAAGCTATTCCACTATTAAAAAAGGATGTATATGGAAGTAAAAACATTAAAAACTTCCATAACGCCGGTATAAGTCAGTTAGAAATTTCGAGATGTTTTCTTGCTTTAAAAAAGTTTGATTTAAGTAAAAAATATTTGGATAGTGCTAATGTATTGTTAAATGGTATTGATGATTACAATACACAATTGAATATAATTAAGCAATACGCATTGTTTTATGATGCTATTGGCTCTCATGTTTTAGCAAGTAAATACTACAAAAATTATATTGCTGTAAAAGATAGTTTTGATGCTCAAAATAATCTTAAAGAGTTGATAGCTGCTCAGGTTGCCAGTCAAGTTGATGAAAAAGAAAAATTAATTAACGAAAATCAAAAAAACATTCAGCAAAAAAACATAGAAGTTAGTAAAGAAAAAACTATCAGAAATGCTCTAGTGTTTTGTGGAATTATTTTAATTATTGTTGTTGTATTTATTTCTGTCCAATTAAAAAAAGCTAACAATAGAAAACAACTACTTGAAATCAAAAACAAACAAATAGAAACACGAAACGAGATAATTAATAAATCTTTATTAGAAAAAGATTTATTAATTAAAGAAGTTCATCATCGGGTAAAAAACAACTTACAAATTATATCCAGCTTAATGAAATTACAGGCTGCTAAAAGTACAAATGAAGAAGTCAGAATCTCTTTAAATGAAGCTCAGGATAGAATCAATTCAATGGCATTACTGCATCAATTATTGTATCGTAATAATCAAATGACGAGTTTGTTGTTTAATGAATATCTTGAGGGATTAATTTCTCAAATATCCAGTGGATTTGCTATTAATCATAAGAATATTTCCATTAATACTCATTTAATAGAACTTGAGTTAGATTTGGATACGGCTATCCCATTAGGATTAATAACTAATGAATTAGTTTCTAATGCTTATAAACATGCTTTTAATGGAAAAGAAGGATTAATAAAAATTGAACTTTCCAAGTTGTTTAAAAACACTTATCAATTAAGAGTATCAGACAATGGGGTTGGACTTCCTGCAAATTTTGATTTACATAGTAATGAGTCTTTAGGTTTAGATATTGTATTTATTTTATCTGAACAAATTAATGCTGAGTTAAAAATATACAATAACAACGGGGCTAATTTTGAAATTATTTTTAAACTTGTTTAAAAAAATCAAACTGTTTTTAACTATCACTTATCGTTTATTCCCTTAATAAAATCACTAATTAGATACGCAATTAGTTTTCCTGTTTTATTATCGGCCTTTATGTGAGATAAAATTGGTGCTCCTTCCGCAATATGAAAATAATTTACATTTAACTGTTTGGCGCATTGGTAAACATATTGACGAGCTTGTACAGGAGAAATTCCACTGCTTGTTTTTGCACTTGATGGTACATTTGTGATGGCATCTAAGTCAATTTCTACACCACAATAATTACCTTTCACAAAACTTATATTTTGATTGAGAGCTGTAGAGAAAGATTTTGATTCTCTTACAAATATATCTTCGTAAGTACTATAGTATAAATGTTGTTGATTGCTATTAAACGTATTTAGCACACTTGATGTATTATATTGTTCATGCATGCAAAAAACAGAGTAATTATGGATGTAATTTTCGTGATATGCATAACTAAATCCATTTCCGCTATGTCTTCCTTCCAATGGTCTAAAATCTGTGTGAGGATCACAATTTATAACATTTATTTTTTGATGTTGTGTTTTAGCAAAGGCTTTTATAATAGGGTAGGAGTTATTGTGTCCTCCTCCTACAACTATAGGTGTTTTATTGCATGAAATAATTTTAGAAATAACATCCGTCACACGCTCATCTATTTCAGAAACCAGTTTTCTTATTTCTGTCATTTCAGGCTTGTTTTTGGTATTTAAAGTGTTTGATTTTTCCATCAAATCCTCTACATAAACATGACCCAAAACGCATATATCTTTTCCATTTAAAAAAGTATTACTTTGTTGACTCAGAAAACTGTCTAAAGCAGGTCTCCATGCAGTATGAGCTCCACCACGTCCAAAGTTGGCTCTTACACCAATGTCTTCTGGAATACCAAGTAATACAAATTTACAATCTGTGTTTTTTAGTTCAATTTCCCAGTTATTTTCAGAACTTAATACAAATATATCTTCACCAATTTTTGTTTCATTGGTTCTCTTACGTGTAAGTTGTTCTATATCTTTTTTAAAGTATAGTTCTATTGATTTCATTATTTAATTCGTTATTCAAAAAAAAAGTCCCAAAATAGGGACTTTTAAAATTAATTTAATTTTCTTACCACTCATCTGAATTAACAGGAGTTGTACTTGAAATTTTCATAGCTTCTTTTATATCATTTGCTAAAACGCCACTTTGTTTAAACGCTTCGCCTTTAATACGTTTCCACATATCCGGAGGTAATTTCATACTCCCACATTTTGGAACTTCATTGTAAATATCTCCACCTGTATATTCAGCATTTTTAGCGTTGTGAGATATTTTAGAAATCGTATATCTATACTTTCCTTCTTTGGCATCAATACTCACATGCATTGTGATTGTGCCTTGAACATCTGCAGTCGGATTTAATTCTTTCGGTTTATAATTAAACGTAACAACACATTCTGCTTTTGAACCGGTAGTTACACCATTTCCCTTTGTGTACTTTTTATTTTCAGCTTTCACAAAATTCACAGCCCTTTTCAAAATTTCACTGGCAGCCATACCTTTAGGAGGATTGGTATCAACAGGAAGCGAACCATCAGCATTAGGCGTTAACGGAAGAGGATCTGCCGTCATAGTTACTACCTCCTGAATTTTATTTTCTTCTTTTTTGGCCTCCTGAGCGGAAATGGTACTAACTGAAAAAAATGTAATTGCCGTAAAAAATAATGTACTTAACTTCATATATATGTTTTTCTTTTATAATCGAAATCAAATTTCTAGTGTAAAGTTAGGTTAATTAATAAATTTTCACGTATTTATTTGGATTAACTTCTAACATCAAATTGTAAATAACATCAAATACGTCATCGGCGCTTGGTTTTGAGAAATAATCACCATCAGAACCATACGCAGGTCTGTGTTCTTTTGATGCTAAAGTAATAGGTTTAGAGTCTAAATACTGATAACCTCCTTGTTCTTCTAAAACTTTTTGCATCATATAAGCTGTAGCTCCACCCGGAACATCTTCATCAAAAAACACAACTCTGTTTGTTTTCTTTATTGATTCAACTATAGAGTGATGAATATCAAAAGGTAATAATGTTTGAACATCAATTAATTCAACTGAGATACCGTGTTCTTCTAATTGTTTGATTGCCTCCTGTGCAATACGAATAGATGAGCCATAAGTAACTAAAGTAACATCAGATCCTTCTTTTAATATTTCTGGGATACCCAGAGGAATTTTGTATTCACCTATATTAGAAGGTAAATTTTCTTTTAAACGGTAACCATTTAATGGTTCTACTACTAATGATGGCTCATCGGCTTCTAATAATAAATTGTAGAAACCTGCTGCTTGAGTCATATTACGAGGAACACATACGTTAATACCACGACATGCGTGAACAATCATTCCCATTGGAGAACCACTATGCCAAACACCTTCTAAACGATGCCCACGAGTTCGGATAATTACAGGAGCTTTTTGCATCCCTTTTGTTCTCCATTGAACAGTAGCTAAATCATCGCTCATAATTTGTAAAGCATACAACAAATAATCTAAGTATTGAATTTCTGCAATTGGTCTTAAGCCACGCATTGATAATCCAATAGCTTGCCCCATAATGGTTGCCTCACGAATACCTGTATCAAATACACGATGTTCTCCGTATTTAGCTTGTAAGCCTTCTAATCCTTGATTTACACCTCCAATTTTACCGGAGTCTTCACCAAAAATTAATGTTTCAGGGTATTTAGATAAAATGTAGTCGAAGTTTTCTCTTAACAATTCTCTGCCATCTACTAATTTTTCTCCATTGTATTGAGCCGCTACCGGAGTAATATTTGCTGTTTGAAAATTAGATTGAGACATTAAGTGAGAACTATATCTGTCTGTATTTTCAATATTGGCTAATCGTAGCCAATCAGCTAATTTGGCTCTTGAAGCAGAGTTCTCTGATTTAGATAAGCGTAATACTTTCTTTACAGCATTATGAATTTCTCTCCTAATAGGTTCTTTAATGGCATTTAGTTCATTTTTAATTGCAGAAATAGCAGAACCATTAACTCCATTTGATAAATCATCAAACAAAGAAGACACCTCAGCAACTTCGGCTTTAATAGGGTTTAAGTAATCTGCCCATGCAGCTTTTTGCGCAGTTCTAACAGCGTTTTTAGACTCCTCTTCAATAGCGTTTAATGTTGTTTCATCTGCTAGTGCGTTTTGTAAAATAAATTCACGCATTTTTTTCACACAGTCAAAATCTAATTCCCATTGTAAACGTTCTTTAGATTTATAACGTTCGTGAGAACCAGATGTACTGTGACCTTGAGGTTGAGTAACTTCTTCTACGTGAACTAATACAGGAACATGTTCTTCTCGACAAACCTTAGCCGCTTTCTCATATGTCTCGCATAAATGAGCATAATCCCAACCTTTAGTTTTAAATATCTCAAAACCTTTTCCGCCTTCTTCTCTTTGAAAACCTTTTAAAATCTCGGAAATACTTTCTTTGGTTGTTTGGTATTTCTTAGGAACTGAAATTCCATGTCCATCATCCCATACGCTCATCAACATTGGCACTTGTAACACACCAGCAGCATTTATTGCTTCCCAAAATAAACCTTCTGAAGTAGATGCATCTCCAATAGTACCAAATGCAATCTCGTTTCCTTTGTTACTGTACTCTAAAAATTTTCCTTGGTGTAAATCAGTATTTACTTTATAGAAGTGTGATGCGTATGCTAAACCTAATAATCGAGGCATTTGTCCGGCAGTAGGGGAGATATCAGCAGATGAGTTTTTTTGACTCACCAATGCTTTAAATGTACCATCAGGGTTTAAGCTATGTGTCCCAAAGTGACCACCCATTTGACGCCCACCACTCATTGGTTCCTTTTCTAAATCTGTGTGTCCGTACAATCCGGCAAAATATTCTTGTAGGGTCAATTGACCTATAGACATCATAAAAGTTTGATCTCTATAGTAACCACTTCTAAAATCACCATCTTTAAATACTTTGGCTAATGCAACCTGAGCTAACTCTTTTCCATCACCAAAGATTCCAAATTTGGCTTTTCCTGTTAAAACCTCTTTACGACCTAATAAACTTGTTTGACGACTTTCGTTTATAACACGGTAGTCATTCAAAACTATTTTTTTGAAATCATCAAAACTTAATCCTTGTGTGGATGATAAAACATCTTTTTGCATAGTAAATAGAGTAGCAGTATTTATTTTTTTATTTCCTGTAAGTTATTCTATAACGAATCTGCCTTACCTTACAAATATATATTTTTAGCGGGAAATCGCAAACAAATTCATCGTTATTTTTAAGATAAATAAAATGATTTTTGTCCTGAATTAGGGGCATAAAAAAAGCTGCAATCGTATGCTGCTTTTAATATGAATTTTTATTTTTTCTTGGCCTTCTCTTTACCTGAGAATTCGTATTTCTTTTTAAGTTTATCTTTTTTAGTGATTTTAATTTCACCACTTATATCATAATTATCAACCGTACATTTCATAATCATAGTTTGGTCATTTGCATCTGTGGTAGAAATCTCCGCTTCTATCCACTGATTTTCGTTTTGATCTTCGTCGGTATAAGTAGAATCTTTGGTAATTTCATACTTGATCCATTTATATTCTAATTTTTCAAATAAAAAGTTACTAAACATACCCTTTCCGGCTTTAAATTCTAATTCATCTTCAACACCTTTTTTTGGAGCTGCACCTTCTTTAATTTCAGTCATGGTAACTGTAAACTTACGTTTATCTAGGTTGTCTTTAGGTTCGCCTTTTTTGATGGCATTTACGCTTAATATACCAATTGTTAAAACAGAAGCGGAGATGATAATGTGTTTTAAGTTCATTGTTGTAATGTTTTTATTTTGGTAAATTTAATGAAATAATAGTGCCACAATTAGAGTGTTTACAATTTATTAATATTTTTTGGCATCAATATCTACGTTTTATAGCATTCTTATAAATCAAATGGTATTACCTTTATCAAAAATATTTATAATGCAACCTTTAGCCGAACGAATAAGACCCACAAATCTTGACAATTATATTGGTCAGGAACATATAATTGGTAAAACTTCGGCTTTACGAAGAGCGATTGAACAAAATTTATTACCATCCATTATTTTATGGGGTCCTCCTGGTGTTGGTAAAACTACATTGGCTCAAATCATTTCACAAACTTTAAAGCGGCCGTTTTATTCGCTAAGTGCTATTAATTCGGGAGTAAAAGATGTGAGGGAGGTGATAGAAAAAGCGTCTGCAGATGGTGGATTTTTTAAGCAAGAAAAACCGGTTTTGTTTATTGATGAGATTCATCGTTTTAGTAAATCGCAACAAGATTCTTTATTAAATGCTGTTGAAAAAGGGATAGTGACACTAGTAGGTGCTACCACAGAAAACCCATCTTTTGAGGTCATTCCTGCCTTGCTCTCAAGGTGTCAAGTTATTGTTTTAAAACATCTTACAAAGGATAACTTAATTCAATTATTAAATAATGCTATTGTTACAGATGAGTATCTAAAAAATAAAAACATTACCCTTAAAGAAACAGAAGCTTTATTAAGAATATCTGGAGGAGATGGAAGAAAATTATTAAATGCACTTGAAATTGTTGTTAATTGTATTAGTGGATCTGAGATTGTTATAACAGATGACTTGGTAAAACAATATATACAACAAAATCTTGCTCTTTATGATAAATCGGGTGAGCAACATTATGATATTATTTCAGCTTTTATAAAATCCATTCGTGGTTCCGATCCTAATGGGGCGGTTTATTGGTTAGCAAGAATGATTGATGGTGGAGAAGATCCCGGTTTTATTGCTCGAAGATTATTAATTTTAGCTTCAGAAGATATTGGTAATGCAAATCCTACTGCTTTGGTAATCGCTAATAACTGTTTCCAGGCAGTAAATGTGATTGGGTATCCAGAAAGTAGGATTATTTTAGCTCAAACAACTACTTATTTAGCCTGCTCACCAAAAAGTAATAATAGTTATATGGCTATCAATTTAGCCCAACAAGAAGTAAAAAAATCCGGCGATTTACCTGTGCCTCTTCATTTAAGAAATGCTCCAACTAAACTTATGAAAGAATTAGGTTATGGAGATGAGTATAAATATGCCCATGACTTTGATAATCATTTTGTGAAACAGGAATTTTTACCGAATGAAATTAGCGGCACTGCCTTTTATAATCCATCAGAATATTCAAGAGAAAGGGATTTGAAAACCTTCTTGAAAGAAAGGTGGGGAGATAAATATGGATATTAATCTCTGTGAATTAACTCCGGTATTGGTTCAAAAATAAATATTTTACCAAAACCAATAATCACTCCACCAATAATCTGTTCTACTATTTGCCAAGCACAATCAGCTAAAATGTAGGTAAGATTTATATTTTTTGTAAAGGATATACCTAAAACAGTTACTAATGCAAATAAAATAAAACCAATAAAAACACCACTTACTACACCTCTTAATAGTGGTTGACTTATATATTTTTCAAGTAATTTTGATTCATAAGTTCTATAAAGAACAAATGAGATAACTAAATAAATTAAAGCTGCTAAACCCAAAAACAAGGCTTTTGAGAAAGAAATACGATTCAAATCGTTTAAAAAAACGCCGTGCCAAAAATAAAACGCTACGTACATCAATACAGCAGCAATTATCCAACTTACGTAAAATCTAAATGAATACAGCATCGAGTGCAAAAGTAATATTCTTTTCTTTTTTAAAACAAAAACTTTGCCAAATATTTGATTGTTATTATGTTAAAAAAAAGGTAAGTTTGTAATATGCGATTTTTAAAGAAATCATTATTTGCTTTATTATTTTTGAGTTTAGCTTTTTCTTGTAAAAAAGGAACTAATTGGGATGTGGATGTAGCTATACCCATTGTAAAAAGTCATTTAAATATTAGCAATTTTTTCGGCGATTCGTTGTTTGATACCGATCAATCCGGTTTGGTACATATTGCCTTTTCTAAAGATTTGATAAATTTTACGATGGATAGCCTAGTTAAATTACCAGATACTACGCTTAATTTAAGTTACACGGCTTTTTTTAACACTGCTCTGAATCCTGGTATTCAAATATTTTCTAATGCACTTCCTAATGATAAAGAAATAACTTTTGATGTGGATAATGGTGTAGAACTTAATAAAGCAATTGTTAGAACTGGTGTTCTAAAAATAGAGTATATCAATAGTTACAGTCAACCTATGAGATTTAACTATGTTGTTAATTCTGCAAGTTTATGGGGTAATCAGTTAACTGTAAATCAATTGATTCCTGGGGGTACATCACTTACAAAAACCTATCCGCTTGATGGGTATAATATTAATCTAACAGGGCTTACAGGTAATAAAGTCAACACTTTAGTGCAAACTTATACCATAAGTACAGATGCTAGTGGCTCTTCAGATGTTCTGCAGGCTGGGCAAGGTTTAACCATAAAGTTGTCGTTTGTAGATATTGTTCCTGAGTATATACAAGGATATTTTGGACAACAAGATTTATCATTCGGTCCAGATTCATCATCATTTGGTTTCTTAAATAATTTTAGCGCCAACAATCTAGTTTTATCTCAATCTGCCATTAATTTTAAATTGGTTAATGAGTTTGGATTAGAGATGAGCAGTTCAATAAACAGTGTAAGATCTGTTAAACTAAATCCTTCAAATGTTGTAACATTAAATGCCGGAAATTTATTGCAATCTATAAACGTAGGAAGAGCCAGTAAAACTAATAACCCCTCTAATCCTGTATTCCCATGGTTCAAACAAATAAATATTAATTCAAATAACTCCAATCTTAACCCATTTTTACAAAACTTACCAGATTATTTAGGTTATTCGGTTAAAGCTAAGTTAAACCCTCTAGGAAATATTTCAGCCGGTAATGATTTTGCTTTTTATGGAAGAGGCTTGAAAGTTACTGCTGACGTAGATATTCCTCTGGCTTTATCTGCTGATTATTTTAGTTTGGTGAATTATTCAAAAGTTGATTTGACACAGTTAAAGGAGTTGAATGATGTCAACTATTGTGAAATCATTTTGGATGCCAGAAATAACTACCCTTTTAAAGCTAGAGTTCAGGGTTATATGATTAATGAAAATAATGAGGTTATAGATTCATTATTTATTCCTGGTCAAAATATTTTAGAATCAGCCATTACCGACGTTAATAATGTGGTATTAAATTATGTGGATTCTAAGTTAGTTGTTGATTTTAATAAAGAAAAAATCACACACTTAACACAATGCAAACAGATAAAATTTGTAAGCTATCTTTATTTATCAAATCAACCAACACCTATAAAAATTAACGAAGACAGTTATTTGGATTTGGTAATTCATGCTAATGTAAACTATAATGCAAAAACCAGATAATGAAAGTTAAATACATTTTATATTTCTTTTTTTGCTCTTTTGCACTATTTTCTCAGTATAACTCAGAGTTTTTAAATTTTGAAAAAACCGGAAGGAGTATTTCTATTAATGGGGAATATGAATTAGGTTCAAATGGGATATATAATGCTTTATTAAATAAATTTATATATGGTGGATATATAGATAAGAAAACAAAGGATGCTTCAAATGACCATATGAAAAATTTAAATGTGATGGGAGCAAATATGAATTATGATATATCAACTTTTTTTGGAAGAAACTCAAAATATTCATATTTAATTGGATTCAAAGATCAACAGATATTCAATTCCTCATTTACAAAGGATTTTTATCAGTTGCTATTTTATGGTAATAGGCCATATTTAAACGAGACTAAAAATTTATCTGGGTCTAGTATCAACTCCTTAAGATTTCAAGAATTAAAACTAGGCTTTATTTGGCATAAGATAGATACAACAGCAAAAGTAGGGGTCTCGGTATCCATCTTAAAAGGGCAACAACTATTTTATATAAAAGCAAAAGAAGGATCATCATTATACACTAATAGTGATGGTACAGAATTGGTTTTTAATTCGGATTTTGTTATGGCATTGAGCGATACAACCAATCGAAAAAATCCTTTTGCTTATACTGGTATAGGAGCAAGTGCAGATATATTTTTTGAAACTCCTTACAAAAGTAGAATAGGGAAGGGGAGTGTATTAACTGTAAATGCCAACAATATAGGCTTTTTACATTGGTTTGATAATAGTGTGCAATATAGCAGCGACTCTACTTTTAAATTTGATGGCTATCATATCAATAATTTGTTAGACTTGAAAGATAGTACTTTGGCATCTATAAACAGAGATAGTATTATAAGAACTACCACAAATGCGCATAAAGAATCTTTTAATGTTAACATTCCTACTAATCTATTAATCATCAATAAAATTAGATTTACCAATAAATTTGTTTTAGGTACCGGATTTAGATACTTATTCAATTCTAATTTTAAGCCTTATTTTTTTACTGATGCTGAATATCAAATTACATCAAAAATTACTGGATCATTGCACCTTGCATACGGTGGTTATTCAAGATTTAATGTTGGATTAGCATTTTCGTACACATCATCATCATGGTTTTTTAAGATAGGCAGTAATAGCTTACAAGGTTACATTTCACCTTCAAATACTTATGGTCAGGGTGCCTTTGTCAGTATTGCGAAAAAATTTAAAAGATAAAAAATGAAGCAAATAGTGTTGATAATTTTTCTGTTTGTTAGCTTTTTACTAAAAGCACAACCGCCTTCAAAGTTTTATTCTACATATGGTGGAAATGGATATGATGTTGGCTATTCTGTAAAACAGACGTTAGACGGAGGATATATAATAGCTGGTTCAACAAGTAGTTTTGGACAAGGTAATACCGATTTTTATCTATTAAAACTAGATAGTTTAGGACAAAAGAAATTTGAAACATCTTTCGGTGGTTATAGCAATGAAATAGCTAAAAGTGTAATTCAACTTTCCGACTCGAGTTTTGTAATTGCAGGTTACACAAGTTCATTTGGAATAGGTGGATATGATATATTTGTAGTAAAAGCCGATAAGAACGGTAATTTGATTTGGCAAAAAACGTTTGGTGGGAATGATTGGGATTTTGCCTATAATATTGAATTGAATTCTGATGGTGGATTTATAATTTGCGGTACAACTTATAGTTTTGGCTATGGAAATGCTGATGGTTATATTATTAAAACTGATGGAGCTGGTAACGTAACATGGACTAAAACTTTTGGAGGAAAACATGATGATGAATTTAAATCAGTAATACAAACATCTGATGGAAA
>DAORKG010000057.1:0-13564 GCA_035439445.1 Bacteroidia bacterium
GTTTCCTTTTTATTTAATTTAGTGTATTTTTACGTAAATACAAACTAAAGGCAAAAACGTTAGTTGTCATTATGCTAGAAATTCGAATATTCATAATCTTATTTGTAATTTATTTCTTTGGATGTACTCCAACTGAAAAAACAAAAGACATTCCAGTCAAAAAGGTAAATTATCTTGACCTTTATCCAGAAATGAAAGAAATGC
Organism: Bacteroidia bacterium; assembly: GCA_035439445.1. Lineage (GTDB taxonomy): Bacteria > Bacteroidota > Bacteroidia > B-17B0 > Aurantibacillaceae > UBA4416. The sequence goes on from DAORKG010000057.1 coordinate 205, forward strand.
TTAATGGACAATTATTCGACGCTTCTGGCAACTCTTGGACTATAATTCCATTTACAGACTCAACTTGTAAAATTGAATGGGGAACAGAAAAGTTTACGCGAAAAACTGAAACTGACTTTCATTTTCATATAGCTAGACATTTTCATTCTGTTTGGGATAATTTAAAGTTCAAATCCATACGCGCACATACTGGAAGTGACAGTTGGTTTGAAATATATTTACCGTTAGACTCAAATAAATCTGAAATTATCATTGACAATCCTTTAGCAAGAGATCGTGAAAAAAGCTTAATTGTTTCTGAGGGGTGGGGTGACACGATTGTATTTATTACTAATCTAATCACTAGGGAGAAAAAAGGAATAGTAGAAAAAGAGTTTAAGTGTGAATCTGCTTTCTGGCATTATTGTATAGACTCAGTTTCACTTAAGAACTCCGAGTTATACTTAGATCTAAAGTCTGTAGACGGCAAATCCAAAAAGCTAAGAAAATATAAGCTCTAGCATAACGTCAACTAAAAGCACCTACAACGCAGTTGTGTAAAAGCATTTATTAAAATCCGGTAAAAAAACTTACTTAAAATTCTGCATATCAAACAGCTTTTTGTATATGCCGTTTTTCTCCAACAACTCTTTATGCGAACCTCGCTCTGCTAATTCGCCTTTGTTAATCACAAATATTTCATCGGCATTCACAATGGTGCTTAAGCGGTGAGCAATAACCACACTGGTTCTGTTTTTCATTAAGTTATTTAAAGCATCCTGCACCAAGCGTTCGCTCTCCGTATCCAAAGCACTCGTAGCTTCATCTAAAATTAAAATAGGAGGGTTCTTTAAAATAGCACGTGCAATACTAATACGTTGTCTTTGTCCGCCACTTAATTTACCGCCTCTATCACCAATATTGGTTTGGTAACCATCTGGTTGTTGCAAAATAAACTCATGTGCATTAGCCACTTTAGCGGCTTCCATCACTTTGTTTTTATCAATATGCTCTAAACCAAAGGCAATGTTGTTTTCAATGCTATCGTTAAATAAAATGCTTTCTTGAGTAACCACACCAATTTGTTTTCTCAGGCTTTCAATATCCAAATCTTTTAAGGAGATGCCATCAATTTTAATTTCTCCTAAATCTGTATCGTAAAAACGCGGTATCATATCAGCTAACGTAGTTTTTCCGCTGCCGCTTTGCCCAACCAAAGCAATGGTTTTTCCTTTAGGAATAGATAAACTAATGTTTTTTAAAACATAGCCATCATCACCTTTTTTGTAGGAGAAAGATACATTTTCAAACTCAATGCCTTTACTAAAGTGATCAATTTTTGTAGCATTAGGTTTATTAATGATAGGATTTTCGGCTTGTAATATTTTATCAATTCGTTCTTCAGAGGCTAAACCTTTTTGTATATTATTGTACGCTTGAGTTATTTGTTTGATAGGGGGTACAATTTGAGATGCCACAGCAAAGTAACCTAAAAAGGCTGCTCCTGATAAAGAACCGGTTCCGTCAAATACCATACAACCACCAATGTATAAAATCAATAATAATACACCTAGCACAACAGTTTCACTAATTGGCGAAGTCAAATCAGCCCGACGATAAAGCCCTACCGAAATTTTATTGTAGTTCTCGTTTACTTTCTCAAATTTGTTTTGCACAAAGCGTTCGCCGGTAAATGCTTTAATCACTTTTAAAGCCCCAAGCGTTTCTTCCATGATATTAAATAACTGCCCAAATACTTCTTTACCTTTTGCTGAGCGACTCTTTAAACTTTTACTCACTAAGGCAACTACGCCACCCGCAACGGGTAATAATAAAAACACATATAAGGTTAGATAAGGACTGATGAAAATAAGGGTAGCTAAGGAAATAATAATTAAAAGTGGTTCTCTAAAAATCAATTCCAAAGTTTGCATGATGCTCCATTCAATTTCAATCACATCGGTTGTCATACGGCTCATCATATCTCCTTTACGTTCGTCGCTAAAGTAGGATAGGGGTAGTTCCAAAGATTTACCCATCATTTTATTTCTCAAATCTTTTACCACACCGTTACGAATAGGGGCTAAAAAATACATGGCAAAATAACGAGAGGCATTTTTAAGTAAAGTGGCAAAAAATACTACTAAACAAATCACTAATAAAGTTTTTGCCTTACCTTGTTCAATAATCATTAACGACATTTGATAATAACCCCAATCCGTTAAGCCTTTCATGGAAAATTTTAAGGCTGGTGATGTTTGATTAATGATTTCTTGATAGTCTGTTACGTCCTTTTTAAAAATTAATTCTAAAAAAGGAATAGTTAGCGAAATAGAAAAAACCGAAAAAATAGCAAAGAAAATATTAAACAGGATGTTTAATGCGGTATATTTCTTATAATCTTTAGTATACTTAAGTACCGAAAATAACTTTTTCATGGAGGGCTAAATTACGAATAAATTAAGCGAGAAACACGCAAATTTCAGCCTTTAATTTATTATAACAAATACCTCATAGATTGAGTTTGATTTTATGGCAACCCCAGTTGGATAGAAAAGAAACGATAGTAATTTAAATTAACGTACAAATATCGGTCCGGCCTCTTAAAATTTTTCGTAAAAATCAAAAGGAATCAAAAGCGATAGCATATGTGCAGACAATTTGGGCTGTTCGCGAAGCGCTTTCAAATTGTCGGTTTGATTACTTGAAGATTTTAGAAAAATTTTAAGAAGCCTTGAACTTTTTGGTTCTTTTTTTTCAAGAAAAAAGAACTTATAAATCTTCATCTGAAAATAACTTTAATCTACTCGCTTTTTATATTGCTAAAACAGGCTAAAATCATAAAAAAAGTTAGAAGTTTCCAACTCTCAAAAATCATTCAGATAATCATTATATTTGTCTAAAAACCAATTATATGAACTTTAAAAAGTATTTACCACACTTAACAGCCATTGCATTATTTGCCATCATTACCTTAGTTCAATTTAGCCCTTTATTATCTGGAAAGGTTTTACAACAAGGCGATATTGTTCGTTACAAAGGTATGAGTCAGGAAATGGCTGATTTTAGAAATGCAGAACATAGCGAGGCCTTATGGACCAACTCTATGTTTGGTGGTATGCCGGCTTATCAGGTATCTACGATTTATCCGGGTAATTGGTTAGGACAGATAGATAAAGTATTTCACTTGTTTTTACCTCACCCAAGTGGTTACATCTTTTTATGTTTCATTGGTTTTTTCATTTTACTGTTGTGTTTAGAAATTAATCCCTGGCTTGCTATTGTAGGTGCTCTGGCTTATGGATTTTCATCCTACTTTTTTATAATAATAGAAGCTGGGCATAACTCAAAAGCCAATGCCATTGGTTATTTAGCGCCTTTATTAGGTGGTATTATTTTATTAATGCGCGGCAAGCACTGGTTAGGTTTTGCAGTAACTACCTTATTTATGGCTATGGAATTAAACGCTAACCACGTTCAAATTTCTTATTATGGTTTTATGTTGTTTGGCTTAGTGTTTTTAACTTATTTCTTAATGGCTTTAAGAGATAAAACAATGAAACCGTTTTTTATTGGGGTGGCATTATTTATTGGTGCATCCATTATTGGAGTATTACCAAATGCAGGTAATTTATTGGCAACCTACGAGTATGGTAACTACACAACGCGTGGTAAAACAGAGTTAACCATGAATGCAAATTTGCAAAGTAATAAAGGTAATATCACATCAGGTTTAGATAAAGATTATGCCACACAATGGAGTTATGGTATAGGGGAGACCTTTACTTTTTTAATCCCTAATTTTAAAGGAGGAGCCTCTGATGCAATAGGCCGTGTAGATAAAGATGCTTTAAAAAATGTTGACCCGCAAATGCGTGAGCAAGTAGGGGGGAGCTCTGCTTATTTTGGTGAGCAACCGTTTACAAGTGGTCCGGTTTACATTGGTGCTATTGTAATGTTATTAGCATTTTTAGGATTGTTTATTATTGACCATCCATTAAAATGGGCCTTGGTAGCCGGTACTTTATTATCGGTAATGTTGGCTTGGGGTAAAAATTTTATGGGCTTAACCAATATTTTTATGGATTATGTTCCAGGCTATAATAAGTTCAGAGCCGTATCTATGATTTTGGTAATTGCAGAACTTACTATTCCGTTATTGGCAGTATTAGCTTTAGATAAGTTTATTAAAGCATCTGATAAAAACCAAAGTTTTACATTACCTTTTATGAAACAAACGGTTGATTTAAAGAAGGTATTAATTGTAGCAGTAGCAGTAATAGGTGGTTTTTGTTTAATCAGTGCTTTTATGCCAACTGTTACCAATTCGTTTATTCCGGCTGGCGAGGAAACTCAAATCATGAATCAGTTTAAACAAAGCGGAGCATCAGATGCACAAATAGCACAGTTTTTACCTGATTTCTTATCTAATATCGAAAAAGCTCGTGAAGCAATTTTTAAAAGTGATGCACGCCGTTCATTAATATTTGTAGGCTTAGCATCTATCTTTTTGTTTTTGTATTTAACCAAAAAATTAAAGTTAGAATTGTTTTTAACAACAATGGCTATCTTTATTTTAGCAGATTTATGGCCTGTTGCAGGACGTTATTTAGATGAAAAAAATTATGTTCCAAAAGCACAATATGATGCGCCACCTGCTAAAACACCAGCGGATGAACAGATTTTACAGGATAAGAGTTTAGATTATAGAGTATTAAATTTATCTACCAGCACCTTTAATGATGCAGCTACATCTTACTATCATAAATCTATTGGAGGTTATCATGGTGCTAAATTAAAGAAGTATCAAGAGATTATAGATTTTCATTTGGATAAAGAAATTAATGAATTTTATAATGGCTTAAATGCTGCTGTGCAAAATGATAGTTTAATGCGCGTACACATGGCAAAGTTAGGCGTACTTAACATGTTAAATACCAAGTATGTGATAGTGCCGGCTAAAGACCAAGTTTTTGCAATACCAAATCCACAAGCTAATGGTAATGCCTGGTTTGTGAAAAATGTAAAAACGGTTGCTACTGCAGATTCTGAAATTGTGGCTTTATATGGATTGAATACCAAACGCGAAGCCGTTATTCAGGAAAAAAATAAGACTATTGCACCTGCAGCTAATAGTTATAATGCTGATGGTAAAATTACTTTACAATCATACAAACCAAATGATTTAGTATACGAAACCGAAAACAATGAAAAGGGCTTTGCTGTTTTCTCTGAAATTTATTACCCTAAAGGCTGGAATGCATATGTGGATGGAAACTTAACACCACACACCTGTGTAAACTATGTATTACGTGGTATGGAATTGCCTGCAGGTAAGCATAAAGTAGAATTTAAATTTGAACCACAGGTTTATAAAACAGGAAATAGCGTAGCGATGATTGGTTCTATTTTATTATTAGTTGTAGTAGGTGCAAGTTTGTTTTTTGCAACTAAAAAGAATGAGATTGCATTATAAGACTGTAATTAAATAAATTAAAAAAGCCTCTGATTAAATTAGAGGCTTTTTTATTAACATTTTTGCAATTTGTTGACAGGCTTTATATACCATCTGAAACACATCTTCAAATCCTTGTTCTCCGCCAAAATAAGGGTCAGGTACTTCCAAATTCATTCCAGGGTTTGTTACGTTAAGTAACAAATCTACTTTGTTTTTTTGTTCTTGGTTGGTAGCAAGTGCCAAAACATTGGTCATATTGCTTTTGTCCATGACATAAATTTTGTCAAATTTATCAAAGTCGGATGCTTTAAACTGGCGGGCACGCAATGGTTTTAAATCTACACCGTGCTTGGCAGCGTTGGTAATTGTTCGCTTATCTGGTGCTTCGTCAATATGATAATTTGAAGTGCCTGCAGAATCAACCTCAATATCAAGTTGGTTATCTGTAATCAATTTTAGCATAATGCCTTCTGCTAAAGGTGAACGGCAGATATTACCAAGGCATACCATTAAAATTTTTTGCATACTTAGTTAATTTTCCTGAGGTACAAAAGAACTTTGCTCTGCGTAAAATGCAATTTTGGTTAATACAGCCACTATATGTTCTTTTATCATCGATCGTGCTTCTGTTGTATATTTTAAAAATACCGTGTCATTAAGAATAGCATAAGCTAGTGAACTTAAGCCATAATTTTTTTCCAATAAATGTTGCATAAAAGCTTCTCTGTTTTCATCAGGCATTCCACATAATGGCGCTACCACTTGAAAAATATACTGTTGTTCTTGCTCCCAAACATCTACCATAATATCAAATCGGCCTTTTTTTAAATTCCACTGTCCTTCTTGTTGTCCACGTGTTTCTTCTGGATTCAATCCTAAATCGGCAATGGCATCATCTACCATTTTATAGTAAGTATCAATCATTATATTATTTTGCTAATTCGTTTAATTTATCTGTAAAAAATACAGCTTTTTGATTGGTGTAGAACTTGTTTTTAAATTGTCCTACCCATTGTATTCCTTTAATAGCGTTGGTTAAAAATACCTCATCGCCATTGGTAAGTGTGTGAACCGTTAGAGGCTGTTCAAACGTTAAGATTTTATGTTGTGCTGCAATAGTAAGTATTTGTTTTCGCATCACACCATCTACACAGCCATCACTAATAGGAGCGGTATAGAGTGTTCCGTTTTTTACTACAAAAATATTAGAGCTTATAGATTCAATGATATTTCCGTTATCATTTACTAATAAGCAATCATCTAATCTTAATGATGTTTTAGTAATTCCTGCCATCACATAAAGCAAGGCACTTCCGGTTTTTATATTCGATATTTTATTAACCTGTTTTTTTATTTCAGCATACACGTCTACCCACAATCCCTTTTGGTTTAATTGGTAGCCAGTGTTTTCTAATACTTCCGACTCGATTAAAAACGAAATATCGTTGGTTTCCGGAGTATAAAAACCACCTTCATTTCTAAACACAGTAAGCCTAATGCGGGCATCTTGCTTTATATTATTTTGCTCAAGTAAATGAAAGATTAATTGTTCAATATTTCCTGTTGTAAACTCAGCAGGAACGTTCATTCTCAGAGTAGTCATGCTCAACTTAATACGTTTTACATGATCTGCCAAAAACATAATTTTTCCATTGGTATATCTTATACTTTCAAACACAGAATCGCCATAACGAAACGCTCTATTAGAAAAACTAATAGCAGGTTCGTAAAAACTAATTAAATGTCCGTTGTATATGCAATATGAATCCAACATCTAAGTCTAAAAGTAAAAAAATCTGCAGTTTAAGTGCTAAAGTGTTGAAAATTGTTGAAAAGAAAAAAATCTATAAACTGCTCTTGGCCATTCTTAATAAACTTTCTACCCAAGATTTTGGAGAAATAGATTTTGAAAGTTTATTAGAATATTGACTCATGGCAAGTAAATCGGCTTCTTTTGATAGTATCATGTTTTTTAAGGCCAATTTTATGTCTTGAGTATTTTCTGCTTTAAACTCAAATCCATTTTTTCCTTCATGTAAAAATTGTTCTTTGGCTCCAACCTGATTGCTCAATAATAACGGGAAGCCGGATGCAGCAAATTCATGAACAACAACTCCCCAAGGTTCTACGCGACTAGGTAGCACGAATACACCTGTTTGTGAGGTGTATTTGCCAAGGTCTTTTGGCTGAACAAATCCAAAATGTTTTATTTTTGGATGTTGTATGGGGGCCACATCACCAACTCCTAAACACCATAATTCCCAGTCATTTGGCTGTTCTTCCTGAAGTTCAATAAACGCTTGCCACAATTCTTTGATACCTTTAAACTCATAATAACGTCCAACGTACAAAAAACGTTTGGGAAAATGGATTTGCTTTTGTTCTTTTTGAGATTGGTAAACCGATTCGAAGTAAGGTAAATCACAACTATAAAATCCGGTTTCAATGCAGGTGTTTTTGAAACCTAAATTTAGTACATACTTTTTTTGAATTTGTCCGGGAACCCAGGCATGAGAAAATATTCTCAATAAGGTAAAACGGCTAATAATCATTGCCAACTTTTGTTTTAAATCTCCGCGCCAGTGAGTGTCGCAGGTCATTACAGTTGGAATTTTTTTGTAATATGTTTTGGTAATTTTAAGATAGTATTTATCTATCCATCCGCTACAAATAATCACATCAGGATTAATAGAACTAACTAATTGTGTGAGTTTTTCCTGATTGTAATCTGTTTTTGAATACAGTTTAATTTGTTCATTTACCTGAAATTTAAACGGAGCTTCTTTGTTTACAGGCCAGCGCACAATATGTACTTCGCCATGTTGAGATAATTCGTTACAACATGCTAAAACATATTCTGCAATTTCGGTATATAGAAAGAGAAATTTCATGTATTAAGAACACAATTTACAAAATAAAAAATCCATCAACCAAAAGGAAGATGGATTTTTAATAAGTCATTCAAAAACTAATTACTTTTTAGCGTAACGAGATTTGAATTTATCGATACGACCTGCTGTATCCACTAATACTTGTTTACCAGTATAGAATGGGTGAGAAGTCATAGAAATATCTAATTTAACTAATGGATATTCATTTCCATCTTCGTGAACGATAGTATCTTTAGTTTCAGCACAAGACTTAGTTAAGAAAGTGTAACCGTTAGACATGTCTTTAAATACACATAATCTATAGTTTTCTGGGTGAATTTCTGGTTTCATTTTATCTTCAATTAATTTATTTCAAAAATTTTGGAACGCAAAGATAGTAATTTTATTGAAACTACAAGTATTTTTCTTAAAAATATAATATAATATCTGCTTTATCGTTATTAAGTCATAAATTTGCTCTTATGACTCGTTTGATTGTAGTTTTTATTGTAAGTATTTGTTTTTCAATAAGTTTTATCTCTTGTAAAAAAGACAAACTGTTAACCGACCCTTCGGCAACGGTTGCTTTTTCACAAGACTCTATTTTATTTGATACTGTATTTACTACTATAGGTTCAGCTACCCGAAATATCAGAATCATTAATAACAATAATCAAAAGATAAATATTTCGGCTATCTATTTAGAACAGGGGCAGTCTTCTAATTTTATGCTAAATGTGGATGGAGTTCCAGGAAAAACTGTAAATGATGTTGAAATTTTGGCACATGATAGTATTTATGTGTTTGTTCAGGTAAATGTAAATCCAACCAGCGCTTTAAGTCCACTGATTATTCAGGATAAAATTATAGTAAATGTGAATGGTAATTATCAAAGTGTGGCTTTAGAGGCTTGGGGACAAGACGCACATTATCATTTTCCGGATAAAGCCATTCAATACAAAAATGGTTATTTACCCTACTCAACCGTATCAACTGTTACTACCGGAGTTACTGTGAACTGGGGTGGGGGAGCTTTAGGACAGCCTGATGATGACAAACCACATGTGATTTATGGATGGTTAGTGGTTGATTCATTACAAAAATTAGTGATTAACCCCGGTGTAAAAGTATATTTCCATCAAAATGCTGGATTGTGGGTTTATAGATACGGTACATTACAGGTAAATGGTACCAAAGGTAATGAGGTTATATTTCAGGGAGACAGGAGAGAAGCGGATTACGCTGATTTACCGGGACAGTGGGACAGAATTTGGATAAACGAAGGACATACTGATAACTATATTAACTATGCAATCATTAAAAATAGTTTTATTGGCGTTCAGGCAAGTTTTTTAATGGATCCGAATCAGCCACGAAAGTTAAAAATGACTAACACCATTATAAAGAATTGTTCTAAGTGGGGCTTATATACTCAGTATTTTGAAGTATGGGGGGCTAATAATGTGATAGCAAATTGTAAGGAATATTGTGCTGCTTTAACCTGGGGAGGAAAATATACTTTTTTACATACAACGTTTGCTAATTACTTTAGTCAGGATGGAGGAAGAGGTGGACAACCTTGCGTGCATATAGATAATTATGATGGCTCGCAAACTATTCCTGATAGTATGTATTTTGCTAATTGTATTATAGAAGGAAGTCAGGGAAATGAATTTGAACAAGATTTACATCCTATTGCAGGGCATGTTTGTAAAATAACAAATAGTTTAATAAGAGGCTCTATACCTACAAGTACATTAATTACAAATACAAGTAATTTATTTAATTCCGATCCTAAATTTGATAACCCTGCAGGATATAGTTTTAAATTAAACTCTGGCTCTGCTGCTAAAAATATAGCAGATGGAAATATTGTAACTTCGTATCTTTCTTATTTAAGTTTTGATTTGTCGAATAGTCCGAGACCTACTTTTTCAGTATCAGCTGGAGCTTATCAATAATGTTACACTTTCAAAATAAAAATTAATACATCATCTGTTTGTTCGTACTTTCCTTGCCATTGACTGTAATTGTCTTCTATAATAGATTTTAATGCAGATGATGAAAGTTGATGGTTTTTAGTTAGCAATGTTCTAAACGCTTTAGTTGTAAATTTCTTTTCATTATTTCCTCCAAATTGATCAGCATATCCATCAGTTGATAAGACAATAGTATCACCTTTTTCTAGTTGAATTTTGTGTAGGTCATATGATTGGATTAAGGAAACCTGCCCTCCAATCGACATTTTTGTGGGTTTGTATTCGTTAAATTCACCATTTGATTTAATGATGTACAATGGTCTGTTTGCTCCCGAATACAATACTTCTTTGGTGTTATAATTAATCGTGCAAAAAGCAATGTCCATTCCATCATTAGTTAGAGACTTGCTGTCTTGCCTGAGAGTTAATTTTACCAAGCGGTTAAGTTCAGTTAAAACTTCATTTGGTTGATATATTTTTTTGACATTAAAGATCTCATTTAATAACATACTTCCAATCATGCTGGTAATAGCACCCGGAACACCATGTCCTGTACAATCACCAATTGCTATTAATGAAAAATCAGTTGTTTTTTCCGCCCAATAAAAGTCGCCACTTACAACGTCTTTTGGTTTAAAAAATAAGTCATAATCGTTAAAAAAAGAATCTAGCTCTTCTTTTTTAGGGATACTGGCAGTTTGAATTCGAAGAGCGTAATTTATGCTGTCATTTATCTCGTGATTTTTCTCTTCTACAATTTTTTTCTGGCGTTCAATTTCTCGTTTTTGTTTGTGTAATATGTTATTGGCTTTTTGTTTTGCTCTGAAGTTTTTAATGGTTATAACAAGCATTAAGCTAATAACTCCTAGACCAATCAGTAATAAATTTCGCTGTTTTCGTTCTTGTTCTAGTTCTGCTTTACTAATAAGTTCTTTTGCTCGGTTTTCTGCTTCAATTTTCTTTTGTGTTTGTTCGAACTCGTAATTTAATTTAAGTTCGGTTTGTTTTTTAGTTTCTTTTACATTGTAAGATAAATCGGAGAACTGTTTAAATAAAATATAACACTCAAGTGCTTCTTTATATTTTTTTTGAATGGTATATATCTCTGATAATTTTTTATATTGTAACATGATGGTTTCTCTTGAAACTAAATCTGTTTCGTATTGTAAGGCTATTTTAAAGTATTTAATAGAATTATTGTAGTCTTTTTTATCCATATACATTGTACCGAGGTAAGAGTACAATAAATTTAATCTAACACTGTCTTTTGTTTTAAGTCCCAACTCAAGTGCTTTTGAGTAATTAAGTTCAGCATTTTTAAAATCTCCAACTTCGGCATTAAAAGCCGCTATATTTGAGTAATCAAATATTAAACCTAGTTCATCATTTCTCTTTAAATGTATTTGTAACGTTTGATTTAGGAAATATTTTGCACTATCAATTTTCTTTAAACTTTGAAACAATTTGCCGATTTTAAAATAACTAATTGCTAAATCATCTTCATCTTTATCAGGATCATGTTTGGCAATGAAAAGTGCTTTTTGATAACACTGCATGGCTTTGGCATGGTCTTGAGTTCTTTCATACATAGTACCTAGGTTTATGCAGGTTGTAAAAATTGTACTAGTATCTTTTAGTTCTTCTGATATCTTCATGGCTTCAAGCAAATTTTGAAGCGCAGATGTAAGATTATCTTTTTTCTTGAAATGAATTCCGAGATGTAAATATGATGAAAGCATTTCTTTTTTATCGTTTATTAAACGACTTAGTCTAAGTGCCTCGTTATAATTTTTTAGTGCAGAATCCTGTTTATTGAGTTGCTCATATATTGTTCCGGTTAGATTATAGGCATTTGCTATGTCAACTTTGTTACCAAGTTTTTTAGCAATATTAAAGGCGTAATTGATACACGCTAAGGCAGAATCTGAATTTTTCTTTTTTCTGAATATTAGTGCTTTATAGCTTAGTGGTGAATATGAATAGACTTCGTTTTTTTTAAAGGATACTAATTGAATAGCTTGTTTGTTAAATAAAATTGCTGAATCGATATTAAGGTCAATGTATAGTTTAGTGAGAGAGTTTAAAATGTTGATTTTTTGTGTATCTGCTTGAGCCGTCTTTAATTTAAGAAACAATTCTTTAGGTTTTTGTTTTTGACAAAAACCACTTAAACTTATGAGAATAAATAATATTACTATTCTCATTGTTGCAAGACTAAAAAATTGATTTTAAAATACATACGCTAATTACTTAAAATTAGCAATTAACTTAAATCTAAGCAAATAAAATTACATTCTTTCTGGAACCTCTATACCTAAACAATACATACCTGTTTTAATAATTTGAGCAGTTGTATCAATTAGTTTAACTCTAAATTCTTTAATGAAATTATTTTCCTCTTTTAAAACAGGACACTCGTTATAGAACTGATTAAATAACTTAGTCAATTCATAAATGTAATTAGCAACAACCGCTGGGTTATAAGTGTTTGCTGCTTCGGCTAAAATTGCAGGGAATTCATATTGTAACTTAATTAATTCCTTCTCTTTTTCATGTATTGAAATTGTATTAGAAATAGAAATATCTTTAGTATTTCCTTCAAATTTTCTTAAAATAGATTTGATACGAGCATGCGTGTATTGAATAAAAGGCCCTGTGTGTCCATTAAAATCAATACTTTCTTTTGGATCAAACAACATTTTCTTTTTAGGATCTACTTTTAAAATAAAATATTTTAAAGCACCCATGCCAATTGTTTGATATAATCTTTCTAGTTCTTCTTGAGTAAATCCTTCAACCTTTCCTAATTCTTCTGTTGTTTCTTTTGCTGTAGCAATCATACCATCCATTAAATCATCTGCATCTACCACAGTTCCTTCACGACTTTTCATTTTACCTTCAGGTAATTCAACCATTCCATAACTTAAGTGGTAACATTCTTTTGCCCAATCGTAACCTAATTTTTCAAGGATTTTGAAAAGTACTTTAAAGTGATAATCTTGTTCATTACCAACCGTATAAATCATTTGAGAGATTTTTGGAAACTCCTTAAAACGCTCAATGGCAGTTCCCAT
>DAORKG010000057.1:13664-14743 GCA_035439445.1 Bacteroidia bacterium
AGCATTTCTTGTGTTTGTAACATAATAGGAGCTTGCTTTTCAGCCTCTTCTTTTGTGGCTCCACCATATATTAATGTTTGAATTTCTTTTTTATAGGCTTTATCAAACTCAACATAATATTTTCCAACTAAATGGTCGCCTTTCATTCCGCTAGATTGTGGTGTTTCTCCATTTCCAAATAATTTCCAGGCAATCATACTCTTGCAAATATGTATTCCACGATCGTTTACTAAGTTTACCTTAATAACTTCGTGTCCCTGTGTTTTTATGATGGTAGCAACTGAATAGCCTAATAAATTATTTCGAACATGACCTAAATGTAAAGGCTTGTTAGTGTTTGGAGATGAATACTCCAGCATAATTTGCTTGCCAGAACAATTAGCAGGTTTTATACCAAAATCAGGGGTTTGAGTAATTGTTTTAAATTCGTTTACCCAAAAATCGTTTGATAAGGATAAATTTAAAAAACCCTTTACCACATTAAATTTAATGATGGAAGGATTGTTTTTAACTAATTGCTCGCCAATTAGTTCACCTGTTTTTTCAGGAGTTGCTTTAGCCGCTTTTATATAAGGAAAGGTAACTAGCGTATAGTCGCCTTCAAATTCTTTCTTAGTTTTTTGAAGAATAATATCATTTGGATTTGTGGTTAAATCAAATAATTCATTAATAACAGGAGATATACTCGAAGATAAAAAGTGTTCAATATTCATGTGGGCAAAAGTACATAAATTTTATGGTATGATTTAACTATTTGAAAACGGAATGTTTTAGCTAAAATTATTATCTTCGCAAAGGATTTTAGATGATTTTATGAGAAAAATATTAGTAACCGGTGGAGCCGGAAATGTTGGTGGAGCTTTAGTTGAAAAATTAGTTCAAGATAAAACAAATTTTGTAGTTGTAGTTGATGATTTATCTACTGGGTTTTTATCAAAATTACCTTCAAAAGAACATGAAAACTGGAAATTTATAAAAGCTGATGTGAATGATTATCGTGAAATTTCGGCAATTATGTTAGCCTATAACTTCCATTATGTTTATCATTTTGCAGCTGTTGTGGGGGTTTTAAGAACACA
>DAORKG010000058.1:0-12860 GCA_035439445.1 Bacteroidia bacterium
TTCAACATCAACGTAATTCCGGCAACCACTTCACCTTCACCGTTTCGGGTAATTGCTCCGTAACGAGGTGCGCTACCAAAATTCACCGTTCCGATATTGCGAACCAGTATTGGCATATTATCAACCGTTTTAATTACAATGTTTTCAATATCCTCTTTGGTTTTTACCATACCAATTCCACGAATAAAAGAAACATTAGAACCTTTCTCGATGTATGCACCACCTGTATTCTCATTACCATTATGCAGGGCTTCATACACCTCGCTAATGGTTACATTCATAGCATTAAGACGATTTGGGTCAATTGAAACTTCGTATTGTTTCATTTCTCCACCCCAAGCACTTACTTCCGTGATGCCTTGCACTCCGGCTAATTGTCTGCGAACGATCCAATCCTGAATCGTTCTTAAATCCTGAGCAGAGAACTTGTTTTCAAATCCTTTTTTTGTGTGAATGGTGTATTGGTATATTTCACCTAATCCTGTTGTAATTGGCCCCATTTCAGGTTTCCCCAATCCATCCGGGATTTCACCTTCGGCTTGTTTTATTTTTTCAGCAACCAACTGGCGGGCTGTGTGCGTTTCCACTTTATCGTCAAACACAACTGTAATAACTGAAAGCCCAAACCTTGATATTGAACGGATCTCCTTTACATCGGGTAGGTTCGACATGGAAATTTCCAACGGGTTGGTGATGAAACTTTCTATTTCTTGCGCTGCCACGGTAGGTGCAACGGTGATAACCGTTACCTGATTATTGGTTATATCAGGTAAGGCATCAATGGGCAATTTTTTAAAGGAATAAACGCCCCAAACAATCAAAGCAATGGTAAACAAGCCGATTACCATTTTATTTTTGATTGAAAAACCTATGAGTTTATCAAACATAATTTTTTGTTCTGTGTAATTAAATTTTGAGATATAGGTTTAAGATAGGCACGAACGCCACAAAGCATCAAACATACATTGCTATACCAATGTTGTTGAGTTTAGATTAAAATGATGCTTAGATTAAGCAAGCTTTGGCGGTTGCCAAACTGGAATAACAGCAGTTGAAGTTTCTGATTCAGGATGAACTGTGTAAACTGTATTGATAACTGCTATTTGTGTTTGAATGGATTGAAAAGGCTTCACAACAAAATGCGTAGCACAACAAGAACATACACAAAACGGTGTACAAACTTCATCCTGATGATCTCCGCTGTTTTGAGAAGTTTGTTCATGTTTTAATTCATTGCAATCGTCCTTGTCTCCACAAGGCATAACAGCAAGTGAAATAAAATAAAAACAGAATAATATGTAGAATGCTTTTTTCAACTTTACAAATATACTAATTTTTGATATAACTCATAATTAAGTGGTTTATAGGAGGTTGCTAAGAGTTTTATGTAAAACGGCATAGTTCTTAAACTCTATGCTTCACAATTATCCCGGTTTGTCTTTATGTAGCATTTGAAAGCACTTCTCGGCAGTTTACGCCCAAATCGGTAAATCGACTCAAAACCCTACCGTTACTTTACGCTAAAATCGAAAAACTTTAGAAAAGATTATAAAACAAACGAAAAAGATTGCAATGAACGTCAAAAATGCGGAAAGCGTAAAATACACTTGTTGCACCTTTGTTTTTGTAAACGATAAACGCCAATACCGTTCAATAAGAACCAATAAGGTTCAATACGTTCGGGAATCGGCAAACAGTAAAATACAGTAATCGACCTTTGAATTTTTAAACGTAAAATACAATAGCCATGAAAGAAACGAAAGAAGAAAAAACAGAACAAAAACAAACTGGAAGTAAAACCGATAAAGGCTTATCAGGAACAGAGGCTGAAAAAGGTGTTTGGGAAAAAGCAGCAGACACCATTGCCGGAGACAATAAATTAATGGGGTCTGTATTAAAACTTGTACTAAGTCCAATCACGTTACTTGTGGGTGTAGGATTATTGATTTATGCCTTTATAAAATTAAAAGGACAAAAAGAGGAAATAGAAAAATTGAAAGCAGAAAACCTCAAGCTGAAGGAAGACTACTTGGAGCTTGAGGAGGATTTTGAAAAAGTAAAGAAGAAGTACAAGAAGATAAAAGTGTTAACGGAAACTGAAACAGAAAATCCACATTTGGGAATTGGGCTCAATGCTATTAGAGATGTTATACCAATAGCGCAACCGGAGAAAAAGAAAACATATGAAACCGCTTATTTATAAAACGAAAGAAATGGAAAATAAATTTTTTGTACAACGCTATAAAATACCGGAAGATCTGCTGATGGATATTTTACGCATTTTGTTTGGTAACAATATCAAGCATAAAATTATTGGAATTCATGAACGACAAAATATTGTATTGCTAAATGTGAATTTTGATATGAACTCTAATAAGAATAGAGAAGCCAAAGAAAACATGGAAGGCATATTAACTGATTACAGCGAATACATGAAAGGTTTGCTTGGCGATACAGTTTTGATGTTGGATGAAGAAGATGATGAAAACGAATATTAAACCTATTAGAATTTAAAAAGAATGGAAAGCACCTGTTTATATTGCGGAGGGCATTTTACGGCAATACGGTCGAGCAAAAAATATTGCAGCGATAACTGTAAGCAAATGGCATACTTTAAAAGAAATGGCTTGGTGCTTTCAGGAACAACAGAATTAGAGCCAAGTTTGCAAGTTCCTTTAGTTATCGTAAAGCCTGATAAGACTAAAGAACTTAGCGTAAAATACGATAAAGAAAAAGATACCGTAAAATACGGTAATGAAGAGTTTAACGTAAAATACGATAAGGCTGAGAGAAGTGAACTTGAACTTGTACCGATGTCGAATGAAGAAGAAGAGGAAAGGGAAACCGAAATAGCAAACTCGAATAATGTAAGAGAGATTGAAAAGGAAACTCAGAAAGTTGAACCGATCAAAAGTTCTTTAAATATTGAGAAAGAACAAAAAGATGAAAACGAACCTCGTTATAAATGGATCAACAGTAAACTCATTGGTTTAATTGAAAAAAAGTACGAACAAAATTCAGGAGGTATTAAAATAAAAGAACCTTTTGATTATTGGCAATACGAAGATGCAAAGCGCATTGTTTGGGTAAACACTCGCTTTAGATGTTTAGCCGAAGGATTAATAAAGCTTAGTAATTATAGCCGGATAGACCAGCACACCTTGCTTTGCTTAACGGATGCATTTAAGAGATTGGTCACAAGTACTACATTTAATAGGCTACCAAATGATTATCCCTTTAAGGAATTTATTATTGAACTCTTTCTCGGACTAAATAAAACACTTGAAGAAAAGAGACATTTAAAAATGCTTGCTTTCAAATTAACAAAGGAAAGAAAAGCACAACTGATATGTATTCGGCATCAATTAATGCTTCATACACCGGAAATAAAATTTTCTGAAATAGATTTTGTTGAAGATAAAACACATGAAGAAAAAGTACAGCAATTAATCTCCGGTAAAAATGAAACAGAAAAAAAGAGTGATTGGAGATACAGATACGAAGCGTTGAAGAAACAAGGATTATTAAAAAGTCAACAACAAAATAAAGCTGCATAACTTGAAACAAAAAATAAAAATAAGATCGCCTTGTCAAATTTTGGGATACTAAAATGTACAGGAGAAAGCTATAAAATCAATCTAAAAAATGGGCAAATTTAGGGCGATTTGGAGGCATTTCTTTATTCCAAAAGATGTACGTAAATTAGCTATTATATTGATAATCAATATAGTAAAATTGGAAAAGGAGTGTTGAACGGAAGTGTAAAGAATCAAAACGAGAAATGAAAAGTGAGAGCGAAAATAGCAAAGGATTAACGGTTGAAAAACTAAGAATGATAAAAGGTTATGAAAGTGTGAGTGATGAACAAGCAAACAAGATTGTATTATCAATCAAAAAACTGGCTGTTCTTTTATACGAACATCTTTCAAAACTAAAAAAGAAAAACGAGATAGATGATTCAAGTGAAGCAAAAATAATTTTGTTGAATACTGAAAATGATGTTTCGGAAATTGAATACAGAAAACAAGCATAAAAATAAAATAAGAAAAAGAAAGGAGGCAAAATGACAGAAGAACAAATAATTGAAAATCGGTTTGGACGCTTTGGTAAAAAAGAAGTAAAACAATCCACATCCAATTTAGCGGTCATGTACACAAGGGTTTCCGGCAAAGGTCAGTTTGATAAAAACGAGTCTTTGGAAACTCAACGCAAATCGATTGAGGAATATGCTAAGAGAAATAATCTAACAATTGTTTCAGCGTTTGGTGATACTTATGAAAGTGCTAAAACGGATGCTAGGAAAGAGTTTCAGCGAATGTTGAGTTTTGTAAATACAAGCAAAGGAAAAATAAGCACCATCTTGGTTTACAAAATGACTCGCTTTAGCAGAACAGGAGGTAAAGCCATTTCCATTGCTGATGAACTGAGAGAAAAACACGGGGTTCATATTAAAGCAGTAACAGAACCAATCGACACATCAAATCCAAACGGAGTTTTATTTCATGATATGCAATTATTATTTGGGCGTTGGGATAACGAACAACGCAAGCAAGTAGCAATGGCAGGAATGAAAGCCAAATTTGAAAAAGGAATTTGGGTTGTGAAACCACCGCAGGGTTATGATATTGTGAGAACAAACGGAGAAAGAAAAATTGTAGTGAATGCGGATGGTAAGAAAATTAGAAAAGCGTGGGAATGGAAGTTAATGGGCATGAAGAATGAAGAAATTATTTTGAAGCTTCAGGCTATCGGAGTAAAAATGTACAAACAACAATTGCATAAGATTTTCATTAACCCATTTTATTGCGGATTAGTTTCGCACGGAATGTTGAATGGAAAAGTAGTTGAAGGAGTACATGAAAAAATGATCTCCAAAGAAACCTTTATGAAAGTAAACGAAGTAATTTCATCTTCAACTAAATTCGGAGTACCCCACAAAGCAGAAGATGTAAATATTCCACTTAAGGTTTTCATTAAATGCTCGGATTGTAATCAGCCATTTACAGGCTACATTGTAAAGAAGAAGAACTTGTACTACTACAAATGCAGAACAAACGGCTGTAAGTGCAATAAAAGTGCAAAAGAAATGCACCGTTTGTTTTCGGAGGAGCTTGAGAAATACGAAGTAAAGCCTGATTTAACCGAAGCAATCAAACTTGAATTAGAAAGCACCTACCATGAACTGAATAAAGACTCAGTTGAAAAGGAAGCGATCCTTAAGGCGAGAATTGTCGAACTAACCAAGGATATTGAAACGCTTGAGGAGAAGCACTTCATAAAAGAGGAGATGCCCAAGGAAACCTACGAACGTTTTAGGGTAAAATACACTAAGGAATTTGATAAAATCCGGAAGGAAATGGCTACTTGTGGGATTTCCATTTCGAACCTAAAAGAAATGATAAATGAAGCTGTAATTCTTTGCCGAAACCTGCGCCAACTGTGGCAAGAAGGCGGTATAGCACTAAAGGAGGGGTTGCAAAATTTACTCTTCCCGTCCGGTTTGGTATATGACAAGAAAACTGGGGCATTTCGAACCTCTGAAATCAACTTTATAATTGCACAAATCGCCCGACACACGGGCGATTTTGCTATAATAAAAAAGGGACTTAGTTCTCTTTTTGAGCCTAAGTCCCTTTGTGCGGAGAGGGCGGGATTCGAACCCGCGATACAGTTTCCCGTATACAAACTTTCCAGGCTTGCTCGTTCGACCACTCTGACACCTCTCCTAATTTGCGCGACAAATGTACATTCTATTAGCGAATAATACAAGCTATTTTGAACCTAATCAAAGTCAGGATAAATAAGATATTTCTTCCGAATTTGTTTAAAAGAATCTATCGATGATTTCCATGACAATTGAATTTCCTTCTCTGAAATTTTATTTTTTATTTGCTCTTGTAGCTCATCATTACCTGCATGATAATTAAAATTCTTATCGAAAAAAATAGATTGTTTATCAGGTGTTTGATTGTAAAATAAAGCAAGCCAACTGATATCAATCGATTTCCGTTTTAATTCTTGCGCAAACAAAGGGCTTAAATCAACACCATAACAAACAGTATCTTGATACTTCGGTTTTTTGGAAATAGAATTAGAAATTGGCATGAAATTAAATCTAAATGTTGCTGATGTAGGACTTCCAATAACCTGAAAAGGAGAATTAGTTCCTCTCCCTAAACTTACAATCGTTCCTTCAAATAAACCTAAACTTGGATATAATAATACCGCTGTATCGTTTGGTAAATTGGGTGATGGTTTTACTGGCAAGCCTGAAACGAATTTTGAACGCTCATAGTTTTTAAGAGGAATTACTGTAAGCTTACATTTAACTTTAGTTTTCATCCACCCTTCCCCATTAACCATTTGTGCATATTCTCCACAAGTCATTCCGTAAACTATAGGAACATTATGAAGCCCGAGAAACGATTTATATTTATCTGTCATCAAAGGACCATCGATATAAAAACCATTAGGATTTGGTCTATCTAAAATTATTAACTCTTTATTATTCTCTGCACAAGCTTCCATAACATAAGTCATCGTAGAAATATAGGTGTAAAATCTAACACCCACATCTTGTATATCGTACACAACAATATCAACGCCTTTTAAATCTTCTTTGTTTGGTTTTTTATGAGAACCATATAATGACACTACTGAAATATCAGTTAGTGCATCTTTACCACTTTTCACTTTTTCTCCCGCATCCGCCGTTCCTCTGAAACCATGTTCAGGTCCAAATATTTTTACAATTTTTATTTTATGTTTTAATAATGTGTCTACTAAATGCCTTTTCCCAATTATGCCGGAGGCATTTGTTACAATAGCTACTTTTTTATTTTTAAGTTTTGGGATATATAAATCTATTTGTTGAGCACCGGTTGTAATGGCTTGATAAGACTGTATACCGACTTGTGAAAATAAAAAAGAAGTTTCTGAAAAAAGTATAATTAGAAAAAAGATAAAACGCATAAAAGTTATATTGACATTGTAAATATAACAAATACAAGCATCTACAAAAACACAAAAAACATTAACTTAATAAAAATCATTATCTTTATAACGAATGAATTTTTCGAGATATATAGCTAGCCGTATTCTCAACAAAAGGAAGGAAAAGAGTACCATTTCTAGTCCGATTGTTACGATTGGCGTATCAGGAATTGCCTTAGGTGTAGCTGTTATGATAATTACAATGGCGGTAGTAACAGGCTTCCAAAAACAAATAATTGAAAAAATAACCACCTTCACTTCTCATCTACAAATAAATGATTACGATCCAAACCAATCATTAGAACCAAATCCTATAACATTTGATAATGAACTATTAAAAAAAATAGAATCAACTGATAATGTAAAACACATACAGGCATTTGCCACTAAAAATGGGATTTTAAAAACAAAAACTGAAAATGAAGGTATTGTTTTAAAAGGCGTTTCGACAGACTATGATTGGAATTACTTGAAACCATATGTAACAGAAGGTAATGTTTTAAATATAAATAAGGATTCTATTAGTAAGGATATTTTTATTTCTCAAACACTCGCTGATAAATTACATTTAAAACTCAATCAAAAGTTATTAGTGTATTTTATGACTAAAAAAAAATTGTCGGACACTACCTTTAATGGAAAAAATTATATTGATTACGAACCTCGTGTAAGAGACTTTTATGTGAAAGGCATCTTTAACACAGGATTCTCTGATTTTGATAAAAACCTGGTTTTTGTTGATTTAAAACAAATTCAAAAATTAAATTACTGGAAAGAAAATGAAGTTGCGGGATACGAAGTGTATTTAAATGACTTTAAATTACTGGAACCTTCATTGGAAAATTTAAACGATGTAATTGGATATAATTATACCATTGCATCCGTAAAACAACTACAAAGTTCTATTTTCAGTTGGCTAGATATGATTGATGTAAATGCTGTAATTATAATTACATTAATGGTATTAGTGGCCGCTATTAATATGATTTCTGCCCTGCTTATTTTAATATTAGAGCGAACCAATTTAGTAGGAATTTTAAAAGCGTTGGGATTAGATAATGTGAGCGTAAGAAAAATATTTTTTCATGTATCACTTCAATTATTAATCAAAGGCTTATTGTTTGGAAATTTAATAGGAGTAGGTTTTTGTATACTGCAAAGTCAGTTTCAATTTTTATCTCTTAATCCTGCAACCTATTATTTAGATGCTGTTCCAATTAATATTTCAATTATTCATATTTTGCTAATCAATTTGGGAACAATCATTACATGTTTAGTCATGATGTTTTTACCTACTTTAATCCTTAATAAAATTACACCTATAAAAGCAATAAGATTTAGCTAATAGCATTTTTTGCAGCTATCCAAGCTGTACTCCAAGCATTTTGGAAATTAAAACCTCCGGTAATTCCATCAATATTCAAAACCTCTCCGCAAAAAAATAAATGAGGAACAATTTTACTCTCCATCGTTTTAAAATTCACCTCTTTTAAATTAATACCACCTGCTGTTACAAACTCTTCTTTAAACGTAGTTTTACCTTTCATCTCATACACATCATTGGTTAACACCTGAGCCAATTTATTGAGTTGTTTTTTCCCTAATTCAATCCAAGGTTTAGATGGAGTTATCTCAGAGCGTAATATCAAATATTCCCACAAACGTTTAGGTATTTCAAATAAAGGTGTGTTAACTATTAATGCTTTTGAACCTAGTTGCAGACTTAATTCTTCTTTTAATTCTTCTTCGTTCAGATTTCCTGTCCAATTGACAGAGATACCCGCATTATAATTTAATTTGTAAAAATCATAGGCTGCAAAAGCTGATAATTTTAAAACTGCCGGCCCGCTTAAGCCCCAATGAGTGATTAAAACGGGGCCGGTATATTGATACTTAGTTCCATTTACTTTAACAGTTCCATGCTTTACACTCAAGCCCATCAACTCTTTAATGTTGCTTTGTGGTAAGTTTAAAGTAAATAAACTAGGGATTAAATCATCAATAGTATGACCACAATTTTTTAAAAACTGATAATTTTTAATTTGATGATGCCCACCAATGCTACAAATAACAGCATGCGCAACATATGTTTGTTTAGTGGTTTTAACATATACATTGTCAGTTCGAGTGTAATCGAGAACATTATATAACGCTTCGTTCCGATAGCTATCGGAACCGCTCAGCGTGACATTTATAGGCTTTAATTCTAAAATCTCTTCTTCGAAATTGATATCAATGTTATGTTTTTGTGCTTCCGACAAAAAACAATTCACTATGGTTTCACTCGAATTACTTTCCGGAAACATTCTTCCATCTTGTTCAACCTTCAATTTTACACCTCGTTTCAAAAACCAATCAATGGTATCTTGAACCGAAAATTGAGAAAACACTTGCCTTAATTCTTTTTCACCTCGAGGATAATTTTTTATTAATTCACCGTTTTCAAAACAATGATGTGTCACATTACACCTACCTCCACCCGATATCTTTACTTTAGATAAAATCTTATTGGATTTTTCAAGAATAATTATCCTTGCATCCGGATAATTAGTTGCCGCATTAATTGCCGAAAAAAAACCTGCAGCTCCACCTCCAATAATTAATATAAGTTTTTTATTGTTCATTTAAGATTACTCAACGTTACTCAAAATTTCACAAACTTTAATTATTTTTAAATAAAGTAATTCTAAAAATATTTACTTTAGTATAAATATTAAAATCAAAAAAAATGGGATTGTTCGACAAATTAAGGAATGAGTTTATTGATATTATCGATTGGACAGATAATACAAATGATACGGTTGTATACAAATTTCCTCGTTTTCAAAACGAAATAAAAATGGGTGCAAAACTGACAGTAAGAGAAAGTCAGATTGCAGTATTTATGAATGAAGGCAAAATTGCAGATGTGTTTCAACCCGGAATGTATGAGCTAAGCACACAAAACATGCCCCTTTTATCAACACTAAAAGGCTGGAAATATGGATTTAATAGTCCGTTTAAAGCAGATGTATTTTTTGTAAGTACCAAACAATTTATTGATCAAAAATGGGGAACTAAAAACCCAATAACTGTTAACGATCCTCGTTTCGGTTTCATTGAACTACGTAGTTTCGGGAACTTTGCTTACCGTGTTACTGATGGGGGGAAATTTATTAAAGAAATTGCAGGAACTCAAGACAGATACACCACAGATGAATTGGCAGAACAATTAAGAACTTTAGTAGTCACAAAATTCACAGATGCCATTGGTGAGGGAAATATTCCAATTGAAAAATTTGCAGCTAATCTCGATGAATTATCTAAAATTGGTCAGGATAAACTAAACACTGATTTTGTAGAATATGGTTTAACTATCACTAAGTTTTTAGTTGAAAACGTTTCGATGCCTGAAGAATTGAAAAAAGAAATTTTCAATTACTCTCGTTTAGGAGCTATTGATACAGCAAAATTAGCGCAATTTAATGCTGCAAATGCCATAAAAGATGCTGCAAATAATCAAGGATTAGGAGGCGCTGGTATAGGCATGGGAGTTGGAATGGGAATGGGAAATATGGTTTCAAATATGATGAATCAAAACATGGCTAACACAGGTATGAATACACCGCCTCCACCACCTCCTGTTACACAATATTTTGTGGCTGTAAATGGCGCTCAAACTGGACCATTTAGCATACAACAATTACAAGCTATGGCTATGTCTGGCCAATTCAACCGACAAAGCTTAGTTTGGAAA
Organism: Bacteroidia bacterium; assembly: GCA_035439445.1. Lineage (GTDB taxonomy): Bacteria > Bacteroidota > Bacteroidia > B-17B0 > Aurantibacillaceae > UBA4416. The sequence continues at coordinate 10,730 of DAORKG010000058.1, forward strand.
CAAGGTATGGCTGGCTGGTTAGCTGCCGAAACTCAATCCGAATTAGCATCCGTATTCGGTGCAGTACCTCCGCCCCCTCCTCCTCCAATTGGATAATAACAAATTAAAAATCCCCTTTTATTAAGTAAAAGGGGATTTTTTTGTAATTTCTTTTTAGTAAGTTTGTTTTCTACTCAAAAAACTATGCTTTGGCACATTTTTAAATATTACCTATGCTTTGTAATTGCGATTTATTTCAAACGCAGTCAAATTAAGAATGCTAAGAGTATTAAAGTAAAAGGCCCTGTAATTATCGCTATGAATCATCCCAATGCGTTTATGGATCCTATTGCGTTTACAACTTTAGTATTTCCTCCCCGCGTAAGGTATTTAGCGCGTGGTGATGCTTTTAAAAAGGGTATAGTTACTACTTTACTTGAAAGCTTTGGTATCATTCCTATTTTCAGAATACAAGATGGCGGGAAAGAGGGTTTAAAGAAAAATGATGAAACATACGACCGAGTAAATACACTTTTAAAAAACAATCAAAAAATTATCATTTTTGCCGAAGGATTATGTATACAGGAACGTCGTTTACGGTCTTTAAAAAAAGGAGTTCCCCGTATGGTTTTTGGCGCAATGGATACTCATGATCTCAAAGATTTAACGGTAGTTCCAGTTGGCATAAACTATACTGATCCATCTCAATTTAGAGGTACTATATTTTGTAATGTGGGCGAGCCAATCAAAATAAGCGATTATATGGCCGCTTATAAAGAGGCTCCTGCTAAAACCATGAATCAATTTTTAGCAGACTTAGCTCCTCGTATGAAAGAATTGATTATAAATATCAATCATAAACATAACGAGGAAGTTATTGAGCATATTGAAGAAATATATAGAACTAAATATTACAAACAACATAAATACAGTATCAAGAATCTGGAACATGACTTTTTATTCTCTACAAAAGTTGTTAATGTGATTAATCGAGCAGAAGAAAACAAACCTGAAGCTGTAAAAGAATTACACCATAAATCTGCGCACTATTTTAGTGTTCTAAAAAAACATAATTTAAAGGATTGGTTAATTAACCCGTCAAAACAAAACATCATTAACTATGGTGTAGGTATTTTAAGAACGTTATTTATAATTATCACGTTTCCAATATATCTGCGAGGTCTCTTAGGCAGCTATTTACCTTATAAATTAACTCATCTTATTACCAGTAAAAAAGTAAAGGCTATTGAATTTAAAGCTTCATTTAATATGGGGATTGGTGCGTTTTTATTCTTGTTTTACTATCTGTTTCAATTCTTTTTAGTGAAAGCTTTAGCTCCTAATCCATGGTGGGCAGTTCTAGCAGTTTTCATCTCCGTGTTAAGTAGCTTATTTAGTTTATACATTTCTCCATTCCGAAAAAAAACGTGGGGAATTTTCAGAATTTTAAAATTAAAATCAGCTCAACCTGATTTAGTGAATATGCTTGCCCATCAGCGCAAAGATATTATTCAGTCCTTTGAGGAATTGATGTAACTTATCAACCTTTTTCAATTTGCTACAAATTGTAGCAAAACTATTACATAAAACGTAGTAAAATTGTTCTTCAAATGGAGAAGAACAAACATAAATTTACGCCACGCACCAAATCTCGTGTTTTGTTTATAGACATGAATAGTTTTTTTGCTAGTTGCGAACAGCAAGATAATTACTATTTAAGAGATAGACCCGTAGCTGTTTGCGTTTATACAGGAAAATTTGGCTGTGTGATTGCACCTTCTATAGAGGCTAAAAAATACGGAGTTAAAACCGGAATGAGATTAAATGAGGCGGTGCAATTATGTAAAGACCTAATTCCTATTGAAACTAATCCTGAACGATACAGAAGATACCATGTCAAAATCATGGATGTACTAAGAAGTTACTGTGAAAATGTATATCCCAAAAGTATTGACGAAGCAGTAGTAGATTTAACCAATTACGAATTGATACATAAAGACGTTATACAAGTTGCTAAGAACATCAAAAAAGACATCAATGAAAAAGTAGGTGATTGGCTTAAATGCTCTATTGGCATTGCACCAAATTCATTTTTAGCAAAAGTAGCTTCTGATATTCAAAAACCAAATGGCTTAATCATCATCAATCCTGA
>DAORKG010000058.1:12960-14590 GCA_035439445.1 Bacteroidia bacterium
TTTGCTAATACCCTGGCTTTTAATATAAGATATGCCAATGGAGAGCAATGGGCAGATTTTTTAAATGTAAGTTCACCTTTACAAGACGGAGCCGAAATTTACAAAGCAGTAATGAATCGTATTGAAGAATTTGAAACTACTAATGCTCCTGAAAAAATCATTACAAGAGCTATTATTAGTATTTCGTTATCTGTATCTCACTTTTTAGATGATACCATGGTACAATACAACTTGTTTGAGGACAACACTAAAAAAGATCATCTCAGAAAAGTGGTATATGATTTAAAAGATAAATTTGGAAAACAAAAACTCATGCGCGCTGTTGAATTAAGAGAAGGGAATGTAATGCAGGATGTGATTGGTTTTGGCTCTGTAAAAGATTTGTATAACGATGAACAAACAGAATTGATTTAGTGATGGAATTTGGCAGATTATCAAATGTTGACCCCATTGATTTTGCATTACCGGCTGACCATGCAGGTACAGTAAAAGTTTTGGGCGGAATAAAAGCAAACAAATGTTCTGTTTATGTTGGCTGCCCTATTTGGTCGGAGGCAGGGTTTATTGGGAAAATTTATCCCAAAAAAATGAAACCAAAAGATGTTGCTAAATACTATAGTCAGCAATTTAATAGCATTGAATTGAATATTTCTCACTACAAAACATTAGATAAAGATACCATTGAGCATTGGGTGGACACTACAGCCAGTGATTTTAAGTTTTGTCCGAAAGTCAATCAAATAGTTAGTCACACCCCTTTTATAAAACAAAATGCTGATTACATGAGGGAAATCATCGCTACTAATAGGCATTTTAAACAGAAATTGGGAATGCCTTTTTTGCAATTACCTCCAAATTATGATAGTTCAAAAATTAATGATTTGTTGGACTTTTGTGATGAAGTAGCCTTGAGTAGATGCGCTATTGAATTAAGACATGAATCGTGGTTTAAAAATGAAGAGATAATAAAACATATTTGCAACTACTTCTATAAAAACAATATCACACTTTTATTAACTGATACTTCCGGAAGAAGAGATGTGTTACACCAACGTTTAACCACTAAAACCGCCTTTATTCGATTTGTAGCAAACGATTTACATCCAACTGATTACAAAAGAATGGATGAGTGGATTACGAGACTAAAACATTGGATTGATAATGGATTAGAAGAATTGTATTTTTTCATGCATACCCCTACTCACGAGTTAATGCCCGAACTAGTGATTTATTTTGTGACTGAGTTTAATAAACGAACAGGCTTAAATGTAAAAGTTCCCAAAATTTTCTCGCCTTTTATCGAAGACCAAAAATTGTTTTAAGCTTTATTTCTTGGGTGATGACTCAATATGTTTTCGCGAAGAAAATGCTGATCTAAATGAGTATAAATCTCTGTGGTTGTGATACTTTCATGCCCTAACATTTCCTGAACAGCACGCAAATCTGCTCCCCCTTCCACTAAATGCGTAGCGAATGAATGACGAAAGGTATGAGGGCTTAATTTCTTTTTTATTCCAGCTTTTTCAGCTAAATCTTTAATCACATAAAACACCATTTGGCGGGTAATAGGAGTTCCTCGTTTGCTCAAAAAAATCATATCCTCATTGTTCTTTTTTATCTTGATATGATT
>DAORKG010000059.1:0-14145 GCA_035439445.1 Bacteroidia bacterium
ATGCGAGATTTTGGTAATCGCTCCTTAATCTTAATAGTTAATGGCATTAATCCCTTAATTCCAAACGAGCATTGTTCAGATGTGCATTGAAAATTATCAATTTTATCTTCGGGTAATAAATGTTTGAAATTGTTGAAATCACCCATCAAATCAAACAAACTATCTGTTGTTGATTGTGTGGTATGAGTTTCACTCAATATACTAAAATGTGCCAAGGGTACTTAATAAATTATTGTTTCCAAGTAGAAGGATTTTGTCTCCATTCTTTCAATGATTCAACATCATTTTCGGTAATGTATTTATGCTTTAAAGCAACTTCTATTAATGTATTATAGTCACATAAAGTAGATAAAGCACAATTTGCTTTTTTCATGTTTTCTGTTGCTTCTTCAAAACCATAAGTGAAAATAGCAACCATTCCTTTTACGTTACAACCTTGCTCTCTTAATGCATCAACTGCTTTAATACTGCTTCCTCCGGTTGAAATTAAATCTTCAATTACTACAACACTTTGGTCTTTTTCAACTACACCTTCCACCATATTTGTTAAACCATGTTTTTTAGCTTCGCTTCTCACATAAACAAATGGTAAACCCATATCCTGAGCAATTAAAGCACCTTGAGCAATACCACCTGTTGCAACACCAGCAATTACATCAGGTTTGCCAAACTTCTCATTGATTACGTTAACGTATTGCTGACGAATAAATGTTCTTATTTGAGGATAAGATAACGTTTTACGGTTATCACAGTAAATTGGAGATTTCCAACCTGATGCCCATGTAAAAGGTTGTTCAGGTTGAAGTTTAATTGCTTTGATTTGTAATAAAAATTCGGCAACTTTATGCGCCGCATCATCAAATGGTGTCATTGTCATAGGGCGTCAAAAATAGCAGTATTTACAGTATAAAACACATCAAATTATGAACATCACCATATATTATTTGTCGAAAAAAATTATCCTTCAACAAAAAAATCAAAGCACAGAAAATCAATCATTTAAAAATTTAGATGTTTTAAAAAAGTCAGAAATTTTAGCCGAGTTCGAGAAATTTGCCAACGAAACTAACAGCACTTTATTAACTTTTGAGACAGAAAATTTAGAAGTTGGTCTCGAAAAATTCAGAAAAGCATTTAAGTATATATATGCTGCGGGAGGATTAATTGAAAAAGATAATAAATACTTATTTATCTTCAGGTTAAAACGTTGGGATTTACCTAAAGGTAAATTAGATATGGGTGAGAGTCCGGAAGAAGCAGGAATACGTGAATGTGAGGAAGAATGTGGAATTACTCAATTAACTATTACTAAAACATTAGATCCAACATATCATATTTATCCTCATAAAGGGAGCTATGCTCTCAAAAAAACATATTGGTATGCCATGTCAACCAAACATGAGGGAATCTTAGTTCCTCAGCTCGAAGAAAATATTGAAAGAGTAGAGTGGTTTACCAAAGAACAAATTCAAAAAGAGGTGCTATCTAATTCATATCCAGCTATTTTAAGTGTTATAAAGGATATCATTTAAGCCTACTTTCTATATTCCCTAATCCATTTAGGGCATTCACTAAATAATTTAGTATTTAAATCTAAACTTATTTAGAATTTGTTATATTTGTTTATATAAGTTTTAAATAAACTAAACATGGGTATTAAAAAAACATTATTAGAGGATATTGCAAAAGAACTTAATGTTTCAAAAACATTAGTTTCTATGGTAATAAATGGTAAAGGCGATGCTTATGGCATTAGCAAAAAAACACAAGAAAAAGTGTTGGCTAAAGCCGGCGAAATGGAGTATACCCCAAATGTGTTTGCCAGAGCTTTACGCACGGGAAAAAGCCATTTGATAGCCTTATTAGTGGCAGATATTTCTAACCCATTTTATTCGAACATTGCTAAGCATGTCGAAAAAGAATTGGCTACTAAAGGTTACAACTTAATGATTTGCAGTACTGATGAGAATGTGGAGCGTGAAGAAAAACTCATCAGTTTGTTTGCAGAACAACATATGATTGATGGTTTAATTATAGCAACCACAAACACTTCTGGCGAATATTTTAAAAAGGAACGCTTACGCAATTTTCCAATAGTTTTTATTGATCGTTATTTACCGGATATCGAATCAAACTATGTAGTAGCTAATAACTACCAAGGTTCGTATGAACTGACTGAGTTATTAGTGAAAAAAGGCTGCAAAAATATATTAGCTTTAAATATTACGCCTTCTCATATTAGCTCTTTAACAGAGCGCGTAAAGGGATATAAGGATGCATTGAAAAAACATGACATCGCTTTTAAAGATGAGAACTTAGTAGAAATTTCGTTTGATAATATCCAAAACGATGTAAGAACTCAATTAACAAAACGTTTAAAACAAGGAAAAATTGACGCTATTTATACATTAAACAATCATATTGCTACAGCTTGTTTAAATGTGTTTAATGAGATGGGATTTGATGCCAAAAAAGAAGGTGTCTTATTTGCATCCTTTGATGATATTAGTCTATTCGATTTTGTTAAACCTAGTGTTATTTCTGTTTCTCAACCGGTTGAAAATATTGGGATTGAAGCAGCTAATTTAGCCTTGCATTTAATTGATAGTAAAACAAATACGACTGATGTGAAAAAGATAGTATTACCAACTTCTATTATTTCCAGAAATTAAAATCAGTAACAAAAAAAACTATATATTAGCACCACTAAAAAAAACACACTATGAACTACGATGTAATTGTTATTGGAAGCGGACCAGGAGGATATGTAACTGCAATTCGCGCTTCTCAATTAGGATTAAAAACTGCTATTATTGAAAGAGAAAACCTTGGGGGTATTTGCCTTAACTGGGGTTGTATACCAACTAAAGCATTATTAAAAAGTGCTCAGGTATTTGAATATTTAAATCACTCAAAAGAGTATGGTATTAGTGCTGATAACATTAAAGCTGATTTTGGTGCCGTTGTAAAACGTAGCCGTGATGTAGCAGATGGAATGAGCAAAGGTATTCAGTTCTTAATGAAGAAAAATAAAATTGATGTCATTATGGGAACTGCTACAGTTAAGGCTGGCAAAAAAGTTGAAGTAAAAGCAGCTGATGGAAAATTAAGTACACTTGATGCTAAACACATTATCATTGCTACAGGAGCTCGCTCTCGTCAGTTACCTAATTTACCACAAGATGGTAAAAAAATTATTGGTTACCGCGAGGCAATGTCTTTACCAAAGCAACCTAAATCATTAATTGTTGTTGGTTCTGGTGCTATTGGTGTTGAGTTTGCATACTTCTATGCTACTATGGGAACTAAGGTAACTATTGTTGAGTTCATGCCTAACATCGTTCCGGTTGAGGATGAAGAAGTATCTAAACAATTAGAAAAATCATTAAAGAAAATTGGTATCGAAATCATGACAGAAGCTTCTGTTGAGAGTGTTGATACAAAAGGGGATGGTTGCAAAGCAACTGTTAAAACAAAAACAGGAACTGTTACTTTAGATGCAGAAATCGTTTTATCGGCTGTTGGTATCCAAGCAAATATTGAAAACTTAGGTTTAGAAGCAGTTGGTATTGCTACAGATAAAGGAAAAATTGTAACTGATAAATATTACGCTACTAATGTACCGGGTTATTATGCAATAGGTGACTGTGTAGGCGGACAAGCATTAGCTCACGTTGCTTCGGCAGAAGGTATTACTTGTGTTGAGAAAATTGCAGGTGTGCATACAGAACCAATTGATTACAATAATATCCCAGGCTGTACATATTGCCAACCTGAAGTAGCTTCTGTTGGTATGACTGAGAAACAAGCTAAAGAAAAAGGATACACATTAAAAGTTGGTAAATTCCCATTCTCAGCATCAGGTAAGGCAAGTGCTTCTGGTGCAAAAGATGGATTTATTAAATTAATTTTTGATGCTAAATACGGAGAGTTATTAGGGGCACACATGATTGGTGCAAACGTAACAGAAATGATTGCTGAGATTGTAGCTATTCGTAAATTAGAAACTACAGGGCATGAATTAATTAAAACTGTTCACCCTCACCCAACCATGAGTGAAGCTATTATGGAAGCAGCAGCAGCTGCCTACGGAGAAGTAATTCACTTATAATATAAAATTGTTCTGTCAGTTCGAGCTGTCATACTGAGCGCAGTTGAATTGTGTGAACAGAAGAACTAATTAAATATTAAAAGCCATTTTCTTAATTGAAGATGGCTTTTTTATTTTTTGAAAAATCTGATGAAATTACTGTTTTATGAATTTAATGTTCGAAATAGATTCTACTGAACTTAAATTTATTATATATACTCCTTTTGCCCAACTCTCGCAGTTAATTGATATAAAACTATCAAACAAAATTCTTTTCTCTTCTATTAATTCTCCTTCAATAGAAGAGATTTTTAAAAAACCATGTTGTTGATGACCTTTCTTATTTATAATTTGAAATGATGAATTAGAAGGATTCGGAAACACAGAGAATGAATTTGATAACGTTTGCTCTTTCACAAACACACTCATATCCATAGTCCATATACTATCTGCCCATTGAGGGTTGTCGATAAACGGATTTCGGTTGTTTTGGTATTTGTAATAAATAGAATCGTTTCTGGCAATCTCTTTAGCACTTACAGGATCTTGATGATGCCATTGTAACAACACATTCATTTCCCAAGGTAAAATAGTTGCCTTATTAGTCGCATCAGAAGTTGACCAACCAATGTCTTCGCTATAATAACGCGTAGTCATATAAAAATAACTGCGTGCTAAATCTCCTTTATAATCATCAATTGGTTCAAACACAGTTAAGTTATATCCTAAGTCAGAACATGGTCCTAACTTCCCACCGTTTAATGTAGTTATGGTTGCAACGCCAACATTTCCATATGGGTAATTACTTCTTTCTCCATTTACTTTTCCGTCAGTAGGGTAAATATGAAATAAATCAGATACAGGTCCTGTTAACGAATTAAACCAACTTTGAGGCCAGCTATGTTCTCTGTTATAGCAGTCTCCTTCTGCTGCATAATTACCGCATTGGTCGGTAACAAAAGTAAATTGATAAGGTGGTGTACCACCTGGAATATCACTATATATGTCCCAAACTTTCCCGTTAGGTTTCTTATCAGTCTTTTGATAAGCAGCCCATAAACCATTGTAAGATATTTGATTATGGTTTTTAATGATATTGTGTAAAGCAATTTTTAAAGCATTTCCAGTTAATCCTTGAGCAGAGTTGTAGTATCCCGGAGGTATTTGAGCTTGACAAATACTTGCTATAAGACCAAAGTAAAGTAAAAGTTTTTTCATGTAAATTTATTGTTAATCAAAAATACTGAATAAATCAGGTACAATTCTGAAGATAGGTGTTAAATTAAAAATTCAGAAGTTTCTCTCTTTCTATAAAATTAAACTGTACTTCTTTAGAGTCGGTTTGGGTTATTTTTATAATATACCAATGCACCGTTTTAAATATTCTGTATTCAGGTACACAAGGCACATTGAGTTCATTAATAGCCCAACGTTTAATATCTATGACATGATGATTATCGTTAGTCGTTGTAAAATGCCTTATGTAAAAAGGAAGTCTATCATAAGCCTTATTAGAAAGTATTAATTGACATTCGTGCAAGTTTGAGGAGTAAAGAGAACTGGATAAATAAGAATCATATTGGTTTTTTAAACTAAAAATCGGAAATACCAACATCAAAGTAATAACAATATAAAAGCTAACACCTTTAAAAAGAATAGAGATATCAAAAAAGCGTTCTGTTTTCACGTCTGCAAATAAGAGCAATACTAAAGCAATCATTATAATATTCCATGGCCATACAACAGAATTGTAATCTTTACCGCTTGGTCCTAATAAAAATAAAATAAATATATGCATCAATATAACTAATGGCACCGCAATAAATCGAAGTGGTTTTACTAATAATAATATACCAATACTTAATTCAAAATATGGAACGATATATCCAAATTTTGTCATCAATTGTATTTGACGTGGAGATAAAATACCATCAAACGAGCCAACCAGCCAAACAAATGTATCCGGTACAAATTCAGGATTCATTTTTTGTATACCACTAAAAATATAGATTAATGAAGCCAATAATTGCAGTGAAATAAAAACAGTGGTATAATTATTAGGTTCATCTACCCTGTTTCTGTAGAATAATAATATAAACAGGATAAGAATATAATTATAAAACCATGGTTGTAGCCTATTTTGGTCATCAAAACACAAATACACAGAAAATAGGATTAAGAGTAGGGTAGGGAATTTCTTTTGAGTGGCAAACGAAAAAATAATTAAAAGAATTAATACTGCTAATTGAATGTAATCGTATGGAGCACTCACTCCAAAATAATCATGTATAAGTGTTGCTTTGGGGAAGTATCTTTGCCCGGCCCACAAATTAAGACTCAATAAAACAGATGCCAATAATCCAATTAGGACAGTAAGTTTTATTAATTGTAATCGTTGAGTAAGCCGCATGTTATTTAAAATTCTCTTTATACAATTCGTAAGTAACAGATGGAATATTATCAATTAAAGTATCATTTAGATAAGTCATTCCTAATTTTTTAAACACATTTATGGAAGCTTCATTCTCTTTCATGGCATTTCCAATAATACGGTTTAAATTAAAATGTTTAAATCCATAATCAATACAAGCTTTTGCCGATTCAGTAGCATAACCTTTTCCCCAGGCGCTTTCGAGTAATCTGTAACCAATATCTGTTTCATTGGTGTCAGTATGATATTTTAATCCACACCAGCCAATGGGAGTATTAGTTTCTTTTTCTGCCAATAACCATCTTCCGTATCCATTTTCTTTATATTGGTTCATCACATATCTAACAATATCCTCAGCTTCTTCAATAGTATTAAAAGATGAATCTCCTGTATATTTTACAACGTTGTAATTTGAATTGAGTTCAAAGAAAAATGGAGCATCGCTTAATACATGCTCTCTTAAAATTAAGCGTTCGGTTTCTATTATGATATTTTTGTTTTCCAATGAAATATATTTTATGTCACTTCGACTTCGCTCAGTGTGACAGCTCGAACCGACAAAGTCGATTGTACTAAAATAAAAAAAGAGATATTTCTATCTCTTTTTAAATTGTAATGTTATGCACAACTATTTTTTAGTATCTGTAGGAGGTGTTTTTTTGTCTTCGGTTTCTTTTCCCATATTTTTAGAAACTTCCTCTAACAGTTTTAAACCTAATAATCCGCTAATTGGTCCGTTTGCACCATCTCCATTTCCTCCTGCAATTAATACATCCGGAATTACTTTAATTTTATCTTTTCCTATAGCTTCTGTTACTTTTAAACGGCTGAAGTTATCTCCGCCCATCGCTTCAACAGCTAATCGATATGACTCTGCATTTGATTTACCAATCGCTAAAATACTTTGAGCTTCGGCATTACCGGTTACCTGAATTTTTTCCGCATCAGCATTCGCCAACATTTTTACTTTCTCAGCTTCTGCATTTGCTAATAATTTTGTTTTCTCAGCATCAGCGGCAGCAATCACTTTTAATCTGTCAGCTTCAGCATTAGATGAAATTTTTACACCTTGTGCTTCACCGGTTGCTTTCTTAACAGCTGCATCAGCAATACGCTCGGAGATTAATACACCCTGATCTGCTTTTACGATTTCTTTTTGCATATCAGCAACCGCTGTTTCTTTCTCTAATGCCTGACGTGTTACCTCGGCGCGTTTTTGAGTTTCAAAAGTTGTGTTTTGTTCTTCCGCAATTTTTCTATCTGTTAATGTTTTCATTAAACTTTCAGGAGGAACAATATCTCCAATTAAGGTATCAACACCGTTTACGTTATATTGGTCGAGCACCTGACTGATTTTAGCTTTAGCTGCATCTTGTCTTTCTTTTCGTGTGCTTAAGAAAGCAATCACATCACTATCTTGAGCAGAGTTACGGAAGTAATTACCAATAGTTGGTTCTAATACCTGTCCAACCAAATTCATCATACTACCAAAACGAGCAATAACTTTTGGAGCTTCTGTTGTAGGTATATGAATAATTTGTGATACATCTAAATTGAATGGGAAACCATCTTTAGAGCGAACGGTAATAGTAGATAAGTTTTTATCTAATTGATGTGATTCGCTTCGAGCATTTGCCCAGTTTAATACTAAGTTAGTTGTTGGCACTAATTCCACACGCATAATAAACGTATTTACTGGGTATTTACCAGGGCCTAATGGTTCAGCCCAAACACCTTTTTCACCTTTACTTACAATATTACCATGTTTAAATTCAACACCACTTAAATCTTTTCCTTCAGATCCTACATAAGAAATAACGACACCAACATAACCAATTGGAATCTCAGTCATTTTAATTTGTTCAACTTGAATAAACCATGGGTTTAAGTAATATGAACCTGCTAAAATAACTTCGGGTTGTAAACCTTTATTACCATCAGCCGTTAAAAAGGCATCACAATCCTGAAAGTTATTGTGTCCATTTACAGGTTTACCGGCAATGTTTCCTTCTTCAATTGGTTTACCATCTAAAGTAGTTACAATACCTACCATGTTTTCGTTTACAAGTGTCATATCGTAAGTCATCACATCAAACAAGAATGTATTGATACGATATGTACCTGCTGTAATAATAGCAGATTGACGACCTTTGCGTCCGCCATTTCTTAAAAAGGCTTCAGCATTTTGAAAAGAATCGCATTCAACTTTTCTAGCTAAGATATGTCCAGTTTCTAATTCCTTACCATCTTTAGCTACAATTAAACCAATTTTTCCTTCAGGAATAACTGTAAATGATTGTTGAGTAATTTCGTATTGCCAAATCCATTTCCAGAAATAAATTCCAGGTGCCAATGGTTGAGCCTGAAAACCAGCTTCGCCGTCAATGGCAATAATTCGACCTGCAGGTAATTCTTTGTTTGCTCCAAAGAGAACAAATTTCTTGGTAACTAAACCAATCTTGTCCTCTGGAATAATAATAATACCAAATAAACGGAATAAAAGTTTGTAAAAGATTAATAATAAAACGGGAATAATTACCCACCAGTAAGATAAAATCAAATTCATAATTTTTAAAATTTAGTAGAGTAAATGTATAAAGGAAACAAATACTCAACTTAGCATTTTATGAACCGATTTAAGTGGTTATGAACTTTTAATAATGTAGGGTGAAATTATAATTTGTTGACCGGTTTTGTTGTTTGTGCTTGTTCTGTTTCCTCAACAGGTAAAAAGTAATTACCTTTTGGATCAACATTTATTTTTGGTAACCATTTATTTTCTTCAAAATAATCATATCCCGGTTTTAATGTTCTCCAGAAAGCTAATTTACTTTTTGGATAATTTTTTTCAAGCATAGTGATGTTTTCAGGAGTAAATTTTATAGGGTAAATATCTATGTAGATAGGCACATTACGATTTCTGGCTTCTAAGCACAAAACATATAATTCTTTTATTTTATCATCAGTTATTGGAATGCAGCCGATTGTCACACAGTCGCCATGTATCATGATGGCACTTCCTGCATTTGGAGCTTCTTTTAATATAACATCGCTGGAGTTTGGATAATTAATCCTCATACTTAAATAGTAATCACTATTCGGATTAAATAAATCTATCTTATAAAAACCCTCAGGGACCTGGTTATCGCCTTCTTTTCTTTTAGGACCTAAATCCCCACTACTAGCACAAATATCATAGGTTTTAAATAATTTGTATCTAACATCTCCTTTGTTTTTAACCCATACTTCTACTATTTTTTCATATTTAAAAGTACGCATGTATATATCAAATTCATCGGGATTAACCTTAATAGCTTTTAAATCCTGTTGAAGTTTTGGCCACTTTGTATCATAGGCCTCTTTCACTTTAGGGCTTTTGAGTTGTCCGGCTTTATATGCCAGAGTTTTCACTTGAGAAAAGGAATATGAAATTGTAAAAACAACTAACAAACAAGTATTTATAACATTTTTAATATTCATATTGCTTTATTTCAATTTGGTTTAATTTTGAAATACTAAAATAGCATTTTTCGGCACATGTTCATTCTTAAAATATTAAAAAACAAATACTTTTTGGTAGTTATAGGGCTCATAGTTTGGCTATTATACTTTGATAAGAATGATGTATTTACTCAATTTGAATTGATAACTAAATGTAATAAGCTAAATGCGGAGAAGGATTATTACATAGCCGAAATAGAAAATAATAAAAAAGAGATTTTAGAGCTTCAAACAAATAAAAAGAGTCTTGAAACTTTCGCCAGAGAAAAATACCTCATGAAAAAAGATAATGAAGATGTATTTGTATTCGTTGAGAAATAAAAAAGGTTAGAATTTTTTCTAACCTTTTTTATTTTAATTAATATGCATAATCGCTCAGGTATTCAAAGTTAGGAGTTAATTTCCCATCTTTACAAATACTTGCGCGCTCTATAATTTGATCAACATCTTCTTTAAATAAAAATGGTAAAACTCTCTCCATCAAATCTTTACCAAAATCATCACTAGCGTCACGAGGTAATTCACATGGTAAATTATCTACAGCCATCACGCAGATTGTTTCTTTGTTAAATGGCACATCTTCTTTATCTGTTTTAGGATTATAACCATAAAATGGCTGAGCAATAGTACTAGCTCTTAATGTAGTAGGAACAGAACCATCAATATCACATGTAATATCTGCAACCACACTCATGTGAAAATCAGAAGCCTTCATATCTTCTGTAGTAAACATTTTTGGTGAACGTGGATCCCAAAAGTGAGCAGAAATGAAAATGTCCGTTGCTTTAGTGTATGGACCAAATTTAGATACAAAGTGCTCAGGATGTTTAAAGAAATCGTTTAAATCAAAGTTGTGATCATCAGGACGTTCCACATAATCTCTTGGGTTTAACTGACAGTAAACCGGTTCTCTGAAAGATGCCATTAAAAATTCTTCAGGAGTCACTTTACGTATTCTTAAAGCAGATAAGGTTTCGATAGCACCATTAGCAACTCGACCACCACCTGTTAAGGCAATCTTAATATTAGGTAATTTTACACGTTTTAATTCTTCTTCCATTTCAGCTCTGTCTCTACAAAGATTAGCCGGCTTTATTTGGAATAAATCATATTTACGTCCATATCCTAAAATACCATTATAAGCACCTACAATACCGGCATAACGTCCAAAACCAATAATACGATTATGGTTTTTATCAGTCAAGGTTTCGTAGTCAATCATTTGGATTTTCTTTTCTATTAAAGTCTTCATCAACTTCTCATTATGAGGTTGTTTTTTAATTGTGTGAGAAAAGAAAAAATATTTTTTACCGGGAATTAAATTCTCTTTTGGAACCTCTTTTACTCCCATCAACACATCGCAATCACTTAAATCTTCCTGAAGTGTTAATCCAAAAGCTAAATATTCATCGTCAGAATAACATCTGATTTTGCTGGGTTGAATTACAATTTCTAAATTAGGATAAGTGCGTAATAATTCTGTACAAATCAATGGGGTTAATGGAACTCGTTTATCTGGTGGTGATTTTTCTTCGCGAAGCACACCAATTTTAAATTTTGACATATAATTTTAGTGAAAGTGTATAAAAAGTGAGTTAAATAATTAGGTTTAAATCTAATTTGTTTTAAATTTATACAAATATACACTCATTGTTTAAATTTATGTCTATGAAATACATTTTTACTTGCTTGACTATTATTTTTTTATCGTTTTCAGGTTTTAGTCAATGTTTACCTGGCGAAATTGAAGTGAAAATAGTTTTAACTACTGATAATTATGCGTCTGAAACATCATGGCAATTGAAAGATAAGTTTGGTAATGTCATTTTAAGTAATCCTACTTTATCAAATGCTACTACATTTACCAGCTCAGTATGTACACCCTCAACTGGTTGTTTAGTGTTTACAATTAACGATTCTTTTGGAGATGGTATTTGCTGCGGATATGGAAATGGGAATTTTCAGATATACGTGAATGGAGTTTTACAAACCAATCATCCCGGTAGTTTTGCATCAACTTATAGTTATTACTTTAATTGCCCTCCTGGAGAGTCGTGTAATACAGCTATTGCAATTTCTACTGGAACTTTTTCAGCTCCTGGAAATGAGTATTTCTACAAATTTAAGCCATCTCAAGTTGGTTTATATCAAATTACAATGTGTAGTTTAGGAAATAGCTGTAATACAAAATTATGGGTTTACGAAAATTGTAATGGTCCTTTTAACTCTAATAACACAGGTACTATTTTGTACAATGATGATTTTTGTGGAATAGATGCCGAAGTTTCAGGCGCTCTAGATACTAGTAAAACGTATATTATCAGAGTAGGTTCATATAATAATTCTTGCGCCGGAACTATTAGTTTTGCGGTTAATTACCAAGGTGCAATTTCTGGATGTACAACCTTTAGTGCATGTAATTATAATCCTTTGGCAACTATTGATGACGGTTCATGTTTATATTATCCAAATCCATTATGTCAAGGTCCAGATTTAACCATAGTTCAGCCACGGTTTATCAGTTCTTTAAGTTTAGGTTCAGTAACTGCTAATGCCGGTGACTGTAGGGTAGCAGAAAGTTGTTTGACTGGTTACGGAACAAGAACTGTCATAAATTTTGATACTTACATAAAAAACATAGGAGATTTAGATTATTACATAGGAAATCCAAGTTCAAATCCAACTCAGTTTACAACAAATAACTGTCATGGACATGCGCATTATGAAGGTTATGCGGAGTATCGTTTGTATAAACCAAATGGACAGATGATACCCATTGGATTTAAAAATGGTTTTTGTGTATTAGATTTTGATGGTTGTCCGGATGGTGGAATGGCAAAATATTCATGTAGTAATATGGGAATTTCTAAACAATGTGGTGATATTTATAGTGCCGGATTAGATTGTCAATGGATTGATATTACAGATGTTGATACCGGAAATTATGTAATGGCAGCTAAAGTAAATTGGGATCAATCAGCAGATGCATTAGGACATTATGAAAAATCATATACAAATAATTGGGCTCAAGCATGTATTAAGATAACCATGAATGGAGCAGGACAAAAGGGATTTACACTTTTGAGTTCATGTCCTTCATATTCTGATTGTGCCGGAAATTTGTTTGGAAATTCAGCGGTGGATTGTAATGGAACTTGCAATGGAACTGCTAAAATGGGAGATTTAAATAATAATGGGATTCAACAACTGGTTGACGGTCAATTATATGTTAACAAAATATTGAATAATACAATTACCCCAACAAGCTGCAATGATTTGAATAATACAAATAGCATTACGGTTTGGGATGCGGCATTATTAGCTAATTGTGTGAATCATGGTTCCAGTATTAATACGAAATGTTTATTTCCAAGAGGCAATATTAATCCAACGCAAACAGCAACAATTAGTATTGGAAATGTCAATTTAAGTCAAAATTATTTTGATGTATACATCAAGAATCCAACGGCTAAGATTTTAGCATATGAGTTTAACATAACTGGAGCTACTATTTTAAATGTAGTAAGTTTGGTGCCATCCAATAATTATCCGGAAACACCAGATTTTTTAATTGGTGGAAATAAGGTTATATGCATTTCTTATAAAGATTCAACAATTCCTAAAAATGTGAATGCTCAACCCTTGTGTCGTGTTTATTATAATAATGCATCAAGTAATATTTGCATCAATAGTGTGGTTGAGATTGTAAATAAAGATTACGAATCGATTAATAAAGTATTAGCGAATAATTGTATTACCGTAACAGGGCTGTCGCAATTGTTAAATAGGGATCATTATTTTTCTGTAGTCCCAAATCCTGCTAACGATAAGATTCAATTAACAGGATACACAAAATCAGCTGACAATGCGCTGGTAGAAATAAAAGATATTGCAGGAAGAGTAATATATCAAGAACATATTGATATTAGTGAAGTATTTAATAATGCCATTTATTTAAATGATTATAAACCCGGAGTATATTATATTTCAGTCTCCTCCAAATCAGGAACGGCAACAAAACCTGTTGTAATAGTTAAATAAATTCTATAAAAAAGAGGCTGTTCATTAGTAGACTGAACCCAAAAGTTTAGACAAAATTAAAAATTAATTTGGATTGTAATGA
>DAORKG010000060.1:0-12838 GCA_035439445.1 Bacteroidia bacterium
ATTTTGGATTTAAAGTGGTTGGTGAAGACTTTTTAAATATTCATACTTTCCAAGATTTTTATAACTACTGTTATACAAAGGTTCAAGAAAAAGCGGTAGCTTAATCTATTATATTATCAAATACAGAAAACAAAACACTAAGTGTTTTGTTTTTTTATTTATAATACATTTACACTATGGCTAATCAAAATAAATGGGACGGACAATCACAAGCTAGAGTTTTAGGTTTTAAAATATTTGTATTTATATTAAATACATTTGGTCTGAATCCTGCATACTTCCTTTTGCGTTTTGTTGCTTTTTATTACTTCCTGTTTACCAAACAAAATAAATACATCAGAGAGTACTTTATTAAGGCTCACGGTTATTCTTCTTTTAAAGCTCGTCTAGCGGTTTACAAAAACAATTTTTTATTAGGTCAAACCATTATTGATAAAGTTGCTGTAATGGCAGGTGCAAAAAATCCTTTTAAAGTCATTCATAAAAATGGTGATAAATTAGATGAACTAGCGGCTATAGGGAAAGGTGGCATACTAGTAAGCGCACACATCGGAAATTGGGAAGTTGCCGGACAGGGATTAAATCGATTAGGAACTGCGTTCAATATCCTAATGTATGCGAATGAAAAAGAGGAAATAAAAAAATATATGGATGGTGTGATGAAGAATAAAAAAATTAACATCATTGCCATTGACGAAGAAACTAAAAGCCACATTATTGAACTTCACAAAGCGTTCAGTAATAATGAATTGGTAGTAATGCATGGTGACAGATACAGAGATGGCGCCAAAACACTTACTGCAAACTTCTTTGGAATACCTGCAAAATTTCCTGCGGGTCCATTTATTATGGCTGCAAAATTCGGAGTTCCATTATGCATCGTATTTGCAGTAAAAACAGGTAAACATACTTATCAGTTCTCGGTAGAAAAGCCTATTCCGGTTTCTCGAGTAAGAGGTGAAGAGCAATTAGAAAAAGTTTGTCAGGAATTACTTTTGCAATATGTTGCTGAGGTAGAAAAAATGGCAAAAGCTTACCCTCATCAATGGTTTAATTATTATGACTTTTGGAAATAACTAAATCTTAATCGCCATTTAATTGATGCTTTAGGAAGAGTTGTTTTAACAGGAAATATGGAGAACTCAAAAGCAACTATCAATACAAGTGCTTTAGAGAAAGGTTTTTATAGCTTAAGCATTACTGATGAGAAAGGAAGCTCATTGAAAGCTATGAAATTAGTGAAGTAATATATAATTGTTTAGTTAAAAAACGCCTCGCAAAATTGTGAGGCGTTTTTTTGTTTTATATTAATCGTTTAAAATAGTTTCATTGAGTTTTATATCCAATAAAATATCGGGGCTTATTTCCAGAACATAGCACAGTTTTAAAAACGTAAGCATCGTACAATTTACTTCCCCGCTTTCAATTCTTCTTATTTGTTTTTCATCTGTATTTAAATGTATGGCAACTTGTGTGCGCGACAATTTTTTAAATTGACGTTGCTTGTATATGACAAGCCCAAGTTTTTTAAGTATTAAATCTTGTTTTTTGTTACGCACATGTTAAATGTGCGCTTATATGCAAAATATTATTCGGTCATTTAAGACCGAATGTGTATATTAGCTATACAATTAGGAGAAAAAGACTAGCTTAAAATTAAAACGTACTAAAAAGAACTTTAACGTTAATATAGATTTGAAAAACAGTTATACCATGCAAAGATATCTAATACAATAAAAGAAAGGAGGCCATTAAACACATAAGTATTTAAACAGCCTCCTTTGTAGGTGAAAATTTTGCGAACCCTCACCAACACAAAGGTAGCTTTTAAAGCTAAAGCAAAAAACGTAAATTCTTAATTTATACTAATAATACAATTTTGTATATTAGTATAAGGTTTTGTTAGCTAAGTTTAGCTCGCTTGTTCCAAAACAACAACTTGTCACTCTGAGCGGAGTCGAAGAGCGATAAGTAAAAATTAAAAAACAACTTATTAATTGAAAAAAAGCCTTTTAAATATATGTCTCTGTTTGTTTTGTTGGTGCATGTCGGCGCAACAAAATTTAGTGCCTAATGGTAGTTTTGAAGAATTTGACACATGCCCAAATAATCAAGGACAAGTTGCTGGCTATGTAAAAAACTGGTTTGACCCAACTTTTGCATCATCTGATTATTTTAATATTTGTGCAACCAATATAATAAGCGGTGTGCCAAATAATTTTTATGGATACTCATACCCGTTTCATGGAGATGCATATATTGGATTAGCAACTTATGAAGGAAATGCTTCTGCAAGTAATTGGAGAGAGTATATTGGAACTAAACTTATATCTGCACTTATTCCAAATAATCATTATTGTTTTAGTGCAAAATTAAAAAGTTCAAATGCATTTAGATACAATAGTAACAATTTTGGCATTTCCTTATATAAGGATACTATTGGAGTAAGCCAATTTTACCCATATTTTATTATGAAGCAGCCAACTTATAATAATACGGCTATAATATTTGATACAATAAATTGGGTAGATATAAAATTTGAATTTATTGCTGATTCAAATTATAATTACATAATACTTGGCAATTTTTTTAATGATAGTTTAACTCAAATAAGTGAGAATAATTTATTAGGGTATGAGGGATCATATCTCTTCATAGATTCTGTGAGTTTGATTGAGTGCAAAAGTAATAATATAATACCTAATGTGTTTTCTCCTAATGAAGATGGGGCTAATGATACATGGGAATTTATCATGACAGAAAACACAAATTGTGTTGTTTATAATCGATGGGGGATAAAAGTATTTGAAACTAATGAGAAAGTTATTAAGTGGGATGGTAGAACTACCTCGGGTGAACTATGTAGTGAAGGTACATATTATTATATCATACAAACAGAAACAGAAACACACAAAGGCTTTTTAGAAATTTTTAAGTAATTCTTAAAAACTAAAAAGTAAATGAAAATTAGAATTACAATTGCAGCTTTTATACTAAGTAGTGTAACAGTTGCACAAATAGTCCCTTATTGGAAATTAGGTGGCAACCCCTCCGGACCTCCTTTTACTACCGAAGTAGTCAACACTACCAACAATTATCTTGGTACTGCTAGCCCCAATAATACATGGATTCAGTTTGGTGTACAAGGCAGCCAAGATATAATGATTGACAATGATAATAGTAAATTATTACCGGCAGATGGTAGTGGTAGGTTGCATGGTGGCCACTGGATCGGTATGGGAAGAGTGTTTACACCAACCAATGGTCCAGGGGCAAATGCTTTTTGGACACCAAAGGCGCATTTGCATATTGATGGAGGTAACAACTCAGGACAATGGGGTAGTTTTGGTAATGGTTTAAGAACCTGGATGAACACAGGCACTTTGTATACCGAAAACAGTGATGCTATGTACGTAGGATTAAAAAGCGTGGGAAATAACTTCAGTTATGCTATGATAAACTGGAGCGATGATGCTTATGGAGGTAGTGGAGGTAGCGATTTTTTGAGTTTTAATTTTACGGGTGGTCCGGCTGCATTGCAGCAATCAACAAATGGCACCGAGTTAGGACGTTTTAATCCAACGCAAGGAAGAGGAACGTTAGGCGTAGGTAATTTTCAGTTTCTTGGAACTTCAACTGAACCGGTAAGACGTTTAGAAATTTTAGATGCAGACCCCGCAACCGGAACAAATGCTAATGCTCCTCAGTTACGTACAACATACACGTACAATACTACACCAACGGCAGGTATCTTCACAGAGTTTCAAACAACCAGTGCAGGAGACATGTATTTTAATACCAGAAATGGAGCAAATGAAAAAAACTTTGGATTTCATAAATTTAATCCTCAAAACTGTGTAGAGATTACATCTCATAACGGTAATACTGGTTTTTTGTCTCTAAATGGAAGTAGTGGTTTACGTTTTACTAACATGACTTCGGCAAATACTCCTCAAGTAAATCCTGGTGCAGGCGTATTAAGCGTTGATGCAAATGGTGATGTAATTTATGTACCGGGTGGCGGTGCAGGTATTGCTAATAATGGGGTTTCGGTAAATGCAGGAGTGACACAATTGGGCGTGCCTTGTAGTATTGCTAATATTCCTGCTATTATAGCTAATCAGTTTACAACAGATAGAATTATAGCTAATCGTAATCAAAATTTATGGATAGCATCCTTAAATAACGAAACAGGAGGCATGGGAGTGGGAGGACAACCTGTTTTACCTTTCTGTAATTTAGGCAATACTTTCGAGATTAGCGCTAATTCAAAGAACACACAGTATGGTACAGCTGGAAGTGGATTACGTTTTACTAAATTAACTTCATCATCTGCAACCATACCAAATGGAACAAATGGAGTAAATAGTAATAAAGTATTAACAGTTGATGGAGACGGAGATGTTGTGTTAACAGATGCAAATGCTATACCAACAACAAATAATGGTATTTCGATAAATGCAGGAGTTGTACAATTAGGCGTAGACTGTAGTTCTCCTATTCCTGTAAAAATTGCTAATAGATTACTTACTGACCGTATGATACACCTAAATGGTAAAAATATGATTTTTGCAGATGGTGGCAGAGTTGGTATAGGACAAGGGTTATTAAATTGCGCTGTTGGTAATAAATTAGAAATCAACTCAGGACCAGGAATGCCATATTGGACTGTTTTTGCAGTTAATGGAAGTAGCGGATTACGTCTAACTCATTTAACAAGCGCAAAAACTCCAATTGCTAATGGTGTAAATGGAGTAAACACAGCAAAGGTATTATCAGTTGATGCTAATGGAGATGTTGTTTTAGTTGATGCAAGCGCTGGTAATTTTGGAGTTGATTGCGGCTCTCCAACAGGAGGTCTTTTACCAAATGATTGGCGTGTTGGAATGAACGGACATAGCGTTAATTTTGATGGTACAGGTAATGTGAATATTGGAGACCTACAAGGTTGCGTACCCGGATCTACAAGTCCAGCAAGATTATGGGTAAGAAATACTTTTGGTGCTCCAAATCCTAATACAGGTTTTAGAGTTGATAATGTTGGTCCTGGAACTTATGCTGGCTATTTTTCAAATGGTGATGTTTTAATAACAAATGATGCGTATGTAAATAGTAGTGTTTTGGTTACATCAGATAAAAATGTTAAAACAAATGTTTTAGACGTTAAAAATCCGTTTGAAATTATAAACAAGTTGCGTCCTGTTAGTTATGATTATGATAATACCTATGCGCCTCAAATGACATTTGATGCAGGCACTCATTATGGATTTATTGCTCAAGAAGTTGAACAAGTTTTGCCACATTTAGTAAAAGAACATGATGTTTATGGGCGCATAGATTCACTAGGAAATACTATAGATTCGACAGTAACAATTAAAGCCTTAAATTATGATGGTTTAATTCCGTTTGCTATTAGTGGTATTCAAGAACTAAATGCTAAACAAAAAGAAATGCAAGCTACTTTAGATAAAGCAGGCTTAAGCGATGCTCAGGTTAAAACAAACGTGAATACATTTAATGCTTTGGCAACGGTTAAAACATTAAGCCCTGTAAAATATAATTTTACAAATGCCAATGTGCCGCAATTAAACTTTAAACCTAATACAGATTATGGTTTTATTGCTCAGCAATTAGAAACTGTATATCCTGAGTTAGTTGATACTATTAGAATTGACGCTACTTACGATAGTTTAGGAGTAGTTGTTAATCCATCTAAAGTATTAAAAACAGTTAATTACAAAGCCATATCTGCTTTATTGGTTCGTTCTATTCAAGAACAACAATTAACAATTGATAGCTTACGTAATGTTCAATCAAAACAAGATAGCATCAATCAATCGGTTCAGCAACAATTAGCAGCTTTGGCTTCTCAAATCAATTCTTGCTGTTCAAATACATCATCACGTAATAGTAATTCAAACATCAATCAATTAGATGTGGAGTTAAGCGATAAAGATGCGATTGTATTAAATCAAAACGTACCAAATCCTTTTGCTGAACAAACAACTATTACATACAATGTACCAACTAGCGTGGAGAAAGCTCAATTAATTTTCTTTAATGCTAATGGTCAAGTAATCCAAACGGTTGATATTAAAACTCGTGGCAAAGGTAAAGTAAATGTGTTTGCTAGCGATTTATCATCTGGTTTATACCACTACACTTTAGTAGTTGATGGTAAAGTAGTAGATAGCAAAAAAATGGTGCGAGAATAGTATAAAACGCTTCTCGACTACGCTCGAAGTGACATTCGTAGTAGCAAGTGAGCGCTGACAAATACTAAATAAAAATCCCGATATGAAATTCATATCGGGATTTTTGTTTGAATGTAATTCTTAAATTACTATTTCATCCAACTCTTTGTTTAAGAAGTGATACTCCATAAACGAGTAGCTATCTGATTTTGTAATTTTAACCCATTGCTTATATTCAAAATACCATTTCCATTGAATGCTTCTTAAAAAACCTTTTTGTTTTAAGTAACCTTCAATATAGGGATGTACACAAAGCGTTATATTTTTTGCGTTTTGTTCTTTAATAATAAAACGTAAAGCATTTTCAATTTGTTCAACAAATAAAATACTTGGTTGCACTTTACCCGAACCATTACAACTAGGGCAACTTTCCAATACTTCTACATTTACCTCAGGACGCAAACGCTGACGAGTAATTTGAATTAAACCAAATTTACTTGGAGGTAAAATATTGTGTCTTGCTCTATCCGCTTTCATTTCTTCTTTTAGTTTATCAAAAAGAAGTTTTCTGTTATCCGGATTATGCAAATCAATAAAGTCAATCACAATAATACCACCCATATCACGCAAACGTAATTGGCGTGCTACCTCAACAGCTGCCTCTAAGTTTACTTCAAGGGCGTTTTCTTCTTGTGATTTATCACTCTTTGCACGATTTCCACTATTTACATCAAATACATGTAATGCCTCAGTATGTTCAATCACCAAGTAAGCACCACTTTTCATGAAAACGGTTTTACCAAATAATGATTTGATTTGGCGATCAATTCCAAAATTATCAAAAATAGGAACCTTGCCTGTATAGTGTTTTAAAATATCAACCTTATCAGGAGAAATAGTTTTGATATAAGATTTTAAATCATCGTAAACCGTTTCACTATTTACATGAATGGCATTAAACGATGCGTTTAAAAAATCTCTTAATATCGCATTGGTTCTATCAACCTCTCCTAATAATTTAAAAGGAGGTTCAGCTGTTTGTAATGCTTTAAAACAAGTGTCCCACTTGCTCACTAAATCAGCTACATCTCCTTCAATATCAGCCACCGATTTTCCTTCGGCAACTGTTCTGATAATTACACCAAAGTTTTTAGGTTTAATACTTTGGATTAATGCTTTTAATCTGCTTTTTTCTTCACTACTTCTGATTTTTGAAGACACAGATACTTTATCCGAAAAAGGAATCAATACAATGTATCGTCCTGCAATCGAAATTTCTGTGGTAATTCTTGGTCCTTTAGATGAAATAGGTTCTTTAGCAACTTGAACTAAAACATATTGTCCCGGTTTAACTGCTTCATTAATTTTTCCATCCTTGTCAATGTCTCCTTCATTTTTAAAATACATTAAGTTACTTACGTTCTGTTTTCCTGAACGAACAGCATCCACGTATTTAAACAACGAATTAGCTTGAGGCCCTAAATCTAAGTAATGCAAAAATGCATCTTTCTCGTATCCTACATCCACAAAGGCAGCGTTAAGTCCGGTCATTACCTTTTTAACTTTACCAAGGTAGATATCGCCTACCGAAAATTTAATGTTATTTTTTTCCTTATGCAGTTCTATCAAACGCTTATCGTTTAATAGCCCTATAACAACTTCGTTAGGCGTAGAATTTATTACTAGTTCTACGTTCACCTTCTAAATATTTTAATTTATATATCATAAATTATTGCATGCACAACAAACCAATTACGGTTTCAGCAAACAATAACATACACAAATAACACAAACGGCAAGACTGTTAGTCCTTCCGTTTGTGCGAATCTTTTTTTAGAAAATCTAATTAGCTGAGCTAATTATTTTTTCTTATGACGGTTTTTTCTCAAACGCTTTTTACGTTTGTGTGTAGCCATCTTATGTCTTTTTCTTTTCTTTCCGCTTGGCATAATCCTTAGGTTTTAAAAAATTTATATTAGGTTAATTATTTACTTTTTAATTGTTCGATGTATTTAAGTACTTCTTTTTTTGCCATTGCATCATCGGTTACACTGGCATATTTTTCCAACATTTCAATTGTTTTGTTTGTTTGCCCCTGCTGTTCATAAGCATCTGCTAAATGCAAATACGCTTCAATATACAGTGGATCAATTTCCAATACTTTATTAAAACGTTTAATAGCTTTATCCCATTGCTGAGATTTTGCTGAGAAAAAAGCAAAGGTTAATTGAAGTTTTACATTGTTACTGTCAGTTTTCTCAACTTCACGTAATAAACCAATCCCTTTCATCGGATCTTTTCCTTCTTCAACAAAACAAGCTGCTAACTGAATTTTTGCATCCACATTTTTTGCATCTTTTTCAATTGCTTTCTCATAACAACGCATAGCGCTTTGATACAAAACCGGTATTTCGTTATCATCCCTTATAAAGCGAACCGAATAATAATAGCGATCGCCTGCTTTACTGTAAGCAAGGGAAGTTTGACTTCTCTCAGCAATCTGTTCAACGAAATACGCTGCAAAATCAGGTCTTTTTTGTTTATCCCAAAATTCAACCACAGGAACAAAAGCTGTATCAACTTTAGAACTTTTGGCAGTAGCTAACAAAGCATCATATTTCACTTTCTCATCTAACTTAAGTGATTTTGTTGCCATGTTAATGAATGTTTCTATGCTGGCTGCCGCAACAGCAGAGTTAGAAGCTACTTCATCATCAGACTTTTTGTTGTCTGTGTGTGTTTTGGGAGCAATAAATAAAAGAACGAATAAAACAACAGCTGTTATTAATAATCCAATCTGTGTTTTACGGGCAAGTGTCATTATTCAACTTGTTTGTTATCCAATGGCTCAGCCACTTTTACATTACGTTTTACTCTCTCACTAAATGTTTTAGCCGGTTTAAACGCCGGAATAAAATGTGCGGGAATAACCACTGTTGTGTTTTTTGAAATATTACGTCCTACTTTTTCAGCACGTTTTTTAACTACAAACGTTCCAAATCCACGTAAATACACGTTTTTTCCTTCAGTCATAGAGGTGCGGATAGACTTCATGAAAGCTTCCACAGTTGTTTGTACAACTATCTTTTCAATACCTGTTTTCTCTGAAATTTCGTTTACTATATCTGCTTTAGTCATTTACAAAATATTTATAATCAGCGATTTAAAAATTAAAAATCGGGCTGCAAAGATATGCTTTTTATTGTAAATCAAAAATTTAGAGTGATTTTTTTACAAAAAAATGAACTTCTTTCTCTTAACGTGGGATTTAGGCAAAAAAGTTGTCTTTGGCAATTCATCAGTTTAATCCTTCCGTAAGAGCTAATTCTCCTATTTTAAGTATATTAGCAGTCTGTTTATTTATGAAAGATTTTTTTGGATATATAAAATCAAAGGTTTTTTTAAAGCATTTAGCTCTTTCGGTGGTGAGTTTGGCTCTAGTATTATGGGTATTATTTAAGTTTCTAGCTGTTTACACACATCATGGAGAAACAGCCGAAGTGCCAGACTTTAAAGGCAAGGCTATTGCCGAACTAGACAAATTTGTGTCAGATAAAAAAGTAGGATATATTATTATTGATAGTGTATACAGTCCTGAAGAACAACCCGGAATTGTTATTAAACAAGACCCCGAGCCTAAATCTCTTGTAAAACACAATAGAACAATCTACTTATACGTTACTAGCACACAGGCTCCTCAAATGGCAATGCCAAAATTAGTAGACAGAAGTACGCGACAAGCGGTATTTATGATTGAGAGTTATGGTTTAAAAGTTGGGAAAATAACAGAAATTGCTGGTGATTGCAAAGGGTGTGTATTAAAACAATTTTTTAACGGTAAGGAAATTGCACCTGGAGAAGCAATTAAAAAAGGAAGTAAAATAGATTTAGCAGTTGGTAAAAAGGATGATGATTATGTGGTTCCCTCAGATTCTACAGCAACCATGCCGGATCCGGAAACAAATTAATTGAAAAGAAATTAGAATGAATGTATATAAAATAATTTTTACCTCGTTTCTTGCACTGTTTACTGTTTTGAGTAATATAGTTAAGGCACAAGAGCAGTTGAAACCTCTTAGCAGCAATATTAATCTACAAAATATTCAAAAAGGTAAAACAATGCATAAAAAAATATCTACTGTTTCTCCTTTAGATTTACCTTTTTTTGATGATTTTTCTTATGCATATAAGTCTCCATATCCTTCTTCAAATAATTGGATAGATTCGAGTGTGTATGTAAACACCGGATTTGCCATTGCTCCTATTAGTATTGGAGTTGCCACATTTGATGGATTAAATAAATTTGGTTATCCCTACTCTATTAATGCGCCAGTGAGTTATTCCGGGCCCGCAGATTATTTAACATCAAAGCCCATTAACTTAAAATCAACCTTAACTCACACCTATGATCCATCTGACAGTATATTTGTTAGTTTTTACTATCAGGCTGAAGGGAGAGGAGAAGCTCCGGAAGTAAACGATTCTCTTTGTTTGGATTTTTTTAAACCTAACCAAAATAAATGGCAAAAGGTTTGGGGAGTTAAAGGCTATAATCCAAATGCAACAGATACCAACTTCTACAGAGTGCGCGTTTTGATTGCAGATACTGCTTATTTGGATAGTTTATTTCAGTTTCGTTTTAGAAATAAAGCCACAACTAGCGGAAGTTTAGACCATTGGCATATTGATTATGTTCAGCTTAAATACAATTACTTGTATGCAGATACTGTTGAAAGTGATGCTGGTTTTGCATACAAGCCAAGTTCATTTTTGAAAAACTATTCAGTCATTCCGTATCGCCAATATAACAGAACATTAGAAATGGCCCCAAGTTTTAGGAACTACATGAGGAACAATTTTGACATTGCAAAATTCTCTGATTACTCCTACTCTATCAAAGATGAATTTGGTGCTTCAGTACCAACCGATACTTACGGAACATTTGCCAATCCTGGGTTTTTACCATTTTTAAATAATGGTTACTACAACGGCATAGCTGCTACACCGGCATTCACTAATCAGCCTTTTCCGGTAACATTTAGCGACTCAACATTTTTTACAATTACACATGTGCTTACAACTTCTTCAGACAATAAAAGATCAAACGACACGGTTGTTCACGTTCAAAAATTCTCTAATTACTACGCATATGATGATGGTACTGCTGAACAAGGTTATTATCTAAATACTTATGGTGCAAAAACAGCCTTAAGATTTACTGTGAATGTAGCCGACACTTTAAAATCAGTTCGTATTTATTTCGACCCAATTCTTGACGGAACAGCAATTTTAGCCTCTACCTTTAGAATCATGGTATGGAAT
Source organism: Bacteroidia bacterium (assembly GCA_035439445.1). Classification (GTDB taxonomy): domain Bacteria; phylum Bacteroidota; class Bacteroidia; order B-17B0; family Aurantibacillaceae; genus UBA4416. The sequence continues at coordinate 11,517 of DAORKG010000060.1, forward strand.
GCAGGAAGTAATGGCCCTGGAAGTATTTTATTAAAAGATAGTTTAATAAATCCAATTTATCTATCCGGAAGCTACAATGCTATGCCAACATTTAATTTAACTTCATGTTTGCCATTGGGCGTGGGTACTTATTACATAGGAATACAGCAAACTACAAACAAAGCCCTTAATATTGGATTTGACAGAAACACAAATCATAAAGATGCTTTGTATTATGATATTGGTAATGGCTGGGTACAATCCGCTATTCCTGGTTCACTAATGATTAATCCGGTTATGGGGTGTGCCTATCCAACTCCAGTAGGAATTGAAGAACACGAGTCAAAAAACAAATTTCAAATATTACCAAATCCGGCGCAAAATAATATTACGGTTAATTATCGTGGAAATCAATTGGAACCTGCAACTATTGAAATATTAAATTCCCTTGGCCAAATGGTATTCACAAAAACTATTATAAGTAATGAATCCATAGATGTAAGTGATTTATCGAATGGTTTATATTTTATTCATTTAAAAGGCAGTAGTCTAAACGTTAGCTCACAAAAGCTAATTATTTCAAAATAAAATGACAGACGATATAGAAGAAGTTGAATCTGGTGAAGAAGAAAAAGAACTTTACGAGCATCATCATATAAAGGTAGAAAAAGGACAAGTTATGATGAGAATTGATAAATTCCTCATGATTCGAGTCCAAAATGCCACACGTACAAAATTACAACAAGCTTGCGATGCCGAATGTATTTTAGTTAACGGAAAACCTGTTAAATCAAGCTACAAAATAAAACCCTTAGATGAAATTTCTATTTTAATGACTTCGCCTCCCAGAGATGTAGAAGTTGTTGCTGAAAATATTCCAATCAACGTGGTATATGAAGATGATTATGTTTGTGTAGTAAATAAAGAACCAGGCATGGTTGTTCACCCAGCCTATGGACATTATACCGGAACATTAGTAAATGCCTTGGCATATCGCTTTCAAAACCTTCCTTCATCAAAACAAAAATTAGCAGACGGATTAACTATTGACAGACCTGGTTTAGTTCATCGTATTGATAAAAACACTTCAGGAATTATCATCATTGCCAAAACGGAATTAGCAATGACACGTTTGGCTAAAGACTTTTTTGATAGAAATCTAGATCGTAAGTATATTGCAATTGTATGGGGCGATGTAAAAGAAGACTCTGGAACTATTAACTGCAATGTGGCTCGTGATTTAAAAAACAGAAAAGTAATGGCTTGTTTTCCTGATAGCGATCATGGTAAACATGCTATTACTCACTACAAAGTATTAGAACGTTTTGGATACGTAACAGTTG
>DAORKG010000061.1:0-12326 GCA_035439445.1 Bacteroidia bacterium
TTATTAAATATATTTTTTATACTTGTTGTAATTGAATTATTCATTTTTGTAACGTTTTGTAAATTATTACGTTACACTAATAAACTAAACGCGATGCTCACTACATTAAAACATACTTTACAAAAGGCGCTATGGGTGTCTGTACTGACAACGGGTAGTTTGTTTGCTCAAAACACGCTTACCATTACCGATAATCCGGTGGCTGCTATGTTGGATAGCTTGGCAAATCAAAAAGTGCTTGAAAAAGCTCTTGCTAAGCCTGTTTACCCAAAAGTAAACAAATACAAGTATGCTGTTGATAGCGTTCCTCGTTTCGAAGATTTCGTGTATGAGAGCCGTTTAGCAAAATTAGATGCTAATTCCCCTTTTGATTTGGTATATAATCCTCATGTAAAAGGTTTCATAGAGTTATATGCAGTTCGTAAACGCGAGTTGGTTAGTCGAGTTATGGGTTTATCGCAGTTATACTATCCAATGTTCGAGGAGATATTTGACAAACATAATATTCCTTTAGAGTTAAAGCACTTAGCAGTAATCGAATCAGCATTAAATCCTTTAGCTCGCTCAAGATGCGGAGCTACAGGTTTATGGCAATTTATGTACCCTACAGGTAAGATGTACGGTTTAAATGTAAATTCATACATCGACGAACGTTCAGACGTATATAAAGCAACAGAAGCCGCTGCCGAATACTTAAAAAGCTTATACAGTATGTTTGGTGATTGGCAAATGGTATTGGCTGCTTATAATGCAGGACCCGGAACTATCAGTAAGGCTATTCGCCGCAGTGGAGGTAAAAAAACATATTGGGAAATCCGCCCATATTTACCTTTAGAAACTCAATCATATGTTCCCGCATTTATTGCTGCGAATTATGTGATGAACTATGCTACAGAACATAATATTTATGCTGCCTCTCCTCGCAAAACTTATTTTGAGGTTGATACGGCTGTTGTAAAAGAACCTATGACATTTAGACAAGTAGCAGCTGCATTAGATATTTCAGTAGAAGAAATAGCCTATTTTAACCCCCAATACCGTAAAAGCGAAATCCCAGCTGGAGGTAACAGTTTAACTCTTCCAAAAGCTAAAATTGGAACATTCTTATCTAACGAGACAGAAATTTATGCCGCTATTAAATCTCAGCAATTAGTTGCCTCTGAAAGCGCTATGGCTGTGAAGGAAGTTCAGAAAACTCATACCGTAAGAAATGGAGAAAAATTAAGCACTATTGCCCGTAAATACGGTGTTACAGTGGCTGATTTAAAATCGTGGAACTATATTGGAAAAAAAGGCATTAGAGCGGGTAAAAAATTAGTTGTTTACGTAAAACAAGATGTGGCAGTGCCAACTACAACAAATGTTGCTAAATCTGATGCTCCAAAAGATCCTCAAACAAACGTAGCTGTTGCGACAACAACCGACACCAGTACAAAACTAGCTGATAATAGCTCTTCTAAGGAAACTGTTAAAGTTCATAAGGTTAAAAAAGGAGAGACTTTATATGGTATTGCTAGAAAATATGGTGTTTCGGTTGAAAAATTAATTGAAATCAATGGATTAAAGAAAAATCCACAATTATTGCTGGGACAAAAAATCAAATTAGTTTCTTAAAAACTCAAACCCTCTGATAATCAGAGGGTTTTGTTTTTGTGGTCATTGTAACTTTATAGCTCATTAGAGCGTCTTATGCATATTAAACTTTGACAGTAGCTGAATATAATCAATGTGTAGATAACTACTCTGACTCTTTATACCGCTTTGTTTTGAAGCATATAAAAGATGAGGATGTGGCTAAGGATATTGTGCAGGACACATACGAAAAGGTGTGGCGCAAAGTAAATGATATTGAAAGTACAAATGCTAAATCTTACATATTTACAGCGGCCCATCACACATTAGTAGATTATACTAGAAAAGCTAAAAAACAAGGAGATTATAATGAAGCTGTAGAAAGTAGTTTAAAGCATGAAAAGCATTATTCTGATGTTAAGGAAGTTTTAAATATTGCATTGGATAAACTTCCTGAAATACAAAAAAGCGTGATTTTATTGCGTGACTACGAAGGTTATGATTATGCAGAAATTGGAAAAATAACCAACTTAAGCGAAAGTCAGGTAAAGGTTTACATTTTTAGAGCAAGAGCATTTTTAAAAAATTATATAGGGAAATTAGAGGTGGTGATTTAATGGGACAAATTAATATACATAATTACGAAGCATATCTGTTAGACTTTTCGGAAGGAAATTTAACGGAAGAGCTGCAGATGGAATTAGAGTTATTTCTAATTCAACATCCTGAATTAGATATTAATTTATCAGAGTTAGAACTTGTCTCTTTAAATGAGGAGACATTTTTGTTTGAGAACAAGCAACATTTAAAAAAATCGAATCATGATTTAGTTTCTGAAGCACAATTCGTTGCATACATTGAGAATCAGCTTTCGGAAAATGAAAAACAACAAATTGAAAAAAGTTGTGCAGTAAATGCTCAACTAGCAAAGGAACTTGCATTATTTCAAAAAACAATTGCTGTTGACGACACAACTATTATTTATCCCAATAAAAGTGAATTAAAACGTAAACCAAAAGTTATTTGGTTTGATTTTTCTGTTGCCCAATATGCAGCTGCTGCATGTATATTGTTTTTAATTGGGCTGTTTGTGTTTTGGCCTAAAACCGAAAATATAAATAACTCAAGCCTTGCTTCTAATTCAAAAAGCAAAAATCAGCAGGATTTTATAATTAAACATCAACCCGAAGTTGCAACTTTACAAAATCAACAACAAACTATAGTTAAAAATCCCAATCAAAAAACAACTCGACCATCCTACTCAGTAAGCAACCAGACTAATAATGTTTTATTAGCAGAAAAAAAATCAGCAAATAATACAGTACCAAATGTGGCGGCAAGCCAAGATAGTATGGCTAACAAAACAATCATACAAAGCCCAATCACAAATTCTAGTGAAAGCCTCATTACATTGAATAATCCCACTATCAAAAAACAAAATAATGTAATTGTTCAAGTAATAACAGAAAGCGATGAAGATTTAGTGGGTGTGGTTCCTGAAAAAAAGAAAAAAGGAATTTGGGCTGCTGCCAGCCGAGCTTTAAAAAACTTAAATCATGCCGGTGTTAAGTCGGTTAATGGAAATGAAGATGATGTAAAGGGCGAAGCATCCTACGCATTAACGTTGGGAGGAATGAGTATAACTCATAAAGCTGGTTTATAAAGTGGGATAAAACGCTCCAACAAAATGTTCTACTTTTAATTCGTGAGGGTTTTCGATAATGGCTATAATATCAAAGCGAGTTTCCCAATTTATGTTATTTTCTTTGATGTAAAAATCAGCAGCTTTAATCACTTTTTTCTGCTTAGATTTTGTGACAAACTCTTCTGGATTTCCAAAAAAATCATTCGCTCTCAACTTAACCTCAACAATCACTAAAGTATTATCAATACTGGCAATAATATCAATTTCAAGATGTTGATGTCGCCAGTTTTTTTCTAAAATATGATACCCTTTTTTAAGCAGAAATTCAACTGCGATTTCCTCCCCTGCAATCCCTTTTTGAGTATTATTTGGCATAATTTTTATTTATAAGTAAATTTATATTATTTTAGTGTAAAATTTAAACCTTAAATTAAATGAACAAAATTAAATTATTAGTAGCTAGTCTTTCATTATCCGTAATGGCTGTTGCTCAATCTTATGAAGGAAGTATCGAATTTAAAATGGAAACATCTAAAGATACAACCACCAACATTTACTATGTAAAAGGGAATGATGTAAAATTAGATCAAATTGGTCGCAAATCAGGTAAGGTTGAAGGAAGTTTCGTGTTTGACTTAAACACTAACGAAATTAAATTTGTGAATCCGGTTCGTAAAGTATGGGGCGAACACAAAAGTGAAACGGCTCCTATGATTAAGGGTACTTGTGTTTCTTCAAAAGGAACAAACACAAAAATGGTTCAAGGGCAAAAATGTTCTGAATACATTGTAAAAAATACAGAAGAAAATACAGTTATCACGTACTGGATTGTTACCGGTAAATACGATTTCTTTGCTCCATTGGTAAAAGCATGGAACAGAAAAGACAAACAAAGTATTTACTTTAACCAAATTAAAGATTTACCTAAAGGATCAATGCCTTTATTATCTGAAGAAAAATCTATTTCTGATGGTAAATTAATCAGCAAATTAGAAGTTTCTAAAATCAGCAAAGGAAACATAGATGCGTCAAAACTTTCTATTCCTGCCGACTATAAGAAATTTGAACAAAAATAATAGTTCATACATTTTTGAAAAAAGCCGTTACAATTGTAGCGGCTTTTTTATTTTAACCAAACTTAACAAATCATGGTGGTTACATAATCATGGTGAGTGGCATCAATAATAAAATCCACAATCATGAAAAATTCAACAACCACTTTCTTAAAATTATCAGGTATAGTTTTAAGTACAACTATTATTTTGTTTTCTTGCGGTTCATCTGCCGAACAAATGTCTGATAGAGAAGAAAAAGCAAAAGTGTTTGCCGATTCTGTTTCTACTGCCATACAACAAATTGAACAACCAAAATTAAAAGCAGATAGCAACAGAGCTTTTGTAAGAACAGCCGATTTATCGTTTAAGGTTAAAGACGTGAAAAATGCCACTTTTGATATTGAACGCATAGTATCAGAACACAACGGCTATGTAACTTCATCCATTTTAGAAAGTGATGTAACTTATAAAAACTCTTTGAGGGTAAGCAAAGACAGTATGTTGGATATAACAAATTACACTGTTCACAATAACATCATAATGAGAATACCAAATACGGAACTGGATAAAACTCTAACAGAAATTGCAGGGTTGATTGATTATTTGGATTATAGAAAAATAAAGGCCGAAGATGTTACTAAAGAATTTTTAGCTGCTAAATTTTCTGAAAATAGATTTGTGAATCATAAAAAACGTTTAGAAAAAGCCATTGATGATAAGGGAAAAAAATTAGATCAAATGGTGGAAGCAGAAAATGAATTATTAGTAAAACAAGAATGGGCAGATAATTCTAAATTAAATACAATGGAATTAGCTCACGATGTATCGTACAGTACTGTGTCAATAAATATTTATCAAAAAGAAACAACCAAAAAAGAGATGTATGCCTATTCTGCTCCTGTTGAGCCGTATACACCAAATTTTGGTAATAAATTTATAAGTTCTGTAACAGATGGTGCAGCAGTTTTTGGTGATATTTTATTGTTTTTCGTAAAACTTTGGCCTATTGCAATTGTGGTAGTTGGAATAGTAGCATTAATAAAATTAATATTGCGTCAAAAATGGTTTGCATAACCGCAAAACGTGGTGGCTAAGATAAGTTAGTCACCACGTTTTTATTGTTGTCTAAATCATATATTAACGTATTTTTGTACCCTGCTAAACAAAGCCATAGGCTAAGTGTTTAATTAAGCAATACAAACAAAATATGATAACAGTTGACAAGCCAATCGTAAATTCTGACACAATTTTACAATATATTCCTCAAAGGCCTCCTATTGTGCTAATCAGCAGAATATACAAATGCGATGAAACATCTGTTGTAACGGGTTTTGATATTGTGAATGAACATATTTTAACTCAAAATGGTAAATTGACAGAATCAGGTATTGTAGAAAACATGGCTCAAAGCGCGGCAAGTATGGCTGGTTTTGAGGCGGTAATCAATAAATCCCAACCTCGTGTTGGCTTTATTGCCAATATCAAAAATTTGGTTATTAATTTTTTACCTGAAGTTGGTAATGAAGTATTAACACAAATAAAAACTAAAACACAGGTCATGAATGTTTCAATTATTGAAGCACATTCTTACTGCAACAACAAATTAGTAGCATCTTGTGAAATGAAAATATTTTTACAGGAAAACGCATAAATGAGTGTTTTGGTTGACATACAACATGTATCTAAAAAATACAAAGATGCCCCCAGAGCTGCTGTTAATGATTTATCTTTAACTATCAATAAAGGAGATGTATTTGGTTTGTTAGGCCCAAACGGTGCCGGTAAAACAACATTTATTAGTATGCTGTGCGGATTGTTTCCTACTTCAAGCGGGGAAATTTATATCAACGGGCAAACACATAAAACGCATAGTAAAGAATGTAAGCAGGTTATTGGTGTTGTTCCTCAAGAAATTGCATTGTATCCAAAATTAACTGCCTGGGAAAACTTAATGTTTTTAGGACACATGTATGGTTTAAGCGGAAGTTCATTAAAGGATAAAGTAAAAGAAAACTTAAGAATATTAGGTCTTGAAGAAAATATGCACCAAAAAGTGATGTCGTATTCAGGAGGAATGAAACGAAGAGTGAATTTAATTGCAGGCCTATTACATAATCCTCAGTTATTAATTTTAGATGAACCTACTGTTGGTGTTGATATACAATCAAAACAGGCTATCATTGAACATCTAAAAAAATTAAATAAGGAAAATGGCATGACGATTCTATATACCTCTCACCATCTAGAAGAGGCTGAAAGTTTTTGTAGTCACATTGCCATTATTGATGACGGGAAATTAATTACTCAGGGAGCAACCAAACAATTAATTGCAGATAATAATTGTAATAATATAGAAGAAGTTTATTTGAAAATAACAGGTGTAAAGTTTAGAGATAAATAATGAAATTATTATACAGCATATATAAAGAATATAAAGTCTTAACTCGTGACAGAGCAGGATTGGCTATTACTTTTATTATGCCAACGGTTTTAATTTTAATTATCACATTAATACAAGACACAACCTTTCGTTCTGTAAACGAAGCATCTGTACCATTATTAATTGTAGACAGAGATCATGATTCTTTATCAAGCACATTAGAGAAATCATTAATCAACTCAAAGTTTTTTGTAATTACAAAAAAACAGATGAGTGATGAAGAAACAAAAAAGCAAATTGCAACCGGACAATATTTTATAGGAATTATCATTCCCGAAAATGCCAGTAAACAATTAAGAGAAAAATCTTCAGTACGAATTGGAAAATTATTAAGTGGCTTTAGTGGAGATAGCACAGAAACAAATATAGTAGAAGATACAAGTAAATTAAATGTGCAACTATATTTTGATCCTATCACCAAAAAATCATTTAAAACTACAATCAGCAACTCTATTGAGCGAATCATTTCTCAAATTGAGATGCAGAGCATGGTGAATTCTCTTAATGAAAAAATGAAGGAAACTTTTCCTTTGGCAACACCTGCTAAATTAGAAATAACACCAATAGTTAATTTAAAAGAGGAGTACGCTTCTTATAATAACTCATCTATCATTCCTAACTCTGTGCAGCATAATGTTCCGGCATGGACATTGTTCGCAATGTTTTTTATTTGTATTCCTTTAGCAGGAAATATTATTAAAGAACGAGACGATGGAAGTGCGTTTAGATTGCTCACTATGCCAGGTTCTTATATGATTGTAATTTTAGGTAAAATGCTAACTTATGTTGTTGTAAGTTTAATTCAGTTTGCATTAATGTTATGCGTGGGTGTATTTATTTTACCGTTACTTGGTTTACCTGAATTGAATATTGGAAACAATTTACCTGTGTTGTTTTTAGTAGCATTTTCATCAGGCTTAGCGGCAACCGGTTTTGGATTACTTGTAGGAACCATTGCTACTTCACACGATCAAGCATCTTTATTTGGTGCTGTGTTTGTAATCATCCTAGCGGCTATTGGTGGTATTTGGGTGCCAACATTTGTGATGCCTGAAGTGATGAAAAAAATTGCGGTTATCTCTCCGCTTAACTGGGGCTTAGAAGCCTTTTATGGCATTTTCTTACGAAACTTCGGCTTTAAAGAAATCTTTCCGGAAGTTGCAAAATTGTTAGTTTTCTTTGCGGCATCATTAAGCGGTTCTTACTTTTATCAAAAGTATAAGAGATTAAAGTAATTGACATTCTAATAGAAATGTTCTAACTTTAATATATGAAACACATAGTGCTTTTCTTACTTATTCCTTTTGTTGCTTTTGCTCAAGAAACAGAAAAAGTGTTTTTTGAATCAGGCGTTTCTATTTTTAGTCCATTTGCTAAAAATGAGAGAGTAATTAGTGATATGGAATATCAAGGCAGTTCAGATTTAAAATATACTTACAAAACTGCTCCCGGATTTTTTATAAAATGTGGTATTGAGGTATTCCCAAAAACGCAAAGAAAATTTAGTGTTACTGTACCTATCAGTATTGGGTATAAAGAGTTCAATCAAAAATTCGTAAAAGAAGGATATTCTTATGGTTGTTTTTCGAACTTTAATGGTAAGGAAAAAAGTCAGATATCTTCAAAAGTCGCATCAATTATGATTGGCCCAAAATTTAATTTTGATATTAAAAGTATTACTGTGTTTTGTGCCCTCAATTTAAATGCTGATTTGGTTTTCCTACATAAGGAAACTATAGTATATAAAACTGTGACCTCTGAAACCTATAACTCCTCCAAGTCATCTCAACCACAGATAAATGATTTTAAAATTAACTCCAGTTTACAATTAGCCTTTGATTACAAAATATCTGATCAATGGTCATTAGGATTATCAGCGGATAGCTACTTTTATAATTTAACTCCAATCATAAATAATGATAAACAAAATTCAAACTTGTTTAATATTGGATATGGAAAACAATCCCTTTTTATTTGTTCCGGAATTAGAGCAGGTTATAGCTTTTAAATTATTTTTGGTTTTTACTCAGCCACTTTAACTCTATACTTTTTGTTTAGCGTTTCTCCACTTTCAGTCTTACATTTGAGAGTTAAAAAACAAATGAATTTGCTTTTGCCAAGCTTAAAAAAGAAAAATTAATCGTATTAGGATTGATACCTTTAAAAACTTAGAGTCATGCTTACCTCCAACGTTCCCCATGATTTCTACAGAGTACCAAGTAATGTTTTTTGGAAAATCGGGGATGATTTGATTAAGAGATTTTATCGTAGCAATTTATCTTTTTTTGCTATATAAACCTTGTTTGCTGAATTTTGAGAAACACCATTGAATACAAGCAAAAAAATTGTATGCAAAATAAAAAATGTTTCATTTGATAAATTTTAATTTCCTTTAATCACCATCCAAGCCATTAACCCACTTGCTATTTCCAAAGCTTTCTCATCAATATCAAATGTAGATGTGTGAACCCCTGAGCTAATTCCTTTTTCTTTATTTCCTGTTCCTAAACGGTAAAAACAACTAGGCACTTGCTGAGTGATGTAGGCAAAATCTTCAGCAGTCATTCTTAGCGGTAAATCTTCTACATTTTCTTTTCCAAGATATTCAATAGCTGCTTGCTTACAATGTTTTGTAGTTTCCACGTCGTTCGTTAAAAAAGGATAACCATCAATAATATTAATATCTGCTTTAGTGTTATATTTTACACAAACAGCATTAATAATATCCGAGATTTTTGTTTTAACTTCTTTTCTCCAGACTTCATCCATCGTGCGGAAAGTTCCTGCTAAATAAACACTTTCAGGAATCACATTTGTTGCTCCCTTGCCTTCAATTTTTCCAAAAGCTATTACGGTTGGAATATTGTTTTGTGTATTTCTTGCTACGCCTTCTGTATCTATTACAAATGGAAATTGCTTTTCTATCTCCGTAATAATATGTGCAGCAACAACTAATGGATTATTATAATCGCCTGCCATGGCTGCATGACCACCTTTGCCAGTAATAGTGATGTGTAATTCATCGGTGCTTGCCATGTACATGCCTTCTCTAAAACCAACTTTCCCAACTTCCATGCTTGGGAAAACGTGTTGTGCAATCGCTACATCAACTTTTGGATTTTGTAAAACGCCTTCTTTAATCATTAACGAAGACCCACCAGGCAAAACTTCTTCGCCAGGTTGAAACATAATTTTTACTGTTCCTTCAAATTCGTTTTTTAACTGATTTAAAATAATAGCAGTTCCTAAAACAGAAGCTGTGTGAGCATCATGTCCGCAAGCATGCATAACTCCTGCATTCTGTGACTTATACGCTACATTATTTTTTTCTTCTATTGGAAGTGCGTCTAAATCTGCGCGCAGTAATATTGTTTTTTTTGAAGGATTTTTTCCCTCTATGATTGCTATGATGCCTGTTTTTACAATTCCTTTGGCGTAGTTTATTTGGTATTTATCTAACACTGAACAAACAAATTCGGATGTCTTAAATTCCTCAAACGATAATTCAGGATTTTGATGAAGATGTCTTCTAAAAGAAACGACCTCATCAAAATAGCGATGCGCCAGTTGTTTTATGTGATCAATTAAATACATTAATCTAGTTTCCCATTAGCTTGTAATACACTCAATCTATCCAAAACCTTATCGAAAATAATTTTTAATTTTTTAGGGTGTTTAGAGTAGTATGCAAGAGATGAATCGAATTGTGGCTTTTCGATATTATTATCTTTTAAAGGATTAAAAACATAAGCAGAATCAAATTTTTCTCCTGTAACTGCTTTTACGTTAATCCCCGAAGCACCTTCAGCCAAATAGGCATCGGTTAATATAATAATCATCTGGTCCTCGCTCAGGATATTTGAAGGAATGGGTTCGTCTTCTTCCAAGGAAGGTTTACATGAAAAAAGTAAACACGAAACAATAAATAATTTAATTAGGTTTGTATGCATTAAATGCAAAGTTAACACTATGTAGGACATTTTTAAATTGTTCGTGAGATTCGAACAAAATAACATTTTTTGGGAGCTCAATTGACTCATTTTCGTCAAAAAATACACGTCCTGATACCATAATGTGACAATTTGGGAAGGATTTAGATAAATTATTGAGATAGTCTTGAGTAGAAATGCCTTCCATTGTATTTGTAAAAGTGGTCACAATAACGTCCGGTGGTACTACCTCCGAAACAGACAACAAATCATTAAAAGGAACAGATTGCCCTAAATACAAACATTTATGCCCTTTTGCCTTTACTAAAAAATTACAATAAAGCAATCCTAATTCGTGTAGCTCATTGGATGGTAAATACAATAAAAATGTTTTTGGGTTGGCCAATGGTTCAGGAAATAAACCATCAATTCCAACTATAATTTTTTGACGAACTAAATGTGATATAAAATGCTCTTGTGCCGGGTTAATTGTTCCAATTTGCCACATATTGCCTATTTGACGCATAAATGGGAAAATTATTTTTTCTATAGTAACCTCAAATCCGAAATGAATGATACAATTTGAAACGATTTTTTCAAATTTAAGTTCATTCATTTCCAACATACACAACACTAAATTATCAATCTGATCGCTTTCTTTTGAGTAATTATTTAAGATAGATTGTACCTGTTTGATAATCTCTGAATCGGGTAGCTTAGCAATTTTTGAAATTTTAAACCCATTATTGTTTAACAAGGAAATATTCAAAATGCGTTTTAAATCTTCGCTGGTATAATAACGAATATTTGTATCTGTTCTTTCAGGTTTTAATATTCCATAACGTTGTTCCCAAATACGAAGAGTATGAGCTTTTATTCCTGAAAGACGTTCTAAATCTTTTATAGCGTACTGAGTTGGCATTGTTACTTTTTACACTATAACAAAGCTAATTGAAATTTGTTTACCATAAATGCAAAAAAATAAGATTTAGATTTATTCTACATAACTAACCAGCCCAACCTTCTCTGTCCATACTAAGGCATTTTATACCCTATTTTCGTTCTAGTTTTTGGAATTTCCTTTTTATCAAGTAATTCATCTAAATATTGAAAAACCATTTCAATGTTTTTGGTATTATTATCCGTTTTCTTCTTAAGTTTTTCTATTTCCAATCTAATATCTGTATTATCAGCTAATGCTTGCCTGATTTGTATAAAAACCCTAACAACCTGAATATTCACCGAAATTGCTTTTTCACTGTTTATGATACTAGCTAACATCACAGCCCCATGTTCTGTAAATACATAAGGCAATGAATAGGAGAATTTCAATGAATTTAAATGCTCGAAATTTAATATGATTTCATCTTTCTCTTTTTGCGTGATTTGAAACATAAAGTCCTTTGGAAATCTTTTTAAATTTCTTTTTACTTGTTGATTCAATTGTTTTGTCGTGATTCCATATAATTCTGCTAAATCTTTATCTATCATGACTTTAACATGACGCAAAACAATAATTTTATTAATAATTACCTCGTCAGGAATTTTTGTTGCAGCTTCATTTTGATTCATGATTTTACTTTTTTGAGGTGGTCACAAATTGTGACCACCTTAATTTATAAATTTTATGAGGTAATGTCCGCTTATCTGTGTAAAGGCGCCCCGCGGCAGGCGACACTTAGAAT
>DAORKG010000062.1:0-11926 GCA_035439445.1 Bacteroidia bacterium
GTAGCGAAATTCCTTGTCGGGTAAGTTCCGACCTGCACGAATGGTGTAACGATCTCCGCACTGTCTCAGCCGCGAGCTCGGTGAAATTGTGGTATCAGTGAAGACGCTGATTACCCGCAACGGGACGGAAAGACCCCATGCACCTTTACTATAGTTTAACATTGATTTCGGGTAAGTGATGTGTAGGATAGGTGGGAGACTGTGAAGCGGGCACGCTAGTGTTTGTGGAGTCAACGTTGAAATACCACCCTTTACTTACTTGGAGTCTAACTCCCGATGGGAGGACATTGTTTGATGGGTAGTTTGACTGGGGTGGTCGCCTCCGAAAGGGTATCGGAGGCTTTCAAAGGTTCCCTCAGTACGCTTGGTAACCGTACGTAGAGCGCAATAGCATAAGGGAGCTTGACTGTGAGACCGACAAGTCGAGCAGGTACGAAAGTAGGATATAGTGATCCGGTGGTTCCGCATGGAAGGGCCATCGCTCATAGGATAAAAGGTACGCTGGGGATAACAGGCTGATCCTTCCCAAGAGCTCATATCGACGGGAGGGTTTGGCACCTCGATGTCGGCTCGTCACATCCTGGGGCTGGAGAAGGTCCCAAGGGTTCGGCTGTTCGCCGATTAAAGTGGCACGCGAGCTGGGTTCAGAACGTCGTGAGACAGTTCGGTCCCTATCTGTTGTGGGCGTTAGAGAATTGAGAGGCGCTGACTCTAGTACGAGAGGACCGAGTCGGACATACCGCTAGTGTACCAGTTGTTTCGCCAGAGGCATCGCTGGGTAGCTATGTGTGGATGAGATAAGCGCTGAAAGCATCTAAGTGCGAAACTCACCTCAAGATTAGTTCTCTTTATAAGGGTCGTTAAAGACTATAACGTTGATAGGTTACAGGTGTAAAGGCAGCAATGTCAAAGCCGAGTAATACTAATTACCCGTAAGCTTTCTGTTATGCGCATCCAATTCTTCTTTTACTTTGATACTCGTGTCTTTTTTCAAATATGTTATAACCCTTTATGGTGTCTATAGCGGCGGGGATCACCTCTTCCCATTCCGAACAGAGAAGTTAAGCCCGCCAGCGCAGATGGTACTTGGTCTAAAGCCCGGGAGAGTATGTCGATGCCAATTTTACTGCGACCGCTGCAGTCTAAACAAAAGCGGTATAAAACCCTCAACTATAAAAGTTGGGGGTTTTTTGTTTTACAAAAAATCGAAATTTTATTTTTATAGCTTTTAAACCTTTTGGTTATCTTGTAGTCAAAGACTCATGCAGCATTATTCAGATGAAGAAATATTAGCACTATTTAGAGAGGAATCATCTCGAAATATGGCTCTGCATTATCTTATTCAGAAATATCAGCAAAAATTATATTGGCATATACGTAAAATTGTTATTAGTCATGATGATACAGATGATGTATTGCAAAATACATTTATTAAAGTTTGGAAAGGTTTAGCCGGTTTTAAAGAGGAATCTCAATTGTTTACGTGGCTGTATCGAATAGCAACAAATGAATCAATAACATTTTTAAAACAAAAATCTAGAGCAAATACAACCTCAATTCATCCAATAGAGTATCAATTATCAAAGTCTTTGGAAAGTGATAATTATTTTAGTGGTGATGAAATTCAATTAAAATTGCAAAAAGCGATATTAACACTTCCTGAAAAACAACGTATCGTATTTAACATGCGCTATTACGATGAAATGCCATACGAGCAAATGTCCGAAGTGCTAGAAACCTCTGTTGGTGCCTTAAAAGCTTCTTATCATATAGCTGCTAAAAAAATAGAAGAATTTTTAATGTCAAATTAAACTTTTAATGCTTATAGCTATCTAAATAATAAATGAAAAACTACGATAATAATATGAATGATGAACCAAACTTCCCATTAGATAATAATGGAAAGAATCCTTTTGGTTTGCCTCAGGATTATTTTTCGAAGTTTGAAGATAAATTAAAAAAGAAATTAGAACTGGAAAATGAGCTACAAGAGTTTCTAATGCTATCTTCTATTACAAAATCAAATATCTTTACGACTCCTTCTAATTATTTTGAATCTATTGAGAACAACCTAGACTATAAATTCGAACTAGAATCTTATCCTAACTTACAGTCTGTTAAAAAGCCTGTGTTTGTTGATATAGATGAGAGTTATAAACATCAATTAGAATCTTCTATTAATCATAAGATTGAAATATTTGAAGAATTAAAAACATATCAAACCCTTTACAGTTTGGATAAAGTAAATTCTTTTTTGGTTTCTGAAAATTATTTTGAAAATGTAGCAGACAGAATTAAAGAGAAAATTTATAGTGTAAAAGAAAATAATAAATCAATTATAGAAATTGTTATAGATGTTTTGTTCGGTAAAACAATGGCGTTTTCTTTTGGATTATCGTTAATTATAGGTTTATCAGTCTTTTTTTATAGAGCACCTGAAGGCATTGTAGACTCAGGAGATTGTAAAACATTGGCTTGTTTAGAAAGAAATGAAATTTTAAATAATAATAATGTTATTTCAAATTTTGATGAAGAACAATTAATAGATTTAGTGGATGTGAATTCGTTAAATAAGCAGTTGAATTCTAAAAAAGAAAATACTGAAACTAATACTAAACAAAATATAGATAGTATTAGTGAGGATGATATATTGGATGAATTGTAATGAAAAAATTCTATAAATATATTTATGCATGTTTGTTTGTGGTTGTGGCTTCGGCAATAGCCGAGGCTCAACCTGCAAGTAAAAGAGATAAGATAGAAGCTTTAAGAGTAACTTTTATTAATCAAAAAGTAAATTTCACCACACAAGAGTCTCAATTATTTTGGCCATTGTATGATGAGTATAATGATAAATTAGAAAATGCAAGAAAAACTTTTAGGCAACAATTTATTAAAAATGTTGATTTTAATAATCTTACAGAAAAAGAATCAGAGGCATACATAAATGCAGAGTTAGCCTTAAAGCAAAAAGAATATGAATTGTATAAAGAATATTTTGAAAAGTTTAAAAAAGTACTCCCTATAAAAAAAGTAGCTTTATTGAGAAGGGCAGAAGAAGAATTTAAAAAAGAACTCATAAAAAATATTAAAGGGAACTCTTCCGAATAATGTTTAAAATTAATGCAATACTTTGTTTTATATGCTTTGTGTTTACTAATACAAAGTTTTTTGCATTACAGGATAGTTCAAAAATAAAACCCGTTAAACCAGCTAAGCATTATTTTAAAACAATAGCTTATGGAGATTTTTATGGAACCGGACAACGAGATTTATCAGGGAAAACTTATGCTTCTAAAAAACTGAAAACATATCAAGTCAATCAATCAATAATAGGGTTTAATACACCAGTATTTACGAAGGATTTTTATAATGGAGATAGCACGGTTATTTCAAACATACACTTATTATTGACAGGAAGTTATGCCGTTGTAACACCAAAATTTACAGGAATTCCGAATAATCATCATTTAAGTCGAACTTCTGTAGGTGCCAGAATTATATTTAACACTGGTAAAAGAAGTTTGTTTTATGCTGAGTTAGCGCCATTTGTAACACAAGATAATGGATATGGTTATACTCAGCGTTATAGAATTTCCTCAACATTAGTTTATAATTTTACCGTAAATAAATATTTTAGTTTTAGAGCAGGCTACTCTCGTTCTTTCATATACGGTAATCGATTTAACTTGCCTTATATAGGTATAAGAGTTGGTAAATTAGACGGTGTTAATTTAAGTATTCAGTTCCCGAGGAGCATAAGTTTTAATGTTCCTATTGGTAACTATGTTAAAACAAGTATTTATACAAAACCTCAAGGAGGCCTATATTCATTTGCTAATACAGATACTATTTATTATCTAAATAATGATAAAAGTTTAAATTTTGGGCGATATGAATTTCTTGGAGGAATGAGGGTTGATGTTTTTCCTACTAAGTTTTTTAATTTTTATTTAAGCGGGGGATTAACTACTCAAAATAATATCGTTATGTTTTCCGAAACATATAATAAAGGTAATAAAGGGCAGTTAAATTCATTTTACAAAGAAAAATTAAAAGGAGCTGTATTTTTAAATTTTGGTTTAGTATTTAAGTTTGGAAAAGTTAAATCGACATACAATAACTATAACCTATATAACGCGCAGGATTTAAATTCAACTGATGTAAACAATAATTTAAATATTGGCCAAAATCAAATACCTGCAAAAGAAACAAAGATTAAAAATGTTGGACCTGATGAAGTTCAGGATCTAATAGATACTCAGGATTTTTACTAAAACTTAGCTTTCAAATTTTTTCAGTTCCAGTTTCTCCCCATCGAATTCAGCATAGGTGCAATAGTTTATCCATTCTCCTAAATTTATGTAACGAGAAGTGTCAGATGCTTTTAAATCTAAAGGCAAGTGTCTGTGACCAAAAATGAAAAAATCTGTATGTTCTTTTTTTAATTGTTCTTTACAATAAGTCATCAACCATTCATTATCTTCTCCTAAAAATTCTTTATCTGAATCTCCTGTGTTTATTCGACTTCTTTTACTAGAGCGTCGAGCAATCCAAAATCCAAAATTAGGATGTAAAGTTTTAAAGCACCATATTAAAAATGGATTAGTGAAGCATTTCTTTAAAAACTTATACCAACCATCTCCAGGACCTAAGCCATCTCCATGCCCAATTAAAAAACTTTTATTGTTGAATATTTTTCTTTTTGGTTCGTGATTAACAGTTACACCTAGTTCTTGCACAAAATAGTCGCGCATCCATAAATCATGATTTCCTGTGAAAAAATGTACTTTAATGCCACTATCTGTTAATTCTGCAATTTTTCCTAGAAGTCTAGTTTGTCCTTTTGGGATCGTGTACTTATATTCCCACCAAAAGTCAAAAATATCTCCTACTAAATAGATTTCTTCTGCAGAGTTTTTTATGGAATCTAACCAGCGTACTATTTTTTTCTCTCTGGCCAAACTTAACTCAAAAGTAGGAACACCTAAGTGAAAATCAGATGCAAAATATATTTTTTTTCCAGACTGCACTATAAAAAGTTATTTGATATAAAGTTACGTGGATTAATATTATGCAAATTTAATGTAAAACGAATGGTATCAAAGAAGCTATTTTTATTATTTGTTATAAGAGCGGTTTTGATATCGTTACTATATGCAAAGGGAACATAAATCTCAAATATGTTTTTCCATAAACAAATATCCACGCCAACGTTGTACAAAAATTTATCCTTATATAAACTTTCATTAAACTCACTTGTCCCAATATCAGCATACATTTTTAATGGGAGTTTTCCTACTTTAGGTGATTTAAGGTTTACAGCAACTAACCACTTAGAAGTTTGTCCTAAAGGTGTCCAGATTTTAAATGCACCATCGTTTTCGGTAAACTGTGCAGTAGGTATTCCGTTAATTTCATTGCGGCCAATAAAGTTATAATCAAATAAATAATCCTGATAACCACTAAAACCACTCATTCTAAATCTATAATCGTCTTTTAAGTTTTGATTTTTATATAAGAATGCACCTGCAAATAATCTTATATCTAAGCTGTTTTTATCTTTAAACGAAATGGAATAGTTTAATGTGATACTTGCTTTTCCAAACAAGTCATTATGTTGCAAATTAAAAGCTAGGTCATAAGGATTAATTACCCTTAAGTTTTTTAAAGTATAGTAAAAATTATTTATGATAGTTTCTTTGTTTTGAATTGAAATAAATGAGTTAGATGAATCAATAACGTCAATGTTATAAGTTTCATTATCTACAAATAATCTGTTATTTGTATAGCCAAAATGCTGAGCTATCTTACTTCTTGGATTTTGTTTTTTAATTTCAAAATCTAGTGTTAATGAAACTTTTGAATAGTTTAGCGTAAAAGAGTTTACGTTCGTTCCATTTACATCATTAAAGGGTTTAGTGTCAATGTAATTGTAACCAAATGATTTCATTTTACCTATAAATGTAATTTGTTGAAATAAGTTGTTGTTTTGAGTAAAGTATCTAGTAACATCTGCATAACCTACTGGTTTTTTGTTACCAAAAGCGTACATAGGAGCGATGGTTATTTCTGTTTTACGTTGCAACAAACTATAATTATAAAAAGCACACCCCAACATAAACTTGTTGTATTGATTGTAACCTAAAATTGGCAAATAATTAATTTGAGTATATTTTGGATTATCTAGTTTTCCGATGAAATTAAATTGAATAGGATCTCGTTTTTTGAAAATTCCATGGGTTCTAATATTATTGTTCTTTCTATTAATCTCAGGCATAAATTCTTCATAATCTATTATGAACTCATCAATATCGGAAGGAGGGAATTCGAAAACTCTTTTACCTTTAAATCCATTATACCAAACAGTACCAACTAAATGCCCATCTTTTACTCCAGAAATTGAAACCGGACCTAAAAGATTACTATTGTTTTTTACTAAAATTGCATGACTGTGATCTTCTAAATTTTTGTGGCTAATAACTTTGTAATCTAATTTCTTATTTGTAACAATCAGTTCTTCTACAAACCAATGTAAATCCGCATTCAAATAATATTGAAGTGTCTTAATTAAATCTTCGGGGGTAGGGTGCTCAAATTTCCATTCGTCAAAATAAAAACGCATGGCTTCATCAAATTTTTCTTTACCCAGATAGTTCATCAAATAGTCAAAAGCTATAGCTGATTTACTGTAAACAATTCCTCCATAATTATATTCCGTAAAATCCTCAGCGGCAGAAGCTATTGGTTGATCTATGTTTTTTCTGGCTGCTAACAAATAGGCAAATTCATATTCTGCTTTGTGCTTGAATTTATTGAGACCAAAAAACTTAAATGTACTATCTCTACCAATTAAGCTGGCTAAAGTTTGATTTGGATATTTTTCTCGGATATATCTCATCTCATAAAAAGAGTTTAAACCTTCATCCATAAATGGATATTCCCTTTCATTACTTCCAAGAATACCATAAAACCAATTATGACCAACTTCATGCATAATAGTTGTTTCAAGTGTAAAAGCATTTCCACTTTCTCCAATAATTGTAATATTTGGGTATTCCATCCCACCTCCTGCGCTTATTGTTCCATCAACAGCAGTTACATGATTATAAGGATAGTCTCCATTCATTTTAGAATAAAATAATGTAGCATCATTGATATACTCTATCGATTTTTCCCATAGCTCAGGTTCACTGTTAGTGAAGAATGCCCAAGTGTCTACTTCTTTTCCACTGCGAGGTAATACAATGTTGCCCTTTAAAACATGAAAACGCTTGTCGGCAAACCAAGCGAAGTCGTGCACTCTGTATTGTTTAAATTGAATGGTTTTGTATTCTTTTTCGGATGGAGGAAATGAATTGTCGTTTGAATATTTTTTTTGCGCGATGAATTGTTTTGTTTCTTCAACTTTGCTTAATAGCCATTGTTCTTCTTCAGCTTCGTTTATCCTATCTCCAGTTGCTGCTAAAAGATAGTTTTTAGGTAAAGAAATTTTCACATCATAAGAGCCAAACTCGCTATAAAATTCTCCTTGATTTAGATAAGGCATTGGATGCCATCCTTCTCTGTCAAACACTGCAGGTTTAGGATACCATTGAGTAATTGCATATGCCTGACCAATATGACCCAAACGCGAAATTTTAGCAGATGGTAATTTCACATGAAAAGGAGTAGTTATTATGATTGTGTCTCCTGGATTGATAGGAGAATTTAAATATAGCTTACAAATGTCAATATGTTTTTTGTCATACTCCCATTTTATTGGTTGACCATTTACAAGAAAATTTAAACTATCAATATACCCCAATTCATTTGGTTTAGCAAAATACATTTTTGTATCACCATTTTCGAGTAATTGTTTTGCTAGAGCTGTTTCATTATTTTTATAGGCATTTGCCCATAAATGAAAGTAGATAAAATCTAACGGAGCTTTTGAGTTGTTGATGTATTGAATTTTTTCAAAGGCGCTTAACTCATGAGTTACATCATTTAACGTCACGTCGATTTTATAATTAACCTCTTGTTGGAAATAATTTTCCTGAGCAGAAATATTAAAAACCGCGTAACATAAAAAGTATGAAAAAATGATGAAACGCTTTATCATTATTTACAACGAAAAAATTAAATATTATATTTTGTTTACTTAAGAACTTCTGCTAATTTTTTATCTAGCTCAGCTCCTCTTAAGTTAGTTGCTATAATTTTCCCTTCTTTATCAATTAAAACAGTGTAAGGAATTGATTGTACAGCATAAATTTGACAAGCTTCGCTTTGCCAAAATTTCAAGTCGCTTACCTGAGGCCAAGTTAATCCTTCTGATGAAATAGCACCCAACCAAGCATCTCTATCTTTATCTAAAGAAACACCTAAAATTTCAAAACCTTTGTTTTTATATTTTTCGTAACAACGTTTTACGTTTGGTAACTCTTTGCGACAAGGTGCGCACCAGCTAGCCCAAAAGTCGATGAGTACTACTTTTCCTTTCATGGAGGACAATGCTAAATCTTTATCGTTTGGCATTGGTAAAATTAATTCAGGGGCATCTGCGCCAACTTTTATAGCTTGAGTACGTTGTACCATCATTTCGGCTTGTTGTACCATACCATGAAATGATTTGATGTCTTTATTATCAGGATATTTTTCACTTAGTCCTTTGTCTAAAGCCTTATAAACATCTATGTATTCTTCAGGGCGTAGTTGTTGAATAGGCATGATTGAAGCAAAAGATGATGCGTTTTCTTTGATTTTTTTTGCAACTACTTCGCTATACTGATGAATCATTTCCTCATAAGGCTTTTGCAGTTCTTTTGATAAAGAATCTGCTCTTACCGAATCTAATTTCATAGTAATCATTGCTGTTCTAAAAACATTTTCCAATGAATCAGTTCTCATTTTATGTCCTTGTGCTAATGAACTATATTCTAAAAACAACTTTGTATCTGGCGATCCTTCAACCTTAAATGTGCTTCCTAAATTTCTAGCATCTGCACTTACAGTTATTTTTTGAGCTGAATCTAAAACCATCATAGCAAAATTTGATTCTGCAATTCGTAATCTATAAAAACCTAAACTTGGTGAGTAATGATTTAATGTGAATTCTCCTTTTTCATCAATACTTGTGCTATCCACAGCAACAACACCTTGTTGAGATAATTTTTCTAAATAAATAGATTCGCCTTTAGAGTTCGATAAATTTCCTTTGATTTCAAAGCCTGAAGAGTTGCCTGAATTAGAATCTGAACAAGAATAAAAAGTAATAGCTGTTAAAGCTAAAAGGATAATTTTTTTCATTAATGGTTATGGTTTTTATAAGACTCCAAATATACAATTAGATATGAGAATTGAGATGTTAAGATATGAGAAAATGATCTCACATCTTATACCTAATTTCTTGCATCAAATTCTAATTAAGTTTTGCAGGAAGTACCATTACAAATTCAGGAATCAATACATTAAATTCGGATTGATCCACTAATTTTTTCATAGTATAATAACCACTCATTTTGCCAATTTCAGTTGCAAAATCACAACCGCTATTGTATGAGAATGAATCGCCAGGCTCTAATGTTGGAGTTTCTCCAACAACACCGTCACCTTCAACTTCACGTTTTGCGCCTAAACCATCAGTAATATCCCAATGACGTTTTAATAGTTTTACGGTATAATCACTCTTATTAGTAATCGTTATTTCGTAAACGAAAAAATAATGACTGTGTTTAGGGTCGGATTGAGGAGCGTAATAGCGCGTTTGAACTGA
The DNA here is from genome assembly GCA_035439445.1 of Bacteroidia bacterium. GTDB lineage: Bacteria > Bacteroidota > Bacteroidia > B-17B0 > Aurantibacillaceae > UBA4416. The sequence continues at coordinate 9,758 of DAORKG010000062.1, forward strand.
AATCTCTATGCCGTGTGTTATTATTGAGTTCATACCCTAAATATTAGATAGATTTTACCGAAATATAGAACTTATTACCATACAAACAAAGGTGTTGTGTTAAAATAAAATGTTGATTATCAGTAACTTAAAAATGAATTTATTTTACATTTATACCTCAAGGCAAGCTTAAATATCGTATATTTGTAGCCCAATTTTTAATCAAGGTATTAATTGGGCTAAAAATTTAAAACTAACCGCTTCGGTAGCCTTGATATATCGAATACAATTAAAAAATAAATGGCAGACAAAAATGCAACAGTTGGGAATCCGGATTTTGACTGGAATTCAATTGGGAAGAAAAATGACAATTACTCATCTGAAGAACGTACTAAGTTAGATGAGATGTATGGTAAATCGTTAAGCACAATTGCTGACGCTCAAACTATGCAAGGTACTGTAGTATCAAAAAATTCACGTGAAGTTGTTGTAAACATTGGTTACAAATCTGATGGTGTAGTTTCTTTATCAGAGTTCCGTTACAATCCTGATTTAAAAGTTGGTGATTCTATCGAAGTATTCATTGAAAAAGCAGAAGATACAAATGGTCAATTAATTTTATCTCACAAAAAGGCTCGCGCTGGTAAATCTTGGGATAGAGTTAATGAGGCTCTTAATAATGACGAAATCATTAAAGGTTTTGTTAAATGTCGTACTAAAGGTGGATTAATCGTTGATGTATTTGGTATTGAAGCATTCTTACCAGGTTCTCAAATTGATGTGAAACCTATCCGTGATTACGATGTTTATGTTGGAAAAACTATGGAATTTAAAGTTGTGAAAATCAACAACGAATTCAAAAACGTAGTAGTTTCTCATAAAGCGTTAATCGAGGCTGAAATCGAAACTCAAAAACGTGATATCATTTCTAAATTAGAAAAAGGACAAGTATTAGAAGGTGTTGTTAAAAACATTACTTCTTACGGTGTGTTCATTGATTTAGGTGGTGTTGATGGTTTAATCCACATTACTGATTTATCTTGGGGACGTATTAACCACCCAGAAGAAATCGTGAAATTAGACGAGAAAATTAACGTTGTAATTTTAGATTTTGATGATGATAAAAAACGTATTGCTTTAGGTTTAAAACAATTATCTGCTCATCCTTGGGAAGCTTTAAATGCTGATGTAAAAGTTGGTGATAAAGTAAAAGGTAAAGTGGTTGTTTTAGCTGACTACGGTGCATTTGTTGAAATTGCTCCAGGAGTAGAAGGTTTAATCCACGTTTCTGAAATGTCTTGGTCTCAACACTTACGCTCTGCTCAAGAGTTCTTAAAAGTAGGTGACGAAGTTGAAGCAGTAGTTTTAACTTTAGATCGTGAAGAGCGTAAAATGAGTTTAGGTGTTAAACAATTAACTCCTGATCCTTGGAATATGATTATTGATAAATACGCTAAAGGAAGCAAACACACTGGTACAGTGCGTAACTTCACAAACTTTGGTGTGTTTGTTGAGTTAGAAGAAGGTGTTGATGGTTTAGTTCATATCTCTGATTTATCTTGGAGCAAAAAAATTAAACATCCATCTGAGTTCTGCAAAGTAGGTGATAAATTAGATGTTGTTGTTTTAGAAATTGATGGCGAAAATCGTCGTTTATCTTTAGGACATAAACAATTAGAAGAGAATCCATGGGATGTATTCGAAACAATTTTCACTTTAGATTCAGTTCACCAAGGTACTGTAACTGCAGTTAACGATAAAGGCGCTACTATTGGTTTAACTTATGGTGTTGAAGGTTTCTGTCCTTCTCGTCACTTGGTTAAAGCTGACGGTTCTTCTTTAAAAGCTGAAGAAGTTGCTGATTTCAAAGTAATCGAATTCAGTAAAGAAGCTAAACGTATTGTTGTTTCTCACGCTCGTTTACACGAAGAAGTGAAAGACGAAGTTCGTAAGGCAGACAAAGCTACTAAAGCTGCAGAAGCTGATGAAGCTAAGAAAGCGGTTAAGAAAGTGAAAGATAACCAAGAGAAAACTACTTTAGGTGATATCTCTGCATTATCTGACTTAAAAGATAAAATGGACGGAAAGAAATAATTTCCATTCATGAACATAATCATCTGGTACGCGTTACCTAATGAGAATAACTAAAAACACGCCATGGTTTTTAGTTTTTGAGAGCCAAAAAGCCCT
>DAORKG010000063.1:0-9128 GCA_035439445.1 Bacteroidia bacterium
AGTTTCAAAAGTCCAATGCTTACCATTATTAGATAAATTCATTAATTTTTTACAAAATGGTCTACTTGAACCTCCTTTAGATAACTTAGGCGCATCATCTCTTAAAGCATATTTATATACGGTGTATATTTCATAATTTTTAATAGGCTCAGTTTCTTTATTAATTCCTTTTTCAGTTGGTTTAAATCCTATTGAATTATCAACTAATAAACCTTTTTTAATTAGTCTTGCTATTGATTCTGAAACTTTAAAAGGATCATATTTTAAAGAAGATGCTAAATCATCAATAGTTAATGTTGGATTTCCTTTTAAGGCATTTAAAACCGCACTATCTAATTGTTCAACAGTAATAATTAAACTATCAGCAAATTTCATTATTTGCCTTTCATATTTTAAAGCATCTTTTGAATTATGAATATGAGCAGCCTCTACTAAAATAACCTCATCATCATTATCATCTTGTGCTGATAATTCTAATGCCATTAAAATAGAATCTATTTCACTTGACATTTTAACTTCAATTCCTAAAAACTTTTTAGCTTGTTCTTCAGAATATCCATAATGAACTAAATCAGCTATTGCTAAATCCGGGCTGCTTGTTTTTCCAGATTTGAATTTATTAATTATTCTATTAATATCGTTTCTTTCAGTAGCAGTAAGCCCGGTTAATAGTTCGTTATATTGATTAGCTTGTACTTGTAATGGTTTTCCATCTTCACCTACTGGAGTAGGATTTTTAGGAGCATAGCCTAAAGCAGCTCGTTTTTCATCTTCAGTAAAGTTTGCATTATTTTGGATATCAATACCAATAAATCCAATTGGCTCAATTACCATTTCTAAATATTCACCTGTTTTTAAATAAGATAAATACGATAAGAAATCAACAAGCTTTCTTTGTCTGGGCTCAATATATCCGTTAACGTGTAATTGTTCTAATGTAATTAAATCAGTACTGGACGCAAAAAAGCTATCATCAAACTTTTTATTAAATAACTCAGGTGGTATTTCGTGAGCTGCATATATTTTTTGCAACGCTCTTTGAGATGTTAATTTGAACTTTTCGCTCAACTCCTCTACTCCAATTGTGGTAACTACTGGAGCTTTACCGTCTGCGTCGCTATGAGTAATTAATATATTCTCACCTCTCTCTCCTGAATAAGTGCCTTTAAATGCTCTATCAATACTAGCAGTTGCTGTTTCACCCGGAACGCCATTAAAAAAACTTATAATTGTACCTACTGAGAAATTATTATTTACATACTTTTCATTAAAAGTACTAATGTCAATATCCGTGTTTATTTCTCTTACGGCACTTCTATAATTCTCAATAGGATAAATATCGCTTATGTTATCACCTGTTGGAACTTCATACTTCCACTCAATAAAATAAGTTCCAGGTTTTCCATTTGGTTTAAATTTTTCAATTATTGTAGTATCTTCATAGTGAGTGTTTTTTTTCCACTTTTTACAATAATATAATTTATTACCATCTTCTGAAATCCTACAATTTGAATTTTTAAGCAAATAAAAATAAATTGGAACTCCTTTTAAATCTGTAATTACTTGTATATAACAACCGTTAAATAATTCAGTATTTGCAGTTAATTTTTCGCCTAACTCATTTAAAGTTTCATACTTATTAAATCCATCAATAAATGCCTTAACTTTTGGCTCATCTTGTGGATTTTTAGCTTTTATTCCTTTTCCCCAAACATATCTAGCCTTACGATTTATAATAGCTCTATGTTCTGGATGTTCATCATATAAACGGATTAATTCATTAGGATATAAATTATCTTTACCGAAATCAATCCATCCATTACGATTTACTTTAAATTCAAGTTTTTGCATTTCCTTAAATTGAAGGATTGCAGTTTTATCATTGCCTACTAACTTAAATTCAAATTTTTGTTTTTCCATTATCCTTTATATACTACAGCAGTTGTTTGATTTCCTGTGTATTGTGTAATTTCATTTTCAGTATCTACAACTAATAATTTACCGTTATCAATTTCATTTAATGCTAATAACGGATCTAAATTAGTTGAGCTTGATTGTTCATATACTTTATATGTATAAGAGCCATTAAGTGGTAAAGAAAAAATGCCATTTAATAGATTTTCAGTTGTATTCTCAATTAAATCAAATTCATTAGCTCTTAATTTATTTATTGATATATCTTGAGATATAAAGCATTTAACTACATCTGATTGCTGATTTTTAACCTCAAATAAATAAACTGCATTAATTAATGTAGTCTTTTCAGATAAGGTTAAGATATTTCTATTAGTTGTATTTTTTCTTATTAATATCACTAATATATTAACCCTATTTTTTATTTTTTTACAAATAAAAAAGCCTTTACTAAATAATAATAAAGGCTTTTTTTGTAATTAATTTATTAAAGATTAAGATAATAAACCTGTAATAATTGCTGAATCTACTTTTTTCATTTTAACTGCTGAACGACCTTTGAAAGTTACTTTACTTCCAATAAAATCTTCATATTTAGTTCCTGCATCAAAAGCATCTCCAGACATTCTACATCCATTTTCTCTTCCTAGCATCCAATAAGTGCCGTCATTCATCTCAGCAATTAATACCATTTTACAAGGTGCTACATTTGCTAACTCTTCTTGGTCTAATGTATCTAATCCATTACTATCAAATGATGCTTCCCAATCGTAACCGCTATTACCTTGCGCTCCCGGAGTTAATGTATATTTCCAATTTGCTACTTCTGGCTCTTGGTCGTATTTTTTCCAAGGCACAGTTTTAGTAATTGCAGTAACTACATTTGATGTTAATGTTGCAGTAAGTAAATTAGAAAAAGGTGTCATATAATAACGAACTACCCCTGCTACTTGAGCGCAGTCTTTATTTACATAATTTTGTGTTAATGCCATTTCAAATAATTTTTTATTATTAATAATAAGGGGCTTAATTAAAAGCCCCTATATTTTATCCACCGTATAAGGTAATATATCTTTGATTAGTACACCATGTTGCAAATGCTTGTACATTTTTATAGTAATACGAATCTGATCCGTTAGCTTGTTTACCTGTTTCTAAAGCATTCATATCAGACATTAAATCCATTAATAAATGCAAGTAGTTAGGGTTACAGATAATCATAAATCCTACTAATGGTTTGAATTTAATTTCAATTCCATTATAGTATACTTTATTACCTTCTACTAAGAAGTTGATTTGTTGAGCAGCACCTACAGCATTATTTGCAATTTTAATCATTTGCAAATGAGCTAATGGAGCAAAACAAACTGGAGCGTCTTTAGTACCTACTTTATTAATTACTTTTGGATCTAAAGTAGCATACCATAAAGCATATTGAGCAGCAATGTTACTTGAAGTAACAGTTGAAATACTTAATACTTTTTTATAATCTCCTAAACCTGCTCCCGGAGCTGTTTTAGCCTGAGAGTTGTTATATAAAATAACAGTAGGTAAAGAATCAAATAATGTAGTAGGCATTGCAGCTACTAAAGTTTGTGCGCCTGCTGAAATAGAACCTTGAGAAGCTCCCGGAGTTAAAGCAGCAATAGCAGTTTTAGTTGCACTTGTAGCACCATTCCATGTTTTAGATTCCATATCTTCACCGATTGCAGGTGTAACTAATTGTAAGATATAGTTATCAAATTCCTGGGATACTGTTTCAAAAGCACCTGCTTTCATTGAAAGCTCAAAACGAGTATTCAATAAGTTGTTATAGTTAATAACATCTGAATATTCAAACTTATTTAAATAAACAGGAGTTTTAGAAATAACCTGAGAATCAGATGAAGCAGTTACAGCAGCTCCAGTATAGGCTTTCATACCTACAGATACTTTTGCTTCATAAACATCAGCACCTGCTTTATGTTTCTCATTAATGTTAATGTCTTTATCTCTGAATGTTCCCCAATCAGCGTATAACTCTAATACAATTTCTTCGAATTGTGTTTGTGGCAATGTTGTGCCTGAAAATGTAATTGGCATATTTTCTTAGTTTTATTTGTTTAAATTGATTGCTTCTTGTTTGTGAATTTTCTCAAATTCAGCTTTGTTTTCTTCGTTATACTTATGAGCTTTTACTTCATCAGTTAACCAGTTAATTTCTGCTTCTGTAAAATCAGAACCATCTTCTTTTTTACCATTAGATAAATATTCTTTTACAGTTTTAGTACCTAATGCTTTAATAAAGTCATTATATGATACACCTTCTTTTAAAGGATTTACAAATTGTGTGTTATCTTCTTTTGCCATGATTAGTTAAATAAACGATTATAAATTACTTTATCTTTGTTTGATAAAAGAGCATACTCTTCATCAGTTAATTTTTTTGTAAACTTCTCTTCTTTTTTTGGAGTTTGTTTTTGTAACTCTAATGGTAAAGCAGCAGCTGTTTTACTTAACTCATCTACAAATTCTAAAGTAGATTTTAAAGCTGTTTCAGTTTTTTCTAATTTAACTTCAATAGCCTTTTTTTCATCTTCTTGAGTTTTGAATTTTCCATCAAATGCTGCAATTTTAGATTTTAATTCAGCTAATTGAGATAATACAGCTTTCATATCCATTTCAGGCTCTGGTTGAACATCTGCCTCTTTAGGTTTAATTTCTGTAATAACTCCTGCTGCACATACGATTGTAGAACCATCAGCGGCTTCATACTCACCTTCTGCCGGAACTGATACACCATCTGTTCCTGTAAATGTAGCTTTAGAGCCAACTGCTAAAGAATCAACGTTTAATACTGTTCCATCAATCAATGTAACATCTTCTAATTTTACAGGCTCTTCAACTTTTTTAACTGGAACTGAAATTCCTAATTCAAGTAAAGCTGCCTTAATTCTTTCCGATAATGGTTTTTTAGTTTCTGGCATTTTATTTAGTTTAATAATTATTAATATCTTAACTGTATAACCCTAGTTATTTATTTTTTACAAATACATGCTTGTATAATACTCTCTACAATAGCCTCAACCTCACTATCTGTAAGGTCTGCCTCAAGTTCTAAATCAAAATAACCTTCTAATGAAATTCCTTTTACAAGTCCTTTTTTTGCCATATTCCAAACATCATCATTTGATATTTTCATAGAACAAAATATAGTTCCATCTGGTAAATTTTCTAATCCTTTAGGAGCTGAAATACCCCTGCTATTATCAGATATAAATACCTCAAATACATTAACTCCCTTAGTTAAATTTGTAGTATCATGAGTAACCTTATTTTTATTTTGGTTTCCATCTCTCATATACTTTTGGAGTATTTGCATATTTGCTTCTTTTGTATATACTACATAAAACTCTTTAAATATTCCACTCCCTACCGGGTCTTCTACTTTACGATAAATAGGTAAATCAGCAACAATAACAGGAGCTGTTATAATTCTTTGCTCTTCATTGATTGCCATTTTTAACTCTGTATTTTTATGCTCTTCAAACATTAACCAATCGGTTAACATTGCAGGGCTTTCTACTAAGGCTATGTTTTGAATACCTTGTAATTTTAAATCTTGACCATCTAAATCTTCATTGATTGAGGCATAGTATATTGGTAATTTGTTTTGCATAATTTTAAAATGTTGATTGTTTTTCTAATACTTGAACTCTATTTTGTTTATCTGCTATTTCATTTACTCCAATTGTGGCATTTACATTAATTGTTTGTGTTTGCGCCATTCTATTTGATTGACCTCCATTTGAGCCATCGCTATTAATTAATGTTGAGTTATTACTAGGAGGTGCTATTGTTGGAGCTTCAGGTACACTAGGTAAATTTGGACTTCCACCTACTCCAGTAGCAGGAGCTGTTGAACCTCCACCTTCAAATTTTTGACTTGCTATTTTTGCAATATTTAAAGCAGAAACTACACCTGCTAAAGCTGCATAAGCTGGCCCTGCCACAGCACCAATAACAGGAATAGCAGAACCAGAAGAATATGCTGCTAATACTGCCTGAATACCTTGTATGGTAGCTTGGGCTAATTGTAGCTTTTTATTTGTTTCAAATTTTTGCTTTTCTATTTTAAGCTCTTCAGCACTACCTTTTTTTACATTGCTTAATTTGTATGAGTAAAAAGCATCTGCTAAACCTTGAGCAGCTTGTAAACTTTTAACAGTTACATCAAATGAAAAATTTTGTTCATCTTGTTTTAATTTTTTAGCTGCTGCTAAATCTTCTTCATCTTGTTTTCTTTTTTTAGCTCTAGCTTCAGCATCTCTTTTATCCTTTTCTTCCTGGATTAAAATATCAAGTAGTTTTCTTTCTTCATACGCTTTTTGTTGATCTTCAGCCTCTTTTTTTAACCTATCCTCTTCTCGTTTTATATTTGCGTCAATATCAGCCTTAACTTGTTGCTCTCTTTCAAATTTAGCTCTAGAATATTCAGCATCTGCTTTCTTTTTCTCTTCAATGTGCTTTTTATACTCATCAGCAAGTTCTTTATTATGATTAATTTCTAAAATCTTAACTTGAGCTAAAGCATTTTTATTTGACTCTAATGCTTCTGTTAATTGTTTCTTTTTCTCTTCATTTAACTCACCTCCTGCCCTTACAAATGCTTCAATTTGCTTTATTAATAAGCTATTAGTAAATATTATTTGCTTTTGTTTATTAATCTCAACATCTATAGTTTCTTGTCCGGCCGCTTTCATAACAGCAACTTGCCTATCATAGCCTGCTGTTTGTATATCTAATTGCTCTTTAAACTTTTTGCCATTTTCAGTTATTTTCTCACCCATTAAATCTAATTGATGATTAGTAGCTCCAATTGCATCAGTTACGCTATATAAAGCTTCTTTAACACCTCCTAAAGCATCGCTAACAAATCTTAATACTTTTGCTAATATTCCTGAGCCTTCAGATAACTCGTTAAAATTATCTACTAAATACCTAACGCCTTCAACAATTAATAATAATGGTATAGCTTTCATAGCCGCACCAATACCGCTAAATGCTGTCTTTATTTTTTCTCCATCGAATGAAGCAAAACCCTCTCTCAATAATCCAAAAGATGAATTTAACTTCTCAACTCCCTCACCTTCTAATGATTTGGTAGCATCTTTTAAATCTCCTGTCTTATCTGCTAATTCAGCTAGTGCTTTTGCAGCGTCTTTATCACCTCTAATAAAGGCATCAGTAGCATCTTTTTTAGCCTGTTTTAAATCTTTTAATGATTTAATTTCGCGATCTACTCCTTCAATTTTTACACTAAAAGCTATTGTATCTTTGCTATCTGACATCTTCTAATTGTTTTATTAAGTCATTATTACCAGAAGATGCTAATGATAAAGCCAATAATAATGATTCAAACCCCTCTATTAATACAGTAGATGGTTTATCATTCATTATCTCTTCTAAATTTTCAATTTGTTCTAACATCACATATTTATTTTAATATATTGTATCTCACAGCTCCATTTAATAGTAGTTGCTGCTAATCCTGCTATCGAGTAGTTCAATTGTTCTACTGGCATACCTGATATGATTAAATTACATCCACCCATTGAGCCAGTGGATAATGTTGATGTAACAGCCATTAAATCTGTATAATTAACTGTTCCACTGAAGTTTGTAGCTATTCCGTTTGCCTCCCACTCTATATAATCGCCTGTTGAAATATCAACCGCTAATACTTTTGAATAAACCTTATAAACTGAATCATTATCTAAAGTAAATTCACCTGTATTTGTATTAAATACTATTTGACTAGCAGTATTATTTGTAGTTGTAGCATCTCCAGTTAATGCCATAAGCAAACTAGAGTTATTATTTACAGAGTAGTTACTTCTGTTTAATGCTGAATTATTTGTATTTATTATACTACTGTTTTGAATGTTTTCAGCAACTACTATATCATTACCTATTACTGTTACATTTGAGCAACTTGCAGGTATAATAATATTGTTACCTATTGCAATACAATTTGAACCAAAAACTTGATTATTTATACCTCTGCTTAATGATGTATTATTTACTTGCCTTGTTATTGTAGCTCCTGCCGTAATGTTTGGCTCTGTAGCTATTAAAACTTGACTAGGAGTAAACACATTAGATTCTAATAGTTTAATTAACTCACATAAAATAGAATCTGATTTAGTTGGGTCGTAATTCGATATTTTATTTACTATATAGTAAGCATTATCAATGAACCATCTTTGTCTAAAACTGAATTTATTGATATCCTTTGATGTAAGCCATAGGTATTTAGTTACAAACTTTGAATCCTTACTTGTAATATTTTCAGTAGGTATTTTATGGAATCTATTGTAAAAATTATTATTAGTATAATAGGCATTTACATAAGTGTAATAAACTGCTTTTGGAACTCCGAAATTCAAATCCAAAGTAGGGTTAAATGGGTCGTCTGTATGCCCGGCATATAAATATTGATTTGTTACTAAATCAGTATCAAATGAATCAGTATATGTAAATGAACCGGGAGCTGTTTTATATCCTCCACAATATAACCATCTAATATTCTGAGCTATTGGCTTATATGTATTGTTTTCAAAAGAGTAAATTCTAGGAATTGCCACTCCCATATAATAATTAGCCACATTAGGAGTAGGACTAAATATTATTTCATTTACTTTGTCATCTTTTAGAAAGTCATTATCTACATTTATTATCTCAGTTCCAAAAGGCTCCTGATATGTCTTTTGGTATAAGTCATTATAATAATCTGAATCCGATTTATAACGCCAGATATATCTTTTACCCTCCAATAAATTTGGGTTGATACTTTGGTCTTTATCTAAATCAGTTCTATTTTCTAAGTTTATAATATCTCCATTATAAAAATCAGAATAGCTCTCAATATATAAATGCTTTGGGTTTGTTTTATCTGGTTCTATTTGTAAATTCAATGCTTGTATAACTGATTTAACAAAATCCCTTTGTTTTATTTTAACAGGTAAAGCACGATTCATTAACATGGTTTGTCCTGTAGTTATATTTTTTGAAGTCAATAATCCATAGAATTGAGTGCCTTCAAAACCTGAACCGTTATAACCAGTCCAATAAACATCCCAAAATCCTATACCTGCCATAATATTATGACCTAATGAATCATAATAAAGAACTACTGGCATTTGGTTTAATTCGATAGTATGCCTTAATTTAGT
>DAORKG010000064.1:0-7755 GCA_035439445.1 Bacteroidia bacterium
TGTAGCTCAACTGGATAGAGCATCTCACTACGGATGAGAAGGTTTGGGGTTCGAATCCCTACAGAATCACTAAAAAACCCTTTGTAAACAGAGGGTTTTATTTTTAATATTTGGTGAGGTAGCTCTCCCGATAGCTATCGGGATGGTTAGAGCACTAAAAATTTGGTGAGGTAGCTCTCCCGATAGCTATCGGGATGGTTAGAGCACTAGAAATTTGGTGAGGTAGCTCTCCCGATAGCTATCGGGATGGTTAGAGCACTAGAAATTTGGTGAGGTAGCTCAGTTGGTTAGAGCATCGGATTCATAACCCGAAGGTCAGGAGTTCAAATCTCCTTCTCACTACTTAAAAGTCTCTCAGATGAGGGACTTTTTCATTTGTAGAGGATTCATCCCGATAGCTATCGGGACTCCTTCTCACTACAAAGCCCTGAAGCAATTCAGGGCTTTTTTATTTGGATTAAATTGTAGTTTTTCTGTAAAATCAAAGGTTTTTGAAAATAGGGGGGCAGCCCCCTAACTCGTTTTTGTCTCATTTTTTAAGTTCGCAGTGTTTTATATCCGTAAAATGACGATTCTAAAGATAAAAAATATTCATATTAGAGCTTCTAAAGAGTTTCAAGTGTTAGTTTTAAAAATTGCACTATTATTGTCAACTCCTCTCTTAATATTTTTATTCTACTTGTTTCTTGCTTAATAGCAAATTTGAATCCCATCAAGATTTATTTGATTCATGATTATTCTCATCTTCTGAGGAGTGTTATTTCTTTTTAAAATAACTTAAAAATAATGCAAATTAAATTTGTTTAAATCAATACACTGCATAAATTTACAAGGTTAAATAAAACGAAATAAAAATGGACAGATTAAAAGATAAGTTCCGCGAAAAAGCAGTTCCTTTAGCGGCAGAGATTAAAGATATTATCAAAAATCATGGTGATTTAAAATTAGGAGAAATTACTGTAGCTCAAGTTTACCAAGGGATGAAAGGTATGATCGGTATGGTTACAGAAACATCTAAACTAGATGCAGAAGAAGGAATTCGTTTTAGAGGATATTCTATACCCGAGTTACGTAAGCATTTACCTAAGGCTCCAGGTGGTACAGAACCATTACCTGAAGGTATATTTTATTTAATGTTGGTTGGTGAATTACCTACTCAGGAAGATGTTAGTTTTATTACTAACGAATGGCAAAAACGTAGTAATGTTCCAAAACATGTGTTTGACGTAATTGAAAAATTACCAATTGATACACATCCTATGACTCAGTTTGTTGTTGGTATTATGGCAATGCAAACAGAATCTGTCTTTGCTAAAGCATATGCAAAAGGTATCAATAAAAAAGATTATTGGGATTATGTATATGAGGATTCAATGAATTTAATTGCTCGTTTACCTCGTATTGCGGCATATATCTATCGTCGTAAATATAAAAACAGTGTGCATATTGAACCGGATCATAAACTAGATTGGGCAGCAAACTTTGCTCACATGTTAGGATATGAAGAGTTTGATATGAAACGTTTAATGCGTTTATATTTAACTATTCACGTAGATCATGAAGGAGGTAACGTTTCTGCACATACTACGCATTTAGTAGGTTCGGCATTATCAGATCCATATTTAGCTTTTGCAGCAGGTATGAATGGTTTAGCTGGTCCTTTACACGGTTTAGCAAACCAAGAAGTACTTGGTTGGATTATGGAGTTGAAAGAGAATTTAGGAGGTGGATTGCCAACTAAAGAACAGATTGCAGATTATATCAAGAAAACTCTGGCTGAAGGTAAAGTTGTGCCAGGATATGGACATGCTGTTTTACGTAAAACAGATCCTCGTTTTACTGCTCAACAAGATTTCTATAAAACATATATTAAGCACGATAACATTTGTGAAATCGTTCAAATGGTTTATGAAGTGGCGCCTCCAATTTTAGAGTCAACAGGGAAAATTAAAAACCCTTGGCCAAATGTAGATGCTCACTCTGGAGCTTTATTAGTTCACTACGGAATGCATGAATATGATTTCTATACAGTATTATTTGGTGTGTCTCGTGCATTAGGGGTGTTAGCTAGTTTAATTTGGGATAGAGCAACAGGTTCTGCAATTGAAAGACCAAACTCTACTACAACTGAAAATATTAAAGCTATTATTAAAAAAGCACAAGAAGCAAAAGCTGCTCAATAATTTTATCAGTTTATTTATATTGCCTATTCTTAAACAGAATAGGCATTTTTATTTAAATGAGGGGCTAACCCCCTATTTTATACTTTTTTCTTGGTTTAAATTTGCTATATAAACTCAAAATTAAATTAAAATGAAAAAAGTATTATTATTATTAGGAGGAGCTTAGTATTTGCTAAGTTTAATTCTCTTGAGGTTTATTAATAATTTTTAATGATGTAATTTTCCTTACATTATAATTTCAATATTTTTTATATCTTTAATGATATCGATTTGTTCGATTCATTATTATGTTTACTCGTCTTTGTCTTATAATATTATTTTGTTTGGGATTGATTGTTTTTTTTCCATCAGAACCATCTCATTCCTGGGGTTTCTATGGTCATAAAAGAATAAATCGAATGGCGGTTTTTACTTTACCTCCCGAAATGGTTTCCTTTTATAAAAAGCACATAGAGTTTATAACAAATCATGCGGTAGATCCAGATAAAAGGAGATATGGAGTAGAAGGGGAGGCTCCTAGGCATTACATAGATATTGATCATTACGGAGAACATGCATTTGATAGTGTTCCGAAATTTTGGAAAGCTGCCGTAGCAAAATATTCTGAAGATACCTTAATGGCGTATGGTATTGTACCATGGCAAATAGAAAAACATTATTATAAATTATTGAATGCTTTTAAGGACGAGAACTTAGACAGAATATTAAGTTATAGTGCAGATTTAGGGCATTATATAGCAGATGCTCACGTGCCTTTGCATACTACTGAAAATTATAATGGGCAGTTAACCGGACAAAGAGGTATACATGGTTTTTGGGAAAGTAGAATACCTGAATTAAAAGCTGAAGATTACGATTACTTTGTTGGTAGAGCAAAGTATGTAGATTCACCAATTAAATCAGCTTGGAAAGTGGTTTATGATAGTCATATGGCAGTGGACAGTGTGTTGAAGTTTGAAGCAATGTTAAATAAAGATTTTCCAACTGATAGAAAATACGCCTATGAAAACAGGGGAAATGTGATGATGAAAACATATTCGGTTGAATATACCAATCGTTATGATATGATGATTAAAGGTCAGGTTGAACGTAGGATGCGAGAAAGCATTACTATGGTGGGTAGTTTGTGGTACACTGCTTGGGTAAATGCAGGTAAACCAAACTTAGATAAGTTAGGAGAAAAAGATATTAGTGACTCTCTGAAAATTGCTATGCAAAAAGAAGAGGAGTTATATCTTCAACAAAAGATAAAAAATGCCAAGGGGCATGAAGACTAATGTCTATGTTATTTCGATATTCAATACTTATTTTGATATTTTGCTTTCTCTTTATTAACGCTAATGCAGAAAATATAGACTATGCAAAGAAAATAACATATTATAATCAACGTATTGAAAATTGTGAACTTGAGGAAATTCCGATAATCGCCGACTCAATTTTTAATTTTATTAAACTTCACGAATCAGATAAAACAATTTCTGAACGTGATCTCCAATTATTAAAAGCTACAACTTATAATGATCTTGGTTACTATTTAAATGAATTAAATCTAAACGATAAAGGCTTAAAATATTATCAACTTGCCTACGATATTCATAGTAAATGGAATTCATTAGGTGGCATTGCTATTGCATTAAATAATATCGGGATGATATATAAAGATCAAGGCAACTTAAGAAAGGCTGCCGAATTTATATTTCGCTCTATTAAGTATAACGAGAAACTTGGAAACGTAATTGAAATTTCTGCTGCCTACGACAATCTTGGCAACATATATTACATTCAAGATGAATTTGATCTCGCCCTAAAATTCTTCAAAAAGTCTTTAGAGCTTTCAACTAAAAATAACTACAAAAAGGAAATGGCTTTTGCTTTAAATAATATGGCCTCCACTTATGTTGAACAAGAAAAATACGATACGGCGTTGATGTGTTATGAGAAAAGTTTAATTATCAGAAAGAAACTTGGTAATGTGGCATTAGCTCCTATATATAACAATATGGCTTTTATGCATCGACGTCTAGGGCATCCTGATAAGGCAATGGAATATTATAATTTGGCTATAGAATCTGTAAAGACTGATAAAGATATTGGACTTGGAGCTAGTTATCTGGGCATGGCTAATGTTTTTCGCGAAAGCGGAAAAAATAAAGAAGCATTTACATATGCGCAGAAAGCCTATGCTTTATACAAAGAACTTAATGTGCGGGAAAATATGGCAAATGCTTCCTTATTATTACATCAGCTGTATGCAGAGAGAAAAGATTACGAAAATGCTTATTTTTTTCTAAAGCAATATTCGATTAATAGAGACAGCACAGAAAATCAAAAAAGTAAGAAAGCCATTTATCGACAACAGCTACAATTTGAATATGATAAAAAAGTATTTGCAGATAGCCTGAAAACTAATGAAGAACGAAAGGTTATTGATGCACAATTGCAACAAGAAAAAACGCAACGCTTTGCTTTATATGGCGGTTTGGTGTTGGTGGTTCTTTTCAGTGTGTTTGTATTTAATCGTTTAAAACTAACTCAAAAGCAAAAAGCAATTATTGAAATAAAGGAGAAGGAAACAAATCATCAAAAGCAATTGGTAGAAGAAAAACAAAAAGAAATTATTGATTCTATTAACTATGCTCAACGTATACAATCCACATTAATGGCTAGCGAACTGAGTTTATCTCAAAATTTGAAAGAACATTTTATAGTATTTAAACCAAAAGATATTGTGAGTGGAGATTTTTACTGGACTGCTCAACAAAATAATTTATTTTATTTAGCCTGTTGCGATAGCACAGGACATGGAGTTCCTGGCGCTTTTATGAGTTTACTTAATATCGGTTTTTTAGCAGAAGCGATTAAAGAAAAAAATATTTTGCAACCCGGTGAAATTTTTAACTATGTGCGTGGACGTTTAGTAGAAACAATAAGCAATGAAGACCATAAAGATGGGTTTGATGGAATTATTTTATGTTTCGATAATAATACTAAAACAATAACCTACGCGGCTGCAAATAATAATCCGGTTTTAATCTGCGCATCACAATCACATATAAAAGGAGACGTTGTTATGTCTGAAAATGTTCAACTTATTAATCTTCCTCATGATAAAATGCCTGTTGGTAAAGGAGAAAAAAATGTAAGTTTTAATACATATGCAATTGAAGCAACTCAAGGAGATATTTTGTATCTGTTTACTGATGGATATCCTGATCAGTTTGGTGGGGATAAAGGGAAAAAATTTAAGTACAAACAATTAGGTGAATTACTAGTTTCCATTCATAAGCAAGATTTTTCTGTTCAAAAAGAAAAATTAGTAACTGCTTTCGATAATTGGAGGGGAGAATTGGATCAGGTTGATGATGTATGTGTAATAGGTATAAAATTATAATTAGTAATAGTTAGTTAAAAATATGCTAGTAAATTAAAAAGCCCATGCTTCAGAAGATGCATGGGCTTTTTGTTGTGTAGGATAATTTTACTTCTTTTTACCTAACATTGTAAATTCATTTACTATAATATTTGTTACATAACGCTTCACACCATCTTTATCTGTGTAATTATTATTTTGAAGTTTACCATCTATAGCAACTTCAGCACCTTTCTCTAAAAATTTTTCAGCAAAAGTTGCTTGACTTCCCCATGCAGTAACATTGTGCCAAGTTGTTTCGGTTACTTTTTCTCCTTTTTGATTTTTATAAGTTTCATTAGTTGCAATTACTAGTTTTGCCATTTTTAATCCTCCATTTAATGTTTTTACTTCTGGAGCTGTTCCTAAATTACCAATTAACTGTACGCGATTTCTTAATGTGTTCATGACCTTTTCTTTTTTTAAATTATTATACTTTCTACATCCCGATAGCTATCGGGATAAATTTTGTCGTTTTTGATTTTGAAGCGCTTCATCACTTTCGACGACACAAAGGTAATAGCACAGAAAAAAAAGATTCGGTTATTAAGTATTTAGATTCGAATAAAAACGTTTGTAGTCGTTTGTAGTCGGCATTGTTTTTTGTAAAAAAGCCCTGAATCAATTGATTTCAGGGCTTTTTTAGATTAAAATTAATTTTTTATAATTTTCTGAATTTCAGACTTACCTGAACCTTCGAAAGTTACTTTTAATAAATAAATACCGGAGTCAAAGTTATTTAAATCCAGATTTAATGATTGGTAAGTGTTTTCTATATTTCTACTTTCTGAGCTTATCAGTATTCCTTTATTATCATAAATTTCAATATTTACTTTTCCTTTAGACTTTAAATTAACATCAAACTCTAATACTCCATTTGTTGGATTTGGTCTTGCGTCTGAAATGTAATCTGTTAAATTCTTATTGTTTACAGTAATTATATTTGAATAATCATAAGAACCATCCAAATTAAATAATTTTAAACGATAATAGGTAACTCCTTCAAAAGGATCCAAATCAAAGGCATTATAATATTTTGGGGATTCGCTATTTCCTGCAGCATCATAGTCTAATAGTTTTTCGAAGTTGACACCATCTTTAGATTTTTCTAATCTAAAGAAATTTGTATTTTTTTCACTAGCAGTTACCCATTGGATTAAATTCTTTTCGCCTTCATTATGGCCATCAAATGTCATCATTTCTAATGGTAAAATACCTGTAGCAGTCCACCCACTTACTGTAAAATTACATACATCTCCGCCCCAACCATCAACCATGAGGATATATTTCTGTCCAACAGTTAGCCCGGTAGCCGTAACTGTACCAGTACTTGTAGTTCCCGGATTATAACAATTTGATACTGATGTAAAACCTGTACAGCAATTATTAGTAGTGGTTGTTACACTATATACTTGTGCTTGAACACCATCGTTCCATGTACAACCTGTAATTGAAGTAAAAGGAAATGTAGCTGTAGTTGCAGTTGCAATAAAATAATACCAAGAATTATTTTCTATTGAACCACAAAAAATTCCGGATAGAGGCGTAGATTGGTCAGCTGAATATATAGAGGATGTTGTACTTGAAAATGTTCCAGGGCCTTGAGTAAGAGTTGCCGGATTAGAACAATAATCATTATTTGCCGGATTTCCACATGGTCCTGTTGGTGGACCAGTTTTTATACAAACACTAAATGTTGTATTTGCGTTTGGAGCTGAATAATATGTGTAAATTCTTATATAATATGTATTTCCTAATATCAATCCATTTACTGTACTATTATTAGGATCGCTACAAACTATAGCTGTTCCAAGTGAATTACAGGCTCCAGCATAAACAGAATGATATAAATCTGTTTCATTTCCAGCAACATTGTTTATTGTAATAGAGTGAGATGATGCTGTTGCAACAAAGCTGTACCAAACATCAGTACCAGTATTCCCGCTAACACAACTAGTTGTTTGCGTAGATGCGGTAGCACCTAGTAGTGTTCCGTTTGTTAAAGTTGCGCAAGTTGTGCTCGAACTTACTGTAGCTGGAGTGGCTCCGTTACAATTGTCATTTGCTGGCGGAGTGGGAGGACAATTAATAGTAAATGTAACATTACCACCCGCTGTACTTTCAGGATCAAGTAAGATGTAATATTGCACACCTGCCGTTAAT
>DAORKG010000065.1:0-7709 GCA_035439445.1 Bacteroidia bacterium
ACAGAGCAAAAGAATTATTTGGTGCGGCATGGGTTAACGTACAACCTCACTCTGGCGCTCAAGCAAATGCTGCGGTGATGTTAGCTTGCTTAAAACCAGGTGACACCATCTTAGGTTTTGATTTATCTCATGGCGGGCATTTAACTCATGGTTCCCCGGTTAACTTTTCGGGTAAATTATACCGTGCTACTTTTTATGGTGTAGAAGAAAAAACAGGACGAGTTAATTACGATAAAGTAGAAGAAACTGCTAAAAAAGAAAAACCAAAAATGATTATTTGCGGTGCATCTGCTTATTCTCGCGATTGGGATTATGCCCGTTTACGTAAGATCGCTGATAGCGTTGGTGCTTTATTATTAGCTGATATCTCTCATCCATCTGGATTAATTGCTAAAGGAATTTTAAATGACCCATTACCTCACTGTCATATTGTAACTACTACTACCCACAAAACTTTACGTGGACCAAGAGGTGGTATGATTATGATGGGTAAAGATTTTGAAAACCCAATGGGTGAAAAAAACCCTAAAGGAGAATTAAAAATGATGAGTGCTTGTTTAGATATGGGCGTTTTTCCTGGAACACAAGGCGGTCCATTAGAGCATGTAATCGCAGCCAAAGCTGTGGCTTATGGAGAATGTTTATCTGATGAATACATGTTATACTGTGTGCAAGTGATTAAAAATGCACAAACAATGGCAACAGCATTGGTTGCTAAAGGATACAAAATTATTTCTGGCGGTACGGATAACCATTGTATGTTAATTGATTTACGTAGCAAAGGCTTAACAGGTAAAGAAGCTGAAAAAGCTTTAGGTGAAGCAGATATTACAGTGAATAAAAACATGGTTCCATTTGATGACAAATCTCCATTTGTTACTTCTGGTATTCGTATTGGAACGCCTGCTATTACTAGTCGGGGGTTAAAAGAAAAAGATTGCTTAAAAGTAGTTGACTTTATTGATGCTGCATTAAAAAACAAAGACAATCCAAAAGAATTAGCAAAATTAAAATCGAAAATTAATACGATGATGAGTAAATATCCTTTGTTTAAGGATTAGTTATAAATTATCAGAGAGCTTATTGAATCCTGTCACACTGAGCGAAGTCGAAGTGTAGACACTAAAATAATCAACAATTACAATGGCTTCGACTCCGCTCAGCCTTACACAAAATAAAAAAGCCCCGATAAATTTTATCGGGGCTTTTTATATTATTTAATGATATTAGTATCCAAACACATCTTTTAAAGTTAAGTACTTCACTGTACCGTACTTCTCAAGTGTTTTAATATCTAACATATCTTTTTTACCTAATACTAGAATAGATGCTGGTTTGTTTTTAATTTTTTCATCTTGAAACTTCTTCACATCTTCAAAAGTCATTGTTGCTACTTTAGCAAAAACATCTTTTCTAATATCTACTTTTAAACCAAATTTCTCAGCGTTCAAGTAATCAAATAAAATATCAGCTTTATTAATACGCTCTGTTTTGATCCCTTGCAAGATAGCTTCTTTAGCAGCACCAAACGCAATATCAGATTTCGGAACATTGTTTAATAAATTCATCATACCTGCCATCGCCTCTGGTAATTTATCAGCTTGCGAACCAATGTATGAGAAATTATAGAATGGTAATTTAGGTGTATTTGGGCCTCTGTAAACCGAATAACAAGAATAAGCTAATGCTTTTGATTCTCTTAAATCTTGGAACACAACAGAACTCATGCCTCCTCCAAAATATTCGTTATACATATTAATTAATGGAACATTAGTAGCGTCATATTTATCACCTTCTGTTAAAATAACGATTTCAGCTTGCTTCATATCATAATCAACTACATAAACCGTGTTGTTAAATGTTTGTCTTGCGAAATTTGTTTCAACAGGAACTGGTTTTAATCCAGATGCAGGAACTGTGTGAACAGTATTTAAAATCTCTTTTACGTTTCCTACTAACTTAGGTCCATAATATAAAATCTTATGCTGATAACCCATTAATGATTTTATTAATTCAGCAATTTGAGCAGGTTGTAATTTATTTAATTCGTCTTCTGATAAAATATTTGTAGCAGGGCTAGAAGCGCCATACTTCGCATAATTTACCATCATCTTTTGTAAAATAGTTCTCTTTTGTTGTTTAGCATCACTACGTTTTTTAAGAATATCCGATACTAAATTTTTAAGAGTTGCCTCATCAATTTTTGGATCAGCTAATAAGCCTTCAAATAAACGAGAAGCTTTTTCAAAATTCTCACTTAATCCTGTTAAGCTTACCCACGTTTGACTTTCAGAATTAAATACATTAAATGAACAACCTAATTTATATAACTCTTGCTGAACCTCAGCAGGAGTCATTTTACTTGTTCCTAAATAAGGAATATAATCAATAGCAACTGGCAATAATTTATCGTTATTAGTTCCCATATCAAAGGCATAATACAAATCAAATAATTGATTTTCTGTATTTTGACTATACACTAGAGGAATGTTTCCATTCATCGTTGCTTTCATCACATCTTTGTCATAATCAATAAACTTAGGTTGAATATCAGCCGCTTTAGCAGTTAAAATATTTTTCACAAATGGTGATTGATCATCTCTGTTTACTTCTACAGGAGTAATCTGAGGTTTTTCTACCTTTTGAATATTTTTATCTTCACCCACACGCTTGTAAGCAACCACGTAGTTATTAGCATTGTAATTTGTTTTTACAAAATCCATCACTTCTTGTTTCGTAATTTTTGAAAGGCGATCTACTGAATTAACAACTTGTTGCCATTTACTATCATTGATAAACGCGTCAACAAAAGCCATCGCACGAGATTGGTTATTCTCTAACTCTTTTGTTTTTTGTAATTTCATATCCGTAATTACTGCGCTCATTAACCAATCAGGGAATTCTCCTTTTTTAAGTAACTCTAATTGGTTCAATAATAACTTTTCGGCATCTTCTAATTGTTGTCCTTCTTTAGGCTCAGCAAATAAAATATGAGTAGAATAATCTTTTAATACATAAGCAAAGCTTCCGCTATTTAAAACTTTTTGTTCTTGATTTAAATTTAAATCTAACAAACCTGCTCTTCCGTTACTTAATAATAAATTAATTAAAGTAATCATATCTGCATCTCTTGTTCCAGTGCCAGCAAAACGCCAAGCCATAGCTAAATTAGCCGCATCTGGTCCGATAATTTCTTTTACTACTTTTTGAGTAATAGGTGTTTCTTTTTCGTAAGTATAAGGAGCCACTGGTTTTGAAGGCATTGAACCAAATGTTTTTTCAATTAACTTAATTGTTTCATCTGGATCAAAATCACCACTTAAACAAATAGCCATATTATTAGGAACATAATTAGCATTGAAATACTTCATAATCTCCTTCATAGAAGGATTTTTTAAGTGATCAATTGTTCCAATAGTTGTTTGTTTGCCATAATTATGATTTGTAAACAATCCTTCAAATATTGCTTCCCATAACTTACTGTTGTCATTATCTAAACCTCTGTTTTTTTCTTCGTAAACAGCCTCTAACTCAGTATGAAATAAACGCAACACTGGTTTACGGTAGCGTTCCGCTTCAATCTTCAACCAATTTTCTAATTGATTAGATGGAATATCATTTACATAAACTGTTTGGTCAAAAGATGTAAAAGCATTTGTTCCTTGCCCGCCAATACCAGCCAACATTTTATCGTATTCGTTTGCAATAGCATATTTTGCTGCTACTCCAGAAATACTATCAATTTGATGATATATTTTTTTACGTTGCGCATCATCTTTTGTTTGACGATACGTTTCGTATAAGTTTTCGATTTTTGTAATTTCAACTGATTCTTTTTCAAAATCTTTAGTTCCAAACTTATCGGTTCCTTTAAAAACCATGTGCTCTAAATAATGAGCTAAGCCTGTTGCTGTTGCTGGATCATTTTTACTACCTGCTCTAACAGCAATATATGTTTGAATACGAGGCGCGTTTTTGTAAACACTCATATATACTTTTAAACCATTTTTTAAAGTGTATATTCTTGCTTTGAATGGATCATTTAAAGCATATTCAAAATTAAGAGAAGGAACTTTTGACCCCTCTTTTAATGTAGCTGCTGGTGTAGCAGTTTTAGTTTGAGCCGTAGCGTTGGTTACTACAAACGCCAATGCTAATGGCAATAAAGATTTTAATTGAATCATGTGTTGTTTTATTATGTAACGAATGTAAATAAAATTGTTGTGTTTGACTAACCTATTATCAATAAAAGAGCCCAACTTTTACGAAGGGCTCTTTTTGTATTTTTTTGGCAAAAACTATTGTTTATTTAAAATCCAATCCATCTTGGTTTCCTTCTTGTCCGCCCATACCCTTCATTTGTTTTCCACGTTTGAAGATAGAAGCATCCATTTTACCAAATAAATAGGTTACGGTAAATCTAAAATAACGCGACTCACGACGACGAGATAAATCCTGGTTATAATATGGTGTTTCATAATGTGTTCCCATTCTTCTGGTATTAAATACATCGCTCAAGGTTGCATTAAATATCCATTTGGTTTGATACATGTAATTTAAAGACACGTCCATTGAATAAATAGGATTGGCAACACCTAATAATAAAATTTTTGGAGACTCATAATTACCGTTAACCTGTAAGGTAATGTTTTTTGGGAACTTATAAGAGATTGTTGTTTTAGCATTCCATGCATAACCTTCGGCTGTAACTTCCGGCTCTGTAGGAACAATTTTACCTCTCATATATATATAATATGCATTAGCGTTTACTGTCCAATCTAAGTTTTTCCAAAATGTCCATTTAAATGTGTTTTCTAATCCATAACGAATGGCGTCTCTACCATTAATAGTTGTATTTACTAATACGTCGGTTTTTGTTGGATCCGGATCAGGATAAGCAACATCCGTAATTGGCTGTTCTTCATATCTGAAGTAACCCGAAGCTAAATAACTACCTTTTGTAAATATTTTATTATAGTTTAATTCGGCTATATTTTTAAACTCGGGTTTTAATTGAGGATTACCAATACGATAATTTTGTTTATCAGCAAACATTACAAAAGGCATGAGCTGAAAAAAATTAGGTCTGTTAATTTTTCTACTAAAGTTTAATTGTACTTCGTTATTTCCTTTTAATTTTTTAGAAAAATAAATTCCCGGGAACAATGATTTTAAAATATCATTTGAAGTTGCCGGATAATTATAAGAAAACTTCTGATTCTTATCTGTAATATTTCCTGCATAATAAGATTGCTCAAAACGTAAACCTGCCTGGTAACCTATATTCCAAAACATCTTATCATTATAGTTTACATAAGCCGCATTAATCATATCGTCAATCACATAACGATTACTCATAATACTATCTCTGGTATAAGCCTCTTCTGAACCAACTGCGCGAGATGTGTTATTTTCACTGATTGAGTTTTTATAATATGCTTTTATGCCAGCCTCAAATTTTCTGGTATCAGAAATAGGATTCACATAATCCATTTGGAATACATACTGATTAGCAATGGTAGAGCCTACATTTTTCTGATACGTGTTTGGGAAATAAATTGTATCCGGATTCAAATGCGATGAAGTATTAAACACATAGCCATTTTTAGAAGTTGTGTAGTTATAATTTGCATCCACCGTTAATTCCTTTCCAACTTTAGGAAATGTTTTCTTGTACATTAATTGCCCATTATAATTTTGAAAAGCTGCTTTTTGATTATTAACTTGATCTCCATAAATTGAAAAAGGGACAGTAGTATTAAAATCAGCATCATATCGTTGGTTATCTGTTGTTTTAAACTGACCACCCATTACCATTCCATTTAAAGTAATCGTGTTTCTATTATTAATGTAATAATCCACTCCTAAACGCCCAAAATTAAATACGTTCATCATGCGTGTGTTATTATCCTGATTGAAATGACCTGTTGTTACTCCGCTATCCAAATTAGTACGCTTTGTAAAACCGGTTGTATTATTAATTCCCTGGTTATATGAATACATTAAAGACGTGTTCCATTTACCTTGTTTTACATTAATATTAGCCATTCCGCCGTATCTATCTCCGGTTCCTACATAAGCCATTACCATTCCGTTATATCCCGGCTTGTTGTTACGTTTCATCACCACATTTAAAATTCCACCGGTAGCACTGGCATCATATTTTACAGAAGGATTGGTGATAATCTCTACTCTATCAATTTGATCGGCAGGAATTTGTTGAAGAGTCAGTGTTGTTGGTCTTCCGTCTACAAAAATTGTCGGTGATTGATTACGAAGCTGCACGTTTCCATCAGCATCCACTGTTAAACCCGGAATGTTTTTCATTACATCAACCCCTGTTCCTCCCTTTACTGATAAATCTTTCTCAACGTTATAAGTACGTTTATCGATACTTAATACAACCGCACTTTTCTCAGCAACAACATCAACCTCTTTTAATAATTTATCATCAACGGCTAATTTAATATCTCCTAAATCCTGATCTACTTTATCCGGTGGAACGATATATACTTTTTGTAAATAATCTTTATAACCGATAAATTTGATTTTTACTCTTACCTGACCAAAGGATGGTAATCCGTCAACTGCAAAATCTCCGTTTTCTTTTACTAAAGTTCCGCCTAATAAACTGTCTTTACTAAACCATAGTACCTGAACAGAAGCATATTCAACCGGCTTTCCTGTATTGGCATCTAATACTTTACCATAAACCCTTCCTAATTTTGGGTCTTTCATGTTTTTCATGCCTCCCATCCCACCAGGCATTTGAGCAAAAATGTTAAAACCAATAAAAAGGGCAAGTATTAATAATGTATTCTTCATGTTAAAATTAAAAGTGTAAATGTATAAACAATAGCTGCTCCTTTATAACAAATTATATAAGCGGTAGTTTAGCTTGACATACACTAAAAATCGACGGTAAAATCAATAAATCAGACAACAAAAAACCCTCAAATTTGAGGGTTTAAAATTATTTGGGTTTCTTTTCTTCATGTTTTGACTCCTCTTCCTTCTTTTTATCATTGGTAGAAGGGGCAGAAGTTGTTTTTGAACTGGATTTTGTTTGAGATTTTGTCTTTACAGAAACTCCGGTCTCATTAATTGCTCTTTCTTGTTTCCCGCTGGAAGGTGTCGACTTAGTATCTTTCTTTTTTTCAGGTTCCTGAGCATTTACAACAACTGCAAACATCAAAATCATGAATGTAAATAGTATCTTTTTCATAGGTATGATAATTAAAAGTTTAGTATAAATTTACTGAATTATTTTAAAAGTTCCTGAGCTTCCTGAATCGAAATAACTTCACCCTTAAATACGGCAATAACAAATGCCTCAATGAACCCTTTATCAGCAAGCTCCTGACGGTATTTATCTGCTTTAGAGTAATCATTAAATGTTCCGGCAGTATATCTTATCATTCCCGAACCGGTTGATTGTTTTTCGATACCTTCCAAATCTTTTGTTTTTTCTTCCATATCGTTAGAACCAGCTTTTCTTAAAGCTCCTAACTGAATTTTAAAGCTAACTAAAGATTTATCGACCGAACTAAAAGATTCTATCTTGGTAATATCTTCTTTTTCATCAGTTTCCATGGTTGCTTTGGTTGCACTCATCGGTATTCGTTTACCGTCTTTATAAGCTGTAATAAATGCGTCCCCATAACCTTCTAAAACTAAATCTGCTTTGGCATTAGCCGCATCTTCTATAG
>DAORKG010000066.1:0-7538 GCA_035439445.1 Bacteroidia bacterium
TTTTAACATAAAAATGCCCCCAATAAGTATCTAACTTTTTGGGGGCAGTGCAATTCTTTCAAAAATTAAAGAGGCTCAATGGCATTTACCATGTCTGTTAACTCTCTTTCTGAAGTAGAATTTAATAAATCCATATTTTCTTGCCATACATAAATAATATAGCAATGACCGTCAACAGGTTTTGAAATATAACGAATGCAATTATATGAAGCTTTTTTAGTTTTCACATCCATAAAGTTTGAACGGCGTTTTTCAAAAGAGAATCCTTTATTCGTAGTTTTTTCAACTTTTTCAACAAATACAAATCGAAGATTACCCACAAATTCACGTTTTGCTGAATCTAATCCTCCATTAGGAACTGCATAAACCACAACGTTGTATTTACCATTTTTATGAGGTTTACTGAAAGCTACACCTGAGCATTTACACATTTCATTCCCACTTTCATCCCAGTTTAATTTACCACCAAATTCATTTGCTGTCCATCCTTCTAGGGTAGTGTATTTTAGTTTTAAAAGTTTTGATTTTACAGTTTGTGAAAACGAAACAATAGATAAACAAACAAAAAGTGTTAGAAATATTTTTCGCATAGTATTTTTTCTTAAATATAATTAAAAACTTAATTACGGGGGCTAATTTATTGTATCTTTGTATACAAGTTCTTTAATTTATGGGTCCGACCGGTTTTGACAGCGAGTGCGATTGGTAGGTAAGCAGGTGGTGCGTTGTGAATATGGCACCTTAAAATCAACTCTCAAACTTTTATTCGGCGAAGAGAATTCTTACGCTATGGCTGCTTAATAAGCTCAGCTTATTCAGCCTTTGCAAACCTTGTAGCGTTGTTGCTTAGCGACGAGATGTTTGCATCGTAAATTAGCAACTTGTTTTTGTGATGCTATTATCTAAAACAATATTAATAGCTAAGCTTTAGTTTGGTGTGATAGTATGCCTGGCTAAAGACGAAAATTAAATACCATCTAAACTTGTAGAAAGCTTATTAATTCCTTGTTTGGACGAGGGTTCGAATCCCTCCGGATCCACCGATTGCGAATCCGCAACTTATTGCGGATTCGCAATTTTTATCACAATTAAAAGTCTATGTATTTTATCCAAATCTTCTCTAAATAAGTTCGAAAATATATCAGTGGATTCCACCAATTGCAAATTCGCAACTTATTGCGGATTTGCAATTTCTATTTCTTTCAAAAGCATTATCAATAGTAAATATGTAGATAACTTTTAAGTATTCTTAATATATTATAGAACATTTTTTAGCATTTTTTATCAATCTGTTTTAATTAGATTTTTTACTTTTTGTATAAATTTGAAACAATAAATAGTAAACTACATGAAAATTATTTCAATATTATTGCTTTCAGGATTTGGTTTTTTAGCTACATTTTTTCAGGCACCAACTTGGAAAAAAGAACAACTGATGAGTACAGTTGATTTAAGTACTAAAATTAAAACAAATGCTAAGGATAAGCCTTTGATTTTTAATGTTGGTCCAATGGAAAACATTAAAGGGGCTATTGCTATTGGAGCGGCTACAAATGCTACCTTTGGTAATAAAATTTCAGGGTACTTAACCATGGAGAGTAAAACTAAGCCAATAGTAGTGTATTGTGGATGTTGTTCTTATTCAAGCTGCCCAAATATTAAACCAGCCTATGATTATTTAATAGCTCAAGGTTTTAAAAATACCAAAGTATTAGAGTTACCCGAAGGAATTAAGCCTGATTGGGTTGCAAAAGGTTATCCAACAGAATAAAATTAATAATATAAAGCTATCTTAAAAAGATAGCTTTTTTATTTTTGATTCTTTAATTAAATTTGATAAACTATAATTTCCAGTATCTGTTTTATTATAAAAAAAATGCAATATGAGCAACGAATTACCTCGTCGAAATTTTTTAAACAGATCTTTATTTGCCCTAACTGCTGCTTTAGCAGCGCCTTCTGTATCTTTTTCAGAATCGTTTAAAAAAGCTTTTAATTCTTATAAAATATCTATGAACCCAATTTTATCTACAAAACCATTAGGTTTCCAATGGGAAACTTCTGATCCATTTTTATTTTGTGTTCATCATGAAGATTATTTTCCAAATGGAAATGAGCAGATGGCACCTGATACAAAATATTTAAATGGGAGACACATGGGTGACGATTTTATTATAAAAGATGGTTTCAGAATGTATCACGGCAAAACTGTTCCTGGATTTCCAGGTCACCCACACAGAGGTTTTGAAACAATTACAGTTGTTAGGAAAGGTATTGTAGATCATGCAGATTCTATGGGAGCTGCAGGTCGTTACGGAAATGGTGATGTGCAATGGATGACAGCAGGGAAGGGGGTTCAACATTCAGAAATGTTTCCTTTAGTTCATGCCGATAAAGAAAACACAATGGAATTATTTCAAATTTGGTTAAATCTTCCTAAGAAAAATAAAATGGTAGAGCCTCATTTTAAAATGTTTTGGAAAGAGTCTATTCCTAATCATGTGCATACGGATGCTACTGGTAAAAAAACAATAGTAGAAGTGATTGCAGGACAGTTGGAAAAATCTCAAGCTCCAACACCACCACCAGATTCTTGGGCCGCAGACGCCGCAAATGATGTAGCAGTATGGAATATTAAAATGGAAGCGGGTGCTACTTTTGTTTTACCAAAAGCATCAACAGGTGTTAACCGTAATATTTATTTTTATGAAGGCAAAGATTTAGTTGTTGCCGGAACCACAATCACTAATTACCATGCTATTGAGTTAAAGGCTGATATGGATGTTGAACTTAAATCAAATAGTGAAACAAGTATTTTGATGCTTCAAGGAAGACCTATTGGAGAGCCTGTTATGCAGTACGGACCATTTGTAATGAATACAAAACAAGAGATTAATGAGGCCTTTGAAGATTATCATAAAACGCAATTTGGTGGCTGGCCTTGGCCACGATACGATCAAGTTCATGATAGAAGTAAAAACAGGTTTGCAAAGTATGCAGATGGTAGAGTGGAAGAGAAAAATTCTTGATTTATTTATTGTTTATAAAGTCTTTCACTTCCTGAAAAGCCTTACTTAAGTTTTTCTTTTGTTCTTCTAGTAAATCTTTAGTATCAGCTTTTCCCAATGCAAGCTGCAGTTCAAGATTTTCTAATTTTGATTTAAGATTATTATACTCTTTATTGTTTTGAAGTTTAGAGTTAATATCTGATTTTATATTTTGGTACTGTACGCGGGCTTCTTTTTTAATTTCTTCAAATTTATCTTCCATCTCTGCCTTTCCTAAAGCAGACTGAACTTGAAGTTCTTCTAGTTTAACAGCAGATTTCTTTAAAAACGAAACGATATTGTCGCCAAAGTGAGTCATGATTCAGTTATCTAATTTGATTCAAAGTTATAAAATTTACTAAATGAATATACTGATAAATAGTACTGTTTTATAATGACCTTTGTCATTCAGATTTTAAAATTTCACATGATAGACATCCATATTATTACGAGGGATGTTAAACACTTCAAATCCTCCTGCTTGAGGAATCATTTCAATTAGATCAAATGATTTACAACCTTTACTTAATCCTTCAAAAATTAGTGTAAAACCTCTTCCGTCGTTTAATGTCCATTGTGGAGCAAATGAAATGTTAAATGCTGTGATTAGTTTTGCTCTTCTATCAGAACCATGTTCAACTAAATATGTAGATGGCCAAATACGGTATGCGCCTGTCCCATCACCTTCGCAAGTGCAATGCACAATAGTTTGTCGTTCCTCACTTTCAAGAGTTTTTATCTCAATTTGTTCTTCAGTTTCAATCATATAAATTATTTTTAATAAAGTTAAATAATATTATTTTTTAAAAGTAGTATGATTATTGTTGGGTGATTTAGTTACTGTATATTATTTAATAACTGATTATATAACAATTATATATTTGTAAAATATACGTTCATGAAAAAAATTGCATTTGTTTTAATTTTTTGTTTTGTTAATACAGTAATTATACTTAATTCTTGTAAGAAAAAAAACGCGACTCAGGTACCATATACACCTTCTTGTAGCGGTGCAACGCCTTCTTTTTCAACTTCTGTTAAACCCCTTTTTCAAAGTTATTGCGTAAGTTGTCATAGTAACTATAGCACATATTCTCAAATTAGTTCCTCAGCGAGTTCTATAAGAACAACGATTGTAAATGGCTCGATGCCTAAGGGAACAAGTTTATCTAAAGAACAAAAGAATAATATAGTATGTTGGATAGATGGTGGTAAACCAAATAATTAATTATTTTATAGGTTTTTCGCCTAAGATCCACATAGTACGTTTTGCCTTTTTAAGTTTTAAATTAAACATATCAATTGAGCACTTTTTTATGTGATTAATTGCTTCATCAATAGAATCAGTAAACAATATTAATTCCATATCATCTTTATTGATTGTTTGTTCTTCTGCCATGCGATGTATATGTTGACGAAGTTCTTTGTGATATTCAATTCCCATAATCACAATTGGGAATTTTTCAATTTTATGAGTTTGAACTAACGTTAATGCTTCAAAAAATTCATCTAAAGTTCCAAAACCTCCTGGCATTACAACAAAAGCAAAAGAATATTTTCGAAGTAATTCTTTTCTTACAAAAAAATGTTCAAGTGTTACAAAGCTATCTAAATATGGATTATGGTGCTGCTCTTTTGGTAATAATATATTACATCCAACAGATAAACCACCTACATCCTTAGCTCCTCTGTTTGCAGCTTCCATAATACCAGGGCCTCCACCTGTCATTATAGCAAAACCAAGTTTGGCAATTTCTTGTGAAACTTGACGAGTTAATTTGTAGTAATAATGATCTTCATTAAAACGAGCAGACCCAAAAATGGTAACACAAGGACCAATAAAATGAAGTTTTCTTAAACCAACAATAAGTTCATGAAATACTCCAAATGCAAATTTTAACTCATCCCATCGAGAACGTGGACCGTCTAAAAATTTTTTTCCACTCTTTGTTTTATGATTCATAGTTATAATGTCTCTCAAATGTAACTATTTTAAAGTTTGTTTTTTAGTACTTAAAATAATTTGATGAACAAGGTTATTAAATAGTAAATTTACCTTGATTATGAATTTAACTTCTATTTTAAAACATTTCAATATCAAAGAGTTAAACGAAATGCAGAAAGTCATGTTGGAAACTATATCTAAACCAAATGATGTTGTGTTAATTTCGCCTACTGGTTCTGGTAAAACTTTAGGTTTTTTGTTGCCTATTATACAATTATTAGATGCAGATAAAGATGGAGTTCAGGTATTAATCATTGTTCCTTCTCGTGAACTGGCCATACAAATAGAACAAGTATTTAAACAAATGAGTACTTCGTTTAAAATTAATTGTTGCTATGGAGGTCATTCAGTTCGTATCGAAGAAAATAATTTCCAACATCCTCCGGCAGTATTGGTTGGAACACCGGGCAGAATTTCACATCATTTACACTGTAAGAATTTAAGCGTAGATAATGTTCATACTTTAATTTTAGATGAGTTTGATAAATCCCTAGAGTTTGGATTTAAGGATGAAATGGAATTTATCATTGAGCAATGTAAACATTTGAAGAAGCGTATTTTAACTTCAGCCACAGCATTAGAAGATATTCCAAAATTTGTAGGAATAAAACATAGTATTGAATTAAATTATACTACAGAACACAAAGAATTAAAATCATCTTTAGTAATTAAATCGGTTAGGGTAGAGGGAGATGATAAATTAGAAGCCTTGATGTTATTATTAGGGAAAATTCAAGCCAAATCAACGATTGTATTTTGTAATCACCGAGATGCTGTAAATCGAATATCAGAACAACTAGAATTACATGGAGTTGGTCATGGTTATTATCATGGAGGTTTAGAACAAATTGATAGAGAAAAAACATTAATTAAATTGAGAAATGGAAGTATCAATTTATTAATCACCACCGATTTAGCAGCTCGTGGTTTAGATATTCCTGAAATAGAGGCGGTTATCCATTATCAATTGCCAACTACTGAAGATACGATGATACATCGTAATGGTAGAACTGCAAGAATGAGCGCTCAAGGAACAGCTTATTTTTTATTAGACATTGGTGACCATTTACCTAAGTTTTTAGATGCTATTCCTATCGAAGAATCTTTACCCAAAAAATTAGTATTACCTGCTCCATGTGTATGGAAAACATTATACATAGGTGCTGGTAAAAAAGATAAAATTAATAAAATGGATATAGTGGGCATGCTTTTGCAAAAAGGGAAACTACAAAAAGATGAATTAGGAAAGATTGAAGTATTAGATCATTCTGCTTATGCTGCTGTAAAAGCTAATAAAATCGACAAGACTTTACAGTTAATTAAAGACGAAAAAATAAAGAATAAGAAAATTAAGATGGAAATAGCTTCTTAATTACCAATCACTGCTACTTCCGCCACCACCAGAATCACCTCCACCTCCACCATCAAAGCTAGATCCTGAATCAGAGTCGGAACTCGACCATGAACTAGAACTATCGTTGCTGCCCCATGATGAGTCTGAAGATGATGTCCATGTTGATATGCTAGATGTCTTTATTAAATCCTTTCTATATGATAATGCAATAAATACCATCATTAATAATATAAATGTTCCTAAAAAAGGAATAATGAAACATATGATACTTGATATAATCAATACTTTTTTTGCAGTTGGTTTATCTTGTATTTTTCTTGTTAATAGAATGGTTACTAGTAAAAATGCTGCACTGAAGGCATAAAAGAAAATAAATAAACCAGCTGTTGACTCCTCCTCATTTATGTCATCGACTTTAAATTCGTGTTTGCTGTAATAAATTAATTGGTCAACTCCTTTATCAATTCCCTCAAAGTATTGATTTTGTTTAAACAGGGGGCGCATATCATTATCTTGAATATGTTTTGTAACTATATCAGGTAACACACCCTCTAATCCATAGCCTGTTTGAATTCTGAATTTGTGATCGTCGATAAATATGGCAATTAGTACTCCGTTGTTTTTACCATCTTGTCCTATTTTCCATGTGTGAAAAATGTTCTGACTTAAATCGGATAAGTCGTTTCCATTTAAACTTGAAGCTATATAAACAAAAATTTGATTAGTACTACTGTCTTCAAAGTTTCGTAGTTTAGTGTTTAACGATAATTCCTGCTCATCGCTAAGAATGTTTGCTTCATCAGTAACATAGTTTGTTGGTTTTGCCGGGAAGTCTTGTGCATTTAGTAAAAAAGGAAATGCTAGAATAAATAGTAATAACCGTTTCATTTAAATCAGAGTATATGTTTTATACTAAATTAATACAATCATTTAAAACATGTTTGGAAAGGCTTAATTTTTAATAAATTAGGTTTTTGTTAATAAAGTGTTTATATTTGTACACTTCATTTGAAGATTGTAGTTCAAAATCCGCTTGTAAATGCCAATTACCAACCGAATACTTTTACATTTTTCTTAATAAAGTATTTATTTAAAAAACATTAATGACATTTACAGAATTACAATTAATCAA
>DAORKG010000067.1:0-7422 GCA_035439445.1 Bacteroidia bacterium
CATCTACAGTCATATAAATTTCATCCGTCATTTTTTCTGTTGGATTATCAATGGTAGGGAACCAAGCAGAGTTTGATTGTGTTTCTCCTTGAGTCCAGATTTGAGGCATTTTATCCGGGTCAGATCCTGTTGGGTTGATAAAGTATAAACCTTTGTCGCTAGAAATAGCACCGCTTCCACCTTCTTTTAATTCATTAGGTTTTGAAATGTATTCAATGGTTACATAATACATTTCTTTAGCTGTATATTCTTTGCCTAAATTTATTTTAATAGAATCATTTTCATATTTATAAGTTACCGGTTTATCAGTAAAAACATCTTCCGTAACAACTGATTTTCCTCCTTTTTTTATAGGAAGCTCTTTTACAAGTTTTTCGGCAAGTTTCACAGACTTAATTTCCATTCCTCTTGCATTAAGATATAACATGTTAGTTGGGTAGAAGTAAGGCTTTACTTGCAATTCAGCTTTTCCAATTAATTGAGATTTTTGCCAATCAAAACTTACCCAAAGTTTGGTATGAATGATATCGCTACTTTTTGTTGGTGTAGCTTGGTAAATTTTCTTTTTAGGAGGTTCTTCTGCCAAAACTTTGATTGTATCTAAATCAATAGCAGGTTCGGCTACTGTTACAGATTCGTTTGCTTTAGTTGTTTTCTTTGAAGATGAGCAAGCGGCTATGCTGCCAAATATAGCAGCGGTAAAAATTAGGTGTTTGTAGTTCATAATGAATACGTTTGAGTAGTAAAAATGCGATTATTTTAAGGAATGGCCAAAGAAAAAATGCCTTAGTTTATAAGCGGTTTAGGTTACTGATTGGTGGGTGTTTTTTATAGTTTTTTGTGTGATTTTACGGCATTTTTATTTATGTGGTTTGTGGTTAAATAGTTACATTTGCGCCATGATGCAAATTCAAGTTATGAAATCTAAATTGCACTGTGTAACTGTTACTCAGGCAGAGTTAGATTATATTGGCAGTATTACCATTGATGAGGATTTGATGGATGCTGCTAATCTTATTGAGAACGAACAAGTTCATATTTTAAATAAAAATAATGGCCAACGTTTTATCACCTACGTTATTAAAGGAGAACGTGGTAGTGGAGTTATCTGTTTAAATGGTCCGGCTGCAAAACTAGTGAGTTTAGGAGATGTAGTTATTGTTATCTCATACGCTAATATGGAGTTTGAGGCTGCCAAAACATTTAAACCTTGGGTTGTTTTTCCTGATACTAAAACTAATCGTTTAAAGTAAAATTTCATGAACAAAAGCACCAAATCCATCATTCAATTTATTGTGTTGCTTGGTGTAGGAATTTTGTTAGTTTGGTTGTCTTTTCGTTCTGTATGGACAGAGAAAGAAAAGATAGCTGATTCATTTAAAACCGCAAATTATTTTTGGGTAGGGATTTCTGTTTTAATCTCATTTTTTAGTCATTTCTTAAGAGCTTATCGCTGGAATTATTTATTAAAACCTGCTGGTTATTCTGTTAAGCCAGCCAACTCTGTTGGTGCCGTATTAGTTGGCTATTTTGCAAATTATGGTTTGCCACGAATGGGAGAAATCACACGCTGTACGTTGGTTACAAAATATGATGATGTGCCATTTGAAGTAGCTCTTGGAACAGTTATTACTGAACGAATTGTAGACATGCTGTTATTGATAGTGATATTCTTTTTAACGCTTTTTGCTCAGTTTTCTCAATTAAAAGAACTTACTGTAAAATATTTATACGACCCTTTGATGCTGAAGTTGAGCGGAATGGCAGAGCATCCAACTAAGCTCATCATTTTAGTAAGCATTTTATTGGTTGCTTTGATTGCTTTATTTTTAATTCGTAAAAAAATATCAGGGCTCTTAAAAGGTAAGTTCGGTAATATTATCAAAGGCTTTGCTAAGGGTTTAAGTTCAGTTAAAGACATTGATAAAAAGTTTCAGTTTATTGCTCTGAGTTTGGCAATCTGGGCAGCATATTTTTACAGCTTATATGTTTGTTTTTTTGCTTTTGAAGGCACTTCAAACTTAGGACATTCAGAATGTTTGACCATTTTATTATTTGGAACTCTTGGCGTTGTATTTTCTCCGGGTGGTTTGGGTGCCTATCCGGCAATTGTAACTGCACTTTTGACCTATTATGGAATTGAACAAATTTCGGCTTTTTCATTCCCTTGGATGGCTTGGACATCTCAGTTTATACTAATTGTAGTTCTTGGACTTTTAAGTTTGATTCTCCTTCCAATCATTAATAAATCTAAAGCAAATGTCGTTTCATAAAAAACTATCCGAAAAATTAGTTACAAAAGATAAGTTGCAAGATCTTTTGAAAGAATGGAATGCTCAAAATAAACAAATTGTATTTACCAATGGTTGTTTTGATATTTTGCATCGCGGGCATGTAGAGTACCTTTGTCATGCTCGTGATTTGGGAGATAAATTGATATTAGGCTTAAATACAGATGCATCTGTAAAACGTTTAGGGAAATCCCCCGAAAGACCTATTAATTCTGAAGACACAAGAGCTACTATTTTGGCAGGTTTAGAATGTATTGATGCTATTGTGTTATTTGACGAAGATACTCCTTTAGAGCTTATCACCTTTGTTCAGCCTGATGTTTTAGTGAAAGGAAATGATTATAAAGCTGAAGATATTGTTGGCTATGATGTGGTTGTAGCAAAAGGTGGCAAAGTTATTACTATTCAATTGGTAGATGGTTTCTCAACTACCAAGTTGATTGAAAAAATGAAGGGATAAAACTCACTTTTAAAGGTTAATATCTTCGTAAATCAGTTCAAAGCTAAACCTAATAAAGCCCTATTTTTAGTTCTTTAATACAAAAACGTGTCAAACCCACTCAAAAAATTAGCCTCACAAACAGCCGTTTATGGTTTAGGAAGTGTACTTCCTCGCGTGATTACGTTTTTATACTCTTTCGTATTAACTTATATTTTTAAACAACCTTCCGAATTATCTGCCAATACTGAGTTTTACGCTTATATCAGTTTCATTAATATTTTATTTACCTACGGAATGGAAACTGCATTTTTCCATTTCTCTAATAAAATCGAAGAGAAAGAGCGGGTGTATTCAACTGCTTTGATGTCTATTTTTGGAAGTACTGTAGGATTGTCTTTGTTGTTTATTTTGTTTTCAGGCTCAATAGCTGATTTTATTAAAGAGCCTGAACACGTTAATTATATTATTTGGTGTGTGCTGATTGTTGCCACTGATGCCATGATGGCTATTCCTTTTGCGCGATTACGATTAAACAATCAAGCTAAAAAGTTTGGCGCACTCAAATTATTAAATGTGTTTGTTTTTATTTTAATCTGTATCTTTTATTTCAATATCTGTAAGCCGGCCTACGTTAATGAGCCGGATTCAGCTTTAGCAAAATTTTATAATCCCGAAGTTGGAGTAGGCTATATGTTCTTAGCAGGACTTTTAGCTAATTTGGTGAGCTTATTATTTTTATCTAAAGAATTTATAGCTGTACAATACGTATTTGATAAAGATCTTTGGAAACAAATGTTGAACTATGCCTGGCCTTTATTAATATTAGGTTTTGCGGGGATGATTAACGAGACCTTTGATCGTTTTATTTTAAAATATTTATTACCTGAAGGAATTGCTGAAAATGAGTTAGGAATATATGGAGCCTGCTATCGCATTGCAATGTTTATGACCATTTTTACTACAGCATTTAAATACGCAGCTGAACCATTCTTTTTTAACCATGCCAAACACGAAGATGCTAAAAAGTTAAATGCCCTGGTAATGAAGTACTATGTGCTGTTTTGCTTGTTTTTATTTTTAGGCACTATGATGAATTTGCCTTGGTTGAAATATGTAGTTAGCGAAAAATTTAGAGATGGTTTAGGTGTGGTGCCTATTTTATTACTGGCTAATTTGTGTGTTGGTGTTTATTGGAACTTGTCTATATGGTTTAAGTTAACCGGACAAACAAAATTTGGAGCGATGATTACAGTAACGGGAGCGGTTATTACTTTAGTAATTAATTTTGTTGGTATTCCTAAATTTGGTTACATGGCCTGTGCCTGGGCAACCTTGGCTTCTTATGGTATTATGATGATTACTTCTTATATATTAGGGCAAAAGTATTATCCGGTTAAATATAACTTGAGAAGTATATCTGTGTTTACTTTTTTAGCTCTTGGATTTTATTTTATTTCCACGCTTTATTCAGGTTTGGATAATGAGATTATAAAGTTAATATTGAATAATATCTTATTAAGCTTATATGCGTTTATATTTTATAAATTAGAATTCGATAATTTAAAAAAATTAAAACATTTAGAGTCATGATCATTCGCGTTGTTAATCAATCAAAACACGAGTTACCTCAATATGCTACCGAACTTTCTGCAGGTCTTGATTTAAGAGCTAATATTGATGCTCCTATTGAATTAAAGCCATTAGAAAGAACTTTAGTTCCCACTGGTTTATTTATTGAATTACAAAAAGGATATGAAGCTCAAATCCGTCCACGTAGTGGTTTAGCATTTAAAAATGGAATCACCGTTTTAAATTCTCCTGGCACTATCGATGCAGATTATAGAGGAGAGGTAAAAGTGTTATTAGTGAATTTATCTAACACGTCATTTATGATTAATGATGGTGAACGTGTGGCTCAAATGGTGATTGCAAAACATGAGCAAATTACTTGGGAACCAACTTCTTCGTTAGATGAAACTGAAAGAGGAGCCGGAGGATTTGGGCATACGGGTACTAAGTAAAAACACTGTCAGTTCGAGTGATTTTCGCTGTCTTTTTTTGCGAAAATTATATCGAGAACTGTTTTAAAACATCTCGATACGAAAATTTAAAGAGGCAAAATTTTCTACTCGATGTGACAATGTAAAAGTTAAACAATCTTCTTCAATCGTTCTGTAATCTCTAGTACCGCTGGACAAACAATCGTATTACGATAGGTTAAATCTAAAATTTGTTCCATGCGTTTTCTATCGGTGTGAGGGTATTCTCGGCAAGCATTTGGTCTAGCTTCGTAAACAGAGCAATAATTATCGGAACCTAAAAACGGACAAGGTGCTTGTGTTAATACATAATCTTTGTCTTCATCAATACGTAAATATTTATCAATGAATTCGCCCGGTTTCATTCTTAGGTGTTTTGCCAAGCGCTCAATATCTCTATTATAAAAAATAGGAGAAGTTGTTTTGCAGCAGTTGGCGCAGGCTAAGCAATCTATTTCCTCAAACACTTCATCATGCAGATCATGAAACAGGTTATCGAGATTTTTGGGCTTAGTGCGCTTCAGTTTATCATAAAAAGCTTTGTTCTCTTTTTTAAGAGTGGCTGCTTTTTGATTATGTTTTTCTAAATCCAATTTGAATCATTGTCAGGCTGAGCGGAGTCGAAGCCTATTATAAATTTATAGTTTTAATAAACTCCTCAGGAGTTAAAGAATTTTCAATAGTAAACTCTCCAATTTTAGTTCTGCATAAAGTATCTAAATACGCACCACTATTTAATGCTAAACCAAAATCACGAGCAATACTTCTGATGTAGGTTCCTTTAGTGCAAGCAATTCTAAAATCAACAAAAGGTAATTCGCAACGTGTGATTTCAAAATCTAATATTTCAATTGGCCTTGCTTTTAATTCAATTTCTTCGCCAATACGAGCTAATTTATATAAACGTTTGCCATCCACTTTCACGGCACTAAACATCGGAGGCACTTGTTCTTGCTTACCTATAAAAGATTTGGCGGTTTCTAAAACAAGCTCTTTTGTAATATGTTCTGTTGGATAAGTAGCATCGACTTCTTTTTCTTTATCGTAACAAGGTGTGGTTGCGCCAATAAAAAAAGTGCCTGTGTATTCTTTTGGTAAATCTTGAAACGACGAAATTTCTTTTGTTTTTTTTCCTGTGCAAATAATTAATAAACCTGTTGCCAAAGGATCTAAAGTACCAGCATGCCCGATTTTTAAATGCACAAATTTATCATCCAATAATAAGGATGGATGTTTTTTTAAAGCATGTTTTAATTTATTGACAGCCTGAAACGACGACCAAGTGTATGGTTTATTAATGAGTAGTAGTTCGCCGCTGCGGAAATCTTTTGACATTGGGCAAAGATAAATTAAAAATCAGATAACAAAGCATAACGATAAGGGTTATTATCCCATATATAAACAGAAAAGCTAGAAATTTTAAATGCTTCTTTTTTATTATTCCAAATAAAAATATTGAGTTCATTATCAGAATCATTAAATTTTTGATTTACATAAATGGATACATAAGCTTTTTGAATCTTTGATTTAGTATTATAAAAAGCATCTATATCATTAGCTGCCCAATGAATATTTTGTTTTAAAGCATCAGTACTGCCACATAATAATCCTTTTATTGGTTTATCGGATTGGTATTGTATTTCTGCAACAATAGTTTGTCCTTCTTTGGCATGTAAATCCATATTTTTTATTTTATATGAAATTGGGTATTCATTTAAACTATCAATGCGATATTGTTTTTTGGAATCGTTGGAAACAATCAATTCTTTATTTAAATTAAATCTTTCGGGAATGTTCTCGAAGTTAGTAGTAACAATATTTCGTTTTTCAATTTCTAGATTTTGACCACTTGATTCTTTACTTAGTACATAGGCCTCAAATGTATAGCCATTCTTTTTTAGATAAACGTACGGATAAAAATTAGCTGCTTGCAAAAGCTGCGATGGGTTAAAATCACCTAGTATTAAATATTTAG
This sequence comes from Bacteroidia bacterium, assembly GCA_035439445.1. Classification (GTDB taxonomy): domain Bacteria; phylum Bacteroidota; class Bacteroidia; order B-17B0; family Aurantibacillaceae; genus UBA4416. The sequence goes on from DAORKG010000067.1 coordinate 6,748, forward strand.
CAGAAAGTGTGTCGTAAATAGATTTATAATCATTTAAACTCAAGGAATCCTGGTCTATAACCATATATTTTGCAGGAGAATTATATTTCTCTCTATAATAATTTAAAAACCACGGTTCGCCTTTAAATAAGCTATATACATTTGCGTTTCCTTTTTCTTCAATAATTTTGTTTGTTGTTTGAATATAGGTATCAAATGATTGATGAAATATTAAATCATAATATTTTCGTTTTATAACTAAGGAGCTTATAGCAACAACTACTAACAAAATAATTGCCGTCCATTTTAATTTTAAGTTTAATTCATTTGCAAATGATGTGACAAATAAAATTAAACATGGTGTGGCAAAAATGAGGGTGGAATATTGAATAACAGGATTTACTTTTTGTGAGTAAAAGAATCCTATCAAAAACGATAGTACGAATAAAGTAAATAATGCAATTCTGATTTTTATAACAGGTATTGACGACTCATTCTTTTTTTGAAAAAATGCAAAAACAATAATCCCTATAAATGCAAAAACAAAAATGTATGAATAATGAAAAATGTACAATAAAAACTGAATTATAAAATCGTTCTTTGGAGGATCAAGCCAACCACCACTAGCAGCGCCAATACCACCAACGCCAAGCTGATAAAATAAAATAGGGAAGTGTGGGCTGTAAATTAAAACTG
>DAORKG010000068.1:0-5800 GCA_035439445.1 Bacteroidia bacterium
CAATTTGAATCTCAGAGTTTTAGAAAAAATTATTTGCTAAAGTCATAACAATCTGTGCCGATGTTGCAAACCGTGTGTTAGCAGGCGTTTATTTTTTCACTTTCAATATAAAACTCTACAGTCAGCTCGTTGTCTTGGATTTGCTTTATAGTGTAATTTACATTGTTATCAGCAGAATGCTCAATAAAGTCCACAGATTCTAATTCTCCGTCTGCGTTTTTCGTTTGTGTTTTTCGCTGCGTCTTACCTAATTGTCCGAATACATTATAATAACCAAAATAAGCTCTATTGTATTTGTCAGTGGGGCCAACTGAACATAACCCATCTGGGTTAATATTTGGTTGTCTGCTTAGGTCAACACCCATGCTTTTTAATATTGTGAAAAATCGAATTTCTTTTTTTGTTAAGACGTCTTCAAAATATTTGCAGTCGTCACATTTACAATTTTCTGATATTCTCGGAAGTTTAGAATAGAAGTCTTTAGTCCTGTCGGTGTCGACATAGATTCTGCATTGTCCTATTTGAAAATTTACTCCCATGTCTAAATGCCTGCTAACGTTTTCGCGGTTTGCGTTCGGTGGGTTTTGAAACACTTTCGTGTCTAGACCCACAAATGTTTTTTAATTGCTTAATATTGTACTCTTTTTTTGCTTAATGAAAATGTCTTTCTGCGAAGCAGACCAAATTTAAGCAAAAAAACTTATTCGTCCGCCCACTGACGCAAACCGTGTGTTAGTAGTTGAACGCCCCACGATGCTAAAAAATGTTGCTATGGTGTCCACACTGTTTTAATTTGAAAATGAATTTGTCTGTTTGAAACACACTGTTGTCTTTTTGAGTTTAGTGAGTTACCGAATGTTGAAATTGGAACATAGTTTTTAATTACTTGCTGAGCGATAGGAAAAAGCGGTTTGAAAAACCGCCAGTTCTGATTACGTTTTGTGAGGAGCGGAGGAAATTTTGCAAGCTTATTTGGTGCAAAAATAAATTGATTCCTTTAAAAAGAAGCGACCAAATGGGCTTGCAAAATATGCGGGGATTTATACATAAGCCGGCATGAATTTTAACAGTTTTGGGGTCAAAACCTAGGTCGGCGAATGAAACGTGGTACAAATCATTCGCTTTGTATTTATTTGATTGTCAATTAGTTTTGAAGTCGCAAGTGCTCCTGAGAGAACCGCAGGAGCTCGTGAGAAACTTGCAGTTGTTAAAAGTGTTAACGCAGTCGGTTCTGAGAAAACTGCATAAGTTTGTGAGAAAAACGCAGTTAAAAAAAGTGTTAAAGAAGTGGATTCTGAGAGAACCGCAGGAGCGAGATTTGTTAAAGAAGTTTGTTCTGAGAAAATGGATGTTGCTTGTGAGAAAACCGAAGTTTGAAAAGAGAAAAAAGCAGTAGGGCGTGAGAGCCTTACTGCTTTTTATGAAATTTATTTAATGGTTTTAAATTCTAAACCACTGATTTGTTTGTATTGTGGGCTAGTTGCACCGAATACAGATTTAACGTAAGCCTTAACTTCTTTGGCTGTTGCACATAAACCATTTGTAGGATTGTATAAAGATAAGTTACGAGCGATGCGAGCATTACTTACAGTTGTGTAAGCATTTATAACGCCTGTATTTGTATTTTTTAAATTAGTTAATAGTGTATTTAACGTTGCAATCTTTAAATCATTTTCGTTAGGTAAATACGTTGGCTCAGTAGAAAGTATAGCAATCATTTTAGATAAATGTTCGATTAAGCTATCATAAGAACGTTGAGAACTTGAAATAGTTTTTATTGTATCGGTTACTGGCGCATTTGGATCAATTGTTTTAGCTGTTTTTCCTGCATCTGCTTTAGTTAATTTTGAACCTTGAACTTTTGCGTTTACAGTTTTAGCATCTTTTACTAAAGCATCAGAAGCATTTGAAACATCGAGGGCGTTAACTAATCTTGTGCTTAATTTTTGGATTCCAAAAAATGCAATTTGACGAGCATTAACTGCATTATTAAAAGCAACGCTTGTACTTGTAACAGATGTAATATTTGCTTTTACACTTGCTAATTGTGTTTGAAGGGCAGGAAGTTTTAAACTGGTTTTACTTGGATTGTAGCTTGCGCCAAAGCCTTGCGCTGATGATACTAAACTTTCGAAGCTTGATACATTTTTGTGATGACCTGTTTCTGATGTAGATGCCATAATAAATAATTTTAAAGGGTTTGTATAATTAAATTTATGAAATTAATGTATACAAAACGAATTTTAGCATTTTTTAGTATGTTGCGTAAGGGATTGCAACGTAAATCCTTTTTATGGTAAGGACTTTTGAGGGTTGAATAAAAAGATTGAAGTGTAAAGCCCGACAAATAAAAAAAGAGTTTTTTATTTGATACGCCCAAAGTAGTTAATATCTATCCACATCAACCAAAAACATGATATAGGATTATTTAGCGAGATAAATATCTATATTGTTAACCTGCGATTCTTTTAATGGTTGGATTCCATTCAAAATATCTTCGGTAGTTATAGAATAAGTGTGATTTCTTTTTGTTTTAAAAGAGAAATGGTAATAGCCATTATTATCTGTTGTTGCAACAACAGATGAACGTTCTTCTCTAGTAGAAGATAAACGGTCTAAAAGTGTAATGCTTTTTCCTGCTACTGGAATATTATATTTTGAATAGACATAGCCACTACATTCAGTTTTCTTTAAACAACTAGTAAGAGAAAGAAGTGCTATTATAGAAAGGATAATTGATTTACTCATGGTTTTAGAAATTTAATTTTACCTTTTGTAAAGATTTAATACTTATTTAAAAAAGTAAGGATAGTAATTTACTATCCTTACATGTGTTAGTATTTCAAGTAGAATGAACCGTTTGTTAATGGTAAAGTGTAGCTAGGGTTTGTACTTAATGTCATAACAGCAGAGAATGTACCAGCATAAACATGATTTATTAAGTCAAAGCTAGTAATATTTATTGTGCCTGATTTTGATACAAAAGTTGAATTTGGATTACTTGAGTTACCAAAATTCACAACAAATCGATTAGTTTCACTTACACTCGCAGAATCGTGATTAAAAGTGCCAATTGATTTTACTTTTAATGTAAATGCACCATTGATTGTATCGGTATTTGTTCCTGCATTTATCATTAATAATGTGTCCCCATCCGGACTAAGATAATCTTGACCATATAAACTGCTAGTATTGTATGAAGTAGCTCCAATTTTGAATTTATAAAAATTTGAAGTACTTGTATTATTAGTACTATTTGTTATCTGATTATTTGATTTACTCTTATTACAAGAAATAAAAGAAATAACGATAAACGATAAGGATAAAATTTTTATTTTCATTTTTTCTGTTTTAGAATTTAAACGAATTTATAACTTAATGTAATTAAGTTTTCACAACTTTTTTTACCACAATAGAACCATCGTTGAAACGAATTTTGAGTTGATAAAATCCAGACTTCAAATGCTCAATATTTACCATATGTTGAACAGGTAATACTGATTCCTTACCATTCATGTCAATTAATGATAAAGATACAATTTTTTCGTATACGGTATTTGAGCATAATATATCTATATAATCCAATGCGGGTATTGGACCAATATTTATATTTTCTCCATCCTCAACATAATACAACTCTTTGTATTTTTTCATTGTGTTTTCATATTCGGATTTTGCAATAGAATCAGAATTTTGAATATTGTTTTTTGCAATACTATCCATTATGCTTTGTTGATTTTGATAAAAATCTTCTACCTGTTTTAGTTCCGAGTTGTTCATTCTTGCAGTACTACCACAGTCTGTAATTCTCATTTCGGCATATGTGTCACCTGCAAAAATAGCTTCACCCTGAATTGCAATTTCATCAGTAGCTAATAAAATAACGGGAACATCCCTGTAATTACCTCCCGTGCCAGGTTTAAATTGTAAGAAATTGCAAGAGTTATTAGCATAACCAACACTTAGTTTTCTACCTGTTAATATATCCGTATAGTATGTTTGATTGTCTAAGTCAGTTAAAGAACATACAGTTTTATCTACACCACAACAAAAAGGCTGATATACTTTTATCCAATCTACTTCCATATTTAATGAACTTTGCGAAAAATTTGAAAAGTCATCATCTTTATAAGCCTCTGCATTAATATTATTATTTAATATTAAAAACATAGCATTATCTTTTTCTGGAAAGTATGAGTCTTGCCTTAATTTATTTGCTAAATATGGCTGTGGCGGTTGAGGGGGAGGCCATGAAATTGCATTTGGTAGCCACCAAGGTCTTGGACCCCAATCTATATAAGGAATAGTTGGAAATAAATTATCAGGCATATACTGAATTTGATTACAGTTGTAATTTTCGGCGGGATCAAAATAATTACCAGAATAACCATATTGACAAGGAATTACAGGTAATGTAGTATTTCTTAAATACCTTGTAGCATATCCTTTGAATGCTCCATCAACATATATAAAGGTTTCGTAATCGTTCCAAACTAATTTATAGTCATGAAAAACATTTATGTTAAGTGGATATTTATCACTTCGGTGACAATCATTACCTGACGCACCGCCATGAATAGACATTTTATGTAAATTATATGTATCGCAATTGGAATTAGAACCAGGATTTGAACCTACATTATCGTCATAGAATTCAAAAATATCAATTTCGGAATAATTACTTTTAGTAAATAACAACCAAAATGCTGGCCACATTTTATTAGCAGAAGGGATTTTTATTCTCGCTTCAAAAACACCTGTTCTAAATCTTGATAAACTAGCGATCATACCTGATGTAAATTTAAAATTTTTATCGGTACCATTATTGTTGCGTGTCACTGTTTCCTGAATATTTAGAAAAGTAGCAATACCGTTGTTTAATTGAATATTATGATTTGGGCCAAAAGTACTACTAGTATATGCGTCACCATGCCATGTAGTTCCAGCTCCATTATCATCCTGAGTATAACCGTAATCAAACCTCCATTTATTTGGTAAATCAAAGTTATAGTCAAATTCTTCTATTAAAACAGGGTATAAATAATTACAATTAGCTTCATAATTGCAGTTTGATGTATACAAGTCTTTGACTTTTACTTCATTATCACAAGCTTGTTTCGGTTTTGATAAAATTCTAGGAAATGCACCTGGAGTTTGAGAAAACAAACTTGGTATTATAGAATAAAGTAATACAATGAAAATTATATTTTTCATAATTATTTATTTTTAAGTTGGTTTATTTCTTTTTCAAGCGCAATAATATGTAGATACAATGTTTCTATTTTTGCTAATAGTTTTGCGTCCATCTCATTAATATCATAACCATTATTTAAAATTTCTTCTTCGCTAGGAACATCAGGGAGATGTTTGTTTACGTTGATGAATTTTTCAACATTTTCAAGTTTTTCAAGTTCTTTTTTCTTAAATACATAATCCGCCCAACTAGACGGTTTGAGAACATAAAGTGACTTACACGCAATTTTACCATCTACGCCTAACATTGCATCATCATGTGGAGCTTTTGGGTTTTGAACTCCAATACGAGTTTTACCATCACCATAAACTACAAATGTATTTTTATTATCATTTCTTAAAATCGAGTATGCTTTAACGCCTGTATTCCAGGTTTGTACTTTAACACCATTTGCATTATTTCCATTCTGATTAATTTCAATAGATGTATTTAAATCAATAGCGCCACTTTGTGTCCATCCTAATTTTAAACTACTTTGCATATCAACTTTAGCGCCCATGAAAACTGTACCTCCATCAATGCCATTTTGTAAATCCCATCCACGAT
>DAORKG010000069.1:0-5602 GCA_035439445.1 Bacteroidia bacterium
GACAAAAAACTGTATTATTACCAGCCGAAACATTAGGAACTGCGACTACACTAACAGTAATTTGAGCAGGAATAACACACAAACTAACGGTTGTAGAAGCTGTATATGTAGTTGTTAACCCTGGACTTACCGTAATTGATGGAGAACCAGATCCTGTATTCCACGAATAAGAAGTTGCTCCACTGGCTGTTAACGAAGCGCTCTGTCCGGCACAAATTAATGTATTACCGGATATACTGAGAGTTGATATCGATGTAATATTAACATCTACAGTGGTGGTTGATATGCATCCTGATGATGATGTTGCTGTTACAGAATAAATAGTATTTACAACAGGGCTTACACTAACCGGATTACCAGTTAAATTTCCGGGTTGCCATAAATAAGACCACGGACCTCCTTGAGCAGGGACAATTGGACTAATAGAAAGACTAGATGATGAAGATGGGCAATATGTATAACTATTAGCTGTATGTTGTGAAGAATTTAACGAAATAGAAAATGTTGTTTGATTTATTAGAGAGCCAGTAGCAACTCCATTAATAGCAAATTGAACAAAACCACCCGAATAACTCATCGGAGTTATTGTATTTGATGGAGAAAACGGAATTGTTTGTAAAACACCAGAACTTGTATAACCCCTTAATTCTCCTGCTAAAGAAGACCTGAAAAACCAATTATTTTTCATAACCCTCCATACCGGACCTAAAATATTAAACGACACATCCGGCATATTTGCTCCTGTGCAAACATATGTTTGGCTTCCATAATTAAAAGGAGTAATGGTTTGTGAAGGAGTTATACTAAAACTATATTGATTGCAAATACTCATTCCTGTGCCTTCTAGAACTCCTGCGCAGGGAGGTAAGGCAGAGTTAACGCAATTTACGTTTATAGAATCTTTAATTGTAAAAACTCCACAAGAAGAAGTTAGTTGGGTAATTAAATTATAATTTCCATTGGAAAGATTTGAAACTGTGTTTGTTAAAGAAGAAGTATTACTAGTTTGACTCACCACTGCACCAGAAGAGTTTAACCAATTATACGATAATTGTGGATTTAAAATTGAAGTAGTAATAGAAGCTGTTATTAAAGCATTAGTTCCTGAACAAACAGAACTGAGAGAAGAATTAATGCTAAAAGGATTATTTACTTCAAACAAGGTAACCTCTCCATAAAAACCAACCGATCCTCCAGCATCAGCAATTGTAACATCTATATAATTTTGACCCGATACAAAATCAGTATCACAAATTGGAACATTTAAAGTATAAGGCTTATTAATTCCAGGAATGTTATTATAAGTTGAAGATAAAAACTGAGCCTTCTTTGTTCCATTTAATTTAACATCAAAAACCGCGTCGTCTGCAGACAATTTAAAATTAAGCGAATATCTATTAACTGTTTGTGACAAATTAGGTAAATTAAAATAAGTTCTAAATGTGATTAACTTTAAACCTATGGAAGTTGTATTGGGATTAAAATTTATACTTCTATTTGCATTTATTCCTGAAAAAAAATTATTACCTGCATTAGGTACAACATAGGTAGGATCATTAGGATAGTAAATCACGCTAGATGGGTTATTAGGAACAACCATATCCTCAATTTTGGTAAAAAACCAGTAATTATCTACTGCGCCCAAAGAATAATAAGTTCCGGTTGCACGATTATAAGCTGTATTAAGAATACTATAGGTGGTTGTGGTTTGACCTATCAACAAATTATGATCAACATAAATTTGCAAAAAAAGCAAAACAACAAATAGACGCTTAATACATTTCAAATTGCATCTCATACAACAAAAGTATGAAAAAACTGCGTGAAAATTATTACTTAATTTTATGATTTTGATAAGTGACTAGACATATTTAATAACCGTGTTAAAATATAGAGTAATTGATTAAAATTATCCTAAAATTTCATCAAAACATTTGCCCATATAAGCAATCATATCATCATTAATCATAGGAGTTACTCCAATCCAAAAAGTATCATTAACAATAATATCAGTATTTGGCAAATCACCTACAATACGATAATCATAATCTTTAAAGTATGGTTGCTTGCGCAAATCACCTGCAAACAATAAACGAGTTGCTACTTTTTTATCATTTAATTTTTGTACTAAATCATTGCGAGTAATGCCTGCATCTTTTTTAACTGTTATTAAAAAACCAAACCAAGATGGATTAGCCTTTGGTGTAGCATCTGGCAAGATTAATTTATTAGAATGCTTTTGTAAAGTCTTGGTTAGTAAATCAAAATTATGTCTTCTGATTTTAATGAATTCATCCAGTTTTTCTAACTGAGCTAAACCAAGAGCGGCCTGCATATCTGTTATTTTCAAATTAAAGCCTTGGCGAGAGTATATGTATTTATGGTCATAACCCATTGGTAAATCACCTAATTGCTGGCAAAAACGTAACCCACAAGTATTATCCTTGCCTGGTTCACACCAACAATCACGTCCCCAATCTCTAAATGATTCTGCAATTTTTTTCAGTTTTGAATTAGAAGTGTAAACAGCTCCACCCTCACCCATTGTGATATGATGCGCGGGATAAAAACTCAATGTTGCTATATCACCAAATGTACCAACATGCTGACCATTATACGTTGCACCTAACGCATCACAACAATCTTCCATTAACCATAAATCATGTTTTTCACAAAATGCAGTAATCACATCTAAATTAAATACATTACCCATTGTATGTGCAATTACTACAGCCTTTGTTTTATGTGACAATGCCTTCTCCAATAACTCTACATCTATTTCGTAATGAGGAATGGTTACATCTAAAAACACCGGAATAGCACCATATTGCAAAATTGGATTTACCGTTGTAGGAAATGATGCAGCTACTGTAATAACTTCATCACCTGGTTTAATTCTTTCTTCACCTAATTCTTTAGCTGTTAAAGCAGAAAAAGCCACTAAATTAGCTGAAGAACCTGAGTTAACAGTTAACACAGATTTGACGTTGATATACTTAGCTAATTTTTTTTCGAACTCTGCATTAAATTTACCGGTCGTAAACCATGCATCTAAAGCTGAATCAGTGATATAAGTTAATTCTTTATGATCAAATACTTTACCACTAACCGGTACTGCTGATTCTCCCTCAACAAAAGGTTTTACTTTAAAAGCTTCATCATGATACTCTTTTATTAAAGCATGTATTTGATGTTTAATATCTAATAATTTTGACATAGTTTATTTTGTTTTTTGAACCATAAAAGTCATAAAAGAACATATAAGGTATTATTTAAGTTTTTTATTTTTTGAAACATAAAAAATATATAAGTGCGAACTAGTTATTCATTTAAAATCCGGTAAAGTTCATTAACATATGTTTTTTGACCATCATGGTAAATATTTGTTGTATTAAAATTAAATAATATTCCAAAAGGTGCCTCTAATAAATTCATATAGGTAAGCAACTGCGCTTCATGAATTGGTAATATCTTTTCAACAGCTTTTAACTCTACTACTATAGTATTTTCAATAAATAAATCACAACGCAATTCTGTTTCTAATTGTAACCCTTTATAATTAACAGGTACTAATAATTCAGATATGAAAGAAATCTCACGAATATTCAATTCGTGAACTAGACATTTATGATAAACGCTTTCTAATAAGCCTGGTCCAAGCGACTTATGAACTTCAATGGCAGCGCCATTGATTTGATATGTAAGATCTTTTATTTGAGCTTTAGTTAACCGCATTTTTTATGAACTTTTATGTCTTTTATGGTTAATTATTTTTAAGACAATAAGCTTCTATTTGATTAACACGACAATCGTAGATATTGTTTTGAGATCCGATAGCTATCGGATTTAACTCTTCTTGATATCCTTGAATTGTAAATTGAATAGTTTCTTCGAAATTTAATTTTGGTTTCCAACCTAAAAAGTTTACAGCCTTAGTAATATCTAGCTTCAATAAGCCTGCTTCATGCAATTTTTCTGTTGCTTTAGGAGCATCGATTTTAATCGTTGGGATTATTTTTTTCACTTCATTCACCACATCGCCTACACTATAATTTTCAAAAGCTGCTGGACCAAAATTCCATCCCCCAGAAAACGATTTACCATTTGTCCAAAGCTTTTCTGCTAATTTCATATAGCCAAAAACCGGCTCTAGCACAAATTGCCATGGACGAACAGAATTAGGATTGCGAATTACGGAAGTTTGATTAGATTGATAAGCCCTTATCATATCCGGTATAATTCTGTTATCAGCCCAATCTCCACCTCCTATTACATTTCCGGCTCTTCCAGATGCCACATGAGCTGTACCATCCTTGGTAAAAAAAGATTTGATGTATGAATTGGTAATAAGCTCTGAACAGCCTTTTGAAGCGCTATAAGGATCGTCACCTCCCATTGCATCGTTTTCTCGATAGCCCCACATCCACTCATTATTTTGATAACATTTATCCGTTGTTACATTTATAGCCACTTTTACCGAAGGACAATTTCTGACTGCCTCAAAAAAGTTCACTGTCCCCATTAAATTTGTTTCAAAATTATAATGAGGATTGTTATATGATTCTATAACAAGAGGCTGTGCAGCTAGATGAAAAGCGATATCCGGTTTTACCTGATTAAAATATTTTTGTAATTGTTCTAAATTTCTAACGTCACCATCTACGTGATTAATTTTTTTAGAAAGCTCAGTTGTTACATAATTATCTTTTTCAGTTAAGGGTGCTAAAGCATAGCCATACACATCTGCACCAAGTTCTTTTAACCAAATACACATCCATGAACCTTTAAAACCAGTATCTCCGGTTACAAGGATTTTTTTGTCTTTATATACTCCTGAAAATAAATCTAAATTCTTCATGATCTATTTATTTCCAAATTTTCCACTCAGCTGTTCCTTTTTCCCAATACTCATTTAAATCTTGTTTATCTTTTAGAGTGTCCATTGGTTTCCAAAAACCTCTGTGTTTGTATGCTGCCAATTGATTATCCTTTGCCAAATTTTCCAATGGTGCCTGTTCCCAAATTGTAGAATCTCCTTCTATGTATTTAAAAATTTTAGGTTCACACACAAAAAAACCACCATTAATCCAACTACCATCTCCTTTGGGTTTTTCAAAAAAAGATTCAACTTCATTATTTTGATTTATTCCAAGAGCCCCAAAACGTCCGCTAGGTTGAACAGCAGTTACTGTTGCTAACTTACCATGTTGTTTATGGGTTTTCAATAGCTCATTAATATCTACGTTACTAACCCCATCACCATATGTCAACATAAAAGTCTCATTATTGACATATTTTTCAATACGTTTAATTCGACCTCCGGTCATGGTATCTTTACCTGTATCTACCAAAGTCACTTTCCAATTCTCAGAATTAGAATTATGTACTTCCATTTTATTATTAGCTAAATCAAATGTTACATCAGAATGATGTAAAAATAGATTAGAAAAATATTCTTTAACAAAATGCCCCTTATATCCTAAACAAACAACAAATTCATTAAATCCATAATGAGCATATATTTTCATGATATGCCACAAAATTGGTTTACCACCAATCTCAACCATTGGTTTAGGACGAACATCTGTTTCTTCTGATAATC
>DAORKG010000070.1:0-5533 GCA_035439445.1 Bacteroidia bacterium
TTTAATTATGAATGGATTAAAAATAAAAAACCATCCAACAAATGGATGGTTTTTTATGAATTCAATACTAATCTATTATAATGAGGGTGGAAATTGAATTCGATAATTTCCTAAATTCACTCCTTTAAAATTTGAGCCAAATTTAAGATTTATCGCTTTTAAAAATTCATTCGCAATTAATCCATATCCTCTTGGACTCGGATGAATTCCGTCTAAAGAGAATGCTCCACCATAAACATAAGCTGATGTCAGTGTAAAATTATTACTTACAATACCTAATGGAGTTCCTAATTTATCCATTATAGCTTTAGCGTCTACAAAAGCAATATTTTCATTTGAACTGGCAGCATTTTGAATAGTTTGGTTATATGCATCTGTAGCAGTTTGAATTTCAGAAACTTCACTTGGAAGTAAAACATATCTATCTGGCAATGGGAAAGTAATTCCTAATTGAGCTAATGTAGGAGATGGAGAAGCTATACCATCAATTTCTACACTTGGAGCTTTCCCAATTCTTGAAGAAGCCGACAAGCATATCAAATCCGTTGGTTTTGTTTGTCTTGCTCTCCCAAAAATTTGACCAAGCGCAGTTGCTGTAGGCAAATCAACTCCTCCACCTACCAAAACAGCAGTTAAAGATGTTGATAAATCTGTTAAATTTTCATCTACCATTAACATTGGATTATTTTCTGTAGTTGACAACAAATTAATTCTATCTCCTTGTCCTAAAAAAGTAAGAGCACTATGTAATGGTCCATATAATTGAGTATTCAGCGTGCTTACAAGACTAGTTCCACCAACAGTAAGGTTAGCTTGTGTTAACTGATTATACTTTATTACATAAAAATAAGGTAATGTTGTCACATAAGGCAAATTTGCTATGACTCCTTTTCTTCCTCCAGCAGTTAATTGAGAAACAATATTATTATAGGCAGCATCAAATGTTGCAGGAGGAGTTAATGGATTTACGCTTGAGTCACCTCCTGAAGTCGCATATCCAAGTTCATCATTACCACCAATCCACAAAGAAAAAAAGGTTGGGTTTTGTGCTAATGCATCTCCAAGAATTGTTGCTGTAGGACTTGATGCAAATCTTGTGAAGTAAGGATTGCCTGCGGGACTTCCATATCCTGAAAATGCTAAATGTATTGCTTTGGCTCCAGGCACACCCATATTCGTGAATGAACCACTCAGTTTAGCTGAAATATCAGTTCCTGAAACACCAGACACACTAGTTGGTGCCACACCATTGTAATATAATCTTGGCCCATATCCTGGAATTTGCGTGCCCCCTAAATTGAATCCTCCAATATTATCACTCATATATGGAGTTGTAAATTCTCCTCCTCCAACTAATGAGAATTGACTTGCTAAAATATTAGGATAGGCTCCTTTTTGTCCTTCTATAAACAAGGCGCCATCACTATATCCTGCAGCGAACGAATCCCCTATCGCTACATATTTAGAGAAATCTGCAGAACCTGCTGTTAATGGAGAACCATCTGTTGAGTTTGCATCTTTTGTAACTTCATCATCATTATTACAAGCTACAAAGGTTGCTGCAACCAATAATAGCCATTTAAAATTTTTTATCATATCATTAAATATTATATGTTTTACTAAAATGAATTATGGGTTAATCGTCCAAGAAACAAAATATTGTTGCCCAATAGCACCTGCACCTAATACTTGTTGGTATTCTTTCCCTCCAAGATTTGCTGCACCTATTTTAAGAGTCGATTTCAATTTTGGGATGCCATAATTTACCTGAGCGTCTAAAACCGTAGCCTCATCAATCATTCCGTCAACAAAAGTTGATTCCCACATATATTCGCTGTTCCATCTTGCGCTGATATTGAATCCAAAATTGGCAAACAATTTGTCATTGCTTATGGAAGCTTTAACTCTGTGTTTTGGTGTATTGAATCCTGCTTCAAAACTTGGATCTTTTGATTGATCAAAATCAAATTGTGCATAATTGTAGTTAGCACCAAACTCAAAATCTTTGTAGACTTTTCTAGAAACTCCAAATCCAAAACCTAATGATTTAATTTCTATATCTGTATTTGTATACAATTGAAATGCTCTAAAATTACTATTGGCTAAAGCATGTAGCGTTTGAACCGGAGCACTTGTTGGTTGTGTAAAATCAAAAGTCTCACTAGCTGTTCCATATAATGGAGCAACAACGTTAATATTACCAAGGAAATCATTATAAATATTATAGTATCCATTAATATCATATGAAAATCCTTTTAATTGACCTCTGTAACCTAAATCAAATGCTTTAACCGTTTCTGGTTTAACATAACCCACATTGGTTTTTCTTAATAAAGCTGCTGCACCCGGAAGATTTGTTGGGTTTGCTGCTGCAAATGCACCAAAATCTTGAACTGATGTGGCCGTGTAGGAATTAAAATAAGCTTTTTGTCCGTTCATTACTGCAGTTGTTCCTCCTGCAAAAAATTGTCCAGTTGCAGTAGATACTGGTAATATTTCAGAGTATCTATCTAAATTGTCGGGTGCTGAACCTAACAATACTGCATTTCCAATATTAAATCCAATATATTGATCCTGTGTGGTTGGATTTCTAAAACCTGTTTGAAAAGACGCTCTAAAATTATGATTCTTTTCGGCACCGGCTGAATAAACTGCTGATACTCTTGGTGAAAAATTCCCATCAAAATTTTTAGACTTGTCATAACGAACCGATCCTGTCAATTTTAATCGATCTTCCATCAATTTTTTCTGAACTTGAGTATACGCTCCATAATCTGTGTAGTTAATTTGACTATTGGCGTCTGTATAAATACGTCCTCCTGAATTTAACTCATACAAACGATAAGAACCTCCAACTTGAATTTCTGCAAATTTCACTAGTTCTTTAAAATTATAATTTGCATCTGAATGCCAGATTCTTGAATTGTCCTGAAGTCTAGATCCTGTAAGCACATCTGGATCGGCTATTACTTTATTAAAAGCAGCTTTAAATTCAGGTGTTCCTGGCAAGAATCTTCCTGTATCTGCCACACCTCTTGCTGTAGCATGAGCTTGAGCAGGAGTTGCTCCTCCCAAAGTAGACTGAACATAAGCTCCAGCATATTCACCAAACCAAGTTTTATCATCTTTCCATTGTCTATTTACGTTCAAAGCTGTAAAAGTCATGTCGTATGATCTACCGCCGTCTTCAGTTGTTGTGTACCCTCTAACAAAGAAATTTTTACCTTTCAATTCTAATTTATGCTGTTGCATTGTAAAATTATTTAGGTAATATCTGTTAGCACCTTGGTAAACGGTGTTCCCAGTTCCAAATTTACTTTGCCAAATAATTTCAGTATCATTCTTCCAAGGTTTAAAATGTAATGAAAAATCTACTTTAGCATTTTTTACCTTGTTATCTGTCAAGTCCGTTTCATTATAACCTGTTCTGCTTACATTATAGTTTGGTAAAATATTATTAAATGCTACAAACTGCGATTCTGTTATTTTACCGGCATCTAATAACCCTTTTGCAACTCCATTTAGATTTGTTGTTGCCTCATCTCCATAAACATTTATTCCGTTATAATTGTGATAACTTCTATCTAAACCCACATTATTAACTAAATCTTTATCTCTGTAGTCAGTGGCATACCAATCAGTCCCTTTCATGAAAGTAAAGTTGGCTTTTGCTGCAAAATAAGGCGTAAACGCTTTTGCAACTCTTACTCCATAGTCATAATACTCATTATTACCAGCAGCTTTTTGGCTCGTTTGACCGTATTTGGCATAAGCCGTAATCCCTTGGTTTGTAAATGGGCTTTGACTGTTCATGAATAAAATACCATTGAATGCATTAGCACCATACAAAGCAGAAGATGCTCCTGGTAGCAACTCAACATTTTGAACATCTATTTCAGAAACTCCAATTAAATTCCCTAAAACAAAGTTTAATAACGGTGAAGAATTGTCCATTCCATCAACTAACTGCATAAAACGTGTGTTGGCTACGGTAGCAAAACCTCTTGTATTAATTGATTTAAAAGACATACTACTAGTATTCATATGTACCTCTTTCAAGTTTTCTAAACCATCGTAGAAAGTTGGAGATGCAGTTTTTTTAATTTCCTTAATCCCCATTCGTTCAATAGTTACAGGAGATTCTTTTATTCTCTCTGGTGTTCTTGAAGCCGAAACCACAATTTCATCAAGCAAAGTCTCTTCGTCAACTAGTGCTATGGAAACATTTTGGTTGTTTGTTTTAACTTCTACGTTTTTTGAACCATACCTCACACTGGTTACTTCTATGGTAAAAGGAGGTTTTTTTGATGTCGATAATTGAAATTTCCCGTCAGAATCAGAAATGGTTCCTGCTGAGTCCCCGAGAATTTTAATGTTGGCACCTGGAATGGGTTGTTTCTTTGTATCAGTTACAACTCCTGTAATTGTCGTTTGAGCATAGGTTAAGCTGCACAAAAACAATGACAAAATAAATAAATACATTTTCATTGGTTTATATTTTTTGGTTTATGATACCAAAGTACAACTATTTTTGATATTAATAAAAAAAGAGTAATTATATTTCACATATAACAATAATGTAATTGATTATGTAATTATTTGATATAATGCTTTTATTTAAACATTATTCATTATTTCTATAAAAACCGCAAAAAATACTATTCCTGCCTATAAAAAATTGTAGATTTAAAAAAAATCATAAAAAAAAGCGAGATTTGAAAATCTCGCTTTTTACTTTTATTAAAATATCTATTTATTCTACCGTAACCGATTTTGCTAGATTTCTAGGCTGATCAACATTACAACCTCTCATGACTGCGATGTGGTAGGATAACAATTGTAATGGAATTGTAGTTAACAATGGTGATAATGCATCTGAAGTATCTGGAATTTCAATGATATAATCGGCTAATTCACGAACTTGTACATCTCCCTTTGTAACTACAGCAATAATTTTTCCGCTTCTAGATTTAATTTCTTGAATATTACTTACTACTTTATCGTAGTGACCTTGTTTTGGCGCAATTACTATGACAGGCATGTGCTCGTCGATTAAAGCAATTGGGCCATGTTTCATTTCTGCTGCAGGATATCCCTCAGCATGTATGTAGGATATCTCTTTTAATTTCAAAGCGCCTTCTAATGCTACTGGAAAATTGTATCCTCTTCCTAGGTACAAACAGTTTGGCGCATCCTTAAATTTAGCAGCAATTTCTTTTGCCTTATCATTGGTCAACAAGGCTTCTGCCACTTTTTCGGGAATAATTTCCAATTCTTGTAAATATCTATGAAAATCTGAATTTGAGAGCGTTCCTTTTGCTTTAGCTAAACGCAAAGCAATCATTGTTAAAACCGTGATCTGTGTTGTGAATGCTTTGGTAGAAGCAACTCCAATTTCTGGACCAGCGTGAGTGTAGGCTCCTGCATGAGTTTCTCTTGAAATAGAAGATCCTACAACATTACAAACTCCAAAAACAAATGCTCCTTTTTCTTTAGCTAATTTAATTGCAGCTAATGAATCTGCTGTTTCTCC
>DAORKG010000071.1:0-5365 GCA_035439445.1 Bacteroidia bacterium
CATTACAATCCAAATTAATTTTTAATTTTGTCTAAACTTTTGGGTTCAGTCTAAAACTCACCAGCCTTTTTTAAAAAACTTTAAAAATCAAAATTATTTAGTAACAGATAATTTTTTAGAAATTAATCCATTTCCAGATTCAATTAATACGTCATAAATGCCAGGAGGAAGCTCTTTTGTATTTATGCTGATTTTATTTGAACCTGCCTTTAAATTGGCATTGGTGTTGTATACAACTTGGCCAATATTGTTTAAAACATATAGTTTAACTTCATTAGGACTAACCATTGTGAAATTTACAAATGCTTCGTTGCTCGTAGGATTTGGAAACATTGATATTTTTTCAATATTATATATTTCATTTAATCCAGTAGTTCCCGCATTTACTATAATTTTAAAAACAAGAGTATCCATAGTTGTACTTCCGTTTTTAAGTAAATAGGTAATTGTATTTGTGCCCGTAGCCACACCTGAGTACATATGAAATTTTATCCACCCAATATTACCAGGAGTTATTGCTGGCATGGCACCACTAGATGCTAAGTTTAAGTAGCAAATGCCGCTATTGCACAACTCAAAACGGGAATCAATTAATGTATCAACTATTTGTAACCTCCAATTTAGATTTAAGTTTTGAGTTCCTGTGTTTAGTATCTCAATCCCCCCGAAATCAGTAGAGTTAGTGTCCATATTGTGGATATAAAGTTTACTTGGATTATAACTATAAGATTGACTTATTATTTCGTCTGTAACAAATAAACTTAACAGAAAAAATACTATATAATATGAGATATGTGATTTCGACATATTGGTTTAGTGAAAATAGCAAGAGGTTGGTATTACACCAACCTCTTGCTTAATAGTATGTTTGAAATTATTTAATGATTTCTAATTTACGGCTAACGCTTCCGTTATTAGTTGTAATATTTACATTATAAATACCATTCGACCAGTTTTCGCTATTTAAATTAATAGCTTTTACTCCTGAAGATAAGTTTAATGTTTCAGAGTGAACTAATTGACCCATTACACTTAATACATTTATTGTGACAGTTTCGTCTTTTTCTAAATTTAATTCAACTGTTGCATTATTTTTTGCTGGGTTAGGATAAACTACTACTTCAATTTTTTCAGATGCTAATTGTTTAACAGCTGTTGGACTAGATAATGGAACTGTGTTTGCATTGTATACTATATTTGTTTTAGCATCAATTAATAAGGCATGAACATTCATATTACTTGCATTGTAAGCAGCAGGCACAGTATAACTAAATACAGAAGATGTATAAGTTGAACCAGCAGATAAAGAACTTGGTAAACTATTTGCTTGTCCTGTAAAACCTCCTAAAATAGTACGAGCAACAAAGTCATAGTGCATTGATGCTGCGGGTACTGGATTAGTAGATGTTTGCCAGTTACGGCCAGCTCCAACTAATGGTTGATTTTGAGATGCAGAGCTATAATAGTTTGTTTGAGCATAAGTACTAGTAGTTCCAGTTACATTATTTTCAGTAAATACAATTGCTAAACGGTAATCATTAGTTGACGAATTATTTAAAAATCCTGCAGCCATTTGAGTATTAACAACCACATCAGCAACTCTAGTTGTACTGTTATATGTAGGGGTAATTACTAAGTTTGCCAAACCAAAATCATTAAGGTGAGTTGCATACGATGTAAACATATCTGATGGGTCTAATTCTTCAACTGCTCTTCCACATAATGCAGTTGGATAACCTGAAATTAAATTTCCAATACCAGCATCATACACTGTATTTGTCATAGGGTCACCATTATGAACTGCAATTAAAGCTGTAGTTGTAGGATTTACTTTGTACATAGAATCCATATAAACTGTACCTCTTGGGCACCATCCACACCATGTTCCAGTTCCTTCTTCAAAAACTACTTTATGATTTGGAACAAAAGAGTAACCTTTAATAGAAGTTTTTAATGTGTCATTTGCTTGAACACCATCACCTGGTAATTCAACCCAAACTTTAATGTTTGCCTCATTTGCAGATGTAATTGTGTATGGGGTTGTAAACGTAATATTTGCAGTTTGCCCGTATGATAAGTTTAAACCTGTAACGTTTTGAGATACTGTGCTAACACCATTGAAGTATTTTGCAACAAAATTTGTAACGTTATTGTAGCCGTTATTTTTTACGGCTGCGGTAATTGTTTTATTTGAACTAACTGAGCCAAATGAATTTAATCCAGTTGGTGTAGTTGCTGCTAAAATAAGGTCGTTAGCAGCAGGTACAAGCAATTGAACATCATCTAACCATAACACATACATGTCATTTGAATTGTTCACAAATGCAATTTGAACAGTTTGTCCTGCATATGCATTCAAATTCACACTTCTTGTTGTCCAAGAAGAATTTTCGGCAGGAACTGATAACAATGTAGTACCAAAACTTGCAGTTGTTGTACCTGTTGTAGAAATTTTCACTAAATATCCATCAGGATAACTTGGATCAACTGCCATAGCAGACCATGCAAGAACGCCGTTTGCTGGAACAGTAAAAGTTGGAGTTATTAACCAATCATTTGATTGACCGGCAGGATTGTAGTAAGATGTACTAGCAGCAACTCTTCCGTGAGCAGCTGTTATTGGATCTGAAGAAGTGGAAAGGTTTCGAGTTACCCATGCATTAGTTGCAAAACTATAAGAGTTCATGGCTGTTGAACTAAATACAGTTTTACCGTCCACATTATTTTGAAACCACCCTGTAGGTATTGCTACACCAGTAGTCGAGGAGAAGTTTTGCGTAAACGTCTGAGCTTTAGCTAAGCCTGCGACAAATATCGCTATGGCTAGTAATTGTTTTTTCATGTTATGATTGTTTTTTAGTTGTTATTATTTATTGATAGTAAATTTTTTTACGGTTTTATAATTTCCAGAGATAATGGTTGCGAAATAAATCCCACTTGAAAGAGTTTCAATCTCTAATGGAATTGTATTTTTTCCAATTGATAAATCAACATTTTTACTAGACACGATGGATCCTAATGCATTTGTAATAGTAACAGAAGAAGTGTTATCATCTATTATTGAATTTACAGAGATAAATGCCTTAGTGTTAGATGGATTTGGATATACATCAGACACAGAAGATAACAATGATGAGTATGTTTTTACAGATGCAGCAGGGTCATTATATTTAATAGTAAATTCCATCATATCTACTGAAGCGTTTGTTGTTTCAAAAATGCGGTATCTTATACTAGATACTCCTGCAACAGATGCTTCGTCATAATGAATACTAATTGGATGCCCATTTGTTGTTGCGTCACCGTTTGGAGTTAATGTTTCTGTTTTAGGAGATGTAAAAACATTAGGCGTGTAACACTGTCCTCCAAAACAAAAATAAGGATTTGCTGAATCGCCAGCCGCTACAACATTTCTAACATCGTAAAACATTCTCATTTTATAAGTTTTTGTACTTGAGCTTGTGTTTTTAATGTTTATATCTAGTACATCCATTCCAAGAGCATTTACACTTCTGTATAGTGTCATTCCATTTGTAATGACACTATTACCGTTTGATGCGTTTGTTACTTGTAATGATGATTGAGCATTAGCGATTGATGTTCCTATGAACAAAGATGAAGCTATAAGTAAAAGTTTTTTCATATGATGTCTGGTTTATCTGATTATTAAAAAATTACTAATACAATATTATGAAATAAAAGCCCAGAATTATAATTCGATTTAGACAGAAATAGGATTCCTAACTCAGTTTAGGTTTGTTAAAAAAAGACTGAAAATAATAGTAAAATCCTTTATCAGTGCAGGTTTAAGTAATTTATTAGAAAATATTGTTGCATTTGGGATTACCATATTACACCCCGAAATCATAGGATTATTATAGGATTCCTAATAAAATTTTGAAAAATAAAGGGTTATTTTTTATAAAAGCTCATTTCGTCTAAATACTGCCAAACAGCAGGTGGCACAAAGAAAGAGACGTCTTTTTTATCTTTTATAGCCTTTCTAATCATTGTTGATGAAATCTCCATTAACGGAGCTTCAGTCATAATAACATGGGGATGAGACTTTATCCCGATATCTATCGGGATTTCCGAATTACAATTTGGTCTTGGATAAACATAGAGCTTATGATTTTTAAGAATTTCCTCATAGTTTTTCCATTTTGTAAAGGATTCGAGATTATCTTCTCCCATAATAAGTGAGAAAGTATGTTTTGGATATTTCTCTTTTAAATGAGCCAGTGTATTTACTGTGTATGATGGTTGAGGGAGACCAAATTCAATATTACTGCTTTTTAATCTATCACTATCACCTATGGCCAAATTAACCATATGTAAGCGTTGGTTTTGATTTAACAAAGATGCTTTTTCTTTCAGGGGATTATGAGGGGAAACCACAAGCCAAACTTGTTCTAAATCAGTAAAAGATGCCATGTAGTTTGCTAGCACCATGTGTCCTACATGAATGGGATTAAAGGAACCGAAAAACAAGCCAATGTGCATACCGTAAAATTAAACATCATTTTTGATTTATAATCATCTAAATATGTAAATTAGCCTGTGCTTTTTAAGAACATCATAGGTCAGAGACCGGTTAAAGAAAAACTACTAAACATGTTGCAAGACGGCCGTGTGCCGCACGCTTTAATGTTTACGGGCCCTGAGGGGAGTGGTAATTTACCGACAGCCTTTGCGTTTGTGCAATATTTATTTTGCCAGGATAAACAAACCCATGATTCTTGTGGTGTTTGCCCTTCTTGCTTAAAAGTATCAAAGCTAATTCATCCAGATTTACATTTGGTATTTCCAATTCCATTAAGTAAAAATGTTAGAACCAGTAATGATTTACTTCCGGAGTTCAGAGAAACGTTTATTGAAACACCTTATTTAACAGTTCACGATTGGTTTGATAGTTTAAGTGCTGAAAACAAACAGCCCACAATCCCAACTGAGGAAGCAAATGATATTTTAAAAAAATTATCCTATACAAGTTACGAAGGGGGCTATAAAATTATGATTATATGGCAACCGGAGAAGATGAATCTTTCTTCAGCAAATAAGCTTTTAAAAATTTTGGAAGAACCACCTGAACAAACATTGTTTTTAATGGTATGTAATCATCCTGAACAGTTATTAGCTACTATTATTTCACGTGTTCAACAAATTCCATTTTATAAAATTGATAACGAAGATATTGTAAATGGATTAGTTGATGAATTTAGTTGTCAGCCACAAGCCGCTAAACAAGCCGCTTTAATGAGTGATGGTAGTTACAGAGAAGCTCAACTGTTATTACAACATTTGGATGGTGGCACGGCTTATCTGCAAAACTTTAGAACCTTTATGTTAATTGCCTTAAAGTTTG
>DAORKG010000072.1:0-5242 GCA_035439445.1 Bacteroidia bacterium
ATTTATTGATTCTGAGATAGGTTGTCCAATGCAAGTACCATTTTGTGTATATCCTTGAATAACCTTTGTTCCACTAAATGTAATACCTGTTGTAGCACCAACACCATTAGAAGTACCATCAATTACAATTTTACTACCACAACTCGAGTTACTCAAAATTTGGCAATCTAGTGTTGCTTTTATTTTAAAACTTAATTTCCCTAAAAGCGTACTAGGATTGACAGGTAATGGTAATTTTCCGAAATCCCAAACTATAGATCCTGTTGCTCCTAAAGAAGCATCAAAATATACATTGTTAGGAGTTGGAAGAGGAGAGAATAATACTGTTCCTACGGCACTGCCTGTTACATATGTAGCATTATAAGGTATTGGAACAATTAATTTATAATTGTTAATTGCCTCTGTACCTAAGTTTTTTACATCAATATTTAATGCAATTTCTTGCCCAGGTAATGAAGTATAAGGTTGAGAAGTTACAGGGACATTATTTATACTTGTAGCAGATATAACTCCTTCAACCTCTGGAATATAAGCATCAACAGCCATTGCAATAGCAAATATAGAATAAGTGTCACCACTAGTTCCGTATTTAAAATTAGTTGATGTTTGGTTATTCCCAATAACGGAGTTGCTTGGGTTAGGAACATTAAACATACTAATGTCAATACCCGTATTGTTTTGTAGAGAAGGATTCCTAAAAGCTCCTCCTGTATTTATTGATGAGTTAAAGAAATTTGTCGAAGAATTTCCGGAATGGCTCAAGTTTAAATAACTAGCATCGCTGTTTTTTTGTATTTGAAAGTAATCACCAGTAAATGCAACGTCACCTTCACTTGCCATTAAACCAAGTTTTACTCCTACATTCCCAGCTTGAACAGTATTAAATCCAGAAACAGGTAGCGTAAACCCTGATGAGTTACTTGCTTGAACATAAGCATATCCATCAAAAATGGTTACGTCGCGATATTTCATTTTCGCATTTTCATAGACTACAATAATACCCCAGCCGCCAGAGTATCCAGTTCCGCTAACATTACCTTCCAATAATGCCATGTCAGCTGCAAAATACTCTCCAATACCGTTAGTTCGTACGTAGTCAGTAATTTCTTTGTAAGCAGAGAATATATTATCATCAGCACCTCCAGTTGGATAATAAATATCACTTGCAGATGCTGTAAATTTTGTGTAAGAAGAAGAGTTAGGGCCTTTTAATGAGATTACTCTTTTATCATAATTTTTTGTTATCGTTGTAAACGACTGGATAGTACCAGAAACATTTACCAAGGCAGACGATGAATTTCTAGTGTCTGTAGTTGATAAATTTATGGCTGTACTTCGTACTAAACTATTGATTTTTATAGTTACCGTCCCATCAACAATGGTATAGGGAGTGGTAAGAGTTGCAGTGGCAGTAGAACCAGAAGTTACAATGGTTACAGGCACATTTACTGCAGTTCCTCCATTGACAGAGAGCGTTACTTTAGCTGGTGCTGCATTGTTGGTATAACTAAATACGTAGGTATTTCCATTTCCTGAAAACGTAAAGACTGGACTTGTATTGGTTCCACTCGGATTTGGATTGTTTCTCGTGATAGATAACGAATAATTGGTATTGGTTATGTTCTGGTTATGAGTGGCGGTAAGGTTGTTATTAATAGACTCCGTGCCGTTAGGAACTTGTCGAGTAACGTTAAACGTATTATTACTTGATGATTTACCAGTCCAGTACAAACCTGCGTACACAATGTTAGAACAACTTGGAATTGCTCCGTTTTCAGTCGATAACGCTAAGGTAGCTGATGAGGAGTTAAAAGTATTTGGATCTCCATCAGTGTCAACGTAAGTCATGTATTGACCGTTATTGTTTGTATTATCACCGTAGTTTTGAGGTGTTAAACACGTATTTCCTAACATGGTAAAATCCCCTTTCACATTATAAATCTTTTTAGAAGGAGTATATTGTGAGGTTCTTTGAGCAAAATTAACTCTAACTTGAGCATTTGTTTTAATTGTAGTTCCAAGGAGAAAAACAAGTAATACAACTAAGTATTGAATTTTGCTTTCGATTGCTTTAATGTATAAATTTTTCATAATGCTTTCTTTTATCAAAAATTATTGATTTGTATCTCCCTTTTCAACTTTGTAGAAGATACTGTATTTTTCATCATAATTTAGTATCATTTTAGAAAGAGCTACATCGGTTGTAGACACGCTCGAAACAATATAGATGTATTTTAAATTTTTGAAATTTGAAAATACAGACAAATCAATTGTAGAACTTAGTTCAGTAGCACTATTGATTTTGATGGTGACAATCTCAATGTTATTTTTCAATAAATTTGAATTGCTAATTTTATTCAAAGAACGTGCATCAACAAAAAAATTTTTTGGCTTTTCGCCATAGGTTTTCACATTGCCAGAATCAAAATAAATTGAAGGTTGAACCTTGTACAATAAATTTTCCAAATTCTGAGCAGCCGGATTGACAGACTTTCTTGAACTAAGATTGTTGGCCTCGGGCTTCAAAGATGCAATGAAAGAATTCACCTCCATGACTTGGGGTGAACCATCCTGTCTTTCAACCTGAGCAGAAACAGATGCACTATAAAATGCAACTATCAGTAGTAAGATTAGTTGTTTCATAATTAAAATTGGGGATAATTTAAACAGAAAAAGAGTTTTCAGTTGGTTAATGAATATGTTTGGGACTTTTGTTTTCATAATATTAAAATTTTTCTTAATTATTATTACTCGTATTTTGGATGTATTTTACCAAGTTAATTTTGTGAGCCAAATTACTTACAAAAACTATTTAATAATAATTTTTTCTGTTAAATACATAAATATCAGATTAAATGACATTTAAGGGATATATTTTGATATTTTTTTAGAACTTTTTCTACAGTTTTTGAATTTAGTACTTTCATTTTATTTAGATTTTAGTTGTTTTAACATTTCAAAACTATTCTATTAAAATGAATCCACCAAAAAAAACATCGATAAAATGCAAAAATAACGGATAAAATGCGTTTTTAACTATATTTTTACAGATAAAGATTACAAAAGTGTGTTAATAAAAATTTGTTGATAAATTATTTTGATTCTTTTTACTGAATAAATTATGAATAAAAAATTAATCGATTCAGGTGAAATAAAAATTACGTAAATTGTAGCTTGATAAAAAACTATTTCTTCAGTTGATTAAATTTCCTCCGCTATGAAAAATTTAATAGTTATTAGACATGCTAAATCTAGTTGGGATGCGCCTCTCAAAGATATTGACAGACCATTAGATAATCGTGGTATTAAAGATGCACATCGAATAGCTTTAAGAGCAGTAAAACATCTGCCTAAAACTTTTTTAATGTTCAGTAGTACGGCAAAAAGGGCATCAGAAACTGCAATTATTTTTGCTCAAAATTTTTTATATCCAATAGAAAATATTGTTTTTAAGGAGGAACTCTATACTTTTGACGAAAACAATTTGGAAAGAATTGTTAAATCTCTCAATAATAAGTACGATAATGTGATTCTTTTTGGACACAACGAGGCAATTACAAATTTTGTTAATAAATTTGGAAACATTTTTATAGAAAATGTTCCTACATCTGGCTTTGTATCTCTGAAATTTGATTCGGACAACTGGCAGTTCATCGATAGAGGAAGAACAATTAAAACACTATTCCCAAAAGATTTAAAATAAATACATGATTAATAATTCATATACCGATAGAGAAAAAAGCTGGTTGGCTTTTAATGCTAGAGTATTACAAGAAGCTGCTGATGAAGCAGTTCCGCTATTAGATAGACTACGTTTTTTAGGAATTTTTTCCAATAATTTAGATGAGTTCTTCAGAGTTCGCTTTGCAGCAATAAGACGATTAAGTTTGTCTGGGGTTTCTGGTGAAAAAGTTTTGGGAGGTATCAGTGCAAAACAATTACTTAAAGATATTACTGAAATAGTTATTCAGCAACAATCAGAAAGTTTAAGGATTTTAAGCATTATTGAGAAAAAGCTTCAACAGGAAAATATCTTCATGATAAACGAAGATGAAATTTCTGAAGAACAGGAGCATTTTCTCAAAGATTTTTTTATTCAAAAAGTAAGTCCAGCACTGGTGACGATAATCTTGAATGATTTGGCAGAATTTCCTTTGTTAAAGGATACTGTTGGATATCTTGCAGTTAAGTTAGTTATGCGAGGGGCCAAGCCTTCTAAGTCACTTTTAAATATTGTTAAGACCAAGAAAGAGGTTCGCTATGCAGTAATAGAAATACCAAAAACCATTAATCGATTTGTGGTTTTACCATCTAGTGACGAGAAGAAATACATTATTCTTTTAGACGATGTTATCAGACACAATTTAAGTAGTATATTCAATATTTTTGATTATGAGAGTGTTTCGGCTCATATGATAAAAATTACCCGTGATGCTCAGTTAGAGATTGATAGCGATTTGAGTAAGAGTATGTTAGAAAAAATAGCGACTAGTGTAAAAGATAGACGAATAGGAGAACCCGTTCGCTTCATTTATGATCAAAAAATCGAAAAGGATACCCTGAAATTTTTTCTTTCCAAAATGCATATTGACTCTACCGACAGTGTAATTCCTGGAGGAAGGTACCATAACAGAAGGGACTACATGGATTTTCCAAATCTTGGGCGATATGATTTATTGTACTCACTAAATGAACCCTTACCGGTTTGTGATTTGAGTTTAGATGGAAGTATTTTAGAAAGAATTAGTGTCAAAGATTATTTGGTTCATGCCCCTTATCAGTCGTTTTCTTACTTAATTAAGTTTCTGAGAGAAGCAGCATTAGATCCAAAAGTTACTACTATTAAGATTACTTTATATCGTTTAGCAAGAAATTCACAAATAGTTAGTTCACTGATTAATGCTGCCAAAAACGGAAAGAAAGTTACCGTTCAAATCGAACTTCAAGCACGATTTGATGAAGCTAGTAACATCTACTATGCTGAGCAAATGCAAACCGAGGGTATCAATCTAATTTTTGGTATTAAAGGTTTAAAAGTACACAGCAAAATTTGCGTAATTGAAAGAATTGAGTTTGGCAAATTAAAGCGATACGGATTTGTTTCAACAGGAAATTTTAACGAATCTACAGCAAAAGTCTACACCGATGTTACCCTTTTTACCTGCCATCAGCAGATTTTGAAAGACATAGACAAGGTCTTTGATTTCTTTGATGTAAATTTTAGAGTACACCGATACAAACA
>DAORKG010000073.1:0-5100 GCA_035439445.1 Bacteroidia bacterium
AAACGAGTTGTAGTGAAATACATATTACCCGGAATAATATCTCCTTTTTTAATTAAAATTTTAGATAAAATATTTTCAGCTGCTCTACCTTGGTGAGTTGGCACTATGTATTTATAACCGTAATACTTTTGAATCGTTTCTTCTAGTATATAATAACTTTTACTGCCGGCATAAGCTTCATCTCCTGTCATAAATGCACTCCATTGTCTGTCGCTCATGGAATTCGTACCACTGTCCGTTAATAAATCAATATATACATCTTCTGATCTCAATAAAAATGTGTTAAAGCCCGCTTCTTTAATTGCTTTGACACGTTGTTGTTTTGTTGTCATTTTTAAGAGCTCTACCATTTTCATTTTATATGGTTCTGCCCATGAACGTTTGTTAATAGTTTTCATAAGTCTAAATTGTTTAATTATTATAGATTAATTGTTTTGTCTAAACGTGCTGTAAAATGTCTTAAAAATGGTGGTTCATAAGTGATTTTATATCCGCTTGTTTGGTTTCTCATTTCTAATATATCATTGAAGATATCTAGTACATAGTCGATGTGACTTTGTGTGTAAACTCTACGGGGTATTGCTAATCTAACTAACTCATTTGTTGCTGGAATAAGATTACCTTCATTATCATATTTGCCAAACATTAAACTACCAATTTCAACAGCACGAATTCCTCCTTTGATATACAAATCACATACTAATGCTTGTCCCGGATACTGATTTATTGGTATTTGATTATATAACTTTTTGGCATCAATATACACTGCATGTCCGCCTATAGGCCAAACTACAGGAACACCTTTTTCTTTAAGTTTTTCTCCTAAGTATGCAGTGCTTCTGATTCGGTAATGCAGATAGTCTTCATCAAATACTTCAGTTAAACCAATTGCTAAAGCTTCCATATCACGACCTGATAAACCGCCATAAGTTGTAAAACCTTCTGAAATAATTAATAGATTTTTACATTTAACAGATAGTGCTTCATCTTTTACAGTTAATAAACCGCCCATGTTTACCATTCCATCTTTTTTTGCACTCATAATAAATGCATCACCTAAGCGCAACATTTGTTTAGCAATATCCTCACACGATGTATTTAAAAAACCATCTTCTCTGTGCTTTATGAAATAAGCGTTCTCCGCAATACGACATCCGTCAATTACTAATGGAATATTATATGTGTTACAAATTTTTCTAAGCGACTCAACATTAGCCATACTTACAGGCTGACCACCGGATGAATTATTCGTAACCGTTATAATTACCGCAGCTATATTTTCTTTTCCATTTTCAAGAATTAATTCTTGTAATTTTTCAAGATTGATATTTCCTTTAAATGGTAAATCAATTTCAGGGTTTTTAGCTTCATCATATACAATATCAATTGCTGTAGCACCAGTATATTCTATATTTGCACGAGTTGTATCGAAATGCGTATTACTGATAAATACTTTTCCTTTTCCTCCTAAAATGCCATATAAAATTCTTTCGGCTGCTCGACCTTGATGGGTTGGTAAAATATATGGCATTCCCGTTAATTCTTTCACTACTTGTTCAAGATGTTCCCAACTCTTTGCTCCGGCATAACTTTCATCACCCATCATCATACCCGCCCATTGTTTATCGCTCATTGCCCCTGTTCCACTATCGGTTAATAAATCGATAAACACATCACTTGATCTTAAAAGAAATGTATTATACCCAGCTTTTTTTAATGCTTCTTTTCTATATTCTTCTGTCGTTACTTTCAGAGGTTCTACCATTTTTATTTTAAATGGCTCTGTCAGAGTTCTCATTTTATCACTCATAAATAATTTTTTATATGTTTAAATAGCAAAATTGTTTTTCTCTTCAATACCTGAAACAAGTTGATTAACTGTATTTTTTATATTTTTCAGAAGTTGAAGATTTGATTTATTAAAAATGACTTCAGATGCTTTTACCTTATCATAAAGTGATTCGTAATAATCTATTCCGTCACTTAGATTTTTTTTGAAAGTTTGAAAATAAGTTGAGTTTTTAGTTGAGATGCCTGAAGTGAATTTTTCAAATTCTTTTTTAAAATAATCAATGTATAATTCCAACTCATTAATAAAACAATTAGGTCTGAAAACATCATTCAATAAATTTATTCTACCATAAATATGATCTACCATTTGTTTTAAGGAAAAAATACCTGAGAAGTAAGCTAAATTAGGTCCTGGGCAAATGGCAACTGCACTTAAACCATGTGATAATTTAGTTTTATTCACTATTAACGCTGCAGCGCCTAAACCTTCACATAAACAATCTTTCTCCATTACCAATTCAATTTGTTTTTCTAAAATATCGGATTGGTGAATAGTTGATTTTAGTTGCTCTATTTTTAAGTTTTGATATTGACGTGATGCGGTACAAATAGCTCTATCTGTAAATTCTTTATTATTTGATAGGAATTTTTTATAACATGGGCTTCCTGGTCTGTGCTTAGCAATGCGTTGTTTTCTTTGAACCTCTGAACTACTCAATTTAAAATTATTAAATGGCACTCCCAAAGGGGAAGAGTGACTTAAATAATAATCTTCTTTTTTTGCCTGAGACAATTTATGTAAGGTTTCATAATCTACATTAGTAACTTCCGGCACCAATAAAAAGGGACTACCCCAGCCTATTGAATCTAAATTATAATAACCTAACAAAAATTTATTTTCATGAGCCGTGCCAACTCCTCCCTGAGCAGTCACTTTTAAACCCGGTTTGTTATTAAATATTTGTTTATTAAGTTTAAGTAAAGCATTATTGCAGTCGTTATATATTTCATTATATAAGGCTTCCCTTTTGTTTTTAAACTCTTCCAGTATGGGTCCAAATAAAACGCCATCCGATATAAAAGCATGTCCTCCACAATTAATACCCGACTCAACTCGAAACTCTGATACCCACAAACCTTTTTTTGCCAAATATTTACCTTGTATTAATGCAGAACGGTAATCACTCACTTTTAATATAATTTTCTTTTTTATATTCCCCATTTCATCTGGAAAAAAATCAGGAAACTGCTCACAATAGCTAAATAATCTGGGGTTCATTCCGGCAGAAAACACAATAGATGATTCTAAATTACTATTAGCATAGCCTCTCAGTGCCGAAAGAGCATCCGAATATTCAGACGGCAACTCATTTCCATTACTATCATAATTGGTTTTATCGAGCTTGGTCATAATATTTACATCAATAGAACCTGGTACAATAAATTTTTTAAGTTTTTGATAAATAACCTTTTTATCACTTTCATTATACTGAAAAAGAGTCTGATAAATCTTCTTTTCTACCGAATTATCTGGTAACATTTTAAAATAATGATTAATATCATAATCTTTCTCAAAGTCTTCAGAACGTATTTTTTCGATTTGTTTGGATACAATTTCGTTTAATAGGTTCAAATATGAAGTAATTCTTTTGGCTCTGTAATCATCTTCTTTCTCGGATATTTTTTCATACGGAACATTTTCTTTTTTACATAAACTCTCTCTCATTTTTTCTATCAAATGATCCTCCATGATAGTAATAGCGCTAGATATACCATATTTAGCAACTTGTGCAGGAGTATCTATTGTATATGCTAAACCCATTACCGGAATATGAAAAATATGTGATGATGCGGATTTTTTCATGATAATAAATTTTAATTATAAGACTTAAATTTAATAGGACAATTATGTCCGAAATAAGTAATACAAATCAAGATTTTATATGACTTGAATCATATTTTATGATATATTAAGATTATACATTTACAAAAAAATTTATTTCATTATGAAAACAACCTTTAAATATTTGCTTGTAGCAGGAACTGTAGGGATATTTTCTTGTAGTTCAAACACAGAAACTAATGTAGAGAATGCTAATCCATCATCTGAAACAACATCTAATACAGAAGCACCCACTGTTGGTCAATCAGGTGTACAAGATGCAACATCGGCACCAAACATTGTACAAACTGCAGTAGGTAGTAAAGATCACACAACTTTAGTTACAGCTGTAAAAGCCGCTGAGTTGGTAGATGCATTAAGTAACGCTGGTCCATTTACCGTATTTGCACCTACAAATGCTGCATTTGACAAATTGCCTGCCGGTACTGTAGATGAATTATTAAAACCTGAAAAAAAGGCTGATTTAACTAGTATATTAGAATACCATACTTATGTTGGTTCATTAAAAGTTGAATATATGCAAGACGGTCAAGAATTTGAAATGGTTAATGGTGGGAAAGTAAAAATTACTAAAAAGGATGGCAAAGTATTTGTAAACGGATCTGAAATTGTAGCATCTATTTCCACAGCAAATGGCATGATACATGTAATCAACGACGTATTATTACCTAAATAATTAAAAATATTTAATCAAAAAAAGCAAATTTTATTTGGGTTTTGTTCCGCAACAAATAAAACACTATTAATTTTTGTAAACCTGTTTTATTACTTTTTTTCATTTAAGTTAAGGCTTTTTGATTAAATAGAAGGCGACCAATAGGTCGCCTTCGGCAATTATAAACAAATTATATAATTATGATTTCAATCATTAAATATAAATTGTAAAAGCCCAACCTTTGTAAAAAAGATTATGACACCAATAGAAATAGACAAAATAGTAAATCCTTATTCGTATAAGGAATACAAAGAGCTTGTAATAAAGTTGGCAGAAGAAAAAAAATGCACTGGAGAACAAAGTCCAGAAAAAGTAAATGCTACTGCACTTAATGCTCAAAGAATGAAACGAATTGATAAACAAATTGAATTAAATGATGATTTGAAAAATGTAATCTCATCCATAAATAAAAAGTATGTCTGGACTTTAATTGTTGAGTCTTGGTGTGGAGATGGTGCTCAATGCGTTCCGGTTATAGCAAAAATTGCTGAATCTAATCCAAATATAGAATTGAATCTTATTTTAAGAGATGAAAATCCAAACTATATGGATCGTTTTTTAACTAATGGGAGCCGGGCAATACCAAAATTAATTTTTGAATATAACCACAAAGTAATAGGAACCTGGGGGCCAAGGCCTAAAGCAATACAAAAAATGGTAACAGAATACAAACAAAGTAATCCTAATGTTT
>DAORKG010000074.1:0-4947 GCA_035439445.1 Bacteroidia bacterium
GTAAGTCAATTTCTTAATCAAAAAAATGTTCTTGAAAAATTTTCAGAACTATTAGGAGATAGAGCGTCAGCATTTATAACCTCTGTTATTTCAGCAGTTAATGCAAATCAATTATTACAAAATGCTACACAAGTGAGTATTTATAATGCGGCACTTTCTGCAGCTGCAATGAATTTGCCAATCAATAACAATCTTGGATTTGCCTATATTGTCCCTTATGAAAATTCATACAAGGATTCACAAGGTAAATGGATAAAAAAAATTGAGGCACAATTTCAAATCGGATATAAAGGCATAAAACAGCTTGCTACAAGGTCAGGGCAATATAAATTGTTACATGCAAAAGAAATTTATCAAGGACAATATGTAAAAGACAATTCATTTGTCGGATTTCATTTTGAATGGGATAAAAAAGAAAGTGGAACAATTATTGGATATGCATCATATTTTCAACTTTTAACAGGTCAGGAATCAATTTTTTTTATGACTAATGAAGAAATTGAAAAACATGCAAAAAAATATTCAAAAACCTATGCTCAAAATAAAGGTAGATGGGTTGAGGATTATGACAAAATGGCCCGGAAAACAGTTTCTAAGCTACATCTAAATAATGGAGAGGCTCCATTATCAATTGAGATGCAAAGAGCATTTATATCAGACCAATCAGTAGTCAGGAATTTTGACACAATGGAGGTTGATTATGTTGATAATTCAAAAGAGCCTTTATTTATTGAACTTGATGCCTCCGAAATTGAATCAAAGTTAAAAATCTCATCCTCAAAAGAGGAAATAAATATTCTTTGGAAGCAACTTTCAGAGGAGCAACAATCTGATTTTGAAGTTATGTTTAACGAAAAAGAAAAAGAATTACAATAATGGATTTTTCAAACTTCATATTCAGGAGCCACTATCAAGGTGATTTAGTAAGTATTCCTAAGCCGCTTTCAGAAAATACAATTTCAGAACTTGAATCATTCCGGGAGCGAAATTCAGGAATCGGAAAACCTTTGACAGAAAAACAAGCCGAAAAACTTATTGAACTTGAATACAAATTTTTAAAGTCAACAAAGTTTGAGCTTTCAACAACGGCACAAAAACTTTTGACAAAAATATATTTTGCTCAAAAATTTAACCGTGACTTTAGACTTGAAAATAAATACTTTGACAAAGGTATCTTGGTTGAAAAAGAAAGCCGGGATGTTCTTTCAGAAATTCTTAACATAAGATTGGTTTCAGATCCTCAGGAAAAACAAAATGATTGGGTACGTGGCAAAAGAGATATTAAATCTGAAAAAGTTATAATTGACATAAAAAGTACCTGGGATTTTAATACTTTTGGTCAGCATCTTATCGAATCAAATGAAGAGTTCTATTTTAGGCAGCTTGATAATTATATGGAACTATGGGGAATAAATGAGGCACTTTTAGCATATGTTTTAACCGATACTCCTTTTCATTTGATTAACCAGGAAATCACAAACAAGAATTACAAAATGCAGTTTCTTGACAATGCCGGAAATATTCCAGATGCAAGAATACCAGAAGTAAAAAAGATAGTTTGTGACCATATTTTTACCAGAAAATCACTTGAATCATTTTGTAATGAATCAGCATCTATAAAAATTGAATGGTTTAATGATTTTATTGAAATTCCTATTCAAGATCGTGTACATTTAGTTCCTCACACGTTTGACCCTATTAGAATCAAACAAAGAAACGAATGTTTGCGATTAGGCCGGGAATTTCTTAATAACATAAAAGCTGTAAACAATATTAATTTTAAACTTTAAACAATCATGGATGTTTTAAGATTGCCAATAAGAATAAAAGCAAAAGACAAGGTAATGAAATGGGATGTAGTTTTAAAACCTATATTTTTTGATTTTTCTGATGGACTTGAAGTAAAAGTAATTGAAGGCCCGTTATGTGATAGTATATTTTGCTGTAAAATATCAGATTTTGAATATGATTGGTATGGTAAAATTCAAATTTGGATTTTATGGAAATTTTTTTGGATAAGAAATGTTTTTTGGAGACATATTAGATATTATTATCCTTATAGAATAAAAATGTTTTTTAAAATAAATAAAAATAAAGGAAAGGAGTTAGAGTGTGGAGACGATTTACCGTTTTAAAGTATAATATAGCATTCTTAATCAGCAAAAAAGCCCGGAGTTTTCCAGGCTTTTTTCTTAAATTTTAATAATAGGATAATCAATTTTTTCGGACAAGTACCTTTGTTGCTATCCGGCTTGATTGTGTGCCGGTAGGAGTTACAACAATTCTATAATATTGATAACTTGAAGGTGCAACAACAAATGAGGCTACCTGGGTACTAACATCAGTTAATGTAAATGCAGTTCCTAAAGTAGTTGACCAATTTAAACCGTCTATTGATCCCTGGAGTGCCACAGTACCGGCAGGTGTTCCGGTTACTTTCGTAAATAAGGACTGAAAGGTGACATGAAGATTAGCACCCTGAACAACTGCATATTGATATTTAGTAGTTGTATTTGTCACGGTATCAGTGGCGGCATGGGTAGGGGTTGACAAAGCATTACCAACTTTTACATAAGTGATAACCGGGCCGGTAGGGGCTGATTGAGCAGAAACATCAACTGGATGTAGAGCGAAAAAGGCGAAAAGGCCAAAAATAAGCGATAAAATAAGTTTTTTCATTGCAATAAAAAATTAAATTGAAAAATAATTTTGAAAAATTTCGATACAATTTTAAGTGAAAAATAGTAAATTTCAATAAAAAATGTCAAAAATATACATACCAATAAAGCCTTTATCGGTAAATGAAGCATGGCAGGGGAAAAGATTTAAAACACTTTTATATAAAAAATATGAACGTGATTTGCTTATTTTATTGCCTAAAAGTGTAAATATTTCAGAAGAAATAAGCTTAAAACTTGATTTTGGATTTTCAAATATTGCTTCAGATCTTGACAACCCAGTAAAATTAGTATTAGATATTCTACAAAAAAAATACGGATTTAACGACTCTCATATTTGGGAATTACATATAAAAAAACATAAAGTAAAAAAAGGTGATGAATTTATCTTAATTGAGTTTTTAAATTGATAAATATATTTTAAAAAAAAATAACAAGAATTATTTTTTTATTCCAAAATAACCTGCTATATTTACATCATCAAACAAGAACAAAAATGACAATAGAAAAATTAGAAAATAAAGTAAAAGAAATTGTTGATTGGTCAATTGCTAAATATGGTTTTGATGTTGCTTTTGAGAAATCACAAAACGACATTTCAGGACTTGCTTTAGATTATTTAAATTCTTCTATTGCATTTACAAATAAAATACAAAATGATAGCATTGCTAAGGATGCTATATTCAAATTATTAAACAAAAACAATTAAACAATCAAACAAATGGATGCTTCAATATCAAATATGCCAATAGTAAAAATAACAATAGCAGCTGTAAGGGCTATGTGGGATAGTCGTAATGAGAAATCATTTTATGATAAAATGAATTGGTTAGATGGTATGGATTCTGAGTATTTCGATGTTCTTTCCATGTTATTTTCCAACTATGGTGTTGGAGAAGAAAATATAAAAACTTTTGCTAAAAGGATAGCATCAATCTAATTAAGGCAAATTCGCCACAATTAAAAATGAAAACACTAATCAATTAAATAACAAGACAATGAAAGCAATTGAAAATCTAAAACCGGGCGATTCCATTAAAATCAGTGAGTGTAATGGAATTGAATGCACAGCGGAGAGGTCGGGAGATGGGAAAGTTTTGAGATTTGTAAGACACTTCCAAAACGGATCATTTGAAGTTTTTCACCAATCAAAATTTTAAAATCATGCAATACGAAATAACAACAAAGTCCGGGGTTACATTTATAATTTCCATGATGGGAATAAAAATCAAAAATTGACATGAAAAAGCAAACCAAAATTAAAATTTTGATAGCAATAGGTATTTTTATTTTATATCAGTTGCTAAATTTGGATCAGATTAACCAAATTCTGATTTTAAGAAATTAAAGATAAAAGTTGTGTGGATTTAGTTGTTCGACTACCCATCAGTATTATTCAGGTGGGTAGTTTATCCAAAAGTGAAAATAGGTTAAGTAGCTAAAAGCTCGTTGAGGTTCGAATCCTCCTTTTGGAACTAAATAAATGTTAAACTTAAACAAGTCTTAGAATAATGTTTATTTAAAAATGGGATTAGTGATTATTAAGTCCTGGATTTTTTTTCAGGACTTATTTTTAAACAAAAACTTTTTTTTCTGACCATAGGTTTTATTTAGGGTTGAATTTAAAAGCACTCTTTTTAAGGGTGTTTTTTTTATTTACAAACTTTTCCTAATTTTACACCGACCGAAAGGTAAATCAATCGGTTAATTAAATTAGTCTTTAATTAACAAATCAAAATTATGGAAGAGGAAAAAAACGGAGTAGGGCGTCCGGTTGTTTGGGATTCGGATAAAAAAGAAAAAGCATTTGAAACTATTATAGAAAGAATAGCAAGCGGAGAAAGTTTAAGAGAAATAATACTAAATTCACCAAGAGAAGAAATACCAAGTTTCCCAACTTTCTTTCAATGGATTTCCCAAAGTAAAGAATTATCTAAACAATATGCGTGTGCATGTGCAATAAGATCAGAAATACTTTTTGATGAAATGCTTTTTATTGCCGATAATACCGAAGAAGGTGAAGTATTGACAGAAAAGGAAAATGGTACAGTTGAAAAAAAGACTGGAGACATGACACAACATCGAAAACTAAAGATTGATACAAGAAAATGGATTTTATCAAAAATGAATCCGAAAAGATTTGGCGACAAATTAGATATTACCACAAAAGATGAGCCAATCACCAATAATATAGATCAAAAAGAAATTCTTGAAAACATAACCAAAGTGCTAAATGGAGGTTCAGTTCCTGAGTCGTGAAAATGAATTG
>DAORKG010000075.1:0-4215 GCA_035439445.1 Bacteroidia bacterium
AATGGCTGCGTAGTTCAACTGGATAGAATATCAGATTTCGGCTCTGAGGGTTGGGGGTTCGAACCCCTCCGCGGTCACAATTAAACAGCATAAGAATTAATTTTATGCTGTTTTTTTTTATTCAATATTTATGGTTTTAATAATGTTCAAAAAACCTTAACACAAATTTTTTTTCTTAGATTTGAAATTTATTTACAATCCACTCCTTAAAAAAGTCACATTATGAAATTAAAACTACTCCTCACATTCACTTTACTGTGTAATGTACTTTTACTAAACGCCACAACTAATTCTGGAAGCAAGACAGATAACCCAAACAATGAAATAGTTGCTAACGAAATTACTTGCTCAGTTTCCACAACTTCTTTTTGTTCAGGATCATCAGTTACAGTTACATTTACTGCAAGTGGCACTTACGTTTCAGGTAATGTATTTACGGCTCAATTGAGTGACGCTTCTGGTTCGTTTGCAAGTCCTGTAAGTATAGGAACTTTGACTGCTATAGCGAGTGGAACTTTTTCAGGTTTAATTCCAAATAATGCCTCGACTGGAATTGGATACAGGATTAGAGTGATTGCCTCAAATCCATCAACAATTGGAACAGACAATGGAGTTAATATTACGGTTAATCAACTGCCAAATCCAATATTAGCTGGAAATTCAAATATTTGCGTTGGCTTAACATCAGTATTTGTATCAAATGTAACTGGAGGAACATGGAGTTCAGGTAATACATCAATAGCAACAGTAAATTCAATTACAGGTGTTGTTACAGGTGTTTCTTCAGGAGTGGCAATAATTAATTATACGGTATCAGGAACTGGAACTTGTCCAAATGCTACCGCTTCAAGAACAGTTACTGTTTCACCGCAACCAAATGCAGGGGTAATAAGTGGCAACCAAAATATTTGTGCAGGCTCGACATCAACATTTGCATCAACTGTAGCTGGAGGAACATGGAGTTCAGCTAATACGTCAATAGCAACAATAAATTCTACTACAGGTGTTGTTGCAGGTGTTTCTCCAGGAACAACTACTATTTCTTATATTGCAATAGGAATTGGTGGTTGTCCTAATGTTATGGCAACAAGAACAGTTACTGTAAATTCAATAGTAACTCCAAATTTTTTCTCTGCTTTTTCGTTATGCTCAGGTTCAGTAGCCCCAGTTTTAGCAACAACTTCAGTTAATGGTATAACAGGAACTTGGTTGCCATCAACAATAAGTAATACGACAAGTGGAACTTATTCTTTTACGCCAACTATAGGTCAGTGTGCGACAACAGCTACGTTAAATGTTACGGTAATTCCAAAAGTAACTCCAACATTTGCAGCTGTACCTCCAATTTGTTCAGGTGCAACAATTGCCCCTTTACCCACAACATCCAATGATGGAATAACAGGATTTTGGTCTCCTGCTTTAAATAATATAGCAACAACAATGTATACTTTTACTCCTGATGTTGGACAGTGTTCAACTACTACCTCGTTAACGGTTACAGTAAATCAATTACCTACAGCAACTATATCAGGAGGAAGTTCAGTGTGTTCAGGTACATCAGGCATTATTAATATTACGGGAACTCCTAATGCAACAGTAACTTATAATGAAAATTATGGTTCAAATCAAACTATTGTTTTAGACGCAACAGGATTAGCCACAATTTTAACACAACCATTATTTGCAAATAGTGTTTATAGTTTGGTAAGTATAAAAAGTGCTGGTTTTCCCAGTTGTTCTAGTCAAATAATTGGCTCAGCTAGCATTGTGGTAAATCCATTACCAGAAATAACTATAATACCTGATGTTTATGATATTTATATAGACAACACTACTGTAGTTCAACCTTTATTATTAGAAAGCCAACTTTCAGGCAATTACATGTTTCAGTGGTATGAGAATGGTATTGCTATAGTGGGAGCAACTAATCCTACTTATATAATAGACACAGTTTCTCCAAATGCTAGTAAAAGAAATTTCACTTTTGATGTTTTTATTGGTTTATGTGTAGCTAAATCACCAATATTTGTAGTAAACCAAATCCCAGTTCCAGCTCCATCAGGAGATCGATTTCAGTCTTTTACTCAAGGTCAAACCCTTGCTGATATAGTTGTTATAGGAAGCAATATTCAATGGTATGCAGATGCAACAGCAAATAGGATGGCTAGTAGTCCGTTACCTTTAAATAAACTTCTTGTGAACGGTACAACCTATTATGCAAGTCAAACAATTAATGGATTTGAAAGCCCAACACGATTACCAGTGACTGTGCAAGTTGCTTTGAGCAATCATTCATTTGCATTCAAAGATTTGCAAGTATCACCAAACCCTATAAAAGACCTATTAACCATAAAATCAAAAGAAATTGTAAAAAAAGTTACAGTTTATAACGCTTTAGGGCAAGAAGTTTCCCATAAAGAAGGAAATGGTTTAGAGTTTAAACTAGACTTGTCAAATTTGGTCTCTGGAAACTATTTTGTAAAGGTAGCCTCTGAAAATAAGCAACAAGTACTAAAAGTGGTAAAAAAATAAGGCAACTATTTATTAAGTGATACGAGAGTATACAATCAATTTTAATTTATGACTACTTGAAAATAAGTTAATTATACTAAAATTGTTAATAAATTAAATTGCATATTAGATAAATAGCTGTAAATTTGAGTTTATCAAACTAAGCTATCCAATTCAAAAGCCATGGAGTATGTATTTCTCTTCTTTTGCTTCCTAATGGTCATTTATGCAATTGGGTATATTTTAAAAGAGATAGCTAATTTTTGAATATTTCTTTAACTCTTCTCTACACTTCAAGTTTCAAATACAAGTTGGTATAGCAGTATAGCAAAATACTCTTTACCACGTACTGACAAACATCATGTTTTGTAGTTTTTTTATGCACTACATTTGGGATAAATCTTTAAAAAAGATAGTATAATCTCCAGTTATAAAAATTGCATTAAATAAAAAATTTATAGACATGAAACATAGAGTCCCCGTGTCAGTAATAATGACCAAAAACGTAATCAAATTAAAAATCACTGACGATTTAACAAAGGCTGAAGAGCTTTTTAAAAAAAATAAAATCAGACATATTCCTGTTATGAATGGGAATAAAATTATAGGTATGCTAAGTTATACCGATTTGCTTAGAATATCTTTTGTCGACGCTGTCGATGACGATGCGGAGGTTGTAGATACAACAGTTTACAATATGTTTACTGTTGAGCAAGTGATGGCAAAAAAACTGATTACTATTTCACCAGAAACTACTATAAAGGAAGCAGCAGAAATTTTATCACAAAAAGAATTTCATGCGTTGCCCGTTTGTGAAGGAGATTTATTGGTAGGAATTATAACGACAACAGATTTAATCAAATATTTATTGGAACAGTACAATTAAATTGAGGTTGCTCTTTTTAATTCAGCAATGGTTTGTGAAGGATTCTCAGCTCTGAAAACGAAACTTCCTGCTACTAAAACATCAGCTCCGGCATCGACAAGTTTTTTGGCATTTTTGTTGGTGACACCACCATCAATTTCTATTAGGGTTGATGTATTTTTTCTAATTATTAAATCTTTCAATCTTTCAACCTTTGAATACGTATTTTCTATAAAAGATTGACCACCAAAACCAGGATTGACACTCATAATACACACCAAATCAATATCATTAATTATTTCTTCTAATACAGCAATGGGCGTATGAGGGTTTATGGCGACGCCAGCCTTCATTCCTTCAGCTTTTATAGCCTGTAATGTTCTGTGAAGATGAGTGCAGGCTTCATAATGAACAGTAAGTATATTCGCTCCTAAATCTGCAAAAGTTTTAATATAGCGATCTGGATCAACAATCATTAAGTGAACGTCAATCGTTTTTCGAGCATGTTTGGTTATTGCTTCCAGAACGGGCATTCCAAATGAAATATTAGGAACAAAAACACCATCCATAATATCAATATGAAACCAATCGGCTTCACTATTGTTAATCATTTCGATATCACGTTGTAGATTAGCAAAATCGGCTGCTAGTATCGATGGTGCAATAATGGTATTTTTCATTTTATGCTAATTTATGTACTTTACTAAATCTTGTTTGTACAAAAGTAAATTATTATTAAAGAATCTGAAACAAGTTCAGATTAAAAAAAATAAAACTCCGGTAATCAGCCGGAGTTTCAATCATCAATCAAAAAACGAACAGTTAATCAGACTGTTGTT
>DAORKG010000076.1:0-3493 GCA_035439445.1 Bacteroidia bacterium
TTTCATCTAAACATATTTTTTAGCTTTTCAAAATCAAATAACAAGCCGGCAAATGTTTTCCTGCTTTCTCCTTGCTGTCTTTTAGGATCAAACATTGTTATAGTCATGTTGTTACCATTTGCCCCTGGATAAGTGTGAAAAACAGCATCAATTCTTATCTCCAAATCTCCGTTTCTGTTTTCTGATACCAAATGAGGATTTTGTTCTACAAATTCATCCAACTTGCTTAAATTTAGCTTTCCTTTACAATAGTACATTTTATAAAATTATTTTTGTTAAAATTAAACCTGATATTCCTCCAATACTTGCACCAAGTGCATAAATGAATTGGTCTTTTTTAGTTGCGATATTTGCTTTTTTTACATTCGTAACCCAAAACCAAGATATTAAAAATCCAAATAAAGCAACTCCAAAATACAATCCTTTCGATAAGCATATTGTATTTATGCTTACCAAAAAGACTTGAATAAATGATGTTTTGAAAATTTGCATTAGAATAAAGTTAAAACTGATTCATTTTCTTCGACTGCTGCTTTATGATTTTGCAAATTCAGCTTAAAGTAACTTGACTTTAATTCAATCGAAATAGATTTTCTTTTCATTTTCAACGCCTGAAAACCTTCTGAACCAATACCTCCAAAAGGGCTAAATACAGTTTCTCCTTCGTTTGAATATAAATGAATAATTCTTTCAATAGTATCTAATTGAAGTGGGCATATATGCTTTTCATCGTTTCCATCGCGTCCTGAACGATATTGCAATGTTCTGGAATAGTCAATATCATACCAAATTGGAGAAGCATATTTCTGCCATAAATCTACTGGTAGATAATTTGGTAGTTTTGGATCAATATCCTGATGCTTAATTGGAATTTCGTTTTCTCCATCATTTCTAAAAAATAAAACATAATCAGGAATGCCAACTCTACTCATTGAACTATCCTTTTTAATTGTTTTGTGTAGTAATCCGAGTGATTTTGTTCTTTGCATTTCGGTTACTGGATTTTTCCAAATTGTGACCCGAGAATGATAAATAAAATCATGTTCTTGAAACCAATCAATCATCATTCCGCTAAAATCCCTCAAACCAATATACCCCTCTTTGCCTTTTTGAATAGGCAAATCCATACAATGAACTGCACAAATACGGCCTGGCTTAAGTATTCTTTTTATCTCAGGAATTAAAAATTTAAAATGTTCTTCAAATTGCTTATAGTCTGAAACATTACCCATATCATTTGGGCTATCAGAGTAAACATATAATTCTGCAAAAGGTGGTGAAAAAATTGTTAAGTCAGCTGAATTATCTAATATTTTTTTTGATTCTTGAACACAATCACCATTAAACAAATGATAATCTTTTGTTTTAATTTCCTTTTTCTCAATCATAATATTTGATTTGTTTTTTTTATAATCTGTAATTGCTGAATATTTGGCCATTTCTGAAATCATTTCTTTGTGTTTTGATTCCTTTTCAATAATTGATTTTCTTACGTTTAATTGGCTTTCTGGCACCAATAAATGAACCGTTACTTTTCTTTTCTGTCCAAAACGGTATTGTCTCCTAACCGCCTGATAAAATGATTCAAATTTAAAGTCGTATGAAGTAAAAACCATATTACAAGCATTTTGGTAGTTCATACCAAAAGATGCAATTGATGTTTTTGTGATTAGCGTTTTAAATTCGTTGTTAGCGAATCCATTCAGGTATTTAGCTTTATATTCTGGCGAATCAGAGCCTTGTACATTTACAGAATCAGAAAGTTGTTTTTCTAAATAATCAGATTCTGTATTTCTTAAACACCAAACTATCCATTGTTCATTTGAATTTTCAACCAATTCAATTGTTTTTTGCATTCTTGCATCAAATGAACGATTTAAGTCTTGATGTATATCAGTTGCAGAAACTGCAACATCACCAAAAAGAGTATTGGTATTATTTTCTACTGGAATTAAATGTTCAATATATTCTATTTCTGGCAATTCATAAGCACATCCATCAAATCCAAGTGTTTTAGGATTATCTATTGAAAGTGACCATGAGCATACATATTGCCAAAAGTCAT
This sequence comes from Bacteroidia bacterium, assembly GCA_035439445.1. Lineage (GTDB taxonomy): Bacteria > Bacteroidota > Bacteroidia > B-17B0 > Aurantibacillaceae > UBA4416. The sequence goes on from DAORKG010000076.1 coordinate 2,066, forward strand.
CTGTTGCGTGTTTTCTTAGCCTCCATTTGCTCGTATCACCCCCATCATGTACAAAGTACATAGCAAGCATTTCTAAGTAGCTCATAGCCCCTAAAAACTCACTATGTTGTCCTAGTTCCATATGGTCGTTTGGTGAAGGTGTAGCGGTGCAAGCAAGTTTATAAGGAGTATTTTTAAATGAAGAAATAATCAAAGAAGAAGTTGCCCCATCACGGCCTTTTAAAATTGAACTTTCGTCTAAAACAACTCCAACAAAAACAGAACAATCAATATTTTTAAGTTGGTCATAATTAGTTATAAATATTCTATTTTCATCTGGCATAATTACATCATTTGTATTTATCTTAAATACTTCTATCCCAAAATGATTCCCTTCATGTATTGTTTGTTCAACAACCGCTAATGGTGCTAATATCAATACAGGTTTATTATATTTATTAGAAATTATCCTTGACCATTCTAATTGTTGAAATGTTTTTCCAAGTCCACAATCTTCGAACAATGCAAAACGGCCTTTTCTTATAGAAATTTTAATGGCGTATTTTTGAAAGTCAAAAAGTAATGGATTCAATTCCGATTCCTCAATATCAAATCCAGATTCAATTAATGTTTTTTGCTTAGATTTTAAAAACTCCTGATATTCGTCTTTTTTCATTCTATTACTTGTTTGATAAAAAAATAAGTTATGCAAATTAAAGCATAACTTATTAAAATAAAAAATAATTTAGTTTATTTTTTTTGTTATTTTGAAATGATTGCAATATCTGCAAAATATTCTTTTAATGATGCAAATTTTGATTCCATATACTCATTCACTTCCGAAACGAATTCAAGGCAAGTCAAATAAAACGTTGGCTTATTGTTTCGCTCCTGGACTTCTACAATTATCCTCAAATCAACCTTTTGCTCACCTGAAAAAATAGGAGTTGAAATATCAAAATCAAGCGGAACTATTCCCTCTAAAACAGTTTCAAATGATTTCCCGGAGTTTCCTTTGTTGTCATTAAATTCGTTGAAACTTTTTGTGATTTTACCGGAAAAGTTTTGAAGTTGTTTTAATACTTCTAAGTGACTTTCTTTGCTTTTGAAAATATGGCCGGAAAACTTCAAAGCTCTGTATAATTCTTCCCTAGTTTCATAGGCACCATTTGGATCATTTATTTTAAGCTCTTTAAAAATAGGGTTTAAAACAAATGTACCAGTAATTTCAATCTCTCTTTGACTACCTTCATCTACAATGAGTTTGATGTATTTATTAGAATAATCAAAAATTACGTGGCTAACAGTCCAATCGTAATTAGTTCCGTTTTCTGATTTTGAGTCATTTAGTTGTGCGAGTGCATTGTTCCTTTTCTTCCAGAACTCCGAAGGGGCATTTATGTTTCCTGAAATTGTAATTGGCTCTCTATTTTCGGGATCTGGTAATTT
>DAORKG010000077.1:0-3473 GCA_035439445.1 Bacteroidia bacterium
AATACTTTTTCTACTTTTTTCAATGGTATTAACTATTTGATATTTGTGTTCCTTTGGATTGACATAAACATAAAGTTGATGCCTAAGGATAATTTATTGGTTGAACTATTGGCTTACATTATTGAACTATCAAATAACATTTTGTAAGAAGTTATTTGACAGATTGCTAAAAATATAAGGTTGATGGAACTAAACGTTGTAAAGTTTGATTTAGATTAAGTGCATAAAAAAATCCAACTTTTGAGGTTGGATTTTTACAAATATGAGAAATCCACTTTGTAAGTGGCAGGGTTTTAATAATAAATGGTAAAGAAAATCCATGTTTAGATGAAGTTTAAATAACATTAGATTAATGATTATTATTTGCAGATTAAAATAAATTACCCTTAATTTGTTAAACTAACTTATTAACCTTTTTTATGAAAAAAATAATATACAGTTCATTGCTTCTTGTTGGTGCAACGCTATGCATGAAAGCACAAAATACAATACCTACAACTACTGTTACTGGTGCTTTGAGTGTAAATGATTCGTTACATGTAACAAAAAATATTACCACCGCAGGAGATATTACATCCAAGGGCGAGGTCGTAGCAACCGATACAATGAGAGCTCAAAAAGATATTTTAATTGATGGTAATGCCAAAGTTGGGGGAGATTTATCGATTGCTGGTAAAAGTACATTTGAACAAGAAATGGTAGTAAAAAAAAGCTTGTTGTTTGCTGGAGGCAATGAGTTTAGTTATACACCGGCAACAGCAACTTCGAGAGCTGTTTTTTATTTAGGGAATACGTCTGCAAAACCTTTACCTTGGATAACGTGTGCAAACCCAAATGTAAATGCGTTACCTCAATTTATTAATCCTGGTTCATTTATTTCTAGAGTGCCAACGGGTAGTGGTTTAGGTCAAACTAATTCCAGTTTATCGTTTTATTCTGCGCCTTGGGGCGGTTCGGGTATAATTGAAGTAGAGGGAACCGACCAGTTTGGAGGTAGTAGTAATGGATTATTAATAAATTATTTTTGTGGCAGAAATACTGGAATAAATGTAGGATGGGATATACCAAACGGAAAAGATGGTGGAACGGTTTTTATGGGGGCAAAAGTTGATATGCAAAATAGTTTGAAAATTGGTTGGACGCAGAGCGGAGTTATTGATTTGAATACATCTATTGAGATTAATCAAAATGGAAATAATGCAAATGGGGTAAAAGTTCAAACATGGAATACTGGAGTAAAAGCATATTCTATTATGAGAAATGATGGTAAAAACACATTTGTTGTTTATGGAGATGGTAAAACACAAATAGGTGTAGAAAAGGTTGGTTCTGGACCACATACAGATGCCATGTTAAGCGTAAGTGGGAAAGTTGCTTGTAAGGAGGTAAGGGTATTTAATAATACTAGTGGTTATTGGGCAGATTTTGTATTTGACAAAAACTACAAGTTAATGCCTTTATCAGAAGTAGAATGTTACTATAAGAATAATAAACATTTGCCTAATATACCTACCGCAAAACAAATCGAGGAAGATGGTAATGATTTAGCAAAGACAGATGCTTTATTACTTCAAAAAATTGAAGAATTAACTCTTTATATTGTTCAGCAACAGAAAGAAATTGAAGCATTAAAAAAAGAAATTAAAAAGTAGAGCTGTTAGAATAAAATACTGATTATATGACAATGCTAGCTAAAAAGCCATATCTACTATTTATATTTATTGCTTGTCTCACAATTACTCTTTGTTTTACAACTTGTAAAAAATATCCTGAAGATAATTTTTATTCTCTCAAGAACCCTGAAAAAAGAGCTATTGGTACATGGAGTATAATTGAATATAATTATAATGGAAATAGTGTCATTTATGAAATAAACAATATTCTTCAAACATTCGATATTAGAGATTTAAAATTAATTTTTAAGGGAAGAAATGGAAAAAATTCACCGTATTACTATTTTAGCCCTATTAATATGGGAACTGTAAAAGAACCACTTGTAGATAAAACAAAATTTAGATTTGAAGCTGGAGCGAATACTGCTTTAGGAGATTTGATAAAAAAAAATGTGTTTTTAACGCCTTTAAATTCAAAGGGCACAAATTATACAAATTGGGACATTAGAAATTTATATAAAGACAAAATGCATTTACAATTAAAAACAGATAGTGGAAACTATGATATATATTTTGAAAAATAAGAAACAGCATATTCTTTTATTTAGTGGATTAGTATTATCAACAATTACATTAATAGGGCAAAATGATTTAGAAAATCATAAAAAATATTGGTATTATAAAAGTAGATTAAATAATGACTTTGTAAAAGTTGGGAATACTGCTCCAAATGGAGCAAATGACACAACTTCTCATGATCATGGGGAAAGTATGCCTTTTAATGAACGAGGATTGGAATACAATACGTATTCAAATACAGGTAATGAATTAAAATTAGGTGATGGAGGCACAAGATTAGGGATTTATATAAGTACATTAGCAACCGAATACCGTTTATTGAAGGATAACTTTCAAGATGTGTCAAAAGTTAAACATGAGTTGTTTTGTGCTTTGAATGCAGTTAATAGAATTGATTATTATGCCGAAAGCATTTTTAGTAACGGAAATATGAGTCCAAATCTAAACGGTTTTTTTATCAGGGATGATATGCCTCCTAACTTTGTCAAGAATAATTATAAACATTTTAATTACTATAATACTAATGGTGTTAATGGAACTGGCAATACTATTGATAGACAAAATGACCGTGGTTTTACTCAAACATTTAATTCGGGACAAGATTATAACACAAGTGATTATGAATCATTTCTTCGTAATGGGATATTAAAATCTACCGAAGAAAGTCAAGATCAGGTATTTTATTTATTAATGGGCTTAGCATTGACAAGTCAGTTAGTCGATGACCATGATGTTGACGGGAGTAATGTATTTGGGTATGGTAGTGGAGAAACAGAATTAAAAAAAGAAGCCATTAATATTTCAGATAGAATTATTAAACATATAAAGAACTCACCAGATGGATTATGGAATATTAGAAATCCAGCTAATGGAAATGCCCTTGTAAAAATTGGATGGCCAGCATCCACATATGCATATCCACTTGATAATTTGGGTTGTTTTATAAAATATGGCCAAGATTTACCTTTTTTTACTCTTTCTGCTGGTTTTGCAAACACACCTATTAATCCCTGTACCGATTACAGAAATTTTCATTCTACAATAACAGCACCTCCTGTAGGGATAGCCAATACGGGTTTTTTAAACCCGCAAAAAGCGGAGGAAAATAAAAAACTAAAAACCGTTTCAAGTGCCCTAAACTGTTTCTATGAAACCATGTTCTAAAATGTCCTAAATTGTTCTGAAAAAAGCATTGTTGTCAACCGAATAATTTTCTACAGAGATTTCTGGGTGCATTACTGGTAACGTTTTCGCGGTTTGCAATCGGCGGCGTTTGAAACC
>DAORKG010000078.1:0-2988 GCA_035439445.1 Bacteroidia bacterium
GTAAATAAATAAATTAATAAATAGATTAAAGGTAATACTATTAGAAATATAATGTAAATAAATATGATTCCAATTTTTTCAAGTACTTGAACATCTTTTATGAATGGCGTTTTTAATATGGCTACAACATGTTGTATAATTCCTCCTTCCAATGCGCTGTATTGGTGAACTCCTGCCTGAATACCAGCGTAACGTTTGTTGAAAGATAATAAAATACAATCTCTTATTGTCCAGTAGCTAGAGTCTGGTAAATCAGCATAATCAGTGGTGTAGTTTATTTGTTCTTGGTCCAAGTATTCTCTAATTTTTTGATTTTTAATTTCCATGATTAAGTCAAAAATCATAGAAACAGGAATAATTAAAAAGATAACGCTATGAGCTACAATTGCTAATAGTGCCATAGCTGCAATAGAAATAATCGTAAACACAACTCGTATAGTATGATTATGTTTTGCAAATAAAGTTTCTAATAATCTTCCGCCATCCAAAGGGATAAATGGTAATAAGTTAAATAGATTTAAGAAGAAAAAAATGTTACCCAACATATGTAAACGCTCGCTTGGAAACAATACAGTATACATCAGTAAACAAAAGCCTATTATCATGCCAGGTAATGGACCGGCTAAAATAATAATACTCATTTGTCGTTGAGAAATAACAGATTTTTGTCCGGTAACATATGCGCCTAGAAGAGGTAACACAAAAAGTTTCACATTACTATAATTAAATGCTTTCATGGCAAAAAAATGTCCGAACTCATGTATGAGTAAAACTACCAATACCGCAGCGATGTAAGAGAAATTTCCGCCAAATACGAAATAAAACAAAAAACCATATATCGCTAAGCTAATAAGCGATTTACGAACCCAATTTTTTTTGTCTTGGATTAAAATAGGCTTAGGTAATATACTAGGTCTTTCCTCAAAATTGACATTTTCTTGAGGTTCAGAATTGTTGATATGTTCAGGTTCAATGGGTTCCACTATGCAATAATACTGTTTTGTAAGTAATAAATAATAAATCCGGCGATATAACCAACAAATGCCAACCACGAAATGTTTTTAAAATACCAACTAAAAGTAATATTTTCTAATCCCATCACGGCCACACCTGCTGCACTTCCAATAATTAAACAACTCCCACCTGTGCCGGTTGTGTAGGCTATCATTTGCCAAAATGCATCATCGGTAGGGAAATCGTACATACCCATTGTAGCAGCCAACAACGGCACGTTATCTACAATAGCCGATAACAAACCAATGATGGCTGAAATAATTCTTAAATCTCCAAAAGTATCATTAAGTAAGGTAGCTGTATTTTGTAATACATGTATTTCTTGTAAACAAGCAACAGCTAATAATATTCCTAAGAAAAAAAGTACACTCGGTACATCTGTTTTAGTAATGGCGTTAACTACTGAAAATTTACCCTTTTCAAATTCATCTTTTTGTTTATGCAATAATTCAGTTACTACCCACATCACTCCTAAGCCAAATAAAATTCCCATGTATGGTGGGAGGTGGGTGATAGTTTTAAAAATAGGAACAAATAATAAACACGCTAAGCCTAACGCAAAAATGAGTGTTTTTTCTTTTGATGAAATTGTGTTTTCTTTTTTAGCAATTTCAAAAGCAGTTACATGTCCTTTTATTTTTATCATACTTAATGCTAAAGGCACAAGCATGCAAACTAAGCTCGGTAAAAACAAATGACTTATAATTGTACTCGGAGTTAATTTATTAGCTACCCAGAGCATTGTTGTTGTAACATCTCCAATGGGACTAAAACAACCTCCGGCATTTGCCGATATAATTACCAAACCTAAAAAGTAATAGCGGTCTGTTTTTTCAGGAATCAGTTTTTTTACCACAGTAGCCATCACAATTGCAGTAGTTAAATTATCTAATACGGCTGATAGTATGAAAGCGATAAACGATATGATTATTAGCAGATACCTTTTATTGGTAGTAGTTATTTTTTCGGTAATGATATCAAATCCATCATGAGCATCAATAAGTTCTACAATGGTCATGGCTCCTAATAAAAAGAAAAGAATTTCTGATATTTCTGCTAAATGATGGCTTAAGCCACTTACAAAATGAGGATCAGATGATGATAGGGCATATGTTGACCAGCATAAAACACCCACTAAAAGAGCTGTTCCAGCTTTATTCACATTAAAACTATGCTCTAGGGCTATAACAAAATAGCCTATCAAAAAGAGTATAATAATAAGTGTTGTCATTTTTAAAGAGCTAAAGATAAGGTATTATATGTTTTTAAATAAAATTATATATATTTGAATAGTTAAGATAATTTACATTATTAATTTATAAAAAACATATATGTCAGTCTGGAGAATAAAACCGGTATCCGCCTTTGAGGCAGATATGAAAAAAAATGATTTAAAACGCGTTCTAACAAAATGGGGGTTAACTTCATTGGGAATAGGTGCAATTATTGGGGGTGGTATTTTTACCCTAACCGGAATTGCGGCTCATGATTATGCAGGTCCGGCTTTGGCTTTAGCTTTTGTGATTGCGGGTATTGGGTGTTTGTTTGCCTCTTTGTGTTATGCTGAGTTTGCTTCGGTTTTACCGGTTGAGGGTTCGGCATATGCCTATGCTTACGGAACTGTAGGTGAATTATTTGCATGGTTTATTGGTTGGAACTTAATATTGGAATACATGATGGGGGCAACCACAGTAGCGGTAGCATGGAGTGGATATTTTGTAAAACTATTACACTTATTTGGTATTGAGTTTCCTATTTGGTTATGTAATGATTTAGCAACTGCTACTGAAAAATGTGAAGCAATGGGGCTTCCAGTTCCTGGTTTTGCATTTAATTTACCGGCATTTTTAATAACCTGGATTGTTACAGCAGTTTTAGTTAAGGGAATTAAAGAAGCGGCTAAAACAAACAACATTATTGTAGTTGTTAAAATTGCAGTAGTATTATTTGTGATTATAGTAGGTGCATTTTATA
>DAORKG010000079.1:0-2737 GCA_035439445.1 Bacteroidia bacterium
CTCCTAAATAAAACTGACTATTATTTATTTGACTTGAATCTAATGGAACATTAATAATGTTTGGCAGCATTACATACTTCTTAAATTCAGCACTATCTATTATAGAACTTGAATAAGTATAACCAGCCATTTCAAAAATCTTATTCCAATATTCCCAAAATGATAAACATGGAATAAAATCCTCAACATCAAAAGTATCATCACTTCCACCATTTGTGCCTCTATCTACAAAAGGATATAAAACACCTAATCCAGTTCCTACATTTGCATTGTTTAAAGATATTTGAGTTGCTCTATCGTATGTATGATCGTACGCACTAAAATCTAAATCATTAGCTGAATCAGCATTACCGGTAATGTATTTATCTCCGATATCTAAAAATAATGAACCCCCCTCTCCTATTATCGAACACTCATATATAATGTTCCCATCAGGTTTTAATACTATTTTTATTAATTGTAAGCTCCCGGTAAAATTCAATAATTCATTTACATAATAACTGCAAGGTGTTTTTTTGTTCTTATTGAAGTATTGAGTTTTAATGTTTACCTCAAATATGTTTTCAAATATTTTATTTATCTCATTTGTAGCATATATGTTAATTGTCTTACTAAATGAAGCATTACGTTTATCAGGCTCTCTAACATCAGATAATACGAAATCAATTGAAACTGGTATGTTTTCAGCTAGTGCAATGTCAACACCTTGTATTATTAATTTTGTGCTTACCATTATAAACCTCTTTGTCTAGTTTCTTGAATTGAATACTCGCAAGTAATTGAAAAAGGTATTAAAGGATCAATAAATCCATTTCCAATTTCGTAATTTGAATTTTTAACCCTTACAGATAAATACCTATTCTTTTTATAGTCTTTTAAATAAACAACCGGGCTATCAAATAAATCTTCTAACTTTTCAGCTTGAGATGGTGTAATCCAATTAGCATTTAATAATATTTGCTTAGTTGTTTGAGTTGAAACTGTGTATAGTTCAGAATCGTAAATATTACTACCATAAACACCTGATGTTATTTTATTAGGTCTTTGTCTTACGGTGTTAACTTGTTTATCTACTGTTTTTTGACTTACTTTTTCAAAATCCATGTAATTCATTTTACCCTCACGAGTTAAATAGAATACACCATAATCTACATAATCAGTTTCAATGTCTTTAAAGTATAGTTGGGTAGTATATAAAATACTAGCACCGTTTTTAATCTGAACAACTACACTCCAATTATTTAAAGGTGTTATTAATCCTAATGTTAATAAGCTATTATATCCTACATCAATATAATGTATTAAACTATTAGATGTATCTAGTGTAATATCAACACTATCAATAACATCATTTATATCATCTTTTAAAATTAAAGTTACCTTAGTTGCATTGTTTCTAAAAAAGTGTATAAAATAATCTCCTGATTCTGTATTAATATAAGGATACGGGTTTGGATCATCCGACAAAGGAATTATATCAGTTCCATTTATTACATACGCTGTATAATCAAAAGTTGCAAAATCTTCTTTTTTAAGGCAAGCATCCCAAATAGTATAATCATAAGTATAAGTACTTTGAATTGCACCTGAATAATACTCTTTAATCTTTACCTGAACTGTAGCAGCTTTTCCAGTTGCTAATCCATAACTACCTGATTGATATAACTTAGGATTAAAATACGAACGGCTTATATAGTTTTTAGTCCATTCCTGAACATCATAAACCAAATATCCATCAGGTCGCTGTAATATATCATAAGTCTCAACTACTCCACTAGCATTACATTCTACTGTAACAATATACTTAAAATCTGTTACAGCTATTTGATCTGACAAAGCAGTAAAAAATTGCTCGTTATAAGCAGGTGTATATAATTGAGGTGTTTGACTTACTGTTAATGCCATTTATTTAAATGTGTTTGATAATTCTATTTTAATGTCAGTTTTAATAACCTCTTTTAGTTTAGTTTCAAGTTGTTCAAGTCTGCCATCTTTCATTACTTCTTTAAAAAAGTTATTACCATCGAATCCATGTTTTTTTAATTTACGAGCGACTAAAAACGAAATAGCTTTTGCGGCCCTATCAAATGGCATCTTTTTTAAATCTTTTTTAATCTTTCTTTTACTTTTTGACTGTCTACCTAATCTAGTTTCTAAATCCTTTTTTCTTAATGATTCTGCTATACCTTGCTTTTTAGCCCAATCTTCTAAACTCTTTTGTCCTTTTTCACTAACTGGAGCGGCTTTACGTCCTGAATCAACTACCTCTCCATAATCTGCCATAGATAAAATTAACGTTGTAGAAGTGGTTGAGTTATTAAATGAAAACTTTATTGAGTTTGCTAAATCACTACTGCTATTTCTTCTAGTTCCATATTTAGAAGCTTTTTGACTTAATTTTGATTTTAAAGAACTCTGTAAAGCAGGTACGGTATCTTTACCAAATTCGGTTAATACCTTAACTATATTATCACTTACCGACATTTTCGTACTTTGCTTTATCTTTCAAATAACTTAACTTATTATAGTACCGTATAACGTTCCACTTCCATACCTCATCTTCATTAACTAATGAATCTTTAACTACTTCGCTAAACCAATATTCAAACCCCCATCTTTCAAAAAAGTCTGAAACTCCAGATCTCTCATCATCTCTTTTATTGCTTTTTCGCTTTCCGCCAAAGAGGTTTGTATAATCATCTTGTAACTTTTGTAACAATTTGAATAAAAAAAAACA
>DAORKG010000080.1:0-2613 GCA_035439445.1 Bacteroidia bacterium
AAACATGCTATTACTCACTACAAAGTATTAGAACGTTTTGGATACGTAACAGTTGTAGAATGTAAGCTAGAAACAGGACGTACACACCAAATTAGAGTTCATATGAAACACTTGGGACACCCCTTGTTTAATGATAATGAATATGGTGGCGACAGGATTTTAAAAGGATTATCAAGTAACAAGTACAAACAGTTTATTGAAAATTGTTTTGAGATTTTACCTCGTCAGGCACTTCACGCTAAAACATTAGGCATTACACATCCAATTACTAAAGAACCTATCTTTTTTGAAAGTGATTTGCCAGATGATATGCAACAGGTAATTGAAAAATGGCGAAAGTATGCTTACAAGTTTGAAGAGGAATAATTACTCTTTTATCCACATAAATACTTTTCCATTATCTCTGTACTGATCAAAATTTTTATCGCAAGTTATCGCAAAAAAATCTATCAGTGGTAGTATGCCAAAAACACCGCCCAACGTTGCAATATAAGCAACCGGCACGTATGGTTTTGTGCCTAAGTAAATACGATGTAATCCTACCATACCAAACGGAAAAGGGAATGCTAAAACCGCTGCCGTTATTTTTTTGTTTAGCTTTTGCTTTTTTCGAAATAATTGAAAGATGGGATTTGGCTTTTTATCTTGTATAGTGATATTTTCAAAAGATATAATTGTTTCGGTACTGTCTAAATAATAAATAGTAGCTGTCTCTGTTTTAGCAATCGTATTAAACGATAATAAAACACACACTATGAATACTAAATACTTCAATGATTTACTCTTGTTTTAAAAGTTTAATATCAGAAATTAATTTAACAACAGCAACACTATCAGTGCCATCATACATGCCGCGAATACGTTTTTGAGCATCCACTAAGATAAATAACTCACTATGTAAAAACCCCTCTGCAGAACCATCATCCTCTAAAGCATTTACTAAATAGCTAAATCTTGCCATGTCGTAAATAGCTTTTTTATTACCGGTTAATAAATGCCATTTGTTTTTAATAGCTCCATAGGTTTGTGCATATCCATTCAACACCTCAACCGTATCATTTGAAGGATTAACTGTATGAGACAAAATCAACACGTTGTGATCGTTTTTAAATGCATTTTGAACATGTACTAATTGAGAGCTCATTTTAGGGCAAATACTTTGGCAGGTTGCAAAGAAAAAATCGGCAACAAAAATTTTATTGTCAATTGTTTTTTCAGAAACAGTATCGTGATATTGATTCACAAAAGCAAAGGGCTGAATGGTATGATATAACGTGTCTTTTCCATCTTCACCAGCTAATTTTTTTTCGCCAATAACAGGCAATAACAGTTTTTTTATTTCTGTTTTATGAGTATTACAACTAAAAAATGTAATTACAACTATAGCTATTACAAAACGTGTCATGTTATTTACTTTCAATTTTATTAGTTCTCAGCATTTGTTCTTTCTCTTCCTTTAATCTCAGGTGTTGATATTCCTCCGTCAATCTTTTAATTTCAGCTATGTATCTAGTATCGTAATAGCCTCTTATGTTTCTATTTTTATCAACTAATACGAAGAAACTATAATCGACATAATATGGTTTTTCTTTAAAGTAGGTTTTGTTTAAACTATCAAATGATGCTTGGTTCCAATATGCATTCAAAACATTATCATTGCCTATCGACAATTTTTCCATTTCTCTTAAGTTTGTAGAATCACTTAATCCATCGCAAGGAGTAACAATAACAAAGGGAATAAATTTTATTTTATCTTTTTTGTATTGAACGTATTCAGTTAAACCAGCCATTCTATAGTTATCCTTTGCATAACTCTGTTTGATAAAACATACTGCAAATAATGGATAGTTTAACGTGTCTAATTCTAATTCTTGCAAGTTCACATCTCCACTATTTTTGAGAGGTAGTTTTTTAAATTTAGCCTCTACTTTATAAAAAACTGTATCGTTTTTAACAACTTCCTTTGGTCCAAAATGTGGTAGTTTTTTTGAGTTTATTGTCGTGAATTCTAAAATTATTTTTAATAACGCCGGAAATAAAAGGATGACAAAAAAAATGAGTTTTTTATTTTTCATATGAGTTGCTTTTAAAAATCTCTGTTTTTTAAACTTGCGTTTATTTTTTCCGTTAGTCGAGCTTTAAATTTTTCTTTGTGAGAGGCTCTCATTCCTAATAATGGTAATTTATCAAAGTCACCGTCATTATAAACCAAATTGAATGACATGGATGATTTACTGTTTATAGATTTAGCATCCAGGTAATAAAACTCTTTGTTATACAATAACGATTGCTTGATTTCAAAGCGATCTTCATAAACAACAGCATATGGGTTTACTATTAACCACAAAGCCTGAAGTGTTATTACTAAGCCGGGTATTGCCGTTGCCGAGCCCCACGGATTAACGTCCAATAGCATTTTAATACTAAACCAATCTATAAGCAATCCTGAAATTGCCACTGTAGCTACCAATAAAATACTACGTTCAAAATATTCTTTTGGTTCTTCTTCCTTGTTTTTCACACGGTAAAGTTAAAAATTTAAATACTTTAACTTTTGATTATTAAATATATTTTTTATACTTGTTGTAATTGAATTATTCATTTTTGTAACGT
>DAORKG010000081.1:0-2409 GCA_035439445.1 Bacteroidia bacterium
GTATCTAATTTAACAGCAGTGTCTAATCAGGTTTTACAGACAAGCGAAGAATTAAAAATCCTTACCGAAAACCTAAACAACAATAATACTTCTGTTGCAGGTGTTTTATTAAATGATGAATCTGCAGCTGTTAATTTAAAACAATCATTAATCAATTTGGAAAGCAGCTCTCAAAAATTAAATGAAAACATGGAAGCATTGCAGCATAATTTTTTATTCCGGAGATATTTTAAAAATAAAGACTAATATCATGTAAGATGAACCCACATAACTTTGTACACTTCCATTTCAACCTGACTTTTGCCTATTGTTGTAATCGGCAATAGTTTTTCAAGTTAAAAAATTTAAATCTTAAAAGTCCAGTATTTCTCCCCAAATACTTTTCTTTTTATACTGTTTTGGATGTTGCTGATGTTTGTAGTCATTGATTTCGTTTTGTGGATGAGCTGACTTTGATTTGTTTATAAAACGCTCACCACTGCGTTCAATTAATTTATCTAATTCACCACGATCCAGCCATACACCACGGCAAGCAGGACAATAATCTATTTCTACCCCTTGGCGATCTGACATCACCAACTCTTTATCAATACATAAAGGACATTTCATAACGAAGTTTTCTTTAAAACTATGTAGACAGAAATATGTTCAATGTTTTAAAAAAAATTAACATTTCATCTTTTTGAAATAAAAAAGCCTCCGGACAATGAATATAGGAGATTGATCTAAACTTTTGCAAAAATTATAGCTTAATAAATTCTGAACGTTGAACCTCATCTCCGTTGGCAACTTCAAGAACATCTATTTCTGCAGGTATTTCCTGAAGGTCTGTTATTGCACTATAGTCGTCAACAATTTGTGCGAAAACAACTTTACCGGCAAAGTCAATAATCATTAACGAACCATTAACAGGGGTATCTTCGAAATCAATATGCTGGGCAACAACAGCAGGATTAGGATAAATGACGAATCTGCTGCTTTAAAATAATCATTAATCAATCTGGAAAGAAGTTCTCAAAATTAAATGAAAACATGGATGCACTGCAACATAATTTTTTGTTTCGACGATACTTTAAAAATAAAAATAGTAAATAGGTTTATTGGTTTCTTATAAACCTATTTACTAAAAATAAAATTACAATATTGCTATTGTGAACTATTCCTCCTCATCTTTTTCAATTAATTTCTGCACTGAAATACCCATTTTAGCAATCGTATTTTCTGTCGATACAAGCGTAACTTCTGATGGTTTAGGAACACGAAGTATTGTTCTATTATCAACTTTTACGGCACAAGCACTGTTGTGTCCATAATTTACATAGGCATAACCGGGTGTTTTTGCTAAAATATGGGCTTCTAATTCTTCTTTAGTAACAATTTGCGATTTAAAAGGATACACTTTGCTACCCTTGCCCATAATATCATCATCTTTTGCATCTTCCTCACTAATGAGTAGCGTTAAGGTGGCAAGTTCTTTACTCTTTTCATTAATTTGGATCATCATATCTTTATCACTTATATCAGCCATCTTTGATCTTATGTACCAATCGATATAAGTTAACCCAAAAGCAATGTCTGTTGATTGCGGCACGATATGTCCCATTGGGATTGTCATTTGATTTGGAAACTGTAAATTTTCTAACAAAGCAACACGCATTACAGTAAAATGGGAAGACTTGCTCCGAATTTTATTCGTTTTTTGTATACCTCCAATAGCAGAATTATCAAATGTAATATCATAATTACCAATAACGTATGTTTTGCCTGATGTTCCAGTGGAAGTCTTTTCTTCCATCCTTTCCATAATTATAACAACATATTGAGATTTATCATCACCTTTAATATCTTTAATATCCTCATAAGACATGTATTTTATGGATTTATTTAATGTCCATAATGAGTCTACCATTTTTTTGATATCCGCATTAAACTCCTTAATTGTTGCTTTATATGTTGCCAGTTTTTCAGGGTCCTTATTTTTGTCCAATTTTTTTACAATATCATCATCGTATTCTAAAGTGGTTACAATTAATTTACGTTCGGCAAATTCAGTAGCCTTTTTAACGCTTAATTCTGTATACCCATCTATCGGATAAGAATCGAATTGTCCATGTGCGTTTTGAATAGAGCCAAATATCACAAGACATAAGGCAATGGTGAGCTGTAGTTGTTTCATGTTTTATATTTAATTGACAACAAATTTATATGAATTTATTAAAATCAGTGGACTTTATGTAACTAATCGTAGTTCTGCAAGTAAAATTTAAAGTTAAATTCACCTATTTTTTTATGTAAAAAAGGTTGTCCCTTACCAAGAAACAACCTCTTTTATAAGTTAACATTGCTTTATTGTTTAATAAACTCTTTTTTGTTCATATTGCCATTTTCGAAAACAGTCAAAATGTAAAT
>DAORKG010000082.1:0-1812 GCA_035439445.1 Bacteroidia bacterium
CCAGAGAATTTAAGAATGATAATAACTAAGCTGTATATAAATGCAATTAAACCTAAAACTATACCGGTTACTGATATAAATTTAAGAGGCGCATATGAAAATGAGATGAATGAATCAATAAATAATTTTATTTTTTTCTTTAATGTCCATCTTGATTTTCCTACTTCACGTTTAGCTCTTTTGTAAGGTATACAAACCATATCATAATTAAGCCAAGCTAATAAGTACAATGTATTTGTATTTTTTTCATTAATTTTTACAACCTCGTCTTTTAGTTGTTTGTCAAAAAATACATAGTCAAATCCGCCATCAGGAATGTTTGATAGTGCAAACTTTTGAATCATTTTATGATATGTGTTTGAAAATGCTTTTTGAAAAAATGACTCTTCTCTATCCGCTCTGTTACCTACAATCAATTTTATCCCATTTTTCCAGTGAGTATACATTTTTACCATTAGTTCTGGTGGATCTTGAAGATCTGCCGCTATAACAGAACAACAATCACCGGTTGCATAATTCATACCAGCTAATATAGCATTATATGATCCTACGTTTCCGGCAAGTTTAACGATTTTAACTTTGCTGGGATGCTCGTTTTTAAACTTAATAAGTTCTTCTATTGTATTATCCTTACTGCCATCATCTACCATTACATATTCAAAAGTCACATCATTTTCAAAAAGGGATTCGTTTTGAATAAGTTTTTGCTTAGTGATAGGTATATTCTCCTCATTAAAATAGCAGGGAATAATGATGGATAATTTTGGCATACGAATTATATATTGTACAAATATAGTTTATTTAAGATAACTATATTTCTATGAGTTTAAAATGCAAAAATGAAGTTTGTTAAATCTTTACTAGTCCTGTTTCAGTTTCTTTATACATACTATTACCAGAGTTAGTCCACATTTTATTTGACTCATCGAAAAATAATTTCTCACCAAATTCATCTACCCAACCTTTTTGTTTCGCAGGATTTCCAAAATATAAGCCGTGAGATTTAAGGTCTCTAGTAACAACGCTGCCAATTCCGGTCATGCTATATGAACCTAACCTAGTTCCAGCTAGGATAGTAGAATTAGCTCCAATAGATGCCCCTTTTTCTATTTTAGTTTTTAAAGGTTCTCTAAATTGTTTACTTCGAGGATAAATATCATTTGTAAAAACAACATTGGGTCCAATAAAAACATTGTCTTCTATTTCGATACCGTCCCATAGATAAATCCCTGCTTTAATAGTAACATTATTACCTATTTTAACATTGTTTTCTATAAAACAATGAGAACAAATATTACAATTGTTTCCAATACTTGCGCCTTTTAGCACTACAACAAATTGCCATATTTTTGTTTCATTACCAATTGAGGTAGAGTCGACCTGAGATAATTCGTGTTTGAAATAACTCATAGTTTCTAATTACGCTTTAATTAATTTAAAGTCATCATAACTTCTTATATAATCCTTCTCGTCATATAATTCAGATGCTAGAACCAATTGAACTGCTATATGGCTATATTGCATGGTGTGCCAACAGTATTTTGGGAGATAAAGCCCTTGATTTGGGCTTTCTAATGAAAACACATTTAAATCACCATTTGGCATTTCGGTATTTACAATAATACGTCCTAAGGTTGCTATGAGAATCATTTCTGTATTATGGTGCGCATGTCTGCCTCTCACAACATTATCAGGAGTATGATAACTCCAAAACACCCTTTTAATATCAAACGGAACATTTTTTTGATTTTCGGCAACAGAAATATATCCAATATCCGAGCTTCCTATTTTATGGAATTCTATAATTCTTGG